>JAQTZV010000032.1 GCA_028687585.1 Desulfuromonadaceae bacterium | reverse complement strand
TGTCGCGCTTGCCGAAGCTGAGCAGGGTACTGGAGTCAACAGTGACGTCTGCCGCCATGACGCCGAACGGCGTTGCAGCAACGGTCACTGCACAGAGCAGGGTGCAACAGGTCTTCTTCATGGAGTGTCTCCTGTGAGAAAGGGAATATGAATAACGGCAACGACCAAACATACATCAATATAAGTATTCAGCTAAACGTAACGGTTTGCCCGCTTTTTTTAACAGTAAAGGTGTTTTAAATCAATCTAAAACTACGACGTTACACTCGCAACAATTGCACCCATACCACTAATCGGGCCGATAACGGTTACATCATACACACTGACGGCACTCAACCCAAAACTGCCGACTGTCGGAATCACACCATTTGACAGCTGCAAGACGATCGATGCCACTTCACCCCCCTGGGATATGCCGGCGGGCAACAAGCTGGAAAATGTCACTTTCATTTTACCGGGAACACCGGCCGTTGCAGCTGTGTAGTATACCAACGGGGGGAATGTGGTGCCTGCAAATGTCCCTGAGCTTGATACGACCCCGGTTGAGACCGAGCCGTCACTGTTCACGGCCGGGGTAACATTTTCCGGAAGGGTTAACGTAAAATCTACTCCGGAAATAGCAGTTGAAGCCGGCAGCGTTCCGGTCAGGTTTATTTTCAGAGTTGTCGCTGCTGGGAAATTTGTACCGCCGGAGCCTTCTCCGCCACCCCCTCCCCCTCCACAGGCAGCAAGAGTGAACAATACCAGAGTCATCGTAAAACAGAGCAGAATGTTCTTCATTTTTGATTTTTCCTTTGCGGTCGCCATCACCAACTCCCTATGCCAATGCTTCTACGCATGATAAGTATGACATCTGCAGCATCGATTATTCCGTTCCCTTTCGGCATGCCGCCGGTATCCAGCGGCGCAACGTCATAGCGGAGCTGTTCTGCAACAGTCAGAGAGATTATACCGTTAACCACCTGAAATACTTTCAAGGCATCACTGATAGTCGGCTGAGCGAGTGGCGTCGATTTGATTATATTACGCTGTACAGTGGCTTCGTTCCCTGCCTGATCAACAGCGGTAACAACAATGGCATAGATTTTATCTGTCGGCAGAATGATGGTCTGACTGAAGCTGCCGTTTGCGGCAACAGCCGGCTCATACGTCTGGCCATTTGCAGTTATGCTGATTGTGGCATTGGTGACTGCATCTGTTACCGCACCGCTGATGATAATGCTGCCCGCTGTTGTGGCGATATCCTGATCCGGATCGCTCACAGCCAGAGTTGGGCCGGTTGTGCCGGACGTTATGCTCCGTTTGGCGCCGCAGATGATTCCTGCCTGAGTGGTAACGGTGATGTCGAGGGCATTCAGGCCAGCTGTCAGATTGAGAGTAACAAGAAAATCTGTGCCGCTCCTCGTCGCGGTTGCGGGGGAACCACCGTTGGCTTTGGCGGAAATGGTAGTATTTGCATCAGCTACGCTGCCGGTAATAACAACAAAGTTTTGTCCGGTAACGCTGTTGTCCGGTGGTGCGGAAATGGTCACGCAGGATGCACCGGATCGATCAAGGGTGATAGTGCGGATATCTGTTGCACTATTGGCGGCATTGTCGGTTGCTATGGTGGCAATACTGTTAGCTCCATCTGCCAGGAGGACGACGGTAGAGAAGGTTCCGGTAGAAGTGGTGACCACCTGTCCATTGACAGTGACATCCTTGACGCTGTTTCCGCTGTCGCTGTTACTGACCGTTCCGGCGACGTTCAGAATGGGGTTGTAGGTTACCGTACCATCTGCCAGCGTGGATACACTCAGATTGGGCGGCGCGGTTCCAACGCTTACGGTAAAATTCCGAGAGGCTGACACTGGCGAATACAAAGGATCGTCTGCCTGGGTTGCTGTTATGACCGTGGTACCGATTCCGGTGATGGTAACAATATTTCCACTGATCGAGGCAACATCCGGACGCGAACTGCTGTAGACGATCGGGAGGCCGGAAGAAACTGTTGCCGTCAGGGCAAACGGCGGATCACCCATTTGCCGGGAAGGTATCGGCTCAAACGTTATGGCTTGATTGCCCCTCTCCACCGTAAAGGTCGCACCGGTAACGGGTGTGGCTTCAACCTCATTTCCCAACGTATCCGTGCCGCTTCCCAGAGAAACGTAAACGGTACCGCCGCCACTATTGATAGTATGTCGATATTCATAATGAGTGGCATCGATTCGCTGCATGTCGGTTGCAGCGAGAATGATGCCGCCATTCAGCATGATTTGGGGCACAGGATCGCTTGCCATCGCTTTACTGAAGGTTGCCGTGATGACAGCCTCCGTCCCCCAATTGTATGTTCCAACCGGTGAATAGGAAACTGACGCCGTGGTTACATTAATCGTCCAGCTGGCGACAGTGCCCTTTGACTGGGTGTTTCCCGCCGGATCGGTTGCAGTTATCGTCACTTTGTGGGTGCCGGTTCCGAGCGCCACAAACCCGTAGGGAGAGGAACAGGCGGTAGCAGCGCCGCTGTCCAACTCGCAGGTAAAGGTGGAGCCGGGCTTGGAACTGCTGAATAGTATGTTTCCGGTAGTAGTACCGGAAACAGCCGGCGGCTGGCTAATGATGGTAGTAGCAGGCAGTACCGTGTCCACCGTCCATGCAATGCTCGTCGGTGAGGACTGATATAACCCTGCAGCATCTTTTCCTATCACGGAGAGAACGTGTGCACCGTTAGCCAGTCCTTTCAGGGAGATGAGCGCTGAAGGGGCAACATCTGCGCTATATGCTCCGGCATCCAACTGGTACCGGTAGGCAACTATTCCGGTTCCGGAAACCCGGATCGCGGTGGTGGTGCTGTTGGTGAGCGCCGGTGGAACATTTGCAAGTTCGGCGATCGTCGACACAGTATCGATCTTCCAGGAATAGCTGGCGGGGGCCGGTTCAACCGTACCCGCCAGATCTGTACCGATAACGGCAAAGGTATGGTTGCCGCTCGAAAGAGCAGAATAGACGTACGGTGATGCGCATGCGGTAAAGCCCCCCCCGTCCAGCTGACACTGGAAGGTGGTTCCCTGCTTCGAGGAACGGAAGATAAATATACTCGATGCTGAGGTTGAGAGAGATGCCGGGGCCTGTACAATCGTTGTTGTCGACAGTGTTGTATCAACAGTCCAGGTTACGGACGTGGGAACACTCTGCAACGTATTCAGAACAGAGTCTCTCCCCCTGACCCGCACTGTGTGCAGGCCATCGGTCAAGCCGCTTAAAATGATGGGGGTGGTAAGCGAAGCTTCCACTGACCAGCTGCCGGAATCGAGCTGGAACTGGTATGACAAGATACCGGCACCCGTCACATTGATCAGCGCGTTTCTGATGGCTGACGGCGACGAAGGGACACCGGAAAGAGCCGCCATCCTGGCTGAACTTCTTACTCTCCACGTGTACATAGCCGGGGAAGGGTCATAGGTGCCGGAAGCGTCCTTTGCCCGCACCGTGAGAGTGTGCCTGCCATCGCCAAAAGTTGCGGTAGTGTACGGACTCTGGCAGGAGACAAAAACCACCGCATCGGTCTTGCACTCGAATGTAACCCCCGGTTTGCTGGAAGCGAAGGTAAACGTTCCTGCCGTCCGGATGCTCGGGTCGGAGGGAGCCGAGGTGATGAAGGTATCCGGCGGCGTACTGCTGACATTAACGGTTATGGCGCTTACCGGGGTC
This sequence comes from Desulfuromonadaceae bacterium, assembly GCA_028687585.1. Taxonomy (GTDB): domain Bacteria; phylum Desulfobacterota; class Desulfuromonadia; order Geobacterales; family Pseudopelobacteraceae; genus JACRCG01. Next base: position 58,321 of record JAQTZV010000032.1, on the reverse strand, counting down.
TGAACGTTTCCGGCAGCGTCCACGGCGCGGGCCAGAACCGGATAGCTCCCGTCAAGCGGCAGCGTCCAGATGTAGCTCCATGCATTGGTGCCGCTGGCAGTGTTCCATGATGCACCGTTGTCCGTTGAGATTTCCACCCGCTGAACATTGGATCCGGTGTCGCTGGCGGTCCCCCTCAGGGTGGTAACGCCACCGCTGACAAAGGCATTGGTGGCTGGAACGGTTATGGTGGCGATTGATCGCGTATTGTCAACAACAAAGGGTGCACTTGGGCCGACTGCGCCGGCAAGGTTTCCCGTCAGGTCGGTGGCGGTTCCGGCGGCGATGGAGATCCCGAGCGTGCCGACACCGCTGATCGAGCTGATCGTGACCGTACGGACGGTGCCACTGCTGCTGTCAACAGAAACAATTCCGGTCGCAGTCCCGCTACTGCTGAGTGTGATGTCGGCAGACGTCAGAGTACTCTCTTTAAAGTTGGTATCGCTGTAGGTAACCGTATAGGTAACCGGACCGAAAGCGGTGACGGTTGCTGACGGGGGGCTGATGCTGGCCGTTGGAGCGCCGATGACAACGGTTGGTCCGGAACCGTCAACGATGAACGTCGCACTGGGACCCGCTGCGGGGGCGACGTTACCCTCCAGATCTCTGGCGGTTCCGGCGCGAATGGAAATGCCCAGCGAACCCAGTCCGGAGATGGAGTTGATCGTGACGGTTCGAACTGTACCGCTGAACGTGTCAACATCAACCGTCCCGGCTGCGGTGCCGGTCTTGTTGAGCGTAATATCTGCCGCCGTCAGGGTGCTGCCATTGAAGTTGGCATCGGCATAGGTGATCGTGTAGCTCACCGGCCCGCTCCCGGTGCTGACAACCGATGGGGCGCTGATGGCAATTGTCGGCGCAATACTGGTCACATCAACAGTCCAGTTGGCGACAGTGGCCTTTGACTGGATGTTTCCCGCCGGATCGGTGGCAGTTATCATTACTTTGTGGGCGCCACCGCCGATAGCAAGAAATCCGAAAGGAGAAGAGCAGGCGGTGGCGGCGCCGGTGTCCAACGCGCAGGTAAAGGTGGAGCCGGGCTTGGAGCTGCTGAACGCTATGTTCCCGGTGGCAATAGTGGAAACTGCCGGCGGCGGAGTAAGAATCGTGGTAGTCGGTTTGACCGTGTCCACCGTCCAGACAATGCTGGTGGGGGAATACTGGTATATTCCCACAGCATCTTTTCCCATCACCGAGAGAACGTGTGCGCCGTTCGTCAGTCCTTTCAGGGAGATGAGAACTGAAGGTGCAAAATCTGCGCCGTATGCTCCGGCATCCAGCTTGTACTTATAGGCAACTATTCCGGCTCCGGAAACCCGGATCGCGGTGGTGGTGCTGTTGGTGAGAGCCGGCGGAACATCGGCAAGCACGGCTATTGCCGACACCGTATCTATCACCCAGGAATAGCTGGCGGGGGCAGGTTCGCCCGTGCCTGCCAGATCGGCACCGATAACGGCAAAGGTATGGTTGCCGCTCGAAAGGGCAGAATAGACGTACGGCGATGCGCATGGGGCAAAGCTCCCCCCGTCCAGCTGACACCGGAAGGTAGTACCCTGCTTCGATGAGCGGAATGTTATAATATTCGATGCAGTGGTTGAGAGCGTGGCCGGTGCTTGTACAATGGTTGTTGTCGGCAGTGTCGTCTCAACGGCCCAGGTTACGGACGTGGGAATACTCTGCAACGTATTCTGAGAAGCATCTCTCCCCCTGACCCGCAATGTGTGCAGACCATCGGTCAGGCCGGTAAAACTGATCGGGGTGGCAACCGGGATTTCTACCGACCAGGCGCCGGAATCAAGCTGGAACTGATATGACATGATACCGGGCCCCGCAACAGTGATCACCGCGTTAATAGCGGCTGACGGCGACAGGGGAACGCCGGAAAGTACTGCCAGCGTCGCAGAACTGCTCACGGTCCACGAGTAAATAGCCGGAGAAGGGTCATAGGTTCCGGCAGCATCCTTTGCCCGCACGGTCAGGATGTGTCGGCCATCGCCCAACGTTGCGGTGGTGTACGGACTCTGGCAGGCAACGAAAGCCACCGCATCAGTCTTGCACTCGAAAGTGGCCCCCGGTTTACTGGAAATGAAGGTGAACGTTCCTGCCGTCAAAATGCTCGGGTCGGAAGGTCCCGAGGTGATGAAGGTATCCGGCGGTGTATTGCTGACGTTAACGGTTATGGCGCTTACCGGGCTCTGAACGTTTCCGGCGGCATCCACGGCGCGGGCCAAAACCGGATAACTTCCGTCAATCGGCAGCGTCCAGTTGAAGTTCCATGCATTGGTGCCGCTGGCCGTACTCCATGACGCGCCGTTGTCCATTGAGAGTTCGACCCGCTGGACATAGGATCCGGCGTCGCTGGCGGTTCCCCAAAGCGTCGTGACACCACCGCTGACAAAGGCATTGTTGGCCGGAACCGTTATTGCGGCAACTGAGCGCATGTTATCAACAAGAAAGGGTGTACCCGGTCCGGCAGCAGGGGCGCTGTTGCCGGCCAGGTCGATGGTGGTGCCGGCGGCGATGGAGATCCCGAGAGTGCCGTCTCCGCTGATAGAGCTGATTGTGACAGTGCGGACGGTACCAGTGCTGCTGTCAACGGAAACAATTCCGGTCGCGCTGCCGGTACGGTTGAGCGTAATGTTGGCAGGCGCCAGTGTGCTGTTCGTAAAGCTCGTATCATTGTAGGTCACCGTATAGGTAACCGGGCCAGTGGCGGCAATGGTGGCTGATGGGGGGCTGATGATCACCGTCGGCGCGATACTGTCAACGGCGAAAGTCGCGCTGGGACCTGCCGCAGGTGCGACGTTACCCGCCAGGTCAGCGGCGGTTCCGGCTGCGCTGACGGAAATACCGAGCGTGCCCAGGCCGGAAATGGAGTTGATCGTGACGGTGCGAACAGAGCCGGTGCCACTGTCTACCGTAACAATGCCGGTTGCGGTGCCGGTCTTGTTAAGCTTGATGTTTGCCGCCGTCAGGGTGCTGCCATTGAAGTTGGTATCGGCATAGGTGATGGTATAGGTCACCGGCCCGGTCCTGGTGCCGACAACCGACGGGGCGCTGATGGTAGCTGTTGGAACAATACTGTCAACAGAGATGGCGGCACTGACTCCTGAGGCGGGAGCCTTGTTGCCAAACAGGTCGGAGGCAGTGTCAGCGCCGATACTGATGCGCAGTGTACCCTCGCCGCTGATTGCAGAGATGGTTACGGTGCGGGTGGCGCCAGTGCCTGCTGCAACGACCACCGTCCCGTTAGCGGTTCCGGTCCTGATCAATGTTACGTCTCCGGCGGTCAAAGTGCTGGTGTTCAGGTTCGAATCGGTATAGGAGACGATAAAGCTCACCGGCCCGGTCTTTGTCACGTTTACCGATGGTGCGCCGATGCTGATCGTCGGAGCGCTGTTATCCACCGAGAACGTCGCACTCGGCCCTGCAGCGGGCGCCAGGTTACCCGTTACATCGATGGCGGTTCCGGGATCGATGGAAATGCCCAGAGTGCCGTCACCACTGATCGCGCTGATCGTAACGCTGCGTGCGGCGCCGGTTCCGCTGACGGCAACGGTTCCGGTTGCCGTGCCGGTCTTGTTGAGCGTGATATCCCCGACGGCGAGGCTGCTGGAGATGAAGTTCGAGTCCGCATAGGTCACCGGATAGGTTATTGGTCCGGCGGTGGTCCGGATTGACGATGGCGCGCCGATGGCTATCGTCGGGGCGATATTGTCAACGATGAAGCTGGCGCTGACACCGGAAGCGGGAGCCGTGTTCAAGGCCAGGTCTATCGCTGTACCGGCAGCAATGGAAATCGCCAGAGTGCCGTTGCCGGAAATAGAGCCGACCGTCACGGTACGGGTGGTGCCGGAGCCGATGTCGACGGAAATGGCGCCGGTCGCGGTACCGGTCTTGACCAGCGTCACATTAGCCGCTGTCAGCGTACTTTTATCGAAGTTGCTGTCGGTATAGAGCACCGTGTAGGTTACCGGGACGATTGAAGTACTGGTACTGGATGGTGCACTGACACTGATCAGCGGGTTGACGCTATCACAGTTGACGGCGGCGCTTGTGCCGGAGGCCGGTGCGCTGTTGCCGGCCAGATCGGTGGCACTGCCGGGGGCAATGGAAATTGCCAGGGTGCCGAAGCCGGTAATGGCGCTGATCTTGACGGTCCGGGTGGTGCCGGTTCCGGTGACTGAAACAGTCCCGGTCGCGCTGCCGGTGGCGATCAGCGTGATCTGCGACGGCGAGAGGGTGCTGGTGTTAAAATTCGTATCAACATAGGTAATATTATAACTCACCGGCCCTGCCTTGGTTTCGGTGACTGACGGGACGCTGATACTGATCGTCGGAGCCGTGTTATCCACCGCAACCGTAGGGCTCGGTATTGAGCCGAAGGCGGTATTGCCGGACAGGTCGATGGCTGTTCCGGCGCCGATGGAGATGCCCAGGGTGCCGTCACCGGTGATACCGCTGAGCGTGACGGAACGCACGGAGCCGGTGCCGCTGCCGACTGTAATAACGGCTGCGTTCGCCGAGCCGGTCTTGTTGAGCGTGATATCCGCCAGGGAGAGGCTGCTGGAAGCAAAGTTCGTGTCGCTGTAGGTTGCCGTATACGTAATCGGCCCAGTTGCCGTGCGGGTGGGCGACGGGGCGCTGATAGTGATGGTCGGTGCGGCGCTGTCTACGATAAAACTGACACTGTTTCCTGAGGCGGGCGCCTTGTTTCCGGTCAGGTCTGTCGCGGTATTGGCGGCAATAGAAATTGCCAGTGTGCCCAAACCGGAAATGCCGCTGACCGTAACAGTCCGGATGGCCCCGGTGCCGCTGTCTACAGAAATGTTCCCGGTTGCATTGCCCGTCTTCACCAGTGATACATTTGCCGCAGTCAGTGTGCTCGTATTGAAATTGGTATCGGCATAGGTCACCGTGTAGGTCACCGGGCCTGACGTGGTACTCGGGACTGATGGCGGACTGACGCTGATCGTCGGCACGATGCTGTCACAAGTGAAGGTAGTACTCGGGCCGGCGGACGGTGCGCTGTTGCCGGCCTTGTCAGTGGCGGTGCCGGCAGCGATGGAGATCCCCAACGTGCCTTCTCCCGTGATCGAGCTGATGGTGACTTTGCGGGAAGCGCCGGTGCCGGTAACCGAAACGGTCCCGGTCGCACTGCCGGTGTTGGTCAGTGTAACGTGAGACGCAGACAGGGTGCTGGCGTTAAAATTCGCATCGGCATACGTAATGTTGTAGTACACTGGCCCGCTCTTGGTGCTGCTAAGCGACGGCAGACCGACAGTGATCGTCGGAGCCGTATTATCCACCGTGATTGCCGCACTTGTTGCGGATGCGGGAGCCAGATTGCCCAGCAGGTCAGTGGCGGTGCCGGGGGCAATGGCAACTTTGAGAGTGCCGTCACCGGTGATCGAGTCGATCGTGACCGTACGGACGGCGCCGCTGCCGCCGTCAACGGAAACGGTTCCGGTCGCCGTGCCGGTCGGGATAAGCATGATGTCGCCAACGTCCAGGGTGCTGGCGGTAAAGTTCGTGTCGCTGTAGGTAACGGTATAGGTGACCGGACCGGCGCTGCTGTTGGTAGCAGACGGGGCGCTGACACTGATTGTCGGCGGGGTGTTGTCAACGATGACAACGGCGCTTATGATGGAGGCGGGAGCAACGTTTCCGATCACGTCCCTGGCGCTTCCGCTGAAGATGGAGATTGCCAGAGTACCGGTTCCGGCTACGGAGCTTATTGTGACGGTGCGGCTGGTGCCCGAGCCGGCAGACACGGCAACACTCCCGTTGGCAGTTCCGGTCTTGACAAGTACGACTTTTGCCGCCGTAAACTGGTCGCTGTTCAGGAAATTGGTGTCAGCAAAGGTTACCGTGTAGGTTATCGGGCCGTTCTTGGTGCTGAAAATCGATGGAGCACTGATAGAAACTGTCGGTGCAATGCTGTCACAGTCGAAGGTGCCACTCGGGCCGGCAGCCGGTGCGGTATTGCCGGCAAGATCGCTGGCGGTTCCTGTACCAATGGATATCCCCAGGGTGCCTTCACCGCTGATCGAACTGATCGTTACCTTACGGGTGTTGCCGCTGGTGCCGGTGACTGATACCGTACCGGTAGCGGTGCCGGTACTGTTGAGCGTTACGTTTGCAGGAGCCAGAGTACTGGTATTGTAATTGGCATCGCCATAGGTCACCGTGTAGCTCACCGGACCGGTCTTGGTACTGCTGACCGTCGGGGCACTGATACTAATTGTGGGATCAATGTTATCAACGAGGAATGTAGAAGTGGTACTGGCGGCAGGAGCAGGTTCCAACCCGTTGAAGGCGGTGCCGGCGGCAATTGATATCCCTATGGTGCCATTGCCGCCGATACCGCTTATGGAGACAATCGGGGAAGAAGATGTTCCACCACTGATGGAAACGGTGCCGGTTGCCCCTCCGGTAGTATTCAGCGTAATGTCGCTTGGCTGCAGATCGACGGAAGTCGCATCCGTGTAGGTAACCGTATAGGAAACCGGTCCGTTTTTAGTGTATTGCGTCGACGGGGCGCCGATGACCAATGTCGGCGGTGCTGCCGATGCGGGCATCGCGCTCAACAGGAGGACGGTCAAAATGACCAGGCAAAAGGAGCTGCGTATCTGGTTCATAGAATGCTTCCTATTTATATTTATTTCTATTGACCACACCGGCCAAAAGGACCGCTGCTGCTGACTTGTTTTTTAAATCACAACTCCGGATCTTCCCGTTCTCTATCGGCATTTTACTTCAAAAATTGAACATATTATGTGTTTTCACCACCTATAAGACGAACGTCATACCTTCCCCTTCAATTTATAGACATACGCCAAAACTTCGGCAACTGCGGCATAGAGGGTTTCCGGGATCGGTTCGTTTTCCTTGACCTGATCATACAGTTCACGTGCCAGGAAGCGGTTTTCTACCAGAGTTATACTATGCTCACGGGCGATTTTTTTGATCGCCTCCGCCATGACATCCATTCCTTTGGCAAGAACGATCGGCGCGACCATTTTTTGGCGATCATATTTAAGCGCTACGGCAAAGTGCGTCGGGTTGGTGATGACGACATCGGCAAGCGGGATGATTTTAGTCATCCGGCGGCGAGCCATCTGAAACTGCAGCTGCTTGATTTTACCCTTTACTTCCGGGTTGCCATCAGACTCCTTGTGCTCGTCCTTGACCTCCTGCTTGGTCATTTTGAGTTTTTCGGTATACTGCCACTTGACATACAGCATATCGATCAGGCCGAGAACGATCATAATGCCACAGGTATGGGTGACTATTTTGAACGCAATATGTCCGACAAAGTTGAATATCGTCTCAATGTCAGCTTCAGCTAAAAAGATGATATTCTGCATTTCATCGCGCACCACACCATAGGCGATCCAGCCGACTACCGCAAGCTTGAGCAGGGATTTCAGCATCTCAACCAGAGCATCTTTGTTGAACAGGCGCCCAAAGCCATTCAACGGATTCAGTTTACCGAAGCTTATTTTCATACGTGACATCTGAAACTCAAGCCTGCCGTTGTCCTGAATAAGTTTGGAAACGACAGCAGTGGCTATGATGGTTACGATAAGAGGAGCAAGCAGCAGTACAACAGTCCCGAATAGCTCAACTACCAGCACGTACAGGTTTGCTTCAGTAAGCTGAAACGTGTCCATTGTTGACAGAATTTTTGAAGTACTCTGCTTCAGTCCATCCATCATGAAACTGCCGAAAATATAAAGGCTGACCATACCCATGAGCAGAGTAAGCGACGACGTCAGCATCTGGCTCATTGGTGGTGGGCCGTCTTCTCGTGCCTTCCCTAGCCGTTTACCGGTCGGCTGTTCTGTTTTTGAGTGTTTATCTGAATCTTCAGCCGTAGGTCATCCCCCCTTTGCCATGAGCCGGAAGAGTGTGAGAATTTGAGCATTTAATTGTCCGAAGGAGACTTCCAACACATGGAAAAACATGGCCAGAGTCATACCCAATATAATCAAGCCGAGTCCGACGTTAAGCGGCAGGCTGATCATGAAAATGTTCATCTGGGGAAACGCCCGGGCCATGATACCGAGAGCTACCGTGGTGAGGAGGAGTGCCACCATAACCGGCGCTGCCAGGCGGATTCCAATGATAAATATATCAGCTGTTCGCATGATGAGAAAATGTACCAGCTCGCCACTCAGGCGCCACCCACCGAGTGGAATAACGGTAAAGCTGTCCATAATCGCCCGGATAAACAGGTGGTGAATATTAAGAGAAAGAAACATGAGTGTCGCAAAAAGCGTCTGGACAACGGACATGATCTGGGTTTGAGTGCCCCGGGACGGATCAAGTATTGACGCGATAGTCAGACCCATCTGCATGCCGATGATCTGGCCGCTGAATTCGACCGCCGCAAAGATTATCTGGGTTATGAATGCCAGTGTCAGCCCGATCATTACTTCACTAAATGCCAGCAAGGCCAGACTGAAAGCATCCGATGGCATCTGAGGAAGCGCAACCGAAAGCGTTGGAAAGCAGACCAGTGCAATCATAAAGACAATAAGCGCTTTAATGCGCGTCGGCATAACTTTTCCGCCAAAAACTGGTAATGCGGCAAATATCCCGGCCACACGACTTAACACCAGCATAAAAAATATGACTTCTCGAGGAGACGGAAAGGGGAGTAGCGGGAACATGGGGGGTTAACGCCTCATGGTTGCAATAAAGGAGTAGATCTCACGGGTAAAGTCACTCATGTAGCTCATCATCCAGGGGAAGAAAATGATCATGGCAACCATAACGGCAATTATTTTCGGGGCAAAAGCGAGTGTTGCTTCGTTGATAGAGGTGACCGCCTGAAAAATACTGATAATGAGGCCGATAATCAAGCTGGCAAGCAGGAGCGGGGCAGCCAGCATCAAAGTGGCTTCAAAGCTGCGCCGGGCAAGTTGTACAACCAGTTCGGGAGTCATGTATAGTTCACCTAACCAAAGCTTTTTACAAGTGATCCAATGACCAGACCCCAGCCATCAACGAGCACAAAGAGCAGAATTTTAAACGGGAGTGAAATCATGACCGGCGGCAGCATCATCATACCCATTGACATCAGCACTGAAGCCACGACCATATCAACAACGATAAAAGGAATATATATCAGAAATCCGATCTGAAAGGCTGTGCGCAGTTCAGAAATCATGAAGGCCGGGATGATGGTAAGTGTCGGGATGTCTTCAGCATTTTTTGGCCTCTGCAACTTTGAAAGACTCACGAAAAGTGCCAGATCTTTTTCGCGTATCTGGGAAAGCATGAACGTACGCACCGGCTTGACAGCGCGCTCCATCGCCTGCTCCTGGCTGATCTGCTGTGCTTTCCACGGCTGGTAGGCCTCCTTGTTGATCTGCTGCCAGACCGGCGTCATAATGAAGAAGGTTAAAAACATGGATAACGCCAGAATAATCTGATTTGAAGGTGCTGCCGGAGTACCCATGGCAGTGCGCAGAAACGCCAGCACGACTGAGATACGGGTAAACGAAGTGGTCATGATCAACAGACCCGGAGCAAGTGACATGATCGTCAACAGCAGGAAAATCTGAACCGTGACGGCAACATCATTTGGTTTAGTAGCGGTGCCAACCCCGATATTCACTGATGGAAACGGTATCGGAGCTGCATATGATACGGCACATGCCGCCAGCAGCATGGCGGCCAGAGCAATAATCACGGCGCGTTTTGATATGTGCCTGGTTGTCATGCGAAATGTCATGATGTCTGTCTCAAACGTGTCAGTAGTGTAGCAAAACTGCTATGTTCCGGCGTTTCTTCTACAATTTCAATTTCTTCCAGCATGTCAATCTGCTTGATAAGAGTCAGGCCGCTATCGCTACTGGAGAGCAGCAAGTACTCACCTCCAACTTCAACCAGCAGCAACGCCCTCTTCGGCCCGAAATAACGTGTTTCAACGAGGCGAATATGCTTTGAAAGCAGCTGTTGTCCGATTGGTAAACCCTTCATCAATTTGCCGGAATAATGCCAGGTAACGAGAATCAGCCCGACGACAAGTGCTAAAGCTGCAATCATCTGCAAGAAACTTGCAAGAAAACTGAATTCCGGCACGGAGCTCTCAGCGGCTGACACTATGGAAGGAAGGAAGAGAAAAAGTGCGGAGGCCGCACGTTTCACAGAATTTTCTCCACCCGCTCATTTGGAGATACGATATCGACAAGACGGACACCGAACTTTTCATTGACAACGACCGCTTCACCGCGAGCCACAAGCTTGGAATTAACAAAAATATCAAGCGGCTCTCCGGCCAGTTTGGTTAATTCTACGACTGCACCCTGGTTGAGTTGTAAAATATCCTTGACCAGCAGCTTTGTCCTACCCAGTTCCACCGTTACCTGCAGTGGAATATCAAGGATAAAGTCGAGATTTTTCTTGTCAAGCACCGCATCGGTTACTTCTGGCGTATCACTCACTACTGCCCCCTATTGCTGCAAATCTTACTGATCTGAATCGCTTTGTTGCCATGCCTGATTCCAGGTACACCGAAATATTTTGGCACTCCCTCGACTTTAACTACCATATCGCTCGAGCAGGCCTTGTCAAGCATGATGGTATCTCCCGGAGCAAGATCGAGAAGTTCACGCAGGGTGATGAGGGCGTTTCCCATTTCAACGGTAGTTTCCATTGGTGCTTCCATTATTTCTGAAGAAAGTCGGAATGACCACTGCGGATCGATCGCCATCAGATCAAATTGCATGCCGGTTTTTAACTTGTCCCGAATCGGATCGATGGTCATGTACGGCACTGCAAACATCATATTACCGGAAATATCATCAATCTGAATCTTCAGAGTCATGGTTACGATCTGGTATTCAGGCGGCACGATATTAAGCAGGCGCGGATTGGTTTCCATACGAAGCAGACTCATGCGGGTGGCATACAGGGGAGCCCAGGCTTTTTCGAGATCCTGCAAGGCATCAATGGCAATCTTTTCCATCAATCTCAGTTCAACCGAGGTAAACATGCGATTGGCAATCGGAACTTTTGCGCTGCCGGTGCCACCGAGCAGGCTGTCAACCAGAGACAGTACCAGTGTATTATCAAAGGAGATCAAGGCAGCGCCTTTGAGAGGGTCAAGCTTAAAAATGCCCATACAAACGGGAGTTGCAAGAGTCTGGAGGAAATCATCAAATTTGTAGGAACGGGCGCCGACTTTTTTTATTTCAACGGATTTACGTAGACGATTGGAGAGATTGACGCGGTTTGAACGGATAAAACTGTCGTAAATAATATCTAAATTCGGGACTGATCCTTTTTGAGTATCCGAGTTTATCAGATCATACGTTTCAACTGCACCCTCTGCCTTTGAAAGTTCCTTCTCAGGCTCAATTCGACCTTCAAATACTGCATTAAGCAGTGCTTCTATCTCCGCTTTTGATAGAATTTTTTCCATTGCAGCCACTTCGGTACCTATTGAACCACAAAATCGGTGAAATACACCTTCGCAATCTTACCGGGAGGGATGTTCCTGTTTATTGCCGACAATATTTCATCCTTGAGGGTAATTTTACCCTGAACGTCCTGAATATCCAGAAGAGTTTTTGCGCTGAGCAGAATCAGTATGGAATCACGGATCGGAGCAAGGCGCCCCTCTACCTCAGCTTTTATGGCCGGACTGACCATTTCCAACTCAACTTTTACCTTGAGATAGCGCAGCTCCTGTCCATCGTAAATATTCACTATGAACGGCTCCAAAGGAAAAATATTAGCAGAAGGCCCAGCCGCGCCTCCGGCTGCCGGAGCGCCGTGGCCACCCGCCGCCGGTGCGCCATGACCGGATGCGGCGGTACCGTGCCCACCTTCCGCCTGAGCGGTTTCACCCTCTTTTGTGGCCTTTTTGTCCCCTTTACCAAGCATCATGAAGGCAACAACACCAAGAATCAGGGCAACCGCTACCGCTGCGCCAATAATGATAAGCTTCTTTTTTTTACCGCCGTCTTCGGATTCTGCTTCTCCCGGAGCCTGCTCTTCCTTGGCCATGTCATCCCCCGCGAATGGATAATGAATTCAATGGATAAAATATTGATTGCATTATGTAAAACGAATTGACTGATTTTGCAACCTTTTAAGCCGATGCGGAGGCGGATCGAAATTATGTGGATCCGCCTCCGTATACAATGTGCCGGTCAGTGCAGATTAGCGTTTGAGATTCAACGCCTCCTGAGTCATCTCATCGGCAGTGGTAATGGTCTTTGAGTTGGCTGAATACGCACGCTGGGTCAGGATCATCTTTACAAACTGGCTGGCCATGTCAACGTTGCTCTGCTCTAACGAGTTAGTGAAGATTTTTTCGCTGCTGCCATTAGCTTTATTGTCTGCCAGGCTGAAAGCCGCAGCGGAGATTCCGGAAGCAGGCGTTGGGCTGAACAGTGTGCCGCCTGCTTTAGAAAGACCACCCGGATTGGCAACATTCACCACCGCCAGACGTTGGACGGTGGCGGCATTGGCAGCGCTCGCCGCTACACCAACCTGCCCGGAAGCGTTGTAGTAGTTTGTGGTGATGCCGTCTTTGCCCAAATAGGTAATCAGGCCGCTGGAATCAATTTTGCTGATCTTGCTGAATGCCTGACCTTGTGCTGTTGCTAATTCTTTATTTGCAGCGCCGACAGGATCCGCAGCCGCATATGAGGTATTAAAAGCGGCTTTAAACGTGTTGAATATCTCAGAAGCTCCGGTCGCAGCCCCGGGTGAAGTTGTAAATGAAGCACTATTTACCAAGGAATAGAGTGAATTGAAGGCCGTCAGGGCTGCGGCCGTATTGGCAGCACTCGGTGTATTTACTGCAAGATCTGCTGCCGCTTGATTCGTAACTGCGGCGGCTGCGATTGCTGCCGCTGCAGCTGTTTCAGCAGCTGAAGCTGCAACGACTACCGGCGGACCCGGATCTGGAGTTATACCTGCAAGATCGGTCACTAATTGTGCGGCAGCGGTGTTTTGGTCCGTTGCCGCAGTCTGGACATCAGTATCAAGCGCAGGGGCAGCAGCGGCGATCGCGGCGTTCGCAGTGGCAATACCACTGGCGTTGTCAAAAAACTGGATCGGATTTCCGGCGGTATCCACCACCCGGTACCCATCAGGATTTACCAGATATAAATTACTGTCCAGTCGGAAGGCGCCGGCTCGAGTCAACATGGCGCCATTTTGGTTGACCGGTGCGGTGGCGTTTGGATCCATAACGGCAAAAAAACTGTTACCCTGCATCGCCAGATCAGTGACATTTTCAGTAGTTTCAAACGATCCCTGACCAAAAATATTATCTACCTTCTGGATCTGGGTGCCACGTCCAATCTGGGAATCGTTGCCGATATTCGCAGAGAGCATGTCGGAAAATAACATGCGCCCACTCTTGAAGCCAACCGTGTTGACGTTGGCAAGGTTGTTGCCGATGACGTTGATGCCCTCTGCATTGGCCAAAAGACCGGATACGCCGGTAAACATTGCGGATGTAACGCTCATTTTGTTGCCTCCTTTTTCGTGTGAGAGTTGATTGTGTGAAACGCGTCAATCGGTCGGCGTTTCGGGGCTTCCTCTCGGAGGACCAGCCCTGTTGCGTGTTTTAAATAATTACCGCTGAATCAATGTTGGTAAAAACGTTGCCCTTCATTTGCGTCCGATCCATAGCAGTCACTACGGTGCGGTTTTTGATGCTGACTACCAGTGCTGAATCACCCATCATAACCAGCGAGTCCTTTCCGCCTTTCAAAGCGACGCTGTTGACTGCCCCTTCGAGGTTGGCAAGATCATTGGCAGAGAGGATTATGTTGCGTGCATTAAGCCTGTCCTGGGCATGCTGGGAAAACTTGACCCCCTGAGATGGGAGTTTTTGGTCAAGAACCTGAGCGAACGGCGAATTTGAAGTCTGGCCAACTGCGGGCTTCTGTTGCTGTGGACGCTCAATCCTGCCCGGCTGAACCGGATTTGGCATGTAAATCTGATCTACCATAAATTGCTACACCCCCTTGACGCTGATAACGTCGGCTAGTGCAACGGAAGATGCGCCAATGTTCAACTGCGGTGTGCCGCTCGCAAGATTGACACCATCGATCCGTCCTGTAGTGAACGTGGTTACCGGCACTGTACTGCCAGTAGCCGAAGCGGCTTTGACGGAAAACGTGTATGCGCCTGCGGGAAGTAATGCGCCGCTGCTGTCGCGGCCATCCCAGTAGATGCTGTTTTCGCCCGCTTTAGATGCCCCCAGATCAGCAGTTTTGACCGTCCGACCTGAGGCGTCAACTATCGAGAGCTGCGTTGATGCAGAGGGAAGAGACAGGTCAAACACCAGACCACACGGAGCAGTGCCGTCAAAGGTTGCTACGTTTCCGTTTGCTTTGACATCTTTACCAATAAACGAAAGCGCTGTCAGGCTGATGGAGTTGTTCTGCGCTGTTAACAAATCCTTAAGCGCCGTGTTGCTGTTATACGACTGTTCCACGAGAGACAGCTGTGAGAGCTGATCCAGCATGGCACTCGGGTCTTGCGGTTTCATAGGATCCTGGTATTGCAGCTGGGCGATAAAAAGCTTCATAAAGTCATCTTTGTTCATGCCCAGAGATTTCTTCATGGCTGCCGCCGTTGCCGTTGTATCTGTGGTTCCTGTTACGGTACTTACCATTGTGTTCTCACCTCGCTTTCAATAGTGAATATCGAGCATCGACTGCCTCTGGCGTCTCTGCGGCATCGCCAGTTCGGACGGGAGATCAGCCTGTGCGGCGGTATAACCGCGCGGTGACATCCAAAGCTGCTGCTGTTGCTGCTGTTTTGTCAGTTCACGCCAGGCGTTCTGATTCTGTCCCTGGTTTCCGGAACCTTTTCCTCCGGTGGTAACATCAAAAGATTCCATCGTGATGTTTTGACGTGCCAGAGATTCCTTGAGTGCCTCAGTATGCTGAACAATAATATCTCGCACCGTCCGGTTTTCAGCGATAATTTCAACCGAAAGTTTTTGACCCTGAAGATTCAGACTCATTTTCACTTCACCAAGGTTTTCCGGAGAGAGGGTCAACGTGATCTGCTGATTCCCCGGTTTTACATCGTGCGATACCAGCCGATCTTTAACCTGTTGGAAAACCTGTTCCTGAAGCTCCTGGCGGGCAGGTTCAGCGGCAACCGGCTTGGTGGCTGCTGATATTTTCTGATGTTCCGTACTTAATTGTCCGCGCATCTGCTGGGTCAGTAACTGATTGTCAGAAGCGCTTTCCGGCTGTCCCTGATTGTTGCCGCTACTGCTTGAATCATCCGAATCCAATGTTGACGTGCTTTCAGATACCTCCATCGGTAGAGTTGAAGCCACTTCTTTCACAGAACCCGGCTCATCGCCAGACCGCACCTTTTCAATCTGCAAATCTGAGCTGAGACGCAGTCTGATATTGTGGCTGTCATTGACAGCTGCAACCGTAGAAGCAGATACAGAAGCATCACGGGCGGTAATTGGGCGAGGTTGAGAAAGTTGAATCTCCAGCTCTAAATCCGATGGTTGATCAGGGGATGATGCCATCGACTGTGCTTTTTCTTTTGCCGATTCAGACTTGTCCGGACTTTCTACAACCGGCATCGCCGGTCTCTGCGCTGCCTCCTGTAGCGGTCCGGCGGCATGTTGCTCCGTTTGTATTGTTGCAGAGTCAGTAATGGCGACTGGTTGTTCAGGTGTACTGGCTACGTTCTGTAACCTGTCAACAGAGATTGGTGCCAGTTTGTTGACTTCCCCTTTTTTTACAGGCGCCTCCGGTGTAACTACTGTCGGAGCCGCTTGCACTTCAACCGGAACACTCTGCAGTGCTACGGAAGTAATTATTGCGGCGGCTTGTTCTGGTTCTCCGGCTACATTCTGTATCCTGTCAACAGTAAGTGGTGCCGATTTGTTGACTTCCGCTGCTCTTGCAGGAGCATCCGGTGCAGCTATTGTCGGAGCCGCTTGAACGATATCCTGCGTCGTCTGCGGTAGCACAGCAGTTGCTGTTGAAGCAGTTATGGCGGCAGGTTGTTCTGTCTTGATGGCTACGTTCTGTAGCTTGTCAACAGAAAGTGGCGCCGATTTGTTCACTTCCTCTGCTCTTGGAGCATCCGGTGTAACTGCTGTCGGAGCCGCTTGAACTATAACCGGCACAATCTGTGGTTCTACAGATGCTGCTGTTGAAGCGGTTATGGCGGCAGTCTGTTCTGTCACAGTGGCTACGTTCTGTAGCGTTTCAAAAGAAAGTTGCGCCGGAATACTGACCTCCGGTGTTCTACCGGGCTGTACGTATGCAGCCATGGCCATCTGCAATGCCATTGCAGAGTCCGCATTCCCAACATGCTCAACGTCAGTGGAGACAACCGTTTTCTGCGGTTCCTCGTCTGATTTTGATACAGCAGGCTCTGCTACTGTCATAATTTGGGGCGATACGCCTAGCAGTGCCAAAAGATCAACGGCAGGATTCTCCGTGCCGATATCAAGAGGGAGCGCCTCTGTTTGCCCTGGCTCACCGAGGCCCTTTCCCTTTGCACTTTGCTGAATACTGCTCAACAAATCAGCAAAACCGTCGACATTTTGCGGTAAACCTTCCACAGCAGTCGTTACTTGAACGGTTTGATCCGGAGTGACCAATTGCGTCACTATCGGCATTGAAGCCATACTTACTTGTCCATAATTCATTATTTTCACCTCCTTTCTATCCGGATTTTTTATGGGGTGGACAGAGTGCGGTCCATAAAATCTATGTCATCTTTCTTGCAGATTGTCGGTCACCCACCTGATTAATCGCGGCTGGCTGACAAATGGTGCCAGCTTGGCAACGGTCTTGGTGTCCATTTTGCTCAAGAGTGTAAGAGCCATATCTTCTTTCAGTGAATCAAGCATCTTGGCAGCCTGTTCACTCTTCATGGCTTTAAACAGCTTAACCATTTTAGTAATCTTTTCATCCTGCTTCTTCTTTTGCGCTTCAGATTGTGCTTTTAATGTATCGTCAAGTCGTTTTTTGCTCTCTTCAAGAGATTTTATCTGAGCTTCGAGCTTTGCACTCAATTTTTTCAGTTCCTGCTCTTTTGCCGACAGGGCAGCCTCTTTCTCGGCCAACTGCTGACGCCGGGCATCCTGAAGGGTTTTTTCTTCGCGAGCAGCACGGGTTGCATTGATCGGTTGTGAAGTAGTCTCTACAGGCACTTTAACCGGAGTTTCATTCTGAACAGCAGAACTGGCAAACACGGCTGGCATAGTATGCTGTGCCAGAAGAGCGGCACCCCCGAATAATACAGCAACCAATAGTTTTTTATTCTGATTCACGTCGGTTTATCCTTCTTTTGGATGGATATTTCGTCGAGAAAGTTCCGCTCCTTGGTTGCCATTTCCTGCCGAAACTCAGCAGCTTTTTTCTCTTTCAATGACTCGAGGACTTTCTTTTCCTTACTTGCTTCCATCAAATCAGATCTTTTTTCATTCATGACTTGGTCAAGCTGTTCGATCCGCTCGCCATACTGTTTTATCTCTTCGCGCTTCCGGGAAAAAAAATCTGCATACATCCGCATGTCATCAATACATCCAATATCCTGCTGGCAGCGCTGAAACTCCCGGGATAACAGTGCAACCAAATCCTCTTCCCGCTTCAATTCCTGATTGGCCTGCTCAAGCACCTGTTTTGCTTTTTCAAACGCCTGTTTGTGCAGCTTTTCCATCTCGCTGCGGTAGATGAGTACCTGCTCCAACTCGAATGTTTTTCCAGCCATCACCGTTACTCCCCGAAAATTGCCGGAATCAGGAATCAAACATTTCCTTTAGATCCTTTACCGCTTCTTCCAGCATGACCGGATTATGAACCGCCTGCTTCATAAAAGACTGCATCTGTTCAATATGTTCAACAGCATAATCTATACCGGGATTGCTCCCTTTTTTGTAGGCACCGATATTTATCAGATCTTCCGACTGTCGATAGGTAGCGAGCACCTCTTTGAACCGGGCAGCTACTTCAAGATGTTCTTTCGAAGCGACATCCGTCATAACTCGACTGGCACTTGCAAGGACGTCAATCGGTGGATATATGGTCCGTGCAGCCAGGTCACGCGATAGTACAATGTGCCCATCCAGAATGCTGCGCATGGCATCCGAAATCGGCTCATTGAAGTCGTCGCCTTCAACAAGAACGGTATAGAGAGCGGTAATACTCCCTTCAGGAAAATTACCGGTCCGTTCAAGTAATTTCGGGAGTGCCGCAAAGACCGATGGCGTATACCCTTTGGTTGTCGGGGGCTCGCCTATGGCAAGTCCAACCTCGCGCATCGCCATTGCAAAACGGGTTGCGGAATCCATCATCAGCAGAACTTTTTTACCCTGATTTTTAAAATATTCCGCTATTGTTGTTGCGATGTACGCGCCGCGCATCCTCACAAGAGGAGGTTGGTCGGACGTTGCAACGACCACGACGGACTTTTTCAGTCCCTGCTCCTGTAGATCCTTTTCAATGAATTCGCGAAGCTCACGCCCACGCTCACCAATAAGTGCAATAACGTTAACATCGGCTTCGGTGTAGCGAGCGATCATCCCGAGCAATGTTGATTTTCCGACGCCGGAACCGGCCATTATGCCGACCCGTTGCCCCTGCCCACAGGTCAGAAGGCCGTTTATGCTGCGAATTCCGAGGTCAAGCGGTTTCCGGATCGGCGGACGCGACATCGGGTTAACCGGCAGAGCATATATAGGATACTCTTCCTCAACGTTAATCGGCCCTCTGTCATCAATCGGATTGCCAAGACCGTCGATAACCCGGCCCAACATGAGTGGCCCTACGCCCAAAGAGGCGTTGTCGCGCCGGACTGAAATCAGACTGTCAAGGCCAACTCCGCGCAGCTCGCCAAGCGGCATAAGAAGCGTCTTGTTATTGCGAAAGCCTACTACTTCGGCGGGAATCGGATCTCCTACCAGCGGCTTGATTTCGCAAATAGCACCGACGGAAGTGTCGGGACAATACCCCTCGATAACCAGGCCAACGACCTGAGTAACCTTGCCATGCAGCCTGATCGGCTTTGTCGCCGCAATGACCGAACGATATTTTTCAAGATGTATCTTTATCTCAGGCATGGCGCATAATGCCCGTTTTATTGTTCTTCAACTGCGACAGAGGCTTGCTGTTCGAGGAGGCTTCGATACATTTGATCCAACTGCCCGTCCAGAGAAGCATCAACAGTCCCCATCACCGTGTCAACGAGGCAGAAGCCGACTGCAACCGAAGGGTCCGGCTTAATCAACAGGTGTTCATTAAGCATTTCACGGAGTAGCAATTCATCGCGCCCCGAGGTAACCAGCTGATAGTCATCAGGGTTGATACGCACGGTGATCTCCTCACGAGCTGACA
Organism: Desulfuromonadaceae bacterium; assembly: GCA_028687585.1. Taxonomy (GTDB): domain Bacteria; phylum Desulfobacterota; class Desulfuromonadia; order Geobacterales; family Pseudopelobacteraceae; genus JACRCG01. The sequence goes on along the minus strand of JAQTZV010000032.1, from coordinate 38,918 downwards.
ATCCGGCAATTGCATTTTGGACAACGCCGGCCAGAATTGAGCGATCATGGGTTACTTCGCTGATGATCACCTTGCGGGCTACAAGCATAATCAGGTTGATTATTTCGTCCTCTGATTCGCGAAATATTTTATCACGCAGATTGTGTATTGTCTCACTTGCGGCGCGTAACGCCCTGAAAACATTTATCAGACCGCGCTCGGCAAGGTCCTTGCCCTCTTTTAGTCCGTTATTAAATGCCTCACTGATTCGTAGATCAAGTTCTACTTCCGTTATTTCAATAGGAGGGGGCCCTTCATCAACGGCCTCCTCTTGTGTTGAACCTATTAAATCCAGCGGGACAAACCCCCCGGCACTTTTAGGTACAGGAGCCGCTCCGCCACCCTCTCTAATGTTTCTGAAGCTGTATTCTGAAAGCCCTGAAATCTTGTTATCAGATAATTTTATGATTTTAGACAAGGACATCGTCACTTCCCCTGCCGGCAAGTACAATTTTCCCCTCTTCCTCCATTTTACGAACAATCTTGATGATTTCGCTCTGTGCTTTTTCGACATCTGAAAGCCGTACCGGTCCCATGACTTCCAAGTCCTCTTTGATCATATCTGCTGCGCGGCTGGAGATATTCCTGAAAATCTTTTCCTTGACTTCGTCGGGAGACGTTTTCATGGCTAACGTCAATGTATCATTGGACACTTCACGCATTACGGACTGAACACTGCGATCATCGAGAGCAAAAACATCCTCAAAGGTAAAGAGATGTTTACGTATAATTTCAGATAACGGAGGACTCAGAACATCCAGCTTGTCGAGGATCTGTTTTTCCTTGCTGCGGTCAAAGTGGTTGAACATATCAACGACTTTATCAATTCCGCCAACTTTATATCGTTGTGTCCCCCCCATAGACTGGAGTTCTCGCTTCATGACGTCGTCAAGCTCTTTGAGTATTTCCGGTGATATCTGATCAACATCTGCGATTCTGAGGACCACTTCTGCCTGTAACTCCTGCGGAAGGAGGCTGATGATTTCACTTGTTTGTTTTGATTTTAGTTTGGCAAGAATGACAGCGATGGTTTGAGGATGCTCCTGGGAAAGGAAGTTGGCTATACTTTTCGAGTCCATATTTGCCAGAATATCGACAAGATCGCCGTAACTGGAAGCTTGCAACTCATCCATCAACATCTGGGCTTTTTCAGCCCCAAGGGCCTTTTCGAGGATTTTCAATACGAATTCATCGCCCTGGGAAAAAATGCCTGCTTCAGGGTCAATCACGGTAGTGAAATCATTGACAACACTCAAAATTGTTTCACGCGGGACATGGCCGAGTGAGCCCATACTCTTACTGATCTTCTTAATTTCTGAATCATCAAGATGCTCGTAAACCTTGGCTGTTACATCGTTTCCGAGATAGAGCAACAAAATAGCGGCTTTTTCCGAACCGGTCATAGCATCCCTTTTTCAGCATTCAAGTGCGAGTGTAAAAAACTATTTATCTTCTGAAACCCAGTTTTGAAGAATCTGTGCAACCTGATAGGGGTCTTTCTTCGCCTGTTCAATCAAATTCTGCTGTTCAGCCATCTGTGAGTTAAGCAATGCCCGGTCGGCAGTTGTCAGTTGCTCTCCCCCGGCCCCGATTGCCTCGAAGCTTTCAAGTATCGGTCGTTTTCCCAGCCGCAGCGAGGTAAGAAGCGGGCGGATGACAAACATGATCAACACCAGAAAACCGATGCCGACCATCAGGTTTTTCGCAAGTGACAAAAAGAATGGATTAGTCCACCAGGCGGCAGTTTCTGCCGCTCCGGACTCTCCCGCTTCCTGGAATGGAATATTTTGAACACTCAACTGGTCCCCGCGCTCAGGATTAAAGCCGACAGCACTTTTTACCAGAGTTTCAATCTTTTGCAGTTCATCAGGCGACCGGGGTATATATTTAGCCTTCGCAACCTGGCCTTCCTTGACTGTTGCCGGTGCTTCATATTTGCCATCAACCAGCACAGCGATAGATATTTTACTGAGTGCTCCCACCGGCTCAATAATTTTTGCTGTCGAACGGCTTACTTCATAGTTAAGGGTCTCATCATTTTTGGAACCACCACCAGACGTCGCGCCGCCTCCGGGAGCGGTCCGCCCAAGATTCGTCTGAACACCCGGTACACCTGCGCCGCTGGTGCTTGATGAGCCTTTCTCTTCCGTCCGCTGTTCACTGCGAACTGCAATAGATTCAGGATCAAATTTTTCCTCAAGCCGTTCAACCTGCTTAAAGTCGAATGAAGCGGTGACGCGCGCTACAGACTTACCGCCGCCAACTATCCTGTCAAGCAGCGATTGAAGCCGTTCCTCAACATTTCTCTCATACCCCCGCTGAGTTTCCTGCATGGCCGAAGTCATGCGGGTCGTTGGGTCACTGCTGCCTCCCTTGCTAAGCATTTTGCCGCGACTATCAAGGATTGTTACATGCTCAGGATCCATCCCCTCAATTGAAGAAGATACCAGATGAACAACGCCTTGCACTTCAGAATCCCGTAGTGCACGGTTTGACTTCATTTTGAGCACTATTGAAGCGGTTGCCGGTTTTTCATTGTCCTTGAAGAGGGATTTTTCCGGAATAACCAGATGCACTCGTGCCTGTTCGACTCCGGCCAACTGTGCAATTGTTCGCGAAAGTTCACCCTGAAGTGCCCGCTGATAATTCAGCTTCTGAACGAACTCGGTCATGCCGAAATTTTTCCGGTCAAAAATTTCAAATCCTACGCCACCACCCTGTGGGATACCCTCTGAAGCAAGTGTAAGGCGAAGTTCGTACACTTTGTCTGACGGCACAAGAATGCCCTTACCATCGGATGTGATCTGGTATGGTGTTTTAGCATCTTTCAATTTCTTGACAATTTCTCCGGCGTCTTCAGACGTCAGATTGGTGAATAGCGGTCGGTAGTCAGTGCGGTTTGCGACGAAGATTAAAATGGCAAATGCAACAGCAGACATGAAAGCGACTGCTGCAATCAGCATCTGCTTGCTCGGAGAAAGCGCGAGAAAAGGCTCTATGAGTCTACGGATTCCTTCTGGCATTGGCGGCGCAACTTATCCTTTTGAGTATATTATACAACCGGAGTTCATGCTTGAACGCCTATACCTGCATTCGCATGACTTCCTGATACGCCTCAATCGCTTTGTTGCGTACCTGTGACATAAACTGAAACGAAATACTCGACTTTTCAACTGCTATCATGACCTCATGAAGATTTTTGTTCTCCCCGCTTGCCAAGCCCTGAACCGCCTTGTCTGACTGTATCTGTATGTCATTAACTTTTGATACAAGCTCACTGAAAAACTTGCCGGCTCCTTCAGCCGTAGATGAGGAGCTGACCTTGTTTAATTCCGGAAAAGCTTTCGAAATCCCGATGCCGCTTTCAATACCTGTAATTGTCATGGTTACGCCCTCGTGAGTTTTTTATGTGACTTGTTTATGGATTATCCGAGTGCTACCGGCCAATTTCAAGTGTCTTTAATGCCATACTTTTGGCGGCCTGAACGGCCGTAACATTCGCTTCATACGCGCGAGTCGCACCAATCATGTCAGCCATTTCTTCAACCACGTTGACATTTGGCATGGCAACATACCCCTGAGCATTAGCGTCGGGATGGCCAGGTTCATACTGAAGACGCGGAGGTCTCTGGTCCTCAATAATTTCGGTAACTTCAACTTTTCGAACCTGCTGAGCAGTCGCACCATCAATAGCACGCTCAAAACGGTTCTCAACCGGAGTCGCTGCAAAAACAGCATCTTTCCGTTTGTATGGCCCACCCTCAGGAGTCCTGGTTGCGTTGGCGTTGGCAAGGTTGCTTGAAATAAGATTCATTCGCGTGCGTCCGGCGGAAAGAGCCGATGAACTGACATTCATTGAGCTGAAAAAGTCCATTTATAGCGTCCCCCTGATTGCACTGCGCAACCCTTCAAATTTTTTGGTCAACAGTTGAACTGACGCGTTAAACATGATCTGATTTTCAGCCATTTTACCCATTTCATTTTCAAGCTCCACCGCATTTCCATCCTTACCAGGTGTTTTTGCAGGTGTTTCAATGATTTTTCCTGTTACAGACTGCAACGAGGTCCCTGCACCGCGCACCGGTATATGTCTCTGATGAGGTACTGCATGAGACCGCTGGCCGCTTGAACTGTTTTTTAGTGCACTCTGCAGTTCGTCGTCAAAAGCGAGGCTCTTGGGAATAAAGTTCGGGGTTTCTGCATTTGCTATATTGGAGGCAATCAAGTTCTGATTTTTTGCCCTCAGGTCAACACTTTTGCCCAACAGGTCGATGGTGTTACTGAAAATGCCCTCGATTCGCATACACTGACTCCTTTCGAAGCGCATAGAGTGCAAAAAACGTACCACAGACAACCACCACCACCCCGCCATAAGCAGGCACAACGGCGCGTGAAACTTGTATGCGGCATAACGTACAGAGCACAAGAAAATCACCCTGGCGCACTACCGTAAGTGAGATTAACTATTCAATGTAAAACGACTATTATTGTTTGTACGAGGCACTGAAGATTGTTGTGCTACCGGGGCATGCTTTCGATACTGATGACGTAGATGCATGCCATTATATTGACCAAGTCAAAATAATGACTGAACTGTCGTGTTGTTACGGGCGAGAGAGCCTTGATTCAAGTGAAGTGAGCGCCTGCCGGGCAAGATTTTGCCAGTCGGGGTCTTTGCCGTTTTTGGCAAGTTGCTCAAATAGAACTTTCGCTTGTCGGGTATTGCCTTCACGGAGGTTAATCTGGCCGGCCCTATAGAGAAACTCTTCGTAACGTTTGTTATCCGGTAGTTTAAGAGCCGCTTCAAATAGTTTTAAGGCGCCTTTGCGATCACCGATATTTTCTTTTGCAGAGCCGGCAACAAAGTATGCGTCCGGCACAAGACGGGCGTCACTCCCCGAGGGTGAAGCCAGAAAAAGCTCCATTGCTTTTGCCGCCTGCGCATTAAGCTGAAGTGCCCAGAGCGACCGTCCCAGCCGATAATAGCTCTCGGCCTGCTGGGCCCGTTCTCCCTTGTTAAGCAATTTAAGAAGTGTTTCCTTGACCTGCTGATGTTTATCAGCAGAAAAATAAATTGCACCGAGCCGTTCCGTCATTAGTTGTGCGTGCTGGTCTGCAGGGAATTTATTCAGAAACGTTTCCAGAGTCCGTTCTGCCGTCGCCGTATCTCCAATTAGCTCCGCGTTGTCAACGATACTGACATATAACTCTGGTGCTACCGAAGCTGCCCACGATCTATCGACCAATGCCGTCAACAACTTGACTAGCTCGATCGGACGCCCCGCCACATTGTAGGCATGGGTAACAGTAGTCAAAAAATGTGGTTGTTCAACACAGCTTGCAAGGTATTCGTGCTGCTCATCCATAAAACGTACAAGGGCCCCCGGATCTTTATCCCAGTTGGTACGCCGATAAACTTCGGCAACCAGAACTTCCCGGATTGTCCCGACAACAGCGACATATACCCCACGGGGAAATTTACGCTGGAACAACATAATCTGCTTCAACGCCTCTCCTGCTTCACCATGAATTGATTCAAGCAGAACGTATTTAAAGTGGGCTTCCTCACGCATATCCAGATCACCACTTTGCAGGGAGGCGTTTAGATATACATCGCTGATCGAACGATAATTCCAGGGGGTAGAATGAAGAAATTCACTGTCAGCAATACGCATTAATGCCATTTTGCTGGCTTTATTGTCTTTGAAGTTGAGAGCGACATTCTGATAGATGGCATATCCATCCTGCTCATGCCCCTGGCGGGTGAGAATGTCGCCAAGCCGTACGAGTAATGCCGGCGCGTAGGCTTTGTCCGCCAAGCGCGCAACCAATCCGGCAAGCAGTGTGCGTGCTTCACTCAGTTCGCCGCTCCGGGCAATACTGTCGCCGTAATAAAATGTAACGCCCGGATTCAAGCCAAGGTAGGCGGGCCAAAGTTTTTCAGCGGCACGAAAAGCAGCCAAAGCTTGCGGATACTTTTGCAATTTATACCACGTTTCTGCGAGCCGATAGAGTGACAGCGGCCGGATCTGAGTCTGAAGTGCTGAAAAACGGCTGAACAACTCCTCCGCCTCGATGAGGCGTCCTTTGTAGAGTGCGGCTTCCGCGGCAATAAATTCGTCTTGATCCGCGTCGGAAAGGAGGCTCTTTAAGATGAGACGATCAGTCGGAGTAAAGGGAATTTCTGACTTCAATGGCGGGTCAAAATCGCGCACAAGCTTCTCGGCACCGCTCCATATTTTTTCCCTCCCGCTCAGAGTTGGGTGTGGCGGGCCCGGCTTAAACGGTGTACCGATATCAAGCGTTATGGCACTAATATCAGGGCGTGATAAATCCCGCCATCCAGCCGTTCGGGAAATCTGGAAGGTAATCAGAAGATTGTCGCCCCGTTTTTTAAAAGCCAGTCCGCCTATGTTTTTATCGGAATACCGTCGAAACTTTTTAAATAACGTCCCTTCGGTATCCGTTATAACCAATCGCAGGCGATTGCCGGGAATAGCAGCAAGCAAGTATTCCGGCGGTTCAGCAAGACGAACGGTAAGGCGGGTAAATTCCTTTCGTGGTCGTATATCGATCCGATAAAGATGGTTGGGAATTGAGGCAGAGGCAAAGCCAGGAGCGAGTGTCAAGACAAACGGTAATAGCAGGACACCAACAAGCGACCTTAGCAGGCTCGAAGACGTTTTCTGCGCTTTTCTCTTCGTTAACGGAAGTGTCCTGATTATCAGGGTTCGGTGACGCAGCTGAGTTGCAGTATATCGTAAAACCGGAGTTTGCACTATTATCAGCCCCGCACGGTTATTAAACGGATGCTATTTTGCAGTAGCGCCGCACTTTTGTCGTTACGTCTTCACTGTTGAATGGTTTTATGATGATATCACGAGCACCGTATTTAAGGGCTTTCAGAACCGCAGTCCGCGTCCAGCACTCTGCGCTCATGATAATTGGAGGGGGGAAATCCTGGCGCATGGCATTTACCTTGATACAGACAGCGAGCTCCCGATCATCGGCGTCTTGAGACCCAATTATGACCAATTTTACATTTCGCCCGGTAAACAGCTCTTTTATGTCCGCATTAAGCGTGCCTTCAGCAATCTGAAATCCGGTGAACGCGAGCAGCGCAATCATCTGCAGGCGTTGTTCTTCGTCGTCTTCAAGCACAACAATGCTTTCCACACCGCTGGCGACGGCAGTTCCGGCTTCTAAACCATTTTCTCCAGCACTCGTATCTTCACTACCGCCAGAGGTTTCATCCTCTCCAGTCGCTTCGTCGGGTACCGGTTGAGGGTCAAACAGGTTCCCCAGCAGAGTCGGAATAAGTACATCAAGATGGTGCATTTCCTGGCCCGGCATCTCCAGTTTTGAGCGAAACATCAGATACTCGCCATCCGGGAGCGGTTGCTCGGCACTTAGTTCATCAATTTCGGGAATATATTTCTTGGGAGGAAGCAGCTTAAGGCGAACTTTGTTCGGGAGAGTCCCCTGGAAAACGGTATTAAGCGCACCGTTAACCATATTGCCAATCTCGGAAAATGCATCAATGTCATCGTTTTCAATGATGGAAAGACGTTTCTTCTCCTGGATTCGCGCCGGAGGAATCCCGAGAAGAATACTGCTCATGACAATTGCGTCACGCAACGAGAAGACCAGGTAGAACTGGCCTGCGTATGATTCTCCGGAGTCAACTCCCATGACGAAGCAGCCGTCGTCAAGTCCTCCGAAATAAGAGCTTTTACTTGTCGAAAGCGAGTCCAAAAGGGCGATGGAAATCTCCTGCCCCAAGAGCATGCCGCTTTCTTCGCCTGCTTGCTTCAGAGCCGTTTCCAGCATCCCGTATAGCGTTGTATAACCATCCATCAGATAACGTCTTCCGGTTCAGATTGGGTATGATGGCCATACGTCATGGCAGCGTAATAATGCAGAAGAAAACGGCTAATCTTCCTTCTTCAGCGTAAGTCCGACGAGTAGAGTGTGTTCTTCAATAGTAAACGGAACAACGATGCAATCGTTATCAGAAAGTGAATTTACGGTATAATCCTCACCTGAAATCACGGTGGGGATCGATAGTTTAACATCAAGCCCCCCTTTGGAAAGTACCTGCTTGACACTACCGCCGAGCATATTGGCTATTTCCCCGATAGCATCATTCAGATCGTCATTAACCTCATCACACTCCATGCCAAGCATATTGGATGTAATCTTCAGCGCCAGAGCAACCGGACAGTGTATTGAAATCACCCCGGAGTAGGTCCCCGCAAATCCAACCATCCCGGTGATACTGCATTTGAAGCGGTTGACCGGTTCCTTGAGCGGGAAATTGTCCGTCACTTCCATCATGACCATCGTAGAGAAGACATCTCTCGTCGCATCGATCACGTACCCTGCCAGCAAATCTTCAGTAAAGCAGGTTGAATGGGAAATGTCCTGGTTAAGGCTCATATCAGCCCCCCCAGTTTTTCCTGTAGCTGATCCGGAGTGAATGGCTTTTTAATGCTGTCGCTTGCGCCGCTTGACATCGCCTCAGCAATGATCTCTTCGCCACCTTCCGTTGTTATCATGACAATGGGTGTGGAATTACCGTTGCCCCGTACCGCTTTGACAAACTCAAGACCATCCATGTTCGGCATGTTGATGTCAGACAGTATCAGCTGGATAGACTTTCCGGATGCGATCACACCCAGACCTTCAATACCGTCTCCGGCTTCGAAAATCTCATCAACAGCAAGTCCGGCCTGACGAAGAGACCTCGAAATGATTTTACGCATGGTGGATGAATCGTCAACGATCAGAATGTTAGCCATAATTGTGTGCCCCTTTGTATGAAATTTCCATAACAGTATGGATCTATTTTCAATTCGTCAATGCGGCCAGCACGATTGATTATAACTGATTTTTTCATCAGTGCAACCGTGTTGTGACACTACGTAAATATATTTCAACATCCGGCAATTACTATCGCCTGACGCAGGAATCGTTCGACCTGATCCTGCGAACCTGCTTCGCTGTACAGCCGTAAAACCGGTTCGGTTCCGGAGGGACGGATCAACAACCAATCACCGTTTTCAAAGATAAATTTGAAGCCATCACTGAAATTGGTTGCCGCAACATGTTGACCGTCAATCGTTATCGGCGGATGCGACCGTAACTGAGCAATCAGCTGCTCTTTGGCGGCATCTTCAATGCGGCGATCAATGCGTTGATAATAGAAATGCCCGATCTCGTCCATCGTTTCATCCAGTAACTGCCGCAACCCTTTACCGCTTACCGAGACCGCTTCCAGCAGCAGCAGACCAAGCAGAATTCCGTCCCGCTCAGGAATATGACCTTTTACCCCAAGTCCTCCCGACTCCTCTCCGCCCATGAGGATATCGCGCTTCAACATCAGCTCGCAAATATGTTTAAAGCCGATCGGGGTTTCAAAAAGCTCCAGCCCGTATTTATCAGCCAGCAGGTCGATCATGCGGGTTGTTGAGACCGTTTTAACAACCGCACCGGTCATTTTTTTATACTCGATCAAGTGCCGCAGGATAACCGTAAATATACAATGAGAGGAGAAGAAGTCTCCATTCTCATCAATAGCGCCGATCCGGTCGGCATCCCCATCCAGCGCCAATCCTACCTGATATGTCCCCTTTTTCAGCACGGCAGATAATTCCTGGAGGTGTTGACCGATCGGTTCGGGAGGTTGTCCGCCAAACGAGGGATTTTCACTGGCATGAATTTCGTCAACTCCGGGGAGAAGCCTCGGAATGAAGCCACATCCGGCACCGTACATCGGATCAACAACCGCTCTGATGCCGGACTTTGCAATCAGACCAAGATCAACATAGCGGCTGATCTGATGGAAATAACCTTCACTAGGGTCAAAAAGCACAATAAGGCCTTTGTTAATAGCTTCCTCATACGGAACAGAAATAACCCGTCGCCCGTTTTCCCTGTTGTAGGCAACAATCTCTTCAACTATTTTAGTTGTTGCGGGAAGCGCAGAACCACCAAAAGCCTCCTTGATCTTGAAGCCGTTATACTCGGGAGGATTATGGCTTGCGGTAATCATGATGCCGGCACCGGAACCGGTTTCATGCACTGCCCATGAAACAGCCGGAGTCGGAGCAAACTCTTCCGTCAAACGGACGCTGATGCTATTGCCCGCGGCTATTTCAGCAACACGCCGGGCAAAATCACGCGACAGAAAGCGCCGGTCATAGCCGATTATCAGCCCGTTATTCCCCAAGCCCTCCCGATTCAGATAATCCATGGTGGCCTGCGCAACCAGGGAAAGATTTTCAAAGGTAAAATCCCGGGCAATAACACCCCGCCATCCATCAGTACCAAACTTGATCTGCATTGCCCCTCCTCATACCGTTGTATTTTGCTGATTTTCCAGCCATTGCAGCCACACAAGCACTTCAGCAACCGCACGATACAGCTCAGGCGGAATGAACTGATCACTGTCGACCTGCATCAACAGCCTGACCAGATCCGGCGATTCATGGACATACACCCCCGCCTCATGGGCACAGGCGATTATCGCCTCAGCGACAACACCCTTGCCACGGGCGACTACTACCGGAGCATAGTACCCCTGCTTATAGGAGAGCGCAGCGGCCTTGCGTTCTTCATCGTCACGCCGCTGCATGGCCGATACTCATCGCTGACGGCGTCAGACCCGCACCTTCCATTTGCTCAATCAGACGCGCACGGCCGATTTCCAGAATCGGGACCGTCCCCCCATTTTCAGCGGTAATTGTAACGGCAACGCCGATACCATCGAGTGTAAGCAGAGCGGAGACCGGCCCCAGATTCGGCAGGCTGATTGTTACGCTGGTCTCCCAACTCCGCTCGCGCCCCCCGGACTGGTTGCGCCCTGCCTCCCGTTCGGCGACGGTCCACTCCAGGTGCCGGCCGGGAAAAAGATCGCCCCGAAACAGCAGGTGGCCATTCTGCAGAGTGGTCAACTGCTCATTGACCAGCGGCAGGGTGCGCTGATCGGCGATGCCTTCATGTCCCATACTGCTGCCGGCCCTTTTGATAACCGCCGCCATTATTTCCGCTGAGTCGGCTCGGACACCGGATCGAAGCGGATCCTCAGCTGACACATCAGGCTGCGCCCCTGCTTGTACCAGACGAGGAGACAGACGACCTTGCGGCTCCTTGAGGATGTCTTCGAGCGAATAACTTCCACCGAACCAGCGGGCAAGATGGGATTCATAAAACAGCCCGCTTTCGTGCAGCCCCTGTTGGAGCATCCGGCCAAGCAGTTGCGCATCGGTCGTCGGCCCGGAGAGCAGGGTACGCAAAATTCCCAGAGACGACTGGGCAGACACCTGCCCGGCCGTCTCCCCCAGAAAACCGCTCAGCCAGCGACCGACATCACTGACCTGTGAGTCCCCGGATCGGCCGAAACGGGCCATCAGAAATGTCAGTTGCGGCGTGTCACTAATGAAAAACAGAGTAATCAGGTCGCCGCGCCGGATCCCCTTTGGCAACATGAACTCCAACGCTTGTCCGGCCACCTGCACAGAAAACCGTCCACCTCCCAGGGAGGCCAGGACCTCTCCTTTAAGCTGCTGGCCCGGCATAAACGAACTGGCCGGACCCTGTTGGTTTAATGATTCAAGCAGCGCCAGACGATTTCCTTTGATGACGGCCTGAAGTAGTTTGGCCATATCATCACTCAACACAAGACCGTTTCCTGAATGGACGGGAGACGGAGCGGCGGCGGACGCTGCGACAGCTGCAGAGAGATCAGTTGCTGTTCGCCCGGTTCTCTGATAGGTCAGCGCTTCGTCTGAAATGACGCTGAGTGCAGGCGAATTCGGCGGAAGACTTTTCAACACCATGTTTAATCGTTCCAGCACGTATGCCTGCTGACGGGACACCCCGCCTTCGCTGTGCTCCAGGACACTCAGCCAACGCCCGGCCTCGCTTAACAGAGGCGGCGCACTGTCGGGGGCTGTCCGTCCCAGGGCAAAGACAGGTTTCGGCTCCGCTGACAGATATGTCAACCGCAGGATTTCCCCCGGCACGACTTTTTGCGGAAGCACCAACTCGAGTGTTGTACCGGCAATTTGAACCATTGATCTGCCGCCCGCCAGCGTCCCGACTACGGTGGCATTGACCTCTTCACCCGGAAGAAGCGGCAACGAAGTGACCGGATGGGTGGCCGCCTCAATCAGGGTGAAACGTGAATTCTGGGCAATATTTTTAAGTATCTGGGCCGCATTTGCTTCAAAAGTTGCCAGACGCGCCTGGTCCGGAGGCAAGCGCCCAGCCCCTGATTCTCCTGCTCCTGCAGCTTTTGCAGCCGCTCCGGCCGAAAGACGAGTTGCTGCTCCATCCCGCCCGGAACCATATATCAGGGCTTCATCCAGCAGATTGGCCAGCACGGCGGTTTCGCCCGATGAACGTCGCAGCAGGTCGCCGACGCTTTGCAAAGAGGTGCGGAGTTGGGGGTCAATGATCTGCTGGCTGGAGACCAGTAAACTTAACAGGCGGGAGGCATCAGAAAGAGTTACCGGCGGAGCAATGCCCGCCTGGCGGGCGATGGCAAATGTAGAGCGAGGATCACTGGCGACATACGTCATCTCCAGAGTCTGTCCGGTGCGGACCGACATCGGCAGATCCAGATTGAAGCGCTCCGTTCCAACTCCAACCTGAACCCGGTTATTGGGGAGCTGCGATAACACTACGGCATTTACCCGCTGACCGGGTGTCAGAAAACTGACTTCACCCGAACTCTGCTCTGCCGTGACAAACGAGATATTTGAGGCGCGCGACAGCAGATTGAACACCTGCTGCTGGATGTCGGTTGCTGCAGCCATACTATCCCCAGACTAATAAATCGGGTGTACTAATTCCAATGTCGATTACAGATGAAAACAAGGCGGTGAGGATTGTAGCCCGAGGCGTTCTGATCAGTTCGTTGCGGTGCCAAAAACGAGCCAACTATGATAGCGCTTTGGTTTTAAATGAGAATAACAATTTCGTGGAGAGTGAGTCTCGACATTGGCGCCCCTACTTGATCAGCTGATTCAGCTCGAAAATAGGCAGCAGCACCGCCAGTACTACGATACCGACGGCAACTCCCATTGCCAGAACCAGCAGCGGTTCCATCAACCCCATCAGGCGGGTCAGACGGGTACTGAACTCCCGCTCGTAAGCGACACCGGCCTTCACCAGCATCTCTTCCAGATTGCCCCCTTTTTCACCGACGCCCGCCAGATGCACAAGGAGGGGCGGGAAAAGCGGGCTTTTTTTCAGACTGCCGGAGAGGCTCCCCCCCTGGGCGACCTCTTCCATCACGCCACGCAGGTAGGAGCGGTAGACCCGGTTGACCACGACCTCTCCGGTGATCTCCAGGGCCTTCATAATCGGGACCCCGCTGGAGAGCAGCAGCCCCAGAACCCGGGCAAAACGGGAGAGAATCAGACGCTGCAACATTCCTCCCGCCATTGGCAACCGCAGCAGCAGGGCATCTCGCTTCAAACGCAGATCATCGCGCTTCATGGCATTGCGGTAGAGGGGAACCGAGGCACATATCAGGGCGGCGGGAATCCACCAATACCCCTGCAGGAAATGACTGACTTTGATCAGGATGATGGTGATAAGCGGCAGCGCAGCTTTGCTGTCTTCAAAAATTGTCACGATGCGGGGAATAACAACCGTCAGCAGGAAGAGCATTACTCCCCCTCCCACCAAAACCATCAAGATAGGATACGCCAGCGCGGAGGTGACTTTGCTCCGCACCTGCTCCTGCTCTTCGAGAAAATCTGCCAGGCGCTCCAGCACTGCATCGAGGGCGCCGCCGGCTTCTCCCGCTGCCACCATGCTGACATAGCTCTCGCCGAAAATATCCGGTTCGGCGGCCAGAGCCCGTGAAAGCGAAGCCCCTTCGGCAATGCGTTCCTTTACCCGGACAAGGGCCTGGCGGAGTGGTCCGTTTTCTTCCTGCTCGCAGAGCGACCCCATTGCTTCGAACAGTGGAATGGAAGAGGCCACCAGTGTGGCAAGGCGCCGGGTAAAAAGAGAAAGATCTTCAGCAGAGACCCCCCGGCGAAAGGAGAATGATCCGGCACGACTAAGAGCTCCCCCTTCTTCGGCCACCTCACGCGGCAGCAACCCTTTGCTTTTCAGCTGCTGCATCGCCTGTCGTTCGGAGTCCGCCTCAAGAGTGCCTGAGACAGAAGAACCGGTGGCACTGTAGGCTTTATAGCGGAACGTCGGCATAATCGTCCTGGGTAACGCGCAGAACCTCTTCGATGGTGGTAATTCCGGCTGCAGCCCGGGCGATACCGTCGTCACGCAGCGTCTTCATGCCGTGCGCGACCGCATACTCCTTGATCTCCCCGGCATGAGAGCGGCGAATGATCATCGAGCAGAGTTCCTGGTCAATCGGCATTATTTCGTAGATGGCGGTCCGGCCGAGCGTACCGAGACCGAAACAGGCGTCACACCCCCGGCCACGATACAGTCTATCAGGGAGAGTTACGCCGGCGTGCAGCTCCACCGGTTGATACTCTTCGCGGCAGTGTGGACAGATCACCCGCACCAGGCGCTGAGCGACAACGGCAGAGAGTGATGAGGCAATCATGAATGGCTCGATTCCCATATCAACCAGGCGGGTTACTGCAGTGGCGGCATCGTTGGTATGTAGCGTCGAAAGGACCAGATGACCGGTCAAACTGGCCTGAATGGCAATTTCAGCTGTTTCGGCATCACGGATTTCGCCGACCATGATGATGTCAGGATCCTGACGCAGAATGGAACGCAGACCACTGGCAAAGGTAAGATCAATTTTTGGGTTAACCTGAATCTGGCCGATGCCTCTGATCTGGTATTCAATAGGGTCTTCAATGGTGATGATATTCTTTTCGCTGGAATTTACCTTGTTCAGAGCGGCGTAGAGTGTCGTCGATTTACCGCTGCCGGTCGGGCCGGTCACCAGAATAATGCCGCTGGTACGGTTCAGCATCCGCTCCAGCGTACGAACCCCATGTTCCCCGAGACCGATATCGGCCAGAGAAAGTATGCCTTTTTTCTTGTCCAGCAGACGCAGCACGGCTCGCTCGCCATAGTAGGTCGGGATGATGGAGACGCGGATATCGACATCACGCCCCGCAACACGTACGCGGATACGGCCGTCCTGCGGCAGGCGTTTCTCGGCTATGTTAAGGCCGGCCATGATCTTTATGCGTGAGACAAGAGCATCCTGGATAATTTTGGGGGGAGAAAGCTTTTCGTAGAGAATGCCGTCAATACGGAAGCGGACCATAAGATCCCGTTCGTACGGCTCGATATGGACGTCACTGACCCGTTCTTTGACGGCTTCGGAGAGAATTGAGTTCAGCAGCCGGATAACCGGAGCTTCATCAGAGAGATCGAGCAAATCGGTTGGGTTGTTTAGTTCGGTGGCAACCGTCGAGAGATCTTCTCCCTGCAGCTCTTGCAGCACTTCACGGGCGGTCCCGGAGACGCTGGAGTAGACGTGATTGATGGTATCCGCCAGCAGGGAGGCCGGAACCAGTACCGCTTCAACCGGCAGGCCAAACAGCAGCCGCAGTTCGTCAAGTTGCAACATTCCAGCCGCACTGGAGACGGCAACCCTGATAACGCCATCAACTTCGTGCAGCGGTAAAATCGAGCTGGTACGGGCAAACGTCAGCGGAAGCTGGTTGAGAAGTTCAGAATCAACCTCTTCATTCCTGATTTCAAACTGACAGGGTATTCCCAGCCTGACAGCGGTGGCCCTCAGCTCATCAGGACTGCTTGCACTGTCGGCACTCATTTGCCGGACACCTCTTTTGGAATATCAACACTGCCGGTTTTTTTCGTCGTATCCTCAAACGTCTGGCGCTGCATCTTCGTCATTTCGGCGAGATCGGCCGCATCCTTGATTATATACGGTGTCAGCAGCAGTACCAGGTTGGTTTTCTTACGCACTTTAGAGGTGCTTTTAAACATCCAGCCAAGCAGCGGAATGTCGCCCAGAAACGGCACCTTGTTGGTTACGTTCTCTTCAGTATCCTGAATCAGTCCGCCTATTACCACCGTCTCCTTGTTCTTTACCACAACGCTGGTCTTGGCTGAGCGCTTGGTGGTGACCAGGTCGATAGCCTGCCCCTTGAAGTCCTTTACCTGTGAGATTTCCTGATTAATATCCATGCGGATGTAGTCGCCTTCACTTATCTGCGGCTTAATTTTCAGAATGATGCCGACATCCTTGCGCTCAACAGACGTCGTCGAGAACGTGGCACTCTGTGTTGACGCCCCCTGGAACGGTACGTTCTCACCGACGTTTATTTCCGCCTCTTTGTTATCAGAGGTCAGTATGTTCGGCGTCGAGAGGATGTTGAGCAGACCATTTTTATCAAGCGCCTTGAGAACTGCGGTAATATTGACCGCGCCGGCATTGACAACGGGTGCCAACGCCCCCCCCCCGGCGATAATGGTGCCGAGGGTAGTCAGGGACCCAAGCGGATCGTACAAGCCGGCAACCGCGAGGTTGTTACTTGGCTTCCCCCCGCCGATCGCCCCGAGCTGCACCCCTAATTCGTGAGAGTTATCGAGTGATATCTCCGCGATCATTGCCTGCACGAATACCTGTTTACTGCGCCGGTCGAGTTTTTTGATAACCTGGACAAGATTATTGTAGTCATTGGGAGAAGCCATTATCACCAACGAATTCGAAGCCTTGTCAGGAGTGATCGTGACTTTGCCGCTGTCGAATGCCGAAGCCTGCGGTGCTGCGGCAGCCGCAACCGGTTGTGCAGTCGTCTGGGTGGATATCCCTTTGACGACGCCATCCAGAACTTTCGCCATCTCGGTCGCGTCGGTGTTTTCCAGATAATATACATTGACTTTGCTGCTCGCTTCAGGCGGGGTGACGTCCAGCTTTTCGACCAACTCACGAATCGCCTTCTTGGTTGTTTCATTGCCGAAAATCAGCAGGGCGTTCAGCCTCTGGTCAGCCAGTACACTTGTTGCCGCTCCCCCCCCTCGTGCCGGAGGTTGTACGCCAGGCTTGCCATCCGAACCGGTTAACCATTGCTGAACGACTTTTGCCGTACTTTCAGCCGAGGCGTTTTTGAGGTAGATAATCTCGAGTCCTTCGCGGGTACGCTCTGTGTCTATTGATCGCAGCAGGCCGTGCAGCTTGCGGATATTGATGGCGGAATCAACCATCAGAAGCATATTTCCAGGGCCAAAAGCCGAGATGTGCCCATCTTTTGATATCATCGGATGCAGAAAAGTCACCGCTTCCTGCGCGGTGATAAATTCCAGTTCGGTCACCTGGGCGACATAGCTCTCGTTTACCGGCGCCTGCTCCCCCTGTGGCAACAGTTTGAAACCGGACTGTCTCGCAGTCGCCGAAGGGACAATTTTTGCAACCTGACCGCTCTGGACGACAGTAAACCCCTTCAGCTCCAGTACGGAGACAAAAACATTGTACGCCTCATCGATCGAGAGCTTGGTGGGGGAGTACACCGAAATCTTTCCCTTAACACGGTCATCAAGGATGAAGTTTTTGCCGGTCAGGTCACTGATGAACTTCACCATCGTAGAGATGTCCACTTCGTTGAAATTCAGCACGACTCCTTTTCCGCCTGCGGCGAGTGCCGGAGAGCCGAGAAGTGTTCCCATCAGAATGAGGGTGAAAAGTGTGCGTAAAATATTTCGGGTCACGTATGCCTCCAGGTTGCTGCCTTCATCTAATATCGTAATTGAACGTCTGCGGCTGCCCATCACGGATGATATCAAGCTTCAGCCGATTCTGCCCTTTGAGGGCAATGAACGATTGCAGCGCCTTATCCGGTGAATCCATCGGGAAATCGTTCAGCCGCAGCAAAACATCGCCATTTTTAATGCCGATCATTGCAAACAAGCCATTCGGCTTTACCTCTGAAGCCCGGAACCCCTCTACCTTGCCATCCTTCTGGCTCGGGAGAAGTCGGGCATCACTCATTGCCTGAGCCGGATTATCCAGTGTGGCATTCAGCGTCCGCTGATCAATGACGAAGTTGCCGGCACCCATGCTGGTCACCCCTGTGCCGGTGGTTGCATGTGTCGCTCCCGGTGCGGCCTGAGCGGGCGGGGAAGATGTCGCCGGCGTCATAGGTGTCAGCAGTTCGACTCTCTTGCCACCAACGACGATGAACGCCCGTTCCCTGGTCACCTCAGCGAGTCGTCCGGCATCAAAAACCATATCTCCCAGGCGGAACACCCGCTCTTCCTGTTTTGCTGTATGGCGAACCAGAGCAAAGGTTTCACGTAATGAGCCGACCACCGTCCCAAGCAGCATCAGTTCGGCAGGAGCGGTGGCCGGAGCGGCCTGGGTCGCAGCCTGAAGGTTTGTGATGGGAGTAAGCGTACCGACCGTTGCCGTACCGAATAAGCCGGCCGTGAGAATCGGGGCATAGAAGGAGAGGTCTTCCGTACGTGAAGCGGCGGATGACGAAGCAGCGGCCGGAGAGCCCCCTTTGGGCAGAAATGCTTTCCCGAGTTTGGTCGACAGGCGTTCCGTAGTGATCCCCGCCAGTATGGCGATGATGGCGATCCCAAGAAGACCGTTTATTATTGTTACGGCTCGTGTCATTACAGTGCTATTTCCCCGCTGAAGACTTCAACTGCCGGACCGGTCATGTAAATGCAACCATCCTCAGCCCATTCCATTTCAAGATCCCCGCCGGAGAGATGATTGAGGACCTTTTTTTCTGTCAGGCTGTTCAGAACGCACGCTGCCGTCACGGCACTCGAGCCGGTGCCGCACGCCAGAGTTTCTCCAGCACCCCGTTCCCAGGTACGCTGCCGGATCTCTGTGCGTGAGATGATCTGGATAAATTCTACGTTGGTTCTTCGCGGGAACAGTACGTTGTTTTCAATGAGCGGCCCATAAGTCGCCACCGGAAAATTGGCAACATCATCGACAAAAATGACACAGTGCGGGTTTCCCATCGAAGCACAGGTGATTTTGAAGGTTCTGTCCAGAATGGTTAGTTCTTCAGCAACCACACGCACTCCCGGATCGCCGGTCATAGGTATTTCGGCTCGCGTCAGGCGTGGTGGCCCCATATTGACCCGTACCTTCTCGATCTTTCCATTTGCCCCAGGGACAAGCTGCAGCGTCAGGATGCCTGCACCGGTTTCGGCAGTTATTTCGGTTTCTGTTACAATGCCGTGGTCATAGGCGTATTTGGCAACGCAGCGTATGCCGTTTCCGCACATCTCGGATTCAGAACCATCCGAGTTGAACATGCGCATCCGTACATCGGCCACCTCAGACGGCATGATCAGAATTAATCCGTCCGAGCCGATGCCGAAATTCCGGTTTGACACCTGTATTGCCGTCTGACGTGGATCGCTGACCGTTTCTTCAAAGCAGTTTACATAGACATAGTCATTACCCGCACCCTGCATTTTGGTGAATTTCATCGCCCGGAATCCCCTTCTCGGTTAAAATTTTACCGCCCAACATAGCAAAAATGGATCGATGCAACAAGCTATTTTCCGGTAAATCAAGGCAGGGAGGGAAGGCAGGCATACAAAACAGTTCCCGCAGGCAACATATTCTGCTAAATGTATCGCTGAATGAAAAAATTCACTATTTACATATTGCTGGCCATCATCTGCTATCTGGCCTATGTCGCCGTTTCACTGGCGCTGCTGCCGCCGGTTGCCGATCTGGCGGACAAAAAGTATAGCACCACCATTCAGGTCAAGGATTGGCAGGGCGACTACCATCCCTTTGTAGTCGGGCCGAAGAACCGCTACTGGGCAGCATCCGCGCGCATTCCGGCTGAGATGAAATGGTCAGTGATTCTGGCAGAGGACTCTAACTTCTACAAGCACGAAGGTTTTGACGTCAAGGCCATTAAGAATGCCATCAAGTACGACTTGGAAAAAAAGAGCCTGAAGAGGGGCGCTTCCACGATTACCCAGCAGGCCGCCAAGAACCTGTTCCTCTCACGTGAAAAGACGATAACCCGCAAACTGAAAGAGATCTATCTGGCGTACCGGATGGAGCAGGAGTTGACCAAGGGGCGTATTATCGAGCTGTATCTGAATGTTGTAGAACTGGGGCCGATGGTGTACGGCATAGGCCACGGCGCACAATATTATTTCGGCAAGCCGGTCTCCGCCCTGACACCACGCGAATGTGCCTTTCTTGCCGCCATGCTTCCTGGCCCGCGACTGGCCTACAATCCCTACAAGAACCTGGGCAAGGTACTGAGGCGTTCTGATATGATCCTGCGGCTGCTGCGCCAGAATGGAGTCATTGACGATGCGGAGTATCAGGCAGCCTTGGCCGAATCACCCAATGTGAACCGCCTGCAGAAAAAGGTTGATGAAATCATCAGCACCCCGCCGCTGTTTGACACGCCGTCATCGGCGCGGAAAGATGCGGTTGAAAAGACTATGGAAGCAGAAGGGGAAAAGAAGGAAGAACCGGCTGCTGTTGTACCGTTGCAACCGGGAGACAGTTCCACTCCACAGCAAAACGAAAGTCCGAAAGAAGACAATGACACCAAAAACCGACCTTAAAAACCTGACTCTCCCCGCCCTTGAACAATTCCTCCAGGGGCAGGGCAAAGAACGCTTCCGCGCCCTCCAGGTATTTAAGTGGATCTACCAACAGGATACCCACAGTTTTGATGAAATGACCAACATCTCCAAAGCTCTGCGAACGGAGCTGGCCGAAACCGCTTTCATCAGCAATCTGGAACCGGAGGCGGTGGAGCAGGGGAGCGACGGCACACGAAAATATCTGTTCCCCCTGGATGACGGCACAAGCGTTGAAGCGGTACTGATCCCGATTGAAGGGCGTAATACGCTCTGCATCTCCTCCCAGGTCGGCTGCGCCATGGCGTGTGAATTCTGCCTGACCGGAACCTTCAAGCTGACCCGCAACCTGACCACTGCCGAGATCGTCAATCAGATTATGGCAGTCAAGCGGGATCTGGTCGCAAATCCCCCCTCGCTTTTAGTTGAGCAGAGTGACTTTGAGGATGATGATAGTGACGATGTACAGCCGGAGTCACCGGCCGCAATCAGGAATATAGTTATGATGGGGATGGGAGAACCGCTGCACAATCTGGACAATGTTATCCCTGCCATTCAGATCATGATCGACGGCAACGGCCTGCAGCTCTCCAACCGCCGGGTGACGGTCTCCACCTGCGGACTGGTGCCGGAGATGGGACGACTGGGGCGCGAGATTCCCAATGTAAATCTGGCGGTGTCGCTGAACGCCACGACCGATGAACTGCGGAACCGGATTATGCCGGTCAACCGGCGCTATCCGCTCAAGGAGCTATTGAAAGCCTGCAAAGAGTTTCCGCTGCCGGGACGACGTAAGGTCACCTTTGAATATGTCATGCTTGGGGGAATAAATGATACTCCGGATGATGCCAAGCGGCTGCTGAAGCTGATCAGCGACATCCCCAACAAGGTCAACCTGATTCCGTTCAATGAGCATGAGGGGTGCGAGTTCAAGGCGCCGACCCGCAAGGCGATTGATGCATTTCACAAATACCTGATTGATCGCCATGTAACGGTAATTACCCGTGACAGCCGGGGTGGCGATATTTCGGCGGCGTGTGGTCAGTTGAAGGGGAAGCTGGAGAAACAAAAGACGGCGTAATGTGTTCCGTTTTCTAGTTAAGCAAAAATATAATATAATATTAGCACGTTATGCTTTGTTTCCGTTTTCCAGTTAAGCAAAAAGATAACGACTGACCCCTGATCTTCATCACGGTCTGAAGTCAATTCGATAGGTAATCAACACTCCGACCTTCATTCTCCCATTGAATAGAATGCCGTAGCAGACTCCCTCCAGCGGATGCATACGCAACGACAATTCGGGCGGCATGTTCAGCAACCCAGTCATTGCGTTGAGCAGCTAATTCAGTGGTCAGTCGCCGTGTCGTGTCATTCATGCTGACAATTGCCGCCATTCCGTCCTGCACTGCCCGTAACCAGCTTGGCGGAAGTTGAGCCCGTTCCAGTTTGCGGGCTATAACCATCACACATGGCGCACCAGCCGCGAGCATCACCTCCAGCACGGATTGTTCGAGGGGTGAATGAAAACCGCTGACGACCGGGCTTTTGCTGCGCGCCTGTTCGACCGCCCAGGCCATAGCCGCACGGATTGCTACTCCTGGACATTGGCGGGAGGCAAAGAAAGCGGTAAGGGGGTGGTCGAGCAACGATGCGTTCCCGGAACCTCGCTCACCACCCTCCAGAGACCAAAAAGATAATAACGGTTCTTCTATCATATTGAATAATAGGAACTATTGTTAATTTTAAAGTTTATTATCTTGCGTGATAAATAATAAAGTCGCAATTGGAAGCCTTTACAAAGGAATCTATTTCGGACTGAATCTATTATATTAACCAGGGGTCGGACACGACAGAAGGATTATCTTCTCGTTTATTTTCAGAACAGATAATAACGGTTAACATAACATGCTAATTATAGAGATTATTTGTTATTTATCCGCGTTATTATCAAACTCGCTGGATAATAAATCGAAACCCTCTTCGGCATGCTGAGGCTTGACATAAACCATGTTGCGCTTGCCACGACCAGTCATCGGCACCAGCACTCCCTCACCGACCCAATCCCCGAGCATGCGCGAAGCCTTCAATGTATCCACATTGGCGATGCGACACAAATCGGCATTGGCAATCGAACCGTGCTGATCGAGCCAACCTCCGACTTCGTCCCACACGCTCGGCCGTTCATGGTTGAGCAGGGTAACGGTGACGTTCTCCACAGCGGCTTCCAGATTTTGCCGATAGCGGGGCGGATAGAGCTTCGCCGCCGACATCTCGGCGAACATCATGCGCACCCCTTCACCGGCATCAATGTTGGGTGGTTCCGAGAACTCACGTAAATTGCCGGCTAACAGCGGATTGCGTGCCTTGGAACCGGCGGTCGCGATATTTGTTTCAGTGATGGTGCCTGGAAAGGCACCAGGGCTTTCAACTTCAATGCGGTTATCAAAAATACGGATAAAAATGTCGCGGTTCAGCCTGTAGTCGCGGTGAATTACAGCGTTGACAATGGCTTCCTTTACGACCCTCTCGGGGTAGGCGTGCCGTGCCTTAAAACCGCTTTGCGAGAGCGTGACGCCACGTACCAACTCATCCAGGACCGACCGTACCGCTTTGTCGATCTGCTCAATCAGCGGCCCTCGTATGGTCACAGGTGGTTTGCGCAGGTTGGGCGTGGAGCCTGCTTGCGCCGCATTGCCGTCATAGACCATGAGGCGGATGTCGGCGCGCGATCCGTGGGCGGCAAGCAGACTGCCAGGTTCGTCGGCAAACAGCAGCACCGCCGCCCGACGTGGTAACAGATCCCCGCCGCTCTTGTCCGCCAGACCGATGCGATAGAGTTGATCGGCCATGGCGCCACTCTTTAGACCACGGGCAGTGACAAACCGTTTCCAGGTGTCAGTTACCAACAAATCAAGAGAAATAGGCACTGGCTCGCTCTCGGCGCTTCGTACGCCGCGCCGGTAGGAAAGTTCCGCAATCTCCGCCGCCGTCATCTCCCGGTTGCCCGCGGTAAGCCGGGTCCAGGTGCCGTCGTCCACAATGGAATGCACCTTGTCGCTCTGGGGAACCTGCACCAGCACCACATGTCCGGCGCTACCATCGCGCAGGGTGCAAGGAAGCCGTACAAAGCGGATGGTCTCGATGGGTGGGTGATATTGGGCACGGACTTTGCGCGTCAGCTCGTCCAACGCTTCGGGGTTTTCCTGCACGCCGTAAAGCCGTGCAACGCCCTTCCCTTGCTTCTCATCCGCCACCTCCAGCGCCAGAACCCCGCCCTCGGTATTGGCAAAGGCACAAATCGCCTCCAGCAGTTTGCGGACGATCTTGTTGTCGCCCATCCGCTTGAATTCCAGCGTCCGGCTTTCATGGGCGGTCAGCAAATAGGCAATGCGAGCCGCTGCCTGCTCAGGCACCAGATCAATCATCGAAGTCCGCCCCCTTGGCATTTAAACCCATACGGTATTTGTTGCCATAGTTGATGATGCAGTACATTCTCAGTTCTTCCTCTTCCGCTTTGTTAAATCAATCCCAACTACCCGTATCTCTTCGATATCATAACGACTACAAACGATAGTATCAGCCTCATCTTGTAGCAAATTTACCAATTTTTCAAAAGGTACATCATTCTCGTCGGTTTTACGTTTCCATTTCCCCTGCCACGCAAGCAGATAAATTCCAAACTGCGAATGTGTATCCCGCATATACTGCCCTACAAGTTGGTTACGAAGCCGCTCACTAAGTTCAGGAACGGACCAGTTATCAGTTTTCTTCAATTCAATGACAATCGGATAATTGACGGAAGGGGCATGAATGTTCAGATCAGGTCGGGTTGCATCGGCAAATTCATCTTCGGATGAAACGCTGTACTTTCCATGGTTGAGCTTACGAAGTTCGTCTGCAAACCAGTTACGGATTTTGGGTTCTTCAATAGCGGAGTTCAGCAACAATTGCGCCTGACTATACCTGCCGTCCTCAAGGTTAAGCCTAATATCATCGAGACGGCTACAGGTCAAATCAAACAGTTCCCGAGAAGATCGAGGCTGTTTCTCCGCCTCCGTTGAAAATAAGACGACATCAACACTCTGCCACGGTTCAAATTCGGCATCTTCTGCAGCACGTTTGTGGGCAAGTACAAGCATTCGCTCACGTGACCTTTCGTGAGGCAGAACGCGAGAAAATTCAAGCAGCGTATTGTATGCTGCCGGTCCCGATAAATTATAGATTTTCTCCAACAGATAACCGCGTACTGTTTCGGCATTGTCCCGTGCATTGGGAGTGTAAACGCCTTCATGACGGACGTCATCATTAATCCTTACACGTCCGTAGACCAAAAGGGCAAGTTCACGTAGCACTCCAAGCCGCTCGAAATCTCGATGTACATTGCCGAATCGTGGGCTGCGGTGATCGAATAGCGCGTTGCAAAATGAGATCATGCGTTGATCTGCAACTTCGCTGTCTATCACCTCTTCAAGCCAGCCTTCAAGACGAATGAAAGCATTGCCTGCATCCACGCATAGCCAAGCAACAAGCCATGTAAGGAACCGTCCTTCGTCTAATGCGGCGGCGCAGCGTGTTTGCGCCAATCCTGAAAAAGCTTGTTTATCAAGTTCAGGCCATTGCAGGGCTAAAGTCAGCGCAGCTTCAAGTGTCTGGGCATGGGCCGCTTCTTGTTTGTTAAGCAGATTCAAAACAAATGGAAGTAATTGTGAGCGTAACTCTTCAGACCCATACCGCAAGACCTGTAACATATGGTATGGTGCCGCACTTTCTGCTGGTGTTTCATATTCCCATACCAGTTCACGGTGCATGACCTCGTTGAGTACATCCGGATGTGCGTCCAATAACTGCGGTGCCCATAATGGAAGTCCATTCATTTCAAGGGTCATGTAGCGTGCTGCAAGTTTGGCATCTGAGACAGAGAGTTTTCTTGCCCAATCAGGCCGTATCTTCGTTTCGATTGTAAGACCCATCATCCCCACAATAAATCCGTTGGCGATAGAATTCGTATTTTCCTCGGATTTAAGTTTCGGCTGGTAAAGTCGCCAATAGGCCATTAATCCGTCACGTGCCGCCTCGGCAACGTCCAGATCGAATTCGGCAATCAGAACCTTCCAATCACCTTTTCCGAATTTAGAGTCGTCACAATGTTTTGAAATCTCATGTGCGAGCCAGTAAAGGTCGCCAAAAACTTTATCCACCGTTGATTTGCTTACGTGCCGAAGATGGGCTGAATTCTGCTGAAGCCCGGCAATCCATGTATTTCTTTGTTCTTCCTGTTTCTTCAACTGTTTGTCTT
Source organism: Desulfuromonadaceae bacterium (assembly GCA_028687585.1). GTDB lineage: Bacteria > Desulfobacterota > Desulfuromonadia > Geobacterales > Pseudopelobacteraceae > JACRCG01. Next base: position 13,027 of record JAQTZV010000032.1, on the reverse strand, counting down.
GTCGTTTTTTCAGATCCCGCATTGACCGATCATGTCTTTTCATTTCATCAGATTTTTGCGGTGGGCTAAGGAATTCTCGGAGGGCGTTACCCAGTTCCGGCTCCCCCTTAACCAACCGCCTCAAACGGCTCAGTTCTTTTCTGCTTATACCGGAATTTCTCCAAATCATAAGAGCTGCAGACAGGGCAATCAGGCGATTATCTAGCTCCTGTGATGTAGTAATCTCTTCGACAAAATATTCGAAATCCTCTTCCTTCAATAACCATGGCGTGTTGACATAGGCGCTCCAAAACACGGAGCGGTATTTCCCCTCATTCTCCAGCTTAGATTGTTCTTTTACTATGGCCCTCCAGAAGAAAAGATGCCGGAGTTCAGGCCTAAAAATTACAATACCCTGAAACAACTTACCGTAGCCTTTTTCATCACCATCATGGAATCGTATCCCCCAGGCAAGCTCAATTGTTCGAAGGAGCGATTCATCCTGCCAAGCAGCAGGGTCAGAAGTAATCAGCCGTTTCACAAGTGCGGCGGCATGGGGAAAGAGCCATTTGTATTGTTTTGATATTTTACAGGAATAAGAGCATTCGTAAGGTTCCAGTTCCAGCAATTCGAGCAGTCTTTTCAACAATAGCAAGCAGAGTTGCAGAGGGCAGGTGTTCTCAAAAATCTTTTCGAGAACATACGATAGATCACTGACAGAATATCGCTTTGGCGGCGTTACGCTTTCAATAATTTCTAACAGCAGATCGGGAGAAATGAATTGCGGGAAAAACGCATCAATGACCTCTGCCAACAACTTCGTATCCCATGTGTTTGGGTTAGAGGTAATTGTCTGTACCACAAGTTGTTTCTGGTCGTCATTCCCAATGGCATTTATCGCCCTTATAGCTCCAACCCTTGTGTAACGATCCATTTTTGTATCAACAGCGAACCTCATGGTGATATCGGCACAGGCGTTAAGCTCACCTTGCCAGACCATGCGAAGCAATAGTTGTCTGACTTCCTCGTGGCTATCGTATTGTTCCAACAATTCATTTATGGTGTCGGCAAGTTCCGGGTCTGCCAAACGCTTGAGAGAATCAAGATCAAATGATTCATCGTCTGTTTTATGTTTGAAAATTACCTCAGAATATTTCCGTAATAATTTCTTCCGGATTACGATTGGGAGACTTGCCGGGTCGCCATATCCAATCAACACCTCTGGAGCAACCTCGACCAACCTCTCCCGGATTCGATCATCTTTTATAGCAAGCCAAGCAGCAACAGGTTTCATCGAAGGAATGACAAGATCAGCACCATAACGCTTGGCGAAAATGAGGTTTTCGATGGAGCGCCTGTTTTTACCGCTTGCCAAAAGATGTAGCAACCATTGCGATGTTAGATACTCTCTGGTTCGACGTTCATAAATTCTTACCGTGCCGTACGTAGCTACTTCAAATATAGCCCTACCCAATAATGTTTTTCTTTCCTTCGATTCCCATTCCGGCAAAATTTCAGCAGCATCAATTGCCTGCGCTGCCCGATGAGCTGCAACCGGGGAGTCTGGCAGGACAATTACATTCTTGCGCGTAAGCGTCATTGCAGCGGCAATGGCCTGAGCACCAGCTCTGGCCTTATTTACCGGTAAAGGGCATATTTCGTCCCGATCAGATTTTGGCTCAAGGAGTTTCTTGTCAATATTGAAGGCGACCATTTCAGCATGGGTCCCGAATCGGTGATACCTTTCCCAATATACGATCAGGTCAAGGAGGTCCTGAGGAGTTTCAGCAAAAGGCGCGATATCTGCTCGAATAATGGCATCCACAAATGCATTAGCATCAGGAACCCCTTGTTCTGCCACAAACAAACGCGTTTGCTCATTATTCAAAGGAGCCAATCTGACTATTTTGACTTCAGAGTCAGAACTGGTCTCGCGCGTGACTGTTCTTTTTCCCCTTTGAGAAACTCTGGCTGTTTTATCCTTAGGCTGTTCAAGCAATTGGGTTTCACTTCTTTTAATCGGGAGTTTTTCTACAACCAGTTCATAATCGGCATTTGCCTTCCAGTCATTGCCGCGCGACGAGATGAAAATGTGGGCTCTATCCAAGGAATTGTCCAATGCACGAGCAAATCGCTTCAGGGCTCTTTCAAACCCTTTAGCATCCACCAAACGTGCCTCGTCAACTGAGTCCAGGAAGAACCACCCAGGGCTATCCTTTTGTTTCCAGATCGTCATTTCATCCAGGCTGCCTTCTTCAAAAGCATCGCTTACATCTGATTCAGCCAGCTCCTCGATACGAAAAAAGAAAGCGGACTTCCCTTCGCCACGCATTGTACGCGCGGCTTCACGAAGCTCCGCTGACTTTCCGGCACCGGCCTTGGCAAGAATTACTACTCGCTTGTTTTGTAAGAGTTCAGACCAATCATCTGCCTTCATTCCGAAGGCTGAGTGATAACGATAGCTGTCGGGGTCGTAATCCGATTCATCTTTGACAGGCCAGAATGTGCGGTTTAGATCAATGTGCATCTTCGTGAGGAGGAAGGTTTAGTGTTTGACAGCACCTCAGATTTAAGTAGCCAACGCAAAAATCGGCGTGACTCGCCTTCTCAAGAGTCGCTCGAAGTGCGGTTAGAAGTTGTTGCGAAATGTTGTCGAAAATACGCGGCATGATTCACCATAATACGAAAATATTGGAGAGTTATAGCAAAACGGCAGATCAAATGCCATACAAACAAAAAGAGCGGCATCGCTGCCGCTCTCAATTTCTGTTGCAAATTTTAACTCGTATTTACTACGCCTGCGGACGACGTGAACGGTACTCTATTACCGGCTCGTGCCTTGCAGCCGCTGGTGCAGTGCGTGGTTTTTGACCGGCCGGTTTGGCCGATTTACTCCACGGTTTTGCCTGTGCATCACGCCCACCGGCTGGTTTGCCGAAGCGAGCTGCTGGGCCGCCGGGGCCGCTTTTCCGTGGGCCGCCGCTACGTCCGGCCGGTTTTCTGATTGAGGTTGACGGCTCATGTCCGACAATCTGAAGCTCGGGCAGTTTTTTACCGATGAAACGCTCGATGCGTTCCAGATAGTTGCGTTCTCCAGCCGATGCAAAGGAGATGGCAATGCCGTTAGCTCCGGCTCTGCCGGTACGGCCGATACGGTGGACATAGTCCTCGGCAAAGCGCGGCAGATCAAAATTGATCACGTGGCTGATGCCGCTTACGTCGAGGCCGCGGGCGGCAACGTCAGTCGCAACCAGCAGGCGGATGCCGCCGCGACGCATACGGTCAATGGTCTTGTTGCGGGCCATCTGGGTCATATCACCGTGCAGGGCAGCTGCGGGGTAGCCGTTGCGGGAAAGTTCACGAGATAATTCGTCGGCATCGCGCTTGGTTGCCGAGAAGATAATGGCACGGGTCAGTTCGGAATCGCTGACGAGATGATTGAGGAGCTCTTTTTTGTGGTTCAGGTTGTCGGTGACATGCAGGCGCTGTTCGATCAGCGCGTGCGATGACGTGCTGACTGCCAGCTGAATCCGCTTCGGTTCACGCATCATTTTCTCGGCCAGACGGGCGATGTCACCTTCCATGGTGGCGGTGAACATCAGAGTCTGACGATTTGAAGGGGTGCGCTCAACGATCTTGTTGATATCTTCACTGAAGCCCATGTCCAGCATGCGGTCGGCTTCATCGAGAACCAGCATCTCAAGTCGGTCGAGACGGATACTGCCGCGCTCGATATGGTCTACCAGGCGACCAGGGGTGGCGACGATGATGTCAACCGGGGCGGAAAGCAGGCGGAGTTGCTCACGATACGGCATGCCGCCCAGCAGTGTGCCGCAGCGGGGACGAATGCCGCGACCGTAGTTACGGGCTGATTCCATAACCTGACCGGCAAGTTCGCGGGTCGGTGCCAGAACAAGAATGCGCGGCCCTTTGCCCGGCAGAGTTGATTTCTTTGTCAGGAGTTCCAGCGCAGGCAGCACAAAAGCAGCAGTTTTGCCGGTGCCGGTTTGAGCGGTGGCTATTACGTCGTTTCCTGCTAATACCAGCGGGATTGATTGTTCCTGAATGGGGGTCGGAGTTGTGTAACCGCAGGCAGTAATTGCCGAGAGGATGGCCGGATTAAGGCCCAGTTCTTCAAACGTCATTGATAATTCCTTTTCTGGGAGCGGTGTAAAGACAAAAGCGCACACGAACCGAGGAATCAAACAGATGATTCCAGGAAGGGTACATGCAGATACGTGCGGGCAGACAATAAATCTTCGCCTGCCGTACGGTCTGCTTGTTTCAATCTGGATTGAAGCTACAGGGGGGGCAGAATGCGATGATCAAAAGTGAAACAACGGACACCATACCGCTGTTTCGTGTGGTTCAACAATCCAGCATAATAGATGTTTTAATTTATAAAAGCAAGCATTTATTTTGCAGCGGGGCCCCCTACTGCGTATACCCATCAATTTGTGCCCCTCAATCAGCCCTTGTACATTGATCCTTCATCGTGATAACTTCAGCTTCGTAGTTTATTATTAACAGATCTAATTGAGGAGCATCCCGTGTCAAAACAGTTTGTCAGAGAGATAAAAGATCGTGATCCGGTCAATGCTGTATTTCTGGTGAAAGATAAGATTATGGCCATGGCCAAGAACGGCAAGCCGTATATGAACCTGCGTCTGATGGATAAGAGCGGCGATATTGAAGCGAAAGTGTGGGACAATACGGATCTGCTCGACAAGCAGTTTGACAAGGATGATTTTGTCAATGTTCGTGGCAAGGCTTCGGTCTATATGAACAAAATGCAGGTCGTTATCGCGGAGATCGTCAAGGTGCCGGAAGAGCAGGTTGTGTTGGCCGACTTTCTCCCGGAGTCGCCGCGTGACGCCGCTGAGATGCGTCAGGAATTGACACGCACCATCGCGGCGCTTGCCAACCCGCATCTGAAAGGGCTGATGGAGTCCTTTCAGGCAGATGAACCGTTTATGGTTCTGTATTGCCAGGCGCCGGCCGCCAAAGGGATGCATCATGTCTACCTGGGCGGTCTTCTCGAACATTCATTGTCATTGGTCAAGCTGGTTAAAAATGTCGTGCCGCTCTATAGCGGGATCAATGAGGACCTGCTGATCGTCGGGGCGCTGCTGCACGATGTCGGCAAGATCTACGAGATGAGTTTTACCCGGGCCATTGATTATACTGACGCAGGTAAACTGCTGGGGCATATTACGATCGGCGTAGAACTGGTGGGGGAGAAAATCCATGCGGTAGAGGGCTTTCCTCGCGAACTATCCCTACTGCTCAAGCATATGCTGCTCTCCCACCATGGCCAGTACGAATACGGTTCGCCCAAACGCCCCAAGACGATCGAAGCAACAATTCTCAATTATCTGGATGACATGGACTCAAAAATCAATGGCATCCAGGCCCACATTGCCAAGGAGACCGCTTCAACATCCCGCTGGTCCGCACATCACCGGCTGTATGACCGCTATTTTTTCAAGAGCAACGGGATGGAAGATGAGCAGGAGGTTGAATGTGTGCGGGATGAAACCTGCCAGTCGGCACCTGAACCGGCGGAGAAAGTCGTCATGCGTGAAGAACGGCAGTCGTTTAAAAACCAGCCACTCAAGGGACTGGAAAATCTGAAGCTGTTTTAGAAAATCCGGGGCTGATTTCAGCCCCGTTTCATTTCTATCTGCAATTCCGCAATCTTCTTCCGCAACGTGTTCCTGTTTATCCCCAGAACATCGGCCGCTTTTACCTGATTCCAGCGACACTTCTCCAGCACCAGTCGGATCAGGGGACGCTCGACCTGTTCCAACACCATGGCATGAATATCCCCCTTGTCAAGCCCCTCAATGCCGTTCATGCAGGCGCGTAGTTTCAGATCAACCAACTCCTCCAGCGAAGCTTCCTGCGATCCACTCTGTATAGATCCGCTCTGTATGCGCTCTTTTGCCGGAAGTAATCCCCCAAAATCGTGTGCCGTCAATAGCGGGTCATTTGACAGTATTACCGCTCTTTTGATGGCATTCTCAAGCTCACGCACGTTACCGGGCCAGGAATAAGATTTCAGGAGCGCCTGTGCATCATCGGTCAGTCGCTTGGGCAGAACCGCCATCTCCGTGCAGGAACGAGTCAGGAAGTAGTTGGCCAGATCGGCGATGTCGTCACGGCGTTCACGCAGCGGGACGAGTGTAATTGGCACGACATTCAGCCGATAGTAGAGGTCTTCGCGAAACTCCTTATGTCGTACTTTTTCGATCAGAGACTGGTTTGTCGCAGCGACAATCCTGACATCCACCGCAATATTCTGATTGCCGCCGATTCTCGTGACCTCCTGTTCCTGCAGAACGCGCAGGATCTTGGCCTGGAGATCCAGCGGCATATCCCCTATTTCATCCAGAAAGAGGGTGCCATGATTGGCCTGTTCGAACTTGCCCTGTTTCCGTTCTCCTGCGCCGGTAAACGCCCCTTTCTCGGAACCGAACAGCTCGCTCTCCAGCAGGTCACGAGGTATGGCAGCGCAGTTAATTGCAACAAACGGCTTCCCGAGGCGTTCGGAGTTGAAATGAACGGCTCGCGCCACAAGCTCCTTACCGGTGCCGGACTCACCCTGGATTAAGATGGTGACGTCACTTACCGCTACTTTACCGATGGTTTTGTAGACTTCCTGCATGGCGGCTGAATTACCGACGATATTTTTCTCGACCTGATAGCGATCTTTCAGCTCCTGTTTGAGTGTGACCACCTGTCCGGCAATATCACGCGCCCTGGCAACTTTTTCGATTATGGCGTCGATGACGTCCAGGTCGAACGGCTTGGTGATGTAGTCGTACGCCCCGCGTTTCATCGCTTCTACCGCATTTTTCATGCTGGCTTCAGCGGTCATGATGACCACGAGCAGATCGCTGTTCATTTCGCGGACTTTGTCAAGAAGGTCAAGACCAGTGATGCCGGGCATCTTGATATCGAGGATGGCCAGATCATAGCAATTGTCCTTGATCAATTCCAGTGCATGACGGCCATCCGGCGCGAGGTCCACACTGAAACCCTTCTGTTTGAGCGCCTTTGAAAGCACCCAGCGGATGCTTTCTTCATCATCGGCAACCAGTATTCTGTTAAGCGGCATGGAGCACCTCAATCTCGGCAATCAAATATGGGAAAACGTAGGGGCATGGCCTTGGCCTGCCCGTTTACTGCGTATCTTCATGTCATCCGGGCGGGCCAAGGCCGCGCCCCTCCATCAATTGTTAACGCACCAACGGCAGCAGTACCGTAAATTTTGTTCCGTGACCCGGATCTGATTCGGCCTTAATCATGCCGCGATGCTCAGTGACAATTTTGTGACAGATGGTCAACCCGAGCCCCGTACCACCTGATTTAGTACTGAAGAACGGGGTCCAGATATTTTCCAGATCTTCCGGCGGAATACCGGGGCCGTCGTCACGCACTTCGATGGCAACCATCCGTGAGTTCTGCTGGTTCTGTGTCATGCGATAATCAGAAAGCACCCTGCTCGATACGGTCAGACGGCCGTCGTCTCCCATTGCATCAAGTGCGTTGCAAATGAGGTTTAAAAAAAGCCGGGTCAGCATCTCTTCATCAGCCATTATGTCCGGAATACTCGGGTCAAAATGGGAAATAAATGCAATCTCCCGATCGGCTGCAGCCTGTTTCTGCAGGAGCAGAATATCGCCCAGAATCCTGTGCAGATTAACCGGAGCGAGCTTGAGAGACCGCGGCGAAGCCAGTTCCAATAACTCGCGGATAATATGATCAATCCGCTCGGTTTCCCGGATCATCACCTGGGTATACTCGAGCATCTCACTCTCAGGTTCAAACTCGCGCTCCAGCAGTTGGGCAGCGCCCTTTATTCCCCCCAGCGGATTTTTAACTTCGTGAGCCAGTCCGGCGGCCAACGTCCCCAGTGTTGAAAGACGGTCTGCCTGACGTACCGCAGCCTCCAGTTCACGGATATAGGTGATGTCCTTAAGCGTCAATATCGCACCGATGTTTTCACCGTTCCCTTCAACCAACGGGTAACAGGTAACAGCAACCGGCGTAATTCGCCCCGTTGAGCGGACAACAACATTTTCATGGTCCGAAATAGTGATGCCGGTGCGCATGGTTTTGCCCAGCATTTCGACCAGAGTCGTCTCAAGCGAAAACAATTTCTCAAACTCGGCACCCTGAGCCTGACGTTGCGAGAATCCGGTGATCTCCTCGGCTGCAGGGTTGCACAGCGTAATAACTCCGTTGCTCCCGACAACGATAACGCCATCTCCGACACTGTCGATTACGGTGGCATAGTAGTCATCACGTATTTTCTGCTGCTGCTCACTCTGCATCTCTATCTGAAGCATGTCCCTGATTTTCGGAAATGCTCCGTATCCTTTCCGTCAGTTGTCGTATCTCATCAATCGAACCGGCAGAATTTGCCTTTCGACGGATTTCGGAGGCTCCGGCAAACCCCCTGGCGTACCAGCCGATATGTTTCTTGATTTCCCGTACGGCAACCGCTTCGCCCCGCTCTTCAATAAACAGGCTCAAATGGTTTTCAATAGTATCGGCCCGTTCACCGGTGCTGACCGGAGTGTAGCTCCCGGTCTGCTCCAACTCCCGCACCTGCCGGAAAATCCAGGGGTTGCCGAGCGCTCCACGGGCGATCATAATGCCGTCACAGCTGGTCTCTTTCAGCATCCGAAGACAATCTTCCGGCGTAAACAGATCACCGCTCCCCATTACCGGTATTGAAAGTGCCCCCTTCATCTCTGCAAGCTGTCGCCACTCTGCGTTGCCGGAAAACATCAGGCTGCGGCTGCGCGGATGGAGAGTTATGGCATCACACCCCTCTGCTTCTGCAATACGCCCCACTTCCTGAAACACATTGTCACCGCAGTGCCAACCGGAACGGATCTTGATTGTCAACGGCAGTTTTGTCACCGCGCGGACCGCACGCACGATGGCGGCGATTTTACGCGGATCCTGCAGCAGTGCACTGCCGGCACCGGTCCCGACCACTTTGCGCACCGGACACCCCATATTAATGTCCAACAGGTCGCCAAAACCCTCGACCATACGTGCTGCTTCAGCAAGGTCCCCAGGTCTCTCGCCGAAGAGCTGAATGCCGAGCGGTCGGTCAGCAGGTGAGCTTTTCAGAAGAGCCAGCGTTTTGGCCCCCTCACGCACCAGTCCGTTAACACTGACCATCTCGGTATAGGCCAGAGAAGCTCCAGCCTTTCGGCAGATCAGGCGGAACGGTAAATTTGTAATTCCCGCCAGGGGTGCAAGCACGACGTTGTGCGAAAGGACGAGAGAGCCAATTGTTATCTGTTTTAGCATGACACACACTGATAAATACAAACCGGGAGGGAGAAAAACGGTTTATCTGCCTAATTTTTGAGCATAGTAGCACAGCGTAAATAAATGGCAAGGATAAATAAAAGATTTATATTGCCAACAGACAGATTTCCGTTTTTAATGCAAATAAACCGCAGAGAACAGTACAAAGGAGAACTGCAATGTTTGGAATCGGCATGCCGGAAATGATAATTATTCTTGTGATAGCCCTGATCGTCATTGGACCACAGAAGCTGCCGGAACTTGCAAAATCATTGGGAAAAGGACTGGCAGAATTTAAAAAAGCCACCGATGATTTCCAGAAAAATGTTCAGGAAGAGGCCCGTAAAAGCGATGAAAAGGTAGAGTCACCGCCACAGGTGGCGGCTGCGGAGCAGTCCCATGTCACTACTCCGGTTCAGCCTGCTCACTCCGTACCGGCTGATAAGGTGGAGAGTCCGAAGGTATAAATTTCTGGTATTCAGCAGGATAACTCTTACGAAAAAGGGGGGATGCTTTTTGGCATCTCCCCTTTTTCTGTATAGTGTACTGATTTCTGTATGATAGCTGTTTATTGCTGTCGGCTCTCTCGCAGTTTCTGACTCTTGTAACCATCCACTACAACCTCGAGCCGTCCGTCGTTAGGGCAGAATATCAGACCATGGATAGGGACATCTACAGGAATAAGAGGGTTGGTACGGATTTTCCCGACTACTTCGCTCACATTTTCTTCCGGGCAGGCAAAGGCGCCGAGCCACTGTGCCAGGTCCGGCACAAGGGTTTCAATTGACAGGGGTGAGATCCCGCGTGCGATCATGTCCCGTTTTAACTGCTCCGGATCGACGTTCGACATACCGCAATCTTCATGACCGATAACGAAGACTTCTTCAACTCCCAGCATAAAAATTGCCGCTACCAGGCTGCGGATAACCCCCCCGTGGAGTGGATCTACCAGGATGTTGCCGGCGTTTTTAATGATTTTGGCGTCACCCCGTTTTATTCCCATTGCCGGTTCCAGAAAATCAACGAGACGGGTGTCCATGCAGGTGAATAGTGCGAACTGTTTTTTCGGGTTCTTCGGGAGAGGTGAAAATGCACCCGGACGAACAAATGTACGGTTCACCGCAAGAATTGAGTCGAGCAGGTTCATGGTATTCCCTTCACGCAAATATAATAAGGGCGGGTTTGAAATCCGCCCCTACACAGAGGACTAAATATTCTGCACATCGACCACGGCGATGGCCGCCATCTTGACGATATCATCGACACTGTCGCCGCGCTGCAGAACGTGTACCGGCTTGTTCATGCCCATCAGGATCGGGCCGATAGCTTCGGCGCCCCCCAGATGATGCAGCAGTTTGTAGCAGATGTTGCCTGAGTTCAGGTCAGGGAAGATCAGGATGTTGGCCTTGCTCTTCAAATTTGAGAAGGTGAAGCCTTCCAGTAGACTCTGGGAAACAGCCGTATCAGCCTGCATTTCACCGTCAACGATCAATTCAGGCGCGCGCTCCTTGACTATTTCCACCGCCCGTCTGACTTTTTTGGTCTGCGGATGCGTGGACGAACCGAAGTTGGAGAAGGAGAGCATGGCAACCCGTGGTTCGATATCAAGCATACGAACTTTCTCGGCGGCCAGAATGGCTGTCTCTGCAAGTTCCTCGGGAGTCGGATCGATCGTGACGGTGGTGTCCGCCAGGAAGTAGACGTCGTTTTTAAAGACCATCATGTAGAGGCCATGAACGCTTGAGAGCCCTTGCTGTTTGCCGATGACTTCCAGAGCCGGACGGATGGTTTCCGGGTAGTGAGTGTCGATACCGCCAAGCAGGGCATCGGCATCACCCATGTGCACCATCATGGAACCGAAATGGGCACGCGACTTGCGGCGCATGATGCGTTGTGATTCGGACAGTGTCAGCCCTTTGCGCTGCCGCAGACGGTAGAGCTCTTCAGCGTATTTTTCAGTCAGTTCCGATTCGGCCGGGTCGATGATCGGGACTTCCATTTCGATGTTGAGTTCAGCCATTTTCTGGCCGATTTTCTTTTTGTCGCCGATCAGGATCGGGTTGGCGATTCCTTCTTCTATCAGGGCCTGCGCGGCTCTGATGGTCTTCTCGTGGTCCCCTTCCGGAAAGACGATGGATTTCGGGTCGCTCTTGGCTTTGTTGATGATCATGCGCATGATCTCTTTTGCTTTGCCTTGCGTTGATTCGAGGTGTTCAATGTATTTGGCCATGTCTTCAATCGGCTGGCGGGCCACGCCGGTTTCCATGGCGGCGCGGGCGATGGCCGGGGCGACGTGCAGGAGGACGCGCGGGTCGAACGGCTTGGGGATGATGTAATCTCGGCCGAAGGCAAATTTGACGTTGCCGTAGGCCTTGCTGACGGAATCAGGCACCTCTTCGCGAGCCAGCTGTGCCAGGGCCTTGACGGCAGCGAGTTTCATCTCTTCGTTGATGCAGGTGGCGCGACAGTCGAGGGCGCCACGGAAGATGAAGGGAAAGCCGAGAACGTTGTTGACCTGATTGGGATAGTCTGAGCGGCCGGTGGCAATCATGACGTCAGCGCGGACGGAGTATGCATCTTCCGGGGTGATTTCGGGATCGGGGTTGGCCATGGCAAAGATGACCGGATTGGGGGCCAGGCTGGCGACCATCTCTTTCGTGAAGGCTCCTTTGGCGGAGAGACCGAAGAGGACGTCGGCGCCATTGGCGGCTTCTTCCAGGGTACGGAAGTGGGTATCGGCGGCGAAGAGCTCCTTGTAAGGGTTCATCCCCTCGACGCGCCCTTTGTAGATGACCCCCTTGGTATCGCACATGATCATGTTGTTCGGCTTGACACCAAGCGCAATGGCCAGCTTGGCACAGGAGTTGGCGGCGGCGCCGGCGCCATTGACGACGATGCGGATATCTTCGATCTTTTTGTCAACCAGATAGAGGGCGTTGAGAAGAGCAGCTGAGGAGATGATAGCGGTGCCGTGCTGGTCATCGTGAAAGACCGGGATGTTCATGGTTTTTTTGAGGGTTTCCTCGATGTAGAAGCATTCCGGGGCTTTGATGTCTTCGAGATTAATGCCGCCAAAAGTCGGCTCCAGCAGCTGGCAGGCCTTGATGATTTCATCGGGGTCTTCGGTGTCAAGCTCGATGTCGAAGACGTCGATGTCGGCAAAGCGCTTGAAGAGGATTCCTTTGCCTTCCATGACCGGTTTGCCGGCCAGAGCGCCGAGGTTACCAAGTCCGAGAACGGCGGTGCCGTTGGAGACGACCGCCACCAGGTTGCCTTTGGCGGTGTATTTATAGGCGTCCTCAGGGTTTTGCTGGATCGCCAGACAGGGCTCGGCAACGCCGGGCGTATACGCCATTGAAAGATCTGCAGCGGTCTGGCATGGCTTGGTCGAGATTACTTCGATTTTACCTTTACGGCCCATTGAGTGGTATTCGAGAGCGTCCATTTTTTTGCTCATTTTCTTTTTCTCCTCTGTTGTAGATGTAGTCTTACGGTTTATAAATCTTCAGCAGCGCCTGAGCCATCTCTGCCGGACTGGCCGCGACGCTGATGCCACACGCCTCCAGAACCGCTACTTTCTCTGCCGCAGTGCCCTTGCCGCCGGAGATGATGGCGCCGGCATGACCCATCCGCTTGCCGGGAGGGGCGGTGACACCGGCGATGTAGGCGGCTACCGGTTTATTCATATGCTCTTTGACGAAGTATGCCCCTTCTT
>JAQTZV010000031.1 GCA_028687585.1 Desulfuromonadaceae bacterium | reverse complement strand
GGCGCCGTAAAATGGAAACTTTCTCGGCTGGGGTGTAATTGTGACGTTTCTTTTTCATGGACTTTCCTCCGTTCGTGATGGTTTATCACAAACGAACCAAAAGTCCTATTCACGCTGAGCCTATACACAGGAAGTTCACCAGTGATTCCGGGGCAAGGTTTGAGGTCTTTGGAAAACTGGGTTTTACTTCCGCGACCTCGCTTATAGAAACCATTCTAATCACTCTACTATCCCCTTATTGCTCGCTTCGGCATTGTTCCCTTCGACTCCGCTCAGGGTACGGGCACTGTCATCGGTTAGTTGAGGAGAGGCAGAATCGATAACACTTTGCGGGGTTAAATTGTGCTGAACGTAGCAGCCACCAGTGCCCGTTGGCTGAGCGGAGTCGAAGCCAACATTCGCACAATGCGTCTCATTCTTACACACCGCCAACAAATGAATCTGATTGTAATCGCTCGCCATCAATGCCTCTTTCTTTTTACGACTCCAGCCCTGAACCTGTTTTTCCCGATAGAACGCGTCATCGATACGGTCGCACTCCTCGCAGTAGACGAGTTTCACGGGCAATCTCTTGGCTGTATGGTTAGCACCCAGCCCGTTCTGGTGTTCCCACAGGCGACGTTCCAGATCCTTGGTGCTTCCCGTGTAGTAGCTGCCGTCAGCGCATTCGAGAATGTACATGTAGGGCATGATGTCACCTTCTAAACCTGGCTTCGACTCCGCTCAGCCAACGAAAAAATTCCTCTCAGCAACGACTCATGCAACAGAATTGCCCGGTGGCTGAGCGGAGCCGAAGCCACGATATTAATCGGTCCCTGAGCGGAGTCGAAGGGCCAACTCAGCCAACTCCCCGGCAATCTCCCGCTCCAACACCTCCAACCGGGCAATAATAATCTGTGGCGGCTCGTAGGCAACCTCCTCATGCTCCACCTTCTTGTAACGGTTGATGGAGAGGTCATACTTGTTGTCGCGGATCTCCTGCACCGGGACGAGGAAGGATTTACCAGTACGCCCTTCGACTCCGCTCAGGGAACACCCTTCTTCTTCGCTCAAGGTACACTGTCGCCCGGTGGCTGAGCGGAGCCGAAGCCATGATTCCAGCACATCGGGGATATCATTCTGCTCCACCGGATTGCGCTTGTCATCCAGTGAGAAACCATCGGTTTGCATGTCGTAGAACCAGACGTGGTCCGTACCGCCGGAGTTGGTCTTGGTGAAGATCAGTATCCCGGTGGAGACACCCGCATAGGGACGGAACACACCGGAAGGCATGGAGATCATCGCCTCCAGCTTGTGGCCGTCCACCAGGATCTTGCGCAAGTCGAGGTGCGCCTTGCTTGAACCGAACAGCACGCCGTCCGGCACTATCACCGCACAGCGCCCGCCCGGTTTTAACAACCGCAGCATCAGGGCGATGAAAAGCAGCTCAGTCTTCTTGGTCTTGACCGTGCGCAGCAGGTCCTTGGCCACGGTTTCCTCATCCAGCGACCCTTTGAAAGGGGGATTGGCCAGGATCAGGGTAAAGGCGTCTGCAATATCACCGGCACTATTAGAGAGGGCGTCACGCGCCTCGATGGCCGGATTCTCCACGCCGTGCAGCATCATGTTCATGCTGGCGATGCGCAGCATGGTGGAGTCGAAGTCGAAACCGTTGAAGAGCTTGCCGTTGAAATGGCGCTTCAGCTCTTCGTTGTGGAACAGGTCGGTATGGTTTTCTCTCAGGTATTCACCGGCCGCCACCAGGAAACCGGCCGTGCCGCAGGCCGGGTCGCAGATGATGTCGTCGGGGCGGGGCTGCATCAGCTCCACCATCATCCGGATGATATGGCGAGGGGTGCGGAACTGGCCGTTTCTGCCGGCGGTGGTCAGCTTGGAGAGCATGTACTCGTACAGATCGCCCTTGGTGTCCCGGTCTTCCATCGGCACCTGGCTGATCTGCTCCACCACCCGCTCCAGCAGACTGGGGGTGGGGATCATGAAGATGGCGTCCTTCATGTGGCGGGCGTAGGCGGTATCGAGGCCGCCGTGCAGGTTCTTGATGAAGGGGAACACCTCCTGGCTGACCACGCGGAACATCTCCTCGGCCTCGAATTCGCGGAAACGCGACCAGCGCAGATGATCCTGACCTGCCGCGAAGATCGGCTCCTTGATCGGTTTTCCCAGACGGTTGGCCTGCTTCTCCCTGCCGGTGTGGAGGTCATCCAGCCGCTTGATGAACAACAGGAAGGAGATCTGTTCGATCACCCGCAACGGATCGGAAATTCCGCCGGCAGCAAAAGTATCCCATACCTTATCAATCTTTGATTTAATTTCACCGGTCAACACGTGGGTGGGACTCCTTCAGACACTTACTTTAAAATTTTGTTATCATCTTTAACAGAATCTTGCCGGTGATTCCATGTAAACCTTAAACGAATCACACAAAAGCCATACTTTTCATTTCAGAAAAAAAAGCGGCTCGTAATCACGAGCCGCTTCAAATTTACAAACTTTAACTTTTATGTAGGGCAAACGCACGTTATGGGGCCAAAAATGCATTAATTGGGGCAACCTACAACAATTTTTCTTAAATATCCAAGTTTACGACGTTCAGAGCGTTCTTCTCAATGAAATCCCGCCGCGGCTCAACCTGATCTCCCATCAGGATCGTAAAAATCTCATCCGACTCAACGACATCCTCGATCTTAACCTGCAGCAGCACGCGGTTTTCAGGGTTCATCGTGGTTTCCCACAACTGCTCAGGGTTCATCTCGCCGAGGCCTTTATAGCGCTGGATTGCCAGACCTTTTTTGGCGTTTTCGAGGAAGAAGCCGAGCAGATCCTGGTGGTTGGTGGTCTCGAACAGCACTTTCTCCCCCTCCTGCTCGACGAAGGCACGGCCATCAGCCATGGTCTCTACGATCCGAAGGTGGTTGTCTACCAGAAGCTCATATTCACGGGTCGAGAGTACTGACAATGTCTGCTGGTCGATAATTGAGCGGATATTGCCGATTCGAAAGGAAATTCGGTTCTCCTCAACTTCGTACTCCGAGCCATTGGCCAGCGATTTCATCGCCTCGAGGTGCGGCAGAAACTGCGAAATCTCCTCAATCCCTGACGGGACATTACTGCGGATGACAATTGAAAGCAGATCCGGAGAAATCCCCTTCTTAACAACTTTATTAAAGATTGCGCGATTCTCAATGAACTGTTTGACAACCGGGATGATCTGCTTGCCGTTGTAGGTACGATCACCCTTTTCCAGGCGCAGGGTCAGCCCTTCAGATCCCTCTTCCAGCAGGAATTCCTGCATGGCGTGCTCATCACGCAGGTACTGCTCCCGCTTGCCGCGCTTCACTTTGTAGAGTGGCGGCTGGGCGATGTAGAGGTGACCACGCTCAATCAGCTCACGCATATTGCGATAGAAGAACGTCAGCAGAAGCGTCAGGATATGCTGGCCGTCGACGTCAGCGTCGGTCATGACGATAATACGGTGGTAACGCAGCTTGGCGATGTTGAAGTCATCCTTGCCGATACCGGTGCCGAGCGCAGTGATCAGGGTACGGATCTCCTGCGAGGATATCATCTTGTCAAAGCGTGCTTTCTCGACGTTAAGAATCTTCCCCTTAAGCGGCAGAATGGCCATATTCTTACGGTCCCGCCCCTGTTTGGCCGAGCCGCCGGCCGAGTCACCTTCGACAAGATAGAGTTCGCAGAGTGCCGGATCCTTTTCCTGGCAGTCAGCCAGTTTACCCGGAAGACCGCCCATATCGAGAGCGCCCTTGCGACGAGTCAGGTCACGGGCCTTACGGGCCGCCTCACGTGCGCGGGCTGCTTCGATCGACTTGTTGAGAATATCTTTGGCAATTTTGGGATTTTCTTCCAGATACACCGCCAGACGCTCGTTAAGAAGCGATTCGACATATCCTTTAACCTCGGAATTACCAAGTTTGGTCTTGGTCTGTCCCTCGAACTGCGGCTGGGGGATCTTGACCGAAATAACGCAGGTCAATCCTTCGCGCAGATCGTCGCCGGAAACCGTAACCTTTTCGTTTTTGAGCAGGTTGTTGGCCGCCGCGTAGGCGTTCATGGTACGGGTCAGCGCAGCCTTGAAACCGGCCAGATGGGTACCGCCTTCATGGGTGTTGATATTGTTGGCAAAAGCGAACACTTTCTCGTCGTAAGAATCGTTGTACTGCATGGAGACTTCCATCTCCACGTCCCCTTTTTCACCTTTGAAGTACATCGGCTTGGGATTGATGACGGCCTTGTTGCGATTCAGATACTCGACAAAGGAGTTAATCCCCCCTTCGTAATGGAACTCATGAAATTTACCATCACCCCGTTCGTCGGTGATCTTAATGCGCACTCCAGCATTAAGGAAAGCCATTTCACGCACACGCTGTGAAAGAATGTCGAAGGAAAATTCCGTTGTTTCAAAGATTTCCTCATCCGGCATGAAGGTAATTCTGGTACCGCGCTTTTTTGTTTCTCCGGTTTGCTCCAAAGGTGCGACCGGATCGCCACGACGATAGGATTGACGGAAAATCTTGCCGTCACGACGAATTTCCAATTCAAGCCATTTTGAGAGGGCATTGACAACCGAGACACCGACTCCGTGCAGGCCACCAGAGACCTTGTAGGAATCGTTATTAAACTTGCCGCCGGCGTGCAGTACCGTTAGAACGACTTCGGCCGCTGATTTGCCCTCGTTCGGCATAATATCGGTCGGGATGCCGCGGCCGTTGTCAACTACCGTTATTGAGCCATCTGTATTGATCGTAATAGAGACGTCATCACAATACCCTGCCAGCGCCTCATCAATCGCATTGTCGACTATTTCGTATACGAGGTGGTGAAGGCCGGCCGAGGAAGTAGAACCAATATACATTGCCGGTCGTTTCCGTACTGCGGACAACCCCTCCAGAACCTGAATATTACCTGCTCCGTAATTTTCGGAGCCGTCTGTTACATTTTCCTGTTCACTCATGCGATTAACTTCCTTCAAACGTCAGATTACCGCCTTCTACACGAAAGACGGCGCAGTGTGGAGCAGTCGCCAGCAGATCCGGAGACCGCTCTGTTGTTGTTATAAATACCTGAATGTTTCTCGTCGTCAGGAATTCCATCAGGTTATGGTTCCTGTGGGCATCAAGCTCGGAACTCATGTCATCAAGCAGCAGCAGTGGCGCTTCGCCAAACGTATCGTCCAGGTTATCCATCTCTGCCATCTTGAGCGCCAGGACAAAGCTTTTTTGTTGCCCCTGCGAACCAAACGCTTTGAGCGGTCGCTCATCCAGAACAAACGTCAGATCATCCCGGTGCGGACCAGCAGTTGTTGTCCCATAGCGTTCGTCTGATCGTTGATGCCGTTGGAACAGTTCCAGAAGTTCGTCACGAATAATCCCTCTCTCTAAGGACGACACTCCTTCAGGCTGATAGCTGAGCCGGGATGTTTCGTTATCACCTGATATCGTGGCATAATATTTCTGCAGTTTACCATCAAGTACCGAGACAAATTTGAGCCGTCGTTCGATAACTTCAGCACCTGATTCAGCCAGTTTTTCTGTCCATATATCCAGGCCGGTTCTATCGGCATTTTTCAGCAGATGATTACGCTGCTTAAGTATCCGTTGATATGCCTGCCAACAGTGCAGATAGCCGATATCGCCCATATACACGGCTCTATCAAGGTAGCGTCGTCTTGATTCAGGGCCGGTTTTAACCATCCCGGTATCATCGGGTGAAAAAACTACCGCATTGAGTTTTCCATGCAGCTCTGATGCTTTATGTACCGCTTTGCCGTCAATTTCTACTTTACGACCGACCGGTTCAATAACCAGTCGTAATTCATTCTCAATTCCGCCTGATGCAACTCTGCCCCGAATCTGTGCCAGTCGTTCTCCATGTTTCACCAGTTCGGGTAATCGCAACGTTCTGAATGATCGGGGACTTCCAAGCAGGTAGATTGCTTCCAGCAGATTAGTCTTGCCCTGGCCGTTTCGGCCGTACAGCAAATTAAAGTGGTGCCCCGGTTCAATACTGACAGAACTGATGTTCCTGAAATCGGCAACCGCTACGGAGCAAAGACGCATCAGTCGTTTAGAGCCTCATCGGCATAATAACGGCAAGAAAGCTGTCAGAATTTTCTGGAACAATAATCGAAGGCGATAATTCGTCCTTGAATTTCATTTCAACCCGCTCGGTTTCAGCCACGGCAAGGACATCAAGAAGGTATCGGGCATTAAATCTGACAGAAATAGGTTCTCCTGTATAGGCAACGTCCAACTCCTCCATAGCGTCACCCAGTTCTGGATTACTGGAGGATATTTTGATGCCGCCCGAAGTAATTTCCAGCATGATGCCCTTGAATTTTTCGCTTGAAAGTATTGCCATGCGGCGCACAGAGTGACTGAAATCTTCTTTGTTTACCGTTACAATCTGTGTGTTTGACGTGGGAATTACGCGATTATAATCGGGGAAATCTCCATCAACAAGGCGCATGACCATGTATGAATCGCCACGCTTGATGACGGCACTATTGTCCATGAAACCAAACAGCAGCGTTCCTCCATCTTCATCGGTGATCTTCTTCATTTCGAAAACACCTTTTTTGGGAAGAATAACACCTTTCAGAAGTTCCGGTCCGGCAGTACCCTTCAGATTACCTGATGCGATTGATAGGCGGTGACCATCTGTGGAAACCATTTTAAGCCCATTACTGCCGTCTGAGCGGACCTCTACTTTGATAAAAATTCCGTTGAGATTGTATTTTGTTTCATCCGTACAAATTGCATACGAAGTTCTTTCGATCATACCCCGCAAAAGAGCAGTTTCAATTTCAAAGAGGGTCTCCTCTTTTACATCGGGGAAATAGGGGAATTCATCAGGAGAAAGACCCACAATATTGAATTGAACCTTGCCACATTTAATTTCCACCCAGTCATTATCTTTCGTAGAAAACATAATTGGTTGATTTGGAAGTTCCTTTACTATTTCATACAATTTTTTAGCTGAAACAGTAATTTTCCCTGGGGTTACAACCTCGGCGGAATAACTGCTTTTCATTCCAACCTCTAAGTCTGTTGCGGTGACAATAAGAGATGTTTCAGTCGCTTCAATAAGAACATTGGATAAAATCGGCATTGAAGTTCTCTTTTCAACTATGCCTTGTATTTTTTGCAGCGACTTGAGGAATTGATCTTTATCAATTTTGAATTCCATTATGTATCCCTCCTCTATTGCCTAGTAGTTTGTATTATTTATTCTTTAAAACCTTGTAGTATATTGTTGGTCCTGTGGAAACAGGGTAGAATCAGGTAACATGCTTAATTATAAATGATAATAGTAATATTAAACTGTGTATAGCTGTGACAACACAGAATACTTTTACACACGGGAATAAATTATCAACAGTTATGAACACGGAATAAACAGGTTTTCCTTACTTGAGCAGGATACGCCGTATTTCTTCAATAATTTTGGATACTTTTGGTTCATCTGCGATAGATTTATCAATTTTTTTGTACGAGTGGATTACTGTGGAATGATCTTTACCACCGAACTTTGATCCGATATCCGGATAGGACGATTTAGTCATTTCTCTACAAAACCAAATAGCTATCTGTCGCGCATAGACAATATTTTTTACCCGTTTTTCGGACTTCAGATCAATTAACTTCAAATCAAAGAAGTCGGCAACGGTTTTTTGAATCAGTTCCACAGTAATTTCTTTGTGCCGGTCCCCTAGAATATCTTTAAGATTCTCTTTTGCCATATCGAGTGTAATCGGAATGTTCTGCAGGCTGCTGAACGCACCGAGCCGTATAAGCATTCCTTCAAGTTCGCGGATGTTTCTGGCATCACTTGAAGCAAGAAAATAATAGACGTCTTCAGGAAAGAAGACCCTGGTTATCTCAGACTTTTTTTTAAGTATAGCAATCTTTGTTTCTACATCAGGTGGTTGAATGTCTGCGATGAGGCCCCATTCGAACCGTGATCTCAGCCGCTCTTCCAGATCAGGAATTTCCCGAGGAAATTTATCCGATGTTATGACAATTTGCTTGCGAGCATCATGCAGGGCGTTAAAGGTATGAAAAAACTCTTCCTGTGTTCCGGTTTTACCGGATATGAATTGGATGTCGTCAACTAATAGTACATCTACGGTTCTAAAACGATTTCTAAAAACATCCATTTTTTTAAGGCGAAGATGATTTACCATTTCATACATGAATTTTTCTGCAGAACAGTAACATACATTCATATTTGGTGAATTTTCACGAATAGTGTGACCGATAGAGTTCAATAGATGACTTTTCCCCAGCCCGACACCTCCGTAAATAAATAGAGGGTTGTAGGTGTCAGCGGGGTTATTGGCAACGGCCATTGCTGCAGCGTGAGCAAATTGATTTCCGGTCCCGCTCACAAAAAAATCAAACGTGTATTTTTGGTTTAGTGGAGTAAATACCTGATCAAGATGGGTGTTTTTTAACGCGGAGGGCTCGATGTCGTTTTTTACGACAAAATCTTCTGAAATGTATGGTTGGGGCTCCTCATCAGTCCGGATGACAAAAGTTAGAGAAACCGCATATCCGGACGTTGCGGTGAGAGCACCGGTCAAAACCTTTAGATAATGATCTTCCAGCCACTCCTTGGTAAAAGAGTTGGGAACAGTTAAAAAAACGGAGGAACCCTCATGGTGGCTGTAATAAACCGGTTTTATCCAGGTGCCAAAATCAGCTTCCGACATTACTTTTTCTATATTTTCAGTTGCTTGTTGCCACGCATCTAACATCAGTAAAAATCACAATTCATAGAATATATTGGTTATCAACATCGAATGTCGAATGTAACTGCTAATTGAGAAAGCATATTATTGTCGCAGGATATCGCTGTTACATAGAGTTATCAACACTATTATCAACAGCTGTGGAAAACTATTTAAATAAACAAAAACAACATGTTAGAGTATATTATTGATAGCATTAGGCTTGTTGAAGGAGCTGGAGAATAGCAGAGCTGACCTACTTTTTCAAGGCAAATCAATGGAAAGAGTGTTATGTATGTATAATATAAAACTTGACATAGTCGGGGAGGTGTGTTTAATAACCCATTTCCTGAAAAATAATTTCGTAGAGGTAAATCAAGATGAAAAGAACGTATCAGCCAAGTAATATCTCCCGCAAGCGTACTCACGGTTTTCTGGTAAGAATGGCCACCAAAAATGGTCGCTTGGTAATTAAGCGCAGAAGGGCAAAAGGGCGTAAAAACCTGGCAGTAAGAATCGCTGTAAAGTAATGCTTTTTCCGGCGTGATTGTTGTTTCAGCAGCCACATTCCCCAAGAGTGCACGTTTGCGGAAGCGAGCTGAATTTCTTCAACTCGCTTCCGCACCACACAAATCAGCAGTACGTGGTTTTCTGGTCGTGTGGCGTGAAAATAACCTAAACAGCGCCCGTCTTGGTATTACAGCAAGTAAAAAAATCGGCTGTGCCGTGGTTCGCAACCGGATTAAACGCTATTTACGCGAATTCTTCAGGCAAAACCGGCTGGTAATGGCGTCCGTTGATGTAAATATCATTGCCCGGCGAGAATCGGCACTCATGACGTTTCCTGATATCGAGCGGGAACTCTACAAAGCCATTCGTTTAATAGGCATGTCCCCATGTTCAAGAGCAGCTTGCTCCTTGTAATCAGGTTTTATCAGAGGGCGGTTTCGCCTTTTCTCCCCCGGACCTGTCGTTTTTATCCCTCCTGTTCCGAGTATTCCCGCGAGTCCTTAATTCGGTATGGTGTTATCAGGGGCCTGTTTCTTACTGTAGGCAGAATATGTAAGTGTCATCCGTTTCATCCGGGCGGCCACGATCCGGTACCTTAATTCATTAGCTAAGTAGCATTCGAGGAGTCTCGATGGAAAAGCGCGCTTTTATAGCTGTAGGTCTTTCAATTGCTGTTTTTTATCTTTTCTCCATGTTGTTTGGCCCTGACAAACAGAAAGTCACACCTGTTGCTCCCCAAACGGTTTCTTCTCCGGCGAATAGTCCGGTCACGTTGGGTCAGCAGCCACCACTTCTTCAGAATACTGCAACGGTCACTGGACAGACGCTCCCCACAAACGCCCCTCAAAAAGAGATCAGCGTAGAAACCGATCTCTATACCGCCCTGTTTTCTTCTCGGGGGGCAAGCCTCAAAAGCCTGACGCTCAAAAATTACCGCGAGGAAAACTCCCCAAAATCCAAAAAGGTAACTCTGGGAAATGACTCAGACCCGAATATATTTTCTTTTTCAACGCGTGGCGCCGGATTTAATCTTCCGGATAACACCGATTTCATGGTTGAAGCTGACAAGATCACGATTGAAAAAGGGAAAACGCGTCAACTTACATTCAACTATATTTCCGGCCAGGGGTATACGGTCCGTAAAATATATACCTTTTCTTCCGGTGCGTATGGCATCACACTTGAAACTCAGGTTATTAACAATTCTGCAGCTCCTTTGGTTGGTGCCGTTCAAAACGTTATGACCTATCCTGCAGAGCCGAAAGTTAAGGACAACCGCTTTGATACGGCAGGCGCGTTTCTGTTTTCGGATAACAGCCTTCAAACGGATAAAATAAAAGACGTTGCCACTGCCTCAAAGCGCTACGACAAGTCTGTTCAATGGTTTGGATTTGCGGATAAGTATTTTATGAATGCTATTCTTGCTGAGAAAAACAGTATTGCCTCAGTAGAGTTGAAAAAGAACAGCGCCGGCTTTTTTGAGTCTGTTGTTTCCTCTCCCCAGTTTACAATTAATCCCGGTCAGTCAGCCACTACTTCCAGTCGCCTGTTTGTCGGCCCGAAAGATCTTGATATACTCAAGGCACAGGGCAACTCGCTTGAGCGGTCACTTGATTTGGGCTGGTTTACGGTGATTGCCAAACCGCTGCTCTATTCGCTGAAATTTTTCTACGGGTATGTCGGCAATTACGGCGTAGCAATCATAATTATTACGATTATTCTTAAGGCTTTCTTTTTCCCGCTAACCCACAAGAGCTACAAGTCTATGAAGGGTATGCAGAAAATTCAGCCGGAAATGACAAAGCTCCGGGAGAAATTCAAGGATGACCGCGATGCCATGAACAAAGCGGTTATGGAGTTGTATCGCGAGCACAAGGTAAACCCGATGGGTGGTTGCCTGCCTATGGTAGTCCAGATACCGGTATTCTTTGCGCTCTATAAATCGCTCATGTTTTCAATTGAGCTTCGCCATGCCCCCTTTTATCTCTGGGTTACTGATCTTGCTGATAAAGACCCCTATTATGTGACACCGGTTATTATGGGTATCACGATGTTCGTCCAGCAGAAAATGACCCCGTCAAATATGGAGCCGATGCAGCAGAAGATGATGCTGGCCCTGCCGGTGGTTTTTACCTTCATGTTCCTTAGTTTTCCTTCCGGTCTGGTACTCTACTGGCTGGTAAATAACGTGCTGACTATTGGCCAGCAGATGTACATAAACAAATTGGTAAAAGATTAATTTCAGGCCCTGGAGAACATCAGTTTATGTATATC
This sequence comes from Desulfuromonadaceae bacterium, assembly GCA_028687585.1. Lineage (GTDB taxonomy): Bacteria > Desulfobacterota > Desulfuromonadia > Geobacterales > Pseudopelobacteraceae > JACRCG01. The sequence continues at coordinate 51,334 of JAQTZV010000031.1, read as the reverse complement.
CGTGATACGATAGCGGCTGTCAGTACCCCTCCTGGTAATGGTGGTATCGGCATAATCCGGGTAAGCGGAGACCAGGCCGCCGCGGTCGGAAATACTGTTTTTACCTCTGTATCTGACGGTGGCCTTGTGAGCCACCGTTTTTCTTTTGGTACGATCCGCGATGCTGCAACCGGTGAAATGGTCGATGAGGCGATGGCAGTGTATATGCGATCTCCCCGTTCATACACCCGGGAAGATGTGCTGGAATTGCATTGTCATGGTGGTTGGCTTGTCGTTGAGCGGGTTTTGGCGTTGGTGCTTGCATGCGGTGTCCGTCTGGCTGACCCCGGTGAATTTACGCGCCGGGCGTTTCTTAACGGGCGTATTGATCTGATTCAGGCTGAAGCAGTGATGGATATTATTGCTTCAAAGAGTGAAGCCGCGCTTCAGTTGGCGCAGAGGCAGCGTGAAGGTGCCCTTTCAAAGCGTATTGACGAGGTGCGGGAATGTCTGCTTCAAGCCCTTGCGTTAGTTGAGGCGTATATCGACTTTCCTGAAGATGATCTTGGTCAAACTGATGAAGTCGCAATAGCTGCTTCTGTTGATTCTGCTCAAACAATGATTACCGACCTGCTCGCAACCTTTGAGGAGGGGCGAATAGTGCGTGAGGGGATATCCGTGCTGATAGCAGGCAAGCCGAACGCCGGAAAATCAAGTCTGCTTAATCGACTGCTTAACGAAAATCGCGCTATTGTTACCCATATTCCCGGCACAACCCGTGATATAATCGAAGAGACAATATCCTTCGAAGGGTTGGCAATTCGGTTTCTGGATACTGCAGGCATCCGCCATACAAATGATCTGGTGGAGCAGGAGGGAATCAACAGAACCATGGAAAAAGTGCCTCAGGCTGATCTCATCCTTGCTGTGTTTGATGGTTCCCGCGAATTCAGTCAGGAGGATCAAATGCTGTTGGATGCGCTTGCTGAGTGCAGGATAATTGCGGTGGTTAACAAGAGCGACCTTCCGCAACGGCTGGTTCTTCCTGCTGCGAACCGTTTTCTGGCCACAGTCATGGTAACAGCGCTTTCAGGAGACGGCGTTGACTCTCTCAAACAAACAGTTTGCCGGCAGTTTCTTCATATCTCAGCGACCGATTCACGTGAATTTATCTCATTATCCCGGGCACGTCACCGGGATGCTCTTGTTTCTGCCGATGTGTATCTAAGCCGATTCTGCGCCGGCCTGCCGGAACGTAATCTGGAGTTGCTTGCTTTAGACCTGCGTGGTGCGCTTGATTCGGTGGGGACAGTGACCGGCCAAACAGCAACGGATGATGTACTTGACCGGATATTCTCGTCGTTTTGTATCGGAAAATAACCGTATGTTCCACGTGGAACATACGGCAGTAAGTTAGGGTCTATGGATTGAGTAAATGATAACATGTGAACAAATATACGATGTAATTGTTGTTGGCGCCGGACATGCCGGATGTGAAGCTGCTTTGGCGTCCGCCCGTATGGACTGCCGGACGTTGCTGCTGACAATCAATTTGGATGCGATTGCCCTCATGTCCTGCAACCCTTCCATAGGAGGCCTGGCCAAAGGGCATTTGGTAAAGGAAATCGATGCCCTGGGCGGGGAGATGGCGAAGAATATCGATGCTACCGGTATTCAGTTTCGTATTCTCAACACAAAAAAGGGGCCGGCGGTGCGGGCGTCACGCGCCCAGGCAGATAAGCAGCTTTATCGACTTCGTATGAAAAGGGTTCTTGAGCAGCAGAAAAATCTTGATCTTAAGCAGGGTGAGGTCACGTCTTTGTGCCTGGACGGGGCGGCAGTCTGTGGTGTTGAACTGCGTTCCGGGATCAGTTACCTCTCAAAAACGGTCATCGTTACTACCGGAACATTCATGCGCGGCCTCATCCACATCGGATTGAATAATTATCCCGGTGGTCGTGCAGGTGATCAACCATCTGTCGGGCTTTCGGATCAGTTACGGCAGCTTGGATTTCAGGTCGGACGCTTAAAAACAGGTACACCGGCGCGCCTTGATGCCCGATCGATTGATTTTTCGAAACTTGAAACCCAGTTTGGGGACAGCCCGCCACGGCCTTTTTCGCTCTCTACCGAGCGAATTACCATGCCGCAGATGCCATGCCATATTGCATACACCAATCAGCGTTCTCACGATATTATCAGATCAGGCCTGGACCGTTCTCCTCTATATTCGGGGGTTATTGAGGGTATCGGCCCCCGTTACTGTCCTTCAATAGAAGATAAAGTGGTGCGCTTTCCTGATAAAGATCGTCATCAGACGTTCATCGAGCCTGAGGGACTCGACACTATTGAAGTATACCCAAGCGGGATGTCAACGTCTCTGCCGATTGATATTCAGATTGCATTCTACCGTTCTATAGTAGGCCTTGAACGTGTAGAAATAATGCGTCCGGCGTACGCAATCGAGTATGACTATGTTGATCCGATTCAGCTTCATAGTTCTCTTGAAACAAAAACAGTGAAAAATCTCTATCACGCCGGTCAGATTAATGGTACTTCCGGGTATGAAGAGGCGGCAGGACAGGGTCTCATTGCCGGCATCAATGCGGCGCTTCGTGTGAGGGGGAGCGATCCGCTTGTCCTGACAAGGAGCCAGGCCTACATAGGCGTCATGATTGACGATCTGGTGACTCTCGGCACGAAAGAGCCGTATCGTATGTTCACATCACGTGCAGAATATCGGCTGTTATTACGTGAAGACAATGCCGATTTGCGACTGCGTGACATTGGCCACCAGTTGGGCCTCGTTTCCGAACAGGAATATCTCCGGTTTGCTGAAAAGCGCTGTAAAATATCTGAGGAGATGGAGCGTATTTCGATAACCCGTTTGCAGAATACAGTGCAGCAGACGGCGGTACTTGTTCGACTGGGACTCCAGGATATTCAGAAGGGTACGACCTTTGAGCAATTACTTAGGCGTTCAGAGGTCTGTTATGACGATTTGATTGAGCTGGACCCTGTTTCACGTGAAACATCAGAAGCCATTCGTGAGCAGGTTGAAATTCAGACAAAATACAAAGGCTATATTGATCGTCAACTTGAGCAGGTTGAACAGTCCAAAAAAGTAGAATCTACGCGTATCCCTGAAGGCCTCGATTATGCCGCGGTGAAAAGCCTGACTACTGAGGTTCGTGAAAAGCTTTCAAAAAACAGGCCTGACACTCTTGGCCAAGCGTCCAGAATTCCCGGTGTAACGCCGGCAGCTATTTCAATTTTAGCTATTGTCCTTAAATCCTCTTCGTGGAAGGGTAATAGTTAGTATGAGTTCTCTTATCGGAGAGATAGTAACTCGCGAAGCCCAATTGCTCGGGTTGGTACTTTCAACTCATGAAGTGGGAGCATTTGAAAGCTACGCAGCTGAACTAAAAAAATGGAACAGCAAGGTTAATCTGACTGCAATAACAAAAGATCGAGAAATTGCAATAAAACACTTCGTCGATTCTCTCCACCTTGCCCCATATCTCACTGCAGATGACCGACTGCTTGATATAGGATCCGGGGCGGGGCTCCCGGTAATTCCTGTGAAAATAATCAGACCGGATATCGCCATGGTCTCTGTGGACGCGGTTGCGAAAAAAATTCATTTCCAACGTCACGTCATCCGTATTTTGAATCTGCAAAATATTGAAGCGATCCATGCACGGATTGAAGCGCTTCACAATATGCGGGGCAAATCATTTACGGTTATTACCTCACGTGCGTTTACCCGGCTTGATCGTTTCGTTGCCCTGGCGGCCCCGCTGCTCGCTGAAGATGGCGTGCTGGTTGCGATGAAGGGTGAGCAGGCGGAAAGCGAAATATCTGCGAGTGATGTGGCTCTGCATGCCAGTGGCTTCACCGTTGTTTCCGTGCAGCGCTATACGCTGCCTGAAAACATGGGAGAACGGGTCTTGACATTTCTAAAGCAGAGCAAAACCGCATAAAATAAGGTCTGAGAAGGCACACTTCCAAAAATGCGCTTAAATACCTTTATCAGGAAGTTTGAATGGTTCACCCAAGATTAGGCCTGTTTCGCTGTCCAGGCGAGTTTTTGAGAGGCTGAGGCGGGTAAGGCAATTTTTTATGTAAAAATGCCGAGAATAAGTTGCAGATGAATGGAATCTGCACTAGAGTAGCTACTTTATACGTCGTTGGGGAGATTGGACACTAACAGGTAATGGACGTTCGTATTTATTATGAGGATACTGATGCTGGCGGCGTAGTTTATCATGCCAATTACATCAAATATATGGAACGGGCACGAACGGAATATTTTCGCAGCCACGGTTTCCTTGTCGCGGAACTTGCTGATAACGGTTTTGTCTTTCCGGTAGTGCGTCTGGAAATTGATTTCAAATCACCGGCTCTTCATGATGATCTCCTATCTGTCACAACCAGCCCAATCCGTATCAGCGGTTCATCCGTTACGTTCAGCCAGAAAATAATTCGACCGGGGGACAGCAAACTGCTGGCAGATGCGCTGGTTACGCTGGCATGTATCAGTCCGGCCTTGAAAGCCAGGCGGATACCGCTGGACATTCGGGAGATGCTTGAACTCGACAGGGAGAACGTCGTATGACGTTTCTTCGGGGAATGCTATGATCTCCATCAGTGACGCCAGAATAGCGCGTACGGCAGCCCTCGATCTGCTGCTGAACGGAGACCTGCTGACCCTTGGGAAGAGCGCCGATGAAATCAGGCGCAGGCTGCATCCCGACGGCTTGGTGACCTTTGTTGTTGATCGCAACGTAAACTACACTAATATATGCGAATCGCACTGCACTTTTTGCGCTTTTTATCGAAGTAACGATGCTGCAGATGCCTATGTTCTAACAAGAGAACAGATATTCGGAAAGATTGCCGAGCTTGTGGAGCAGGGGGGAACCCAGCTGCTGATGCAGGGAGGGCTTAACCCGGATCTTAAAATCGGCTTTTTTGAGGATCTTTTTCGGGAAATAAAGAAGCGTTTTCCAACGATCCGGAATCATTCGCTGTCGCCTGCAGAAGTTATCTGTATCGCCGCTAATTCAGCGCTTACGCTTGATGAAACTTTGCTCCGCCTTAAAAACGCCGGGCTTGATTCCATTCCGGGCGGTGGTGCCGAGATACTGGTAGATGAAGTGCGCAGCAGCATTTCTCCAAGAAAAATCGGCTGGCAGCAGTGGGGCGAAGTAATGCTGAAAGCGGCCGGCCTCGGTATGCCGACAACCGCCACCATGATGTTCGGCAGCAGCGAAAAACCGGAAGATATTGTCGAGCATCTTTTTCGGGTGCGCGAAATGCAGGATCAGGGAGGCTCATTCACGGCCTTTATCCCCTGGACGTATCAACCAGGTAATACCGAACTGGGCGGAACGACCGCCACCGGGGTCGATTACCTGAAAGTGCTGGCATTGTCACGGATCGTGCTGGATAACATCCCGAATATTCAGGCCAGTTGGGTTACGCAAGGCGCCAAGATGGCATCCGTGGCTCTCTTTTTCGGAGCGAATGATCTTGGCGGCACTATGCTTGAGGAAAATGTCGTTGCCGCTGCCGGCTGCAGTTTCTGCATGTCGCAGCAAGAGATGATCACCCTGATACATGGCGCCGGCTTCAGAGCGGCCCAGCGTACCACAACCTATTCGATATTGAGGGAGTTTACGGTTTGAGTTCATTCCATGGGCAGGCTGGAACCTGCGAAATAATCACCTCCGCGCCGCGGTTGACCGAAGTTGCTGCTATACTCTCCCGGCAGACTGAAATTGCTGTTGATCTTGAGATGGATTCTCTCCATCATTACCGCGAAAAAGTCTGCCTTGTCCAGATTTCAACCCGTCAGCAAAGCTGGTTGATCGACCCGCTGGCACTTTCCACTCTTGAGCCGTTAGCCGCTCCTTTAGCCAATCCGGCAATTATCGTCGTCATGCATGGTGCTGATTATGACATCAGATCTCTGCATCGTGACTACGGCATTGAAGTAACAAACCTGTTTGATACAATGATCGCCGCCCGATTTCTCGGCATAACCGAGTTTGGGCTGGCCGCGTTATTAAAGGTGCGTTTCGGGATTGAGCTGGATAAAAAATATCAGAAGGCTGACTGGAGCAAACGCCCCTTGAGCCGTGAGATGTGTGCCTACGCCGCTGCTGATACATCGGATCTGCTGCCGCTTTATGATCAGTTCCGGGCAGAGCTTGTGCAAAAATGCCGATTGGAATGGCTTGAAGAGGAAGGTCGGGCGCTGTGCCAGGCGCGGGTAACAGAAAAAGATGGCCCGTTGTTTCTCTATTGTAAAGGTGCCGGTAAGTTACGAGGGCATACGCTCGCCGTTCTGGAAGAGTTGCTCCAAATGCGCGATCAACAGTCGGAACTCCTCGATCGACCGCCGTTTAAAGTGTTATCGGCAGATACGTTGATTGATATCGCCGAAAACAGGCCCGAAACGCTCTATGAGCTGTCACTGTTTAAGGGGATGACGCCGGGACAGCTCCAGCGGCATGGCAACGCCATATTGTCCGCTATTGAGCGTGGCATGGCAACGCCTGAAAACAGGTTACCCCGTTTTCCGCGTACCGTAAAAAAAGAGGTTCTGGAGAGAGTCAAGGAACGATTAAAAAATCTAAAGGCGTGGCGGGAGCGTTACAGCCACGAACTTGGCCTCGATCCGGGTGTTCTGGCGCCCAATTGGCTTTTAGAGGCGGTCGCCGACACTGAGAATGCCACAAACGAGGAACTTGCAACCATAGCCGGCATGCGGGAGTGGCAAAAACGGCTTTATGGTGAAGATATGGCACGCATTCTTGCAATGGCGTAGGGAATGAAACTGCACTCGGTAATTGATTCAGATGCGCTTCAGCCCGGGCGGAACAACCTCTGCAGGGCTGGTTTTACCCTGATAGAAATTGCTGTGGTTATGGTGATTATCAGTATGGTAATGTTGCTGGTCCTGCCGCGACTCCCTTCCTCAGACCAGGAAAATCTGAAAATTTCCGCCCGGACGCTGGCTTCTACGCTGCGGTATATCCAGGAGCGTGCTGCCACATCGCAAACCGGTTATTATCTGATGTTGTCACCGGGAACGGATGTCATAAAAATATATGAGAACGGAGCTGACGGCAGCGCCAAAGATCCTGCAGACCCGTTGCTGCAGAAAGCACCGGTGAAAGAGGGTATTGTCGTTGCGGATGTCAGGATACCGCGGCTCGGAAAAATCAAGGACGGCCAGCTGCGGGTGGATATCGGAGTGGCCGGCGTGCGGGACTTTATCACGATTCATCTCCGTTCTGCGGATGGGCTATTCTGGACGGTAATGGCATTTCCTTCAGGCGGAAAGGTCAAGGCTTTCGAGGGATACCACGAGGAGCCGCCATGAGAGGAGAAACTTCGGGCTTTACGCTTCTTGAAGTGATGATATCGCTTGCTATAATGGCCGGTGTTATTCTGACCCTGCTCGGCTCGGTTAATTATCATCTGGGGATCATCGCAAACGAACGCGATAGTACTGCTCTGACGCTGCTGGCCCGATACCGCATGGCGGAGCTGGAACAGGCCCCCGCAAAAGGGGAAGGCACGTTTGCCCCTTCCCACCCGGGTCTAAGCTGGAAATCCGACCTGCTGCCTGCAGATATTCCGGGGCTTCAGAAGTTGATCGTCAAGGTACGGCGCGGCAGTGACGGCATGGAGGTGGCGCTTGTCCGATACCTCCCGAAATAGCGGTTTTACTCTGCTCGAAGTTCTTATCGCCGTGGTGCTGCTCGGCATCCTCTCTGCCGCGCTTTATGGCAGCTATTTCGGCGTGTTACGGGCACGGGATAGTGCGTCAACCGGGATGGAGTCACGGCGCGAACTAGGGGCAACCCTTGATCTGATCCGCCGTGAGGTCTCCTCGGCGCAGTTTAACCGTACCGACAAGCGACTGCGCTTTGTCGTGGAGGATCGTGACAGCTTCGGCACCCAGTCGTCGACCCTGGAATTAACCACCCTGGTGCCGACGGCAGGCCAGAATCGTAAAGAGTCCGGCATTGTTACCGTTGCCTACCGTATGGCCGAAAAAAACAAAACACGTATACTGACACGTCAGGAACGAGATCTGTTTTCCGAAGAAGAGACTGTGTTGGCGTATCCGCAGATGGAGCAGATTAGCGCCTTTCTGGTGGAGTGCTATGACGGGGCAAAGTGGGTCAAAAGCTGGGATTCCGCTATAAACGGCACTCTTCCCAAGCGTGTGCGGGTGACCGTACAGATCGCAGAAGAAGGGAAAACAGTTGAATTCTCAATGCTATCTGCACCGCGAGTGAGCGGCTCATGAGCGGGAGGCTGAAAAATGAATCCGGATTCGCCCTGATTCTGACGCTGGTCGTCACGTCGTTAATGGTAGCTGTCGTCGTCGAGATGATCCATCAGGTGTATGTGGACACCTCCCTCAGCCGTAGTTTCCGGGATGGCCAGCAGGCGTCAATACTCGCGGAATCAGGTGCGATAGGTGGAGCCAGGCTCCTGCAGATGACGCTTTCCGGTCGTTCATATACGGCGCTTTCCGACCGCTGGGCAACACCGCTGCGACTCGAAGATGATGCCGGTTCGCTGCTGATAACGGCCAGTGAAGAAAGCGGAAAAATCAACATTAACGGCCTGGTGCAGCCGAATGGGGAGTATGAACCGTTTACGCTCGCTATGCTGCAGCGGCTCGGTACGCGGCTGAAGCTGCCGGCAGATCTTTGGGGTCCGCTGGCGGATTGGATGGACAGCAACGACATGCCGCGCTCCGGCGGCGCCGAATCGTCCTATTACCGGGCCCTCAAGCCGCCATACACTCCCCGTAACGGCAAATTGATGACACTGACTGAACTCTCTTTGGTCAAAGGATTCAGTCCGGAAATGATCGGCGCTGTGCAGCCCTACCTGACGGTTTTTTCAGAACAGGCCGGTTCGCTCCAGTTGCTGTCAACAATCAACATAAACACCGCCTCCAAAGAGGTCCTGACTGCTCTTGATGATCGCATTGACAGCCGGATGGCCGAGCGCATAGTCGAAGAGCGACGCTTACTTCCGTTTAAATCAACGGGGGAGCTTTCGAGGGTGCCCGGCATGGATACGGTGGCTACCGGCCTTGTCGGCAAAATCAGCGTCAAAGGCACTCTTTTCAGGATAATTTCAGTAGCAAAGGTAAAAGATACCGGCCGGACCGTAGAGACGGTTGTGCGCTTGACAGCGGGCGCTCCGGAATTATTGTCCTGGCAGGAATACTGACACAACCAGATACATGAAGGAATACGCAGGTAAAGGGCGCAGCATACCATGGATTATCTAATCTTACAGACGGAAGAATATCGGCTCACTGTTGCCCATTTCGGGGTTTCCCGCCGTTCCACGGAGCTGGTCGGGGCTGCTTCATTTGAACTGAATGATGAGCACTCACTTGCTGATGCCGTCCGCAATATAGTAGAAAAAATGACCGGCTCGCCGCGAATTATTCTCTGTGTGCCGCCGGCACTTTTTGCGCAGCGCTCCATCACACTTCCGCTGACTGACCTGCGCAAGGTTCGTGAGGTGCTGCCGACTCAGTTGCAGGGGGATATTGCACAGCCGGTGGACGATCTTGCGCTGGGTGTCGTACCATCCGGCGACGGTCGTTTCCTTGCACTCTGGGCCCGCAAGGGGGACATCAGTTCGGCCATCGCACAGTTCCGGGATCTCGGCCTGGACCCTCAAATTATCACTTCTCTGCTGTTCGCGCTGCCGGAACAGCCGGGGTTACCGGCCGACTGTGCCGTGTTTGACGGCAGTTCCCTGTCGATACTGACGGGTGGCCGACTGACCTATTTCCGGACATTCAGTGCGGATGCGTCCGCGTCGATGATAGCGGCAACGCTATCGGCGTTGGAGCTATCAGGGGTAGAGCTCCCACCGCGACTCTGTGTAATCGGCTCTGCGGCACATTTGTTTTCTGCCGCAGATTCATTGCCGTTACCGGTAGAAACCGTTGAAGTCCCGGCGGAGCTTGGGCATCTGTTTAAAAACGATGAGCACTTTCATCAGCTGGCGGGGCTTTATGCGGTTGCACGTGCCAGCTATGCCGGCACGCTCCCCGATTTCCGCCAGGGTGAACTGGCCTGGACCGCCGGAGATGCCAAACTGCGCAGGAAGCTGCTGCTGACCGGGATATTGACGGTGACCGTCATCGTACTGCTATTCATAAACAAGGGGCTCCAGTACCGGGCAGCAACAGCGGATGTTGCCTCTCTGAATAAATCCATTGCGGCCATCTATCGTGAAATTTTCCCGACCCGGGCCAAGGCTGTTGATGAAATTTCTGAAATCAAAGGTGAAATCAGGAAATTGGCCGGTGTCGAAGGATCAATCGGATATCTGGATCTGCTGAAAAAACTGGCCGATGCGAAAGGGAACAGCATCAATGGCCTGTATGAGGCAGAGCTGGAAGGCAGAAATCTGCGGATAAAAGGGGACTCCCGCTCCTCTCAGGCGGTCAATGAGTTTAAAGCCGCACTTGCCCCTCTGCTGGCTACCGCCCAACTGGGTGAGGTTAAGAGCCGCCCGGATGGCACTGTTACCTTCAGCCTGGCCGGAACTCTCAAGGAGGGGACAAAATGAGACTCATCGAGATTCTTCGCGAAAGATGGCAGGCTCTTGACGACCGGACCCGCCTCCGGAGCGGGTATGCCTTGATTATACTCCTTGCCGCAGCAGTTGGCTGGTCGATGCTGAGTGACAAAGTACAGGAGCTTGAAAAAAAGCGTTCGGCGCGCGAAACGGTGTTAAAGGAGCTGCTGCCGCTCAAGGTGACATATCTTTCTGCACGCCGGTCATCGGATCAATTGCGGGGCCGTATGGCTTCTCTCCTTCCTGACGATTCACCGGCTAAAATAATTGAAGAGATCGGTATCAAGGGAAAATCAGTTAAAATTGTTCCGCTCAAAGGTGAGGAGCGAAACGGATTCACCGAGGATGCAGCCGATATCCGTATTGAAGGGTTAACGCTTAACGAAGCGGTCAATCTGCTCTATCGACTTGAAAAAGGGGGCCGCCCCCTGGTCATCAAAAAAAGTAATCTGAAGGTTCGTTTTGATGATCCGTCCCGTAGTGATCTGACGCTTATTCTGGCGCTGCTTAAACCGGCTCCCGGGCAGACAAAGCCTTGAGAACGATCCGGATGGTACGGGGAGCGGCTATTGCGGGCATAGTCCTGGCTCTGTTTTTATTGTTCAGCTACCTGTTGTTCCCTTCAGCAAAAATCGATGCCATAGTTGCCCAGGTTTTGTCGCGGCAGGGCTTGACCCTTACACCGTCGGTTCACAAGACATTTCTTCCCGGTCTGGCGTGGGACAATCTGCTGCTGTCATCGGAACAGGGACCGCTTTTGAGTTGTCGCCGGCTGAAGGTCAGAGCCCTGTTACTCCCGCTCCTTACCGGGCGGGCGGTGATTGCCGGAGAGGCGACCATTGGCACAGGGCATCTGAATACCAGATACGCCTTGAATGGTAAAACCGCCCTGGATCTTGCCGCAGACGGGATCGCTCTTGCCGACATACCCTTTTTCAAGAGCGTTCTGGGCGCGAAAATAGCCGGAAATCTCTGGAGTCAGGGTGGATTGCAGCGGGGCGCCAAAGGGTTGAGCGGCGACCTGAAGCTGGAGATAAAGCAGCTTGAATTTTCGGGTGTCAAGCTGGGCGTTTTTCCGCTCCCCGACGTGTCCAATCTGAAAGCACAGGGGATGGTGAGAGTCACTGATAGCAAGGCCCGCCTGGAGAGCGTTACGCTTGAAGGTGACGGAGTGTATATGCGACTTTCGGGAGATATTCCTTCCGGAGCCAACGCGGCAGTTACGCCGCTCAACATGAGCCTTCAAATTATGCCAAAACCTGATTTTCTGGAAAAACAGAAGCTCGTGTTCATGCTGCTGGCTAAATTTATGACCGCTCCCGGAATCTATACCGTGCCGATCAGGGGCACACTGCTCAAACCGGTGATCATCTAATGAGAATCGGTCTGCTCGGCGGCAGCTTCAATCCGGTCCATAATGCCCACCTGCGTATTGCCGGTGAAGCGCAAACTATTTGCCGGCTCGACCGGGTCATTTTTATTCCGGCGGCCGATCCGCCGCACAAGCCGGTGGCGGGGGACATTTCTTTTGCATGCCGCTCAGAAATGGTGCGTATCGCCATCGCCGGCAGAGCCGGTTTCGAAATGTCAACGATTGAAGCGGAGCGGAGCGGCAAGTCATATTCCATTGATACGATCAGAGCCTTTCGAGAGCAGTTTCCGGATGACGAGCTGTTTTTCATTATCGGCGCGGATTCGTTTTTGGAGATCGGCACATGGTATCGCTATGGCGAAATATTCCGCTCATGTAATCTGATTGTTGTAGAACGCCCCGGATGTCCCATCAGCGACCCGATTGCAGCGTTGCCGGAAGCGGTCAGAATGGAATCCGCGTATGACCGTGACAACGGACGCTTGATGCACCATTGCGGTACTGCAGTCTGTTTTATCACCGGCACCCCCCTGGGGATCTCATCGACCGAAATCAGGCAGCGTGCTGCCGCAGGCGCTGATATCTCCACCTATGTACCACCTGATGTCGCAGCATATATCTCGCAACAAAGGATCTACCGCCAATGCCAGTAAAAAAAACAAAAACAGTTGAAAAAACAACCCTGACCCCCAGTGAACGTGCTCGTATGTGCGCAGAACTGGCCTATGACAAAAAGGCGTATGATATCTGTGTGCGCGATATTTCGCGGGTCTCGTCGATTGCCGACTATATGGTGATTGTCTCCGGCTCATCCGACAAGCAGAATCAGGCCATTTCCGACAATATCCGTACCGGCCTGAAGAAATTCGGCAAGGTCAACGATATTGAAGGCGCAACGGACGGCAAATGGATCGTCATGGATTACGGTGATGTGCTGGTACATATTTTCCACGACCAAATTCGCCGTTACTACGATCTTGACGGCCTCTGGGGTATGGCGCCCGAGCTTGAGCTGCCGCCGGAGATCAAGGCGTCCCGCAAGGAATCAGACTATTAAAATCAAAATTTTGTGGGTCGGCAAGAGCCGCGACCCGTGGGTCAAGGATGCCATCGACGAATACGCCGGGCGCATCCGGCGCTACATGCCGCTTGAGCTGGTAGATATCCGCGACGAGAAGGGTGCTGAAGCGGAGGAGATGCGCCGTCGGGAGTGTGAACGGCTGGAGAAGCATGTTTCCCCCGGAGCAATCCTGATCCTTCTGGATGAGAGGGGAGAACAGATGGATTCCCCCGGACTGTCCGCTTTTGTCGGTAAACAGCGCGACAGCGGAACGGGAGAACTGGTCTTCGCCATCGGCGGCGCTTACGGCTTTTCCGAAGAGTTCCGCCGACGGGGCAAACTGCTGGCGCTGTCAAAAATGACCTTCACCCACCAGATGGTGCGGGCCTTCCTGCTGGAGCAGATTTATCGGGCGTTTACGATTTTGAACGGTGAGCCGTATCATCATTAATGTGAAGCTGAGGAGCCAATGACTGCCAGGAAACAGCTATTCATCAGTTCCGTTCAGAAGGAACTGGCTGACGAACGTCGGGCACTGAAAGAGTATGTCCATGGTGATCCGCTGTTGCGCCGGTTTTTCGAGGTGTTTCTCTTCGAGGAGTTGCCGTCTTCCGACCGGCGTACCGATGAAGTCTACCTGCATGAGGTGGAGCAAAGCGCCCTCTATGTCGGCCTCTTCGGCAATGACTATGGTTACGAGGATTCCGAGGGAATCTCACCGACAGAACGCGAATTCGACCATGCCACCATTCGCGGCAAGGAACGGCTCATCTTCGTCAAGGGAAATGACGATTCCGCCCGTCATCCCAGGATACTGGCCCTGATCCGCAAGGCCGGAGACCAGCTTATCCGCCGACGATTTGGAACCATACCTGAACTGACCGCCATACTGTATGCCAGTTTGATTGAACATCTGGAACGCGCCGGTGACATTCGTTCGCTCCCCTTCGACGCCTCTGCCTGCCCACGGGCAACCATTAAGGATCTTTCTGCAGAAAAAATTGCTGATTTTCTGGATCGCGCCCAACGTGAACGAGCCTATCCTCTCGGTCGCAAAACAGCGATGTCCAAAGCCCTTGTTCATCTGAACCTTCTGGATAAAACACAACCAAGCCACGCCGCTGTGTTGCTCTTCGGGAAGCAGCCACAGCGTTTTCTTATCAGTTCCGAAATTAAATGCATGCACTTCCACGGCACGGAGATCCGCAAGCCGATCCCTTCCTATCAGATTTACAAGGGGACCGTCTTTGAACTGGTTGATCAGGCGGTAGATTTTGTCATGTCCAAACTTGCCGCCCGTGTCGGCACACGCTCCGAGAGTCCCCAGGCGCCTGTAACCTATGAAATACCACGCGATGTTGTTGCCGAGGCAATCGTCAATGCCGTGGCTCATCGGGATTATGCGAGCAATGCCTCGGTTCAGGTTATGCTTTTTGCAGATCGTCTGGAAATCTGGAATCCCGGCCATCTCCCTTCGCCACTGACACTCGCTGCCCTGCGCAAGCCGCATCCCTCCATTCCTCATAATCCGCTCATTGCCGAGCCGCTGTTCCTGGCCCGTTACATTGAGCGTGCCGGGACCGGTACGCTTGACATGATCGCCCTCTGCAGCGAGGCGAAGATTCCCACTCCTGAATTCAAGCAGGAAGTAGGCACTTTTATGCAGATCATTCGACGGCTAGAGTCGCAGCCAGAGTCGAAGACCCAAGCCACCGGGGAAGCCACCGGGGAAGTCACCGGGGAAGTCACCGGGGAAGTCACCGGGGAAGTCACCGGGGAAGTCACCGGGGAAGTGCGTCGTCTTCTTGAAGTTGTGCATGGTGACATGAAGCGTGTTGAAATACAGCAGGCTTTGAACCTGAAACACGAAGATCATTTTCGAGAGGCTTACCTGATTCCAGCTCTGACAGATAACCTCATCGAAATGACCATCCCCGGCAAACCCACGAGCCGCATGCAGAAATACCGGCTCACCGCTAAAGGCAGGGCCTGGTTGGATTCACACGTAAAACGAGTATACTGAATGAATGCCCTCAATTGACATAACAAGATCCGAGCTGCAGGGACTGTTTGAAATAAAACGCTACCATTGATACGGAGGCACCATGTCAAAAAAACCACTCATGCTGATGATTCTCGACGGTTGGGGGATCAACCCCAACCCGGCTCACAATGCCGTTGCCCTGGCGAAAACGCCCAACCTGACCAGCTATTTGCGTGACTACCCGCATGTGCCGATCAAAACATCCGGGATGGCGGTCGGCCTTCCTGATGGGCAGATGGGTAACTCCGAAGTCGGGCACCTTAACCTTGGCGCCGGTCGGGTTGTCTATCAGGAGTTGACCCGTGTCACCAAGTCAATCCTTGATGGCGACTTTTTCACCAATCCGGTTCTGCTGGAGTGTCTCGCCAAGGTCAAAGCGTCCGGTGGGAGGCTGCATCTCTCCGGTCTGCTCTCGGATGGCGGGGTGCATTCCCACAATACGCATCTCTATGCGCTGTTGGAGCTGGCTAAACGTGAGGGGGTGACGGATGTCTTCGTCCACTGCCTGCTTGATGGTCGCGATACGCCGCCGCAGAGCGGTGCCGACTATCTGGTGCAGTTGGAAGGGGAAATAGCGCGGATCGGCGTCGGGAAAGTTGCGACGGTAATGGGGCGCTACTATGCCATGGATCGTGACAACCGTTGGGATCGAGTAGAAAAGGCCTACATAGCAATGGTGCATGGCTTGGGAGAACTGTGTGTCTCCTCAAAGGACGCCATTGAGCAGAGTTACGCCTCCAAGATATACGATGAGTTTGTCGTGCCTGCCGTGATCTGTGAACAGGGTGCGCCGGTTGGGCAACTACTTGACGGCGACGGTTTTATCTTTTTCAACTTCCGCTCCGACCGGGCTCGGGAAATTACACGAGCGCTTGCTCTGGATGATTTTGACGGATTTGTCCGCAGAAGCCGGCCGCAACTGGCAGGGTATGTCTGTCTGACCGAATACGATGCCACCTTCGGACTGCCGATTGCATTCGAGTCAACGGAATTGAAGAACCTGTTTGGCGGCGTCCTTGCCAATGCCGGGCTAAAACAGCTGCGCATCGCTGAAACGGAGAAGTATGCGCATGTCACGTTCTTCTTCAATGGCGGAGTGGAAATCCCTTTTTCGGGTGAAGATAGAGCGCTCATTCCGTCACCAAAAGAGGTTGCCACGTATGACCTGAAACCGGAGATGAGTGCCGTCCAGGTGACGGATAAGCTTCTTAAACTCCTCGATCAGGATCAGTACGACGTCATCATTCTCAACTTTGCCAATTGTGATATGGTTGGTCACACCGGCATCGAGTCGGCTGCCATAAGGGCGGTCGAGACGGTGGACGCCTGTGCGGGTCGGATTGTCGCCAAGGTGAAGGAGTTGGGCGGGGCAGTACTGGTTAGCGCAGACCATGGCAACGCCGAACAGATGCAGGATGAAAACGGCGAACCGTTTACCGCGCATACCACCAATCCGGTCTGGCTGATACTGGTGGATGACAGCCGTAAAAGCGTAACTCTCCGCGAGGGTGGGCGTCTGGCCGATATTGCGCCGACCATGTTGAAGATGCTGGGATTGGCGCAGCCGCAGGAGATGACCGGGGAGAGCCTGTGGTGATGGCGGGAAAGACTCATTGCTGGTAACATACAAAGCCGCCTGGTTCAGCGTTTGCCTGATCAGGCGGCTTTTTTTTGAGCGCTCAATCCTGGTGACAAACCCCGTCAAGCACCGCGCGTGCCTTGGTGGCCAGATCCGGCAACGTAAACGGTTTTTGTATGAAATTAATATTGCAGTCCACTCCGTTCTGCCCGACAATGGCGTCGCCCGTATACCCGGACATGAATAACTGCTTGATTTCCGGGTAGAGAATGTTCAGCTCTTTCGCCAGATCCACACCATTCATACCCGGCATGACCACGTCGGTTAACAGCAGCTGGATCTCCCCTGCGTGCTCTTTGGCCACACAGATTGCCTCGGCCGGCGACGATGCGGCCAGCACTCGGAAGCCAATATCGCTCAACACCAAGCTCATCATTTTCAGTATTGCCGGTTCATCATCCACCAGCAAGATGGTTTCGCTGTCCGGCACGACAGAAGATACCCGACGTTCCGCGACCGCCGGTTCAATTCCGGTTCCGTGCCGGGGGAGGTATATCTTGAACGTCGTACCGCGCCCGGGCTCGCTGCAGACGTCGATAAAGCCGCTGTTCTGCCTGACAATGCCGTAGACCGTGGCCAGTCCGAGGCCGATCCCTTTGCCTGTTTCCCTGGTGGTGAAAAACGGCTCGAATATGTTATCCAGAATTTCCTTGTCCATGCCGCAGCCGTCATCGCGCACGGACAACGTGACATATTCACCGAAAATCTGCTGGAGATGGCCGGCGCAGTCGGCTTCATTAAGGGTCACCATGCGTGTTTCGATAATGAGCGTACCGTTACCAGTTATGGCGTCGCGGGCATTGACGCAGAGGTTGGTCAGTATCTGATCCATCTGGGATGGGTCCATTTTGACATTCGCTCCTTCCCCCCCGGGCAGCCAGCTGATTTTGACATTTTCACCGATCAAACGTCGCAGCGTGGCAAGCATGTTCGCCACATTTTCGTTCAGGTCGAACAGCGTGGGGGTGACGTACTGTTTGCAGGCAAAGGTCAGCAATTGCCGCGTCAGTTCGGCGGAGCGCTCCACCGCGTTTCTGATTTCCAGCAGGTTGGCAAAAAGCGGATTGTCCGGGGATATCTGGTTCAGGCTCATCTCTGTGTAACCAAGAACCACGCCCTGCATGTTGTTGAAGTCTTGGGCCACGCCGCCGGCCAGACGGCCGATGGAGTCCATTTTCCGGGCTTGGATGAGTTGCTCGCGTAACCCTTCCCGTTCCTCCTCGGCCTTTTTGCGCCTGGCGATGTCTAATTCCAGCTCCCGCACCTTCTCTTCGAGCTTGGCGGCCACGACCTGGCTGTATCTCTTCAGGTATTCAGTTTCCTCCTCGTCACCGCCTGCTCGTTCCTGTCCGTCTTTGGCCGTGATCCGCTCGATTTTCTCCTGCAATTCCACCGGGTCCATCGGCTTGATCAGGTAGCCGTCCGCTCCCAGGGAGGTGGCAAGTTGTATCTCCTTGATTCCGTCGTACACCGCCGAGTAGAATACAAAGGGAACGGAGCTTGTTTTTCGCAGATTGCGCAGAAACTGGAAGCCGTCCATGACCGGCATGAGCACGTCGGATATAATAAGATCCAGCCGGTTATCGGAGGCGGCCTGAAGCCCTTCCCGGCCATTAACTGCCTCTATGACCACGTGCCCATGGGCCTTCAGAACTGTGCACAGCATTCTACGGGCATCATTGCTGTCGTCAACTATCAGTATATTCATGATTCAGTTACTCCGAACATAGTAATTATGGGCAGATTGTGCTTTTACTTGTGTCCGTAATGAGGACACTGCGTTGATATGCGCAATGTTCATGCTTAGGGACTACATGATTGGTGCCAATTTTATATCGGTAGTTAAAACGGTAGGTTGTGCATTTTATCACGGGTAGAAGTGTCCGTATAATGGACGCGGTGCGGCGATGGGGGACAGTGCGATCAGCGGTAGAACATTTTGCGGTTTACCTTGAGGATTTTGGCTGCTTCGGTTTTGTTGCCGCCGCAGCGCTGGAGGGTCATATCCAAAACTGCTCTGGTAATTGCATCAAGAGATAGTTCTTCGGGAGAAAGGCGTATGTCGAAAACGACGCTGTTTACTTCAGACGTGCCCGACAACGGTTTGTTGCCCGACAGACGCAGGTGAGCGGGGGTGATGAGTTCATCCGAAACCAGAATGGCGGCGTATTCGAGGACATTGCGCAGTTCTCGTACGTTACCCGGCCACGGGTAGGAGATAAGTTTATCCATGGCATTCTCGGAGACGCCCGGCAGCGACTTCCCCTGATGCTGGCGAAAGAGGTTGAGAAAGAATGCCACGAGCAGCGGTATGTCCTCACTTCTTTCCCTGAGGGAGGGGATGGCGATCGGAACGACATTTATGCGGTGATACAAATCCTCGCGAAAGAAGCCTTTTCTTACCAAATCGGCAAAATTGCGATTGGTGGCTACGATAACCCTGCAATCGGTCGGCATTTGAATGTTGGCGCCTACTTTCTCGTAGCATTTTTCCTCCAGCACCCGTAACAGCTTGGCCTGGAGCGCCAAGGGCATGTCTCCGATCTCGTCCAGCAGGAGAGTGCCGCCGCGCGCCAGAGAGAACTTGCCTTCCCGATCACGTTCGGCGCCGGTAAATGCTCCGCGCACATGGCCAAACAGCTCACTTTCCAGAAGGGTTTCGGGAATTGCCGCACAATTGACCGCTACAAAACTACCGGGTAAACAACCGGAAGTGAAGTGAATCGCCCGAGCCAGCACCTCTTTGCCAACGCCGCTTTCTCCGGTCAGGCTGACGGTGGTTCTGGGGGATGCAGCCACACGGGCCGCAAGCTCCAGTGCCTGCCGCATGGCTGGGGATTGCGTTACAATATTGTGGAAGCTGAAGCGCTCGCTGAAATGTTCCCGCAGATTTTTATTTTCATTGGAGAGGCGTCCGAATTCTAACGCGCGCTGAAGTACAACGGTAAATATTTTTGGGTCGAATGGTTTTTGAATGTAATCAAGCGCGCCGAGCTTAATGGCGGTTACGGCGCTTTCAATACTTCCTTCTGCCGTGAATACAACAAAGGGGAGTGTCGGATGAAGTTCTTTTGTCGAGAGCATCAGCTGAACACCGTCCATTTCAGGCATGACAAGGTCAGAGATAACCAGGTCTACAGCCTGCTTCTCCAGAAGCGAAAGAGCCTCTTTTCCGTTATTTGCCTTAATTACATCAAAGTTCTGATGCAGCAGATGTTCCTCTAGAAAGGAGAGGGAAAACATGTCGTCATCCACGATCAAGATGCGAGGATTTCTCATGGATATTTCTTTCTTGCTGATCATGGGAACGATTCCTCTCCCGAGCTATTTGCCCGGAGCATGTGACTAAGGGGGCGAAAACAGCAATGCACGTCATTTCAGCGCACGGCACCCAGTGGAAATTATGCCAATGCCGTGTGTTAATCACAAGGGTTAAAGAATAGTATCACGTTTGCATGTATTTTCCATTCCGGGCATGTAATTTCATTTTTACGAAAAGAGCCGTGCGACCGGTCAGAGTTACACGCGGCCCTGGAAACGAGCTGGTTTTTCCGTAGGTTACGGTGAAGGATGACGACAAATAACCGGGAAGCGTCCCTGGTTTCTTTTCTCAACGGCCGCATCGATAAAACAAAGGATCTAAGCCAGATAAACAGGCCAATTTAAAAATATTCCTTATTGTAATGCCCCCATATTATCCGTATTATCCACCAACCAAAAAACAAAATTCGGGATAAATATCCATGTAGCAGAACTGTTTAACAGCAGTTTACGCGGCTGATTCGCGCTGCATAAACGCTAACTCGCTGTTGTCCCCACAAATACCAAGCATCAAACGAGGAGTGTATGTACCCAGAAACAGATGATTTAAGCAAATATCTTATCTCCGACTCGGTAGTTGACTGGCAGACTCCGGCTGTCCGGCAAAAGGCTCTGGAGCTGACACAGTCGTTATCAGATGAAGTTGCTAAAGCTCGCTGCCTGTACGAATGGGTGAGAGACACCATCCCCCATTCCAATGATTCCGGCCTTGAGATTGTGACCTGCACGGCGAGCGAAGTGCTTCAACACGGTACCGGGATCTGTTTCGCAAAAAGCCACCTCCTGGCTGCTTTGCTCCGGGCGGTTGCTATCCCGGCCGGTTTTTGCTATCAGGTGTTACGTTTGGCACCCCCGGTTGATAATGAACCGGTGTTGCACGGGTTTAATGCGCTGTACCTCGCATCCCTCGATAGATGGATTCGGGTCGATGCGCGCGGCAACACCAACGGGATCAACGCTCAGTTCAGCATCCGCAAGGAGCAGCTTGCTTTTGCCATGGATCCTTCGGCTGATGAATTCATTTACGAAGCGATCTTTGCTGCGCCGGTGAGCAGTGTGGTTGACCGGCTGAACATGTACAAGACCAGAAGTGAGTTGTGGCTGGATTTACCCCAGTCCCTGTAAGGGCGTGGTCTGTGACCCGCCCCGGTTGCAATCGTTACGGCAAAATATATTTCAAAACCAACATAAAAACCGGGCGGGTCTGAGACCGCCCTCCTACGGAGGTCTTTTTATGACAACACGCAATATTACCGGAACCAACCAGAAATTCACCATCGGCAAGATTGTCTGCCTGGCGCGCAACTATGCTGAACATGCCCGCGAGCTGGGCAATGAGACACCGCCGGCACCGGTGCTGTTCATGAAGCCGGCTTCGTCACTGATTGGCGATGGCGATACGGTGCGGATACCGGCGTATTCGCAGGAGTGCCATTACGAAGTCGAACTGGCGGTTCTGATCGGCTCCCAGGCGTGTAATGTGACGGCGGACAAGGCGCTGGAGCACGTTGCCGGGTACGGCGTGAGCATCGACATGACGCTGCGGGATGTGCAGAATCAGCTCAAAGCAAAGGGGTTGCCATGGGAGATTGCCAAAGGGTTTGACACCGCCTGCCCATTGTCCGATTTTGTGCCTGCCGGGGCGGTTGTTGATCCGCACGATGTGACTCTGAAGCTTGCGGTTAACGGCGAGGTCCGCCAGAACGGCACCACCGCAGACATGATCCACCGCATACCGCAGGTTATCGCCCACGTTTCGGCGATTTTTACTCTGGAACCGGGAGATGTTATTCTGACCGGAACTCCGGCAGGTGTCGGCCCGGTGCGCGCCGGGGAAACCATGACGGCCGAGATCGCTACGGTCGGGCGCTTGACGATACCGGTTGCATAGTGTGACGTGAACAGCGTGGGGAAAAACAAATTCATGCATAAGAAGCGGTTTTCCCGGTTTATCCGGCTGATGGGCCGTTTACGGCCGCTGGAACTGCCGGTAACTCACCGTCATAACAGCGTTGAGCTCTTCCATGGCGGGAGACAGTTTTTTGAAGCGTTTTTTTCCGCTATCCGCTCCGCAGAACATACGATCCTTCTGGAATATTACCTTATTCACAACGACCGTCTTGGCAGCGGCCTGGCGCTCGAGCTTGCGGCAGCCGTTGAGCGCGGTGTGTCGGTCAGGCTGATCTACGATTATATCGGCTGTCTGGAAACGCCCGCTTCCTATTTTAAAAAACTTTCCACAAAGGGAGTCAAACTGCTTCCATTCAACGTCCCTTCTTTTCAACGCGGCTTTTACTGGTTTGATAAACGGGATCATCGCAAGATGATGATTGTCGATGATTCCCTGGCCTTCCTGGGGGGATTTAACATTGGTGATGAGTACGCGGGCTGTATGGTTGACAAACTGAGCTTTCGTGATTTGGGCTTCAGTATTCGCGGTGAAGCGGTCTCCGAGTTGCGGGCGATCTTTCTTAATACCTGGCATGGCGAGCGTGATGATAACAAAGTCAGGCATGCGACTGAAGAGCGACCGCGCCAGAATGCCAGTAAAATCGGTGATGCTGCGGTAAATATTATCAGCGGTGGCCCGCGCCAGCGGCGCTCCTATATCCGAGAGGCGTTCCAGGTTAATATCGCCTCCGCTACAGAAGAGATCCTGATTGCAACGCCCTACTTTGTACCGGGGCCGCGCATTATCCGCGCTCTGTTGCGGGCAGTCCGCAGAGGAGTGCGGGTTCAGCTGCTGTTACCGGCCCGCAGCGATGTGCCGCTGATGTTACTTCTCGGCAGAAGCTCGTACACAGCGCTCCTGCGAGGGGGTGTTGAAATCTTTGAGCTGGAACGCGAAATACTGCATGCCAAAGTTATGCTGATTGACGCGGAACGGGCAGTCATTGGCTCGGCGAATCTCGATCAGCGCAGCTTCCATCGCAACTTCGAGATAAATTGTGTGGTGGATAACGTGCAGTTCGGCGGGCAGATCCGGGAGCTGCTGCAGGAGGAGATTGAAGGCGCACGTCTGGTAGAGCTTGATGTTCACGAGCGTCGGGGGGTACTGGTCCGGATCATGGAACGGGTCGTAAATCTGTTCGGCTGGTTTCTGTGAACAGGGTTCTGTTTGACAGCCATTGCCATCTCGATCTGGAGCCGCTCAGATCAGAACTCCCCCGTATTATGCAGGAAGCCGATATAGCCGGAGTGACGGGTTTTGCCGTTCCGGGAGTGCACCCGGGTGGATGGGCCGGAATAGCGGCGCTGGCGGCAGAAAATCCGCAGATTTTTCCTGCATACGGCATTCATCCGATGCATGCGGAATCTGCTACCGATCAAAATCTGAACAGCCTGTCAGAATTTTCAAAAAAGGGGCTGGCCATCGGTGAGATCGGCCTTGATCCCACCCGTCAGGTGCCGCTTGATCTGCAGAAACAGGCTTTTCGAGAGCAGCTTCGCCTGGCAGTACAGCTCGGTTTGCCGGTGCTGATTCATTGCCGGCGTGCTTTTCAAGCTCTCTTGAGCGTTATGCGCGAGGAGGGTGCCCACCAGGTGGGGGGCATTATGCATGCCTATTCCGGCTCAGTTGAAATGGCCCGTGAGTTCATCCGGCTCGGCTTTGCCATTTCCATCTCCGGTGCCGTTACCTGGAAAAATGCAGTCAAACCGCTTCAGGTAGCGCGGGAGCTGCCGCTGGAGCATCTGGTGCTGGAAACCGACGCCCCCGATATGGCACCGGAACGCCACCGAGACGCCTTCAACCGTCCTGCCTGGTTGCCGGAAACGGCGCTGCGGGTTGCGGAGCTGCGGGAGGTCCCGTTCGAACAGGTGGCTCGCATTACTACCGGCAATGTCAGACGTATCCTGCGCCTGGGGAGCGGCTTCGACAGTCCCTTCTGTTGAGAAGAAACCGTTACGCTTCCCGCTTCGCCATTATCTCCTCCCTCATCAGTGGTTCGATAACATGAACTACGCTAATGGCTCAATAATACCAGCAAAAAACTTGAAAGTTGGTGAAAAGGTCTTTTACCGATTATTATGATTGCATCCTGTGGGTTTTGTTTCTTGAAGAGGAGCTTCGTTCGGCTGTGCCATTGTTTGTCGGTGTCACTTCTGTGATGACTATCACGCTTTCCTGCGTACTGCGCGGTCTTTCTGGCGCCGGCGATTGTTTGGCTGCTTGCGAAGCTGATTTGCTTTAAAATAAAATAATCATTATATGCGACTTTATATATTGCTATACTTTGATAGTTTTGTTATATTTACAACACTGTTGTAAAAGCAGTACATAGACGATAATACTAAACCATCCGTGAGGATGGGACGGAAAGCCTACAGGGTCTCACCGAGACAGCCGGGTCGCCGAAATATCTACGATATTGGCGATCCGGCTTTTTTATTTCCGGTAAGCACATTACTAGAAATTCGGTTATAAAATCGTTCGATAGACGACAATACTAAACCATCCGCAAGGATGGGACGGAAAGCCTACAGGGTCTCACCGAGACAGCCGGGTCGCCGAAATATCATAAGATATTGGTGACTCGGCTTTTTTGTTACCAATTCTGCACATTATGTTGATGAAAAGGAGGTGAGCCATGCAGAAGCGCTAGCCCGTTTTGCCATATTTTGGAAGATCAAATAGAGGAGAATATTGGAAACAAGATTGAATCATCGAACTCCCATTCAAAAGCAAAAGTAATAATTGACAGATTAAAGGAGATGATATGAAAATCAGAATTGCAGGTTCGTTATTTGTGCTGTTAGCGGCAATTTGTTATTCGTTTTCTGCTTATGGCAGCAACGATGATGGCGGTTATACATCAACCAGCCGGAGAACACCACAGACCACAACCACTAATGACGGCGCAGCACTGTATACTACTTATTGCGCCGGTTGCCACGGATCATTGGCAAAATCCTCCAAGAAAGGCAGAACCGCATCCCAAATTCAGGCTGGCATCTCCAGAGTCAGTTCCATGAAATCGCTCTCCAAGCTGACTACCGCTCAGGTTCAGGCAATTGCAACTGTATTGGGCGCCACCTCCACTACGATTCCGCCAACCCCGACAGGCACTACCGATGGCGCAGCATTGTATACCACTTATTGCGCCGGTTGCCACGGATCATTGGCAAAATCCTCCAAGAAAGGCAGAACCGCATCCCAAATTCAGGCCGGCATCTCCAGAGTCAGTTCCATGAAATCGCTCTCCAAGCTGACTACCGCTCAGGTTCAGGCGATTGCAACTGCATTGGGTGCCACTTCCACTACGCC
This sequence comes from Desulfuromonadaceae bacterium, assembly GCA_028687585.1. Taxonomy (GTDB): domain Bacteria; phylum Desulfobacterota; class Desulfuromonadia; order Geobacterales; family Pseudopelobacteraceae; genus JACRCG01. Next base: position 26,012 of record JAQTZV010000031.1, on the reverse strand, counting down.
ACTTGCCACCACGTGGACTCCACCGCCAGCACAAATGCCGCCTTCTAACCCCGGTGTGATTACTCCGGCCCAGAATAATGCAAACTATGTGGTCTTTGCTTGGAACGACCTCGGCATGCATTGCGCCAACCCGAGCTACGACACTGCAGTGATACTGCCGCCCTACAACACCGTCTGGGCGCAAGTACTGCAAAGGGGTAACCCTCCCAAAGTAGTAACAGCGGGTCTGACTGTTGAATACCGCGTCGTGAACAATACGCTCTCCTCCTCTAAAGGTTTATTCTGGCAGTTCTGGATGTATTGCAAGCAGTTGTTCGGGGTGACTCTGGCCAATGATACCGGTCTCAACCTGGAGGATTCTTCAGTGCACAACGGCCTTTCAGGAAAAATGGTTGCAAAGGGGGATCATTTCCAGGTCAACGGTATTCCGGTAACCCCCGTCAATGATGCCGGCGTCTGGAATCCCTACCAGGTAATTGAGGTAACGGTAAAAAACAGTAAGGGCACTGTAGTTGCGCAGACCAGGACGACTATCCCGATATCTGATGAAATCAACTGTGCCAAGTGTCATAACGGCAGCGCAAACCCGATGTTCGAAGTACTAAAGGTACACGATAAAAATATAGGCACCAATCTGGTTGGCCAACAGCCGGTCCTGTGCGCATCCTGTCACGGTAGCCCCGCTCTTGGCCAGAGCGGTCGGGGATCATCGGGAAAATATCTTTCCGAAGCCATTCATGGCTCTCACGCTACAAAAGGGGCATCCTGTTACGACTGTCACCCCGGCACCAAAACCCAGTGCAGCCGAAGCCTGGCCCACACGGCGGCAGACGGTAACTGTTCCAACGCGAACTGTCATGGCAGCATGGAGACGATGGCGGCATCTATTACCAACAATTCTAAGGTCCCATGGGTAAATGAGCCCCAATGTGTCTCCTGTCATGCCGGGGTAGCACAGGTGGATACTGGAAACATCCTTTTCCGCAATGCGATTGGCCATGGTGGTGTTTATTGCTCCAGTTGCCATGGGAGTGCACATGCAATGGTTCCGTCGCGGGTTGATATTGATAACTACCAATCGCAGCAGTATCAGAACTATTCAAAATCCATTGGAAGTTGCGGTGCCTGCCATTCGAGTTCAAAAGGAGAAGGATTGGGTAGCGATTTTATGGAGGCGCATGGCACAGGCAAACGACCAAATGCCTGCAATGTTTGCCATACTGCTATTACCACTACCAATACAGCCAAGTGGCCGCATCAGTTCCAATGGAAGTCCACGAAAGGTAGCGGAGTAGTCTCAGGAAATTAATCCCTGTTTTACAGCACGATTGTTTTAATGTAACTTAAAGGCCGCTTCCCACTAAGAAGCGGCCTTTAAATATGCCAAGACCGACTCCTTAAGATCCTTAACCACTACCAGAGCAAAGCCGAACGAAAAGAGCAGAAACAACGGTACGGCGAACCAGGTTTCACGCTGCCAGGCGAAGCGCCTTCGTCATCTCTGCTGACCGGATGCCTTTGGAGCAGTCTATATATTACCGGCAATGCTGTTTCGTCAGTACTATTTCACCACAGGAAGTTTTTCCGCCTGCCAATCGGCAAAGATCATCTGCACAATATTCGGATAGGCCAGTTTCTGTAGTTTGCGATAGGCATTGTAGCTGCGGCCGCCGGAATTGCAGTAGACGACGATCTGTCTGTTTTTGTCCAGCACGCCCGAGCCGGCTGCAAAGGTTTCAACCGGAATGTTGATCGCCCCCGGCACATGCCCCTCGGCAAACTCTTTGGCGTCGCGCACATCAACCACGGTCAGGGTTGCCGGTGCGCTCTCCAGCAGCGCCTTGACAACGGCAGGCTTGATCCTGGCGGCCTTCACTGCTTTGTCATAATCCGCCCCGGTATAGATGGCGTACCCTTTCTCTTCCCAGACCGGCATCCCATCGGCGTATACCGACACGTTGCGGTAGCCGTTCGCTACCGCTATTTTTGCGGATTTTCCGCTTTTGCCGCATTTTATGCCGTTGCAATAGAATACCAGCCTGGCGTCTTTTGACGCCGGGAGCAGCGTCGCATCCTTCTCAAGTTTTGACAACGGGATGCTGACCGCGTTTTTGATGTGGACTTCCTGATACTCTTCGGCACTTCGCGCATCAATAACAGCCAGACCGGCACTTTCCTGATCGATCAACGCCTTGAGCTCTTCACTGGTAACAACTTTGAATGAATCTTTCCCTTTCTCTGCAGCAACAGCAAACGAGCAGCAGATACTCACAAGCAACAGCAGAGCAGATCCGTAGCGAAACAGTTTCATAATAACATCTCCTCTATTTTTGATAATAACGGTAACTGCCTATAATTGTTCAGCGTACAACCTATTTGCCATGTACCGATTTGAGAACGATCTCTACCTTGGCGCCGGGTGGCGGCATTTTGTTCCAATCGAAACGGAAGTAATTTTTGGTCTCTTTCAGCGGAAGGGAGTTATCGGCAATAATGCCGCCATTACAGCCTGACGGGCAGACAATGCAGCCGGAGGCAAAGTTGATCGCTTCAGCGGTGCCATGGTAGACAAAGTGAGGTGTATAGGGTTTGATAACATCTTTGCCATCGACCGAAATCTTCTCCTCGATCAGATCTTCAATAGCAACATCGACCATTTTCCCGTCTTTTTTCCAGCGGACAGAGACAAGCAGCGGATCACCATCAAGATAATCATCTTTCTGAGTGGTCGATTTCAGTCCGGAACGCTGCTTAACTTCGGTCATCGGAATCTGACGACGCGATTGTATGCCGACTGATTTGATGGCCTTGTCAATGTCAGTGCGGTTTATTTCTGTGGAGAAGATGAAAAATGGCGCCATTTTGCCGTCTTTTGCGCCAAAGAACGCCTGGAATCGTCGGCCCCAGTCACAGACTGACGGTTGGGAACAGTCTTTCAGCACCGTAGAAGTGACGCGGACCTCTCCGGATTTCTGATCAACCGTCATGGTGTCGGATCCGGATTTGACTGATGATACGCCAGATGGTTTTTGCCTGGCGGCGAGTACTGGAAATGCAAGCAAAAGGCAAAGTGAAACAGACAGCATGGTACGAAGAACAGAAGTGGACATGTGAATCCTCCGGCAATTTAGTGTGCAACAACAGAAATGAGTACACGGACAGCATGTGCGGCCGCAATAATGGCAAACATACGGATTGGCGAAATACGCAGTGCCCCGATCAAGAGGCCGCCCGGCAGCAGCGGAACAGCGGGAATTGCGCTCAGAGCAGCGGCACAGCCGATGGCCCATGGGGAAGAAGGAGACAACGGTTCGACACCTTGTTGCCGGTTGTAGAGCGGCAGCAGATCTCCCAGAACTATTCGGCCACATACGGCCGCCAGGCAGGTGGCAACAATACCGGCACTTACTGAATACAAAACACCCGCTGTCGTACCAAAAGCAGAGTCAAAGGCGGCAACAGACTTCAAAGAGGAAAACGGAAACGCAAACGTCTGCATTGCCAGACTGAGCAGGGCAATCCCGGCTCCCCGCGTATTGGACATTGGCCGCAAATATTCGATGAACCCGGCCAGGTCGGCATCTCTGAGGCGGTGAGCAATAAAGAGCAGATTGAACTCGATCGTGTACAGGTAGGCATCGAGCGCCCAGAAGAATTTCTGGATCAGCAGATAGACTCCCAGAGAAAGTGTGCCGAACAGCCCGATACCAATAGCCTTCTGCTGTAAACTTCTCCGCAAACTCCATGGCACAGTCGGTTGCGGTATCCGCTTCTCACGGCTCTTGTACCATCTGTTCAGCTTTGGGACGGAGGAAACGGCAACTATCAATATGATCCCGATAAAAAATTCGCGTGAAACCTTGCCCTTCAGCAGTCCCAGCAATGAACTGGAAAAGGTGATAAAGGCGATTGTGCCGGGCAGCATGAAAACAAACGTGGCTGCGGTATAATGCAGAAACGGTATTTTCGTCAAACCGAAGGCAAAATTGAGCAGATTGAAGGGAAAGAGCGGAATAAGCCGGGTAAACGCTACCGCTTTCCAGCCGTTTTGGGCGGTCTCGCTGTCGAGTTTGTCCCATCGTGATCCGACCAGTCGGCGTTCCACCCAGTCCCGTGCGGCATAACGGGCAACCAGAAATGCCACACATGCCCCCAGCGTCGCACCGATGATGGTATAGACAACACCCCAGACCGGCCCGAAGACGGTGGCCCCCGCTATGCTGATCGGCAAACCGGGCAGCATCAGAGCGGGGGCCACGGTGTAGAAGGAAATGTAGACAAGAGGGGCAATAATGCCGAAGCTCGCAAAGAGGGCCCGCAGTTTCTCAGGTTCAAGATACTGTCCGACACCGCCGGCTCGCAGCAGAAAAATGATGGCAATCATGGCCGAGAGGAAAATCAGCGGCCGGAGCATTCCCGAACCGGTGCCGCTCGAAACGATCCTCTCTCTGGTAATGAGTGCCGGAACTATTTTCTTGAAGCGGGATTTAAGCCGCAAACGGTTGAAATAGGTCATCAGCCCGGATGATGGTTTTGGTGTGCTGAAAATCAGATCGAGCAGATGATTCACCTTCAGTCGCTTCCCCAGATGATTGGCACAGCCGGCACAATAGGTAATAACCTGCCGGCCCGCCGCTTCCCCGACTCGACGCTCTCCCCAGGCATCCGCCAGATGGGGAGCGAGTGCCCCGACCGTTCCCCCTTCTCCGCAGCAAAGCGCTGACCTGCGTGTATGCGGCATCTCCTCAATCACGCGGCCTGATCCGGCAATCAGCGAACGTGCAGCGATCTGGGGTGCGGAAGAAAAGCGAACCACGCAGGGGTCGTGAATGGTCACCGGCGCCAGGTGAGTTTCCGCACCACTTCCCGGAAGCGTTGCGGCAAGTGTTTCGTAGACCGTTTCCGTGTGAAACCGGGGGGTATATTCAGAAAATACCTTGTAACAATTGGGGCAGGCGACGAGAATCCGTTGCACACCATTGGCTTCGAGCCAGGCAGTCATCTCAGCAAACATGTCCCGGAAAAACTGCTGCCTGCCCAGGTCGTGGGAAGGCTTGGTGCAGCAATCCATCACCAGGCCAAGAGCAGGAATCGTTTCTTTCAGTTTCTCGTAGAGTGCGAGAGTTGCCGCAGGGCGCGTGCCGGGGAGCGCGCAGCCGGGGAAGAAAATGGTTGTGCACTCCTCCGGTATTCCGTACCAGCTGAATCGCCGTGACATGCCGGTCCGTTCATAGCCGATAAGCCCTTTGTGTTCGGGGAAGGTACCATGCCCGTGCTCTACCGCCTCGCGGCGCATTTCCAAAAAGAGCGTATGCGGATTGAGACCTTCCGGGCAGACGGCGCTGCAGAGCCCACAGAGGCTGCACTCGAAACAGACGACATTTTTTTTCGGATCGGCCGGATTGTAGGAGCGGATAATATCGCGTGGCGAGCCGTATCGCTTCAAGAAGCCGCACTCACTTACGCAGGCACCGCACCCGGTGCAGCCGCCAATTTCTTCAGACAGCATCTCCTGCAGATCCGGACGCATCGCCCTGATGTCACTCAGTGATGCGTTCATTTTGCAGTGTTCTGCAGCGATGACGGTTTGCAGCAATCACAGGCAGCATTTTTTGCCGCCGCTTCCATGCCACCCTCCAGCAGCAGTATCCGTGTACGCTTTACACCACCGCGCACAAGCAGTTCTGTCGCCTGAAGAGCGTCATCACCACCGGTTGCGCTTACCACAACAACCTTCCCTTTGGCGGATCGCAGCCGGGCGGCGATTTTCTTCAGGCGGAGCGGGTTGTTGCCGGAGGCAAGCGAATCGGTATAATTATGTTCGCGAAAATCTTCCGCGCTCTGAATATCAACTATCGAAAGCTTCTGCTTCGCTTTGATCCACGAAGAGAGTTCATTGTGACACACCGTTGGAGCCTGGCCTGCAAACAGGATGGATGGAATCACGATAAAGATGAGTGCGACTATACGTTTCACAAAACAGCTCCTTTGTTTTTTTGAGTTAGCGGAATGCCCTGTCTGCCAACTCGATTATAATTTCCCGCTCACCGTCAACTCCTTATATGGCCACCCCTGCATACCTTCTTTGAGGATGAAGATTCGCTTTTCATCTATTCCTTTTTCCTTCAAGTAGTCATAAGTATTTTTTGCACCGCCGCCGCCACGAGGGCAGATAACAACCACATCATTTTTGGCCGTGGAGAGTTTGGGAAGGACAGCATCCAGCTTCAGCTTGTCGGCTGCGGATTTGACCGGGTAGCTGTTGGTCTCCAACGAGCCTTTGAAGTGGTGCTGCTGATATTCAGCAGGAACCTGGATATCGACAATGCTCATATTCTTGCCCGATTCGAGCCACAGTTTGAACTGATCCTGTTCGACATAGTTGTAACCGCCGGCCAGTGAAATATCTGCTCGACAGAGCAGCAGTAATGCCATCACTACTATTCGCTTCATTTTCGTCTCCTGTGTATCGTTCGTTATGATCGGCTCCCATGCAGTGCCGCCCCCAGCGCTCCAACAATGGAAGGTACCGGCGGAACCAGCACGGGTATTTTCAATTCCTTCTCCAGCAGCGCGACCAGAGTGGCATTATTGGCGACGCCGCCGCTGAACACCAGATGGTCACCATAGCCGCTTTTAGCAACCATGGCGGCCAATCTCCCTGCAACTGCCAGATGTACCGAGTGGGCAATCGTTGCCGGCGGTACACCCCGATTTTTTAATGATACAACCTCAGATTCGGCAAAAACGGCACACATACTGTTGATTGGAGCGCCAATGCCGGTTTCAGCGGCAACGCGTCCAAATGTCTCCAGATCATAGCCGAGCGAAACCGCCATCATCTCCAGAAAACGCCCGGTACCGGCGGCGCATTTATCGTTCATCTGAAAGCTGGTAACGCGCCCGCGTTCATCCAGCAGGATAACCTTACTGTCCTGCCCGCCTACATCCAGAATCGTCCGGCAGTTTGGGAACAGGTGCCGGCCCCCAAGCGCATGGGCCTTTATTTCGGTAATGACGTCCAGTTCTGCATGCTGCTGCAACAGGTGGCGGCCATAGCCGGTGGCCACCACCCGAGAATTTGGATGCTGTTCCAGAAAAGAGAGCGCCTGATGATGCGGATCAAAACTGCTTTCCGTGACCTGATGGCGAATGATGGCGCCATCCTGCCAGACAACCGCCTTGAGAGTACGCGAACCGAGATCGATGCCGATATGCACCGCTTACCCCGTGATCTGCTCGATGAAGGCTTCGACCCGTGTCTGCAGTTGTCCGACATCATCGGGAGAATAGTCACTCTCTATCGCCATAAACGGTATGCCGCGCTGCTCGCACGCCTCGCGCAGCTTGATCGCCTCAATGTTGTAAGAATGGCAGAACTGCAGGCAGTAATCGATGATGCCCTGGGCGCCCGACTGCTCATATTCCTTGATAACCTGCGAGATACGGTCATCATTCGGGGTGAAACAGGCACAATCGATCTTCATGTAACGTTCGGTCAACCGCTCCAGTTGCTGATCAATGGTAGTGGAACCTTCATCGATAAGATCCTTGTAATAGCGGGTGCCGATACAGCTTTCCTCGTTGACAACAATGGCACCGGACATTTCGATGATGTTGTGCAGTTTCCAGTTGGGGAGTGCCATCGGGGTGCCGGAAACCATGATCCGCGGCGTCGAAGCCGGTGCAACGGCGATCCCATCGGCGATGCGCAGTTCCAGTTCGTCGCAGAGTTCGTTGACTTGTCGCGCAAAGCGGACCGGTTCGTCATAGAAGGCGATCTGTTCGATCAGCAGTATATCCTTGCCGCTGATGGGTGAGGGATTATGATGACGCAAGTTGTTAAGCCGCTGCAGCGAAGCGCGTTTCGCGTTGATGATGGCAATGGCGCCGGCAATCTCCTTGAAACCGGTTTCCGTGTTGCTAATTGTATCCACCGCGACCTTAAAGTCTTTGACCTCTTCAACCCAGAGTTTCTTGTCCCGTTCCCGTTTCATCTGGGGAATTTCCATGACATGGGTCGGGACATACCGGTCGAGCAGTTCCCAGGTTTTCTTTTTAGCATCGCAGGTTGTCTCGCCGTAGACCAGATCCACCGCCTGGAAGTAGGGACAGATCTTGCCTACCTTGAAGCCAAAGGCGGATTTGACCATCGGGCAGATGTTGCGCGGCAGGATTTTCTCAGCATCAGCAATGGAGCCCTGAGCCCCACCGCACAGGCCGACACAGACCCCGCCGGCGGCAACGATAAGCTCTTCGGGCACATACACGCAGAAGGTGCCGATTACCGGCTTGCCGCTCTCTTTGACCGCCATGATCTCATGGATGCGCCCGGTATGGATATTTTCTACCATGTTATCAAAATAAGCCATTCCGGCGGGACGGTTTTTCTGTGACAGGAACACGTTGGTATAGGCTTGGGTCAGCATGGCCGGCATGCCGGAAAACCGGGCGACATCCATACCCAGCTTTTCCCATAACTCCGGATCTGATTTTACTTGAAAGTCACTGCTCATAATTAATCTCCTGTTTCAATTTGAATCATCGAAATAACAAAATATGTCGGAGCAGAATCAGCTTGTAATATTGCTGAGAACTACTTCTCCTTAAAGCCATATCGGTAGGCAAAGCTTTTCGGCTGGTAGAAATCGACAGCTTTGCCGCCTACTTCGGCATAGGGATAGCCGAAAGTATTGAGCGGCGCACCGGCCTGCGGCGGGTTGAGAATTATGTCCCGGCCGACGGCAAGTACCACGCGGTATGGGTCGATGCCGCCCCAGAAATACTCCCGATACTCTTTTGCTTTCGCATCGTTCAGTTCCAGCTTCTCCACCAGCATCGCCTTGCGTACATCGGCTGGGTCAGCAGTCACCCAGCCATAACCGGGGAGAAAAAACTCGGCCCAGCAGTGCTGCCAGGTGGTGATGTCTTCTACGGCTTTTTTGCCGAGGCGGACGCTGAACACTTCACGTGTCGGTACGCCTGCCGCCCGGCAGAGGGCAATATAGACCGACGAGATGTCGGTGCATTTGCCGCCCGGCTTCTGCAGCAGAGCGCAGACATCTCCTTTGCCGCAGCCCACCGTATTCGGATCCCGATACATGTTGCTGCAGCACCAGTCATAAATGGCCCGAGCTTTTGCCAAAACCGTTTTCTTTCCCTTGGTAATGGAGTCCGCCAGTTTCTTTACCTCGCCGTCGATAGGACCGAGGCTTGTCGGCTTCAGGTATTCTGCGTAGTCAGCACGGTTCCACGCAGGCTCTTTGGTCGGCAGGTTCGTTTGGCGAATTTCTGTACGATCAACGGCAAACGAGAAGCTGAGTTTGCGGTTTTTCGTGTTGGCCGGCCATTCGGCATAAAGAATGGATGTACCATGTGCGGCATCGGTGTAGACACCCGATGATGCATAATCCCCGGAAACCTTGATGTCACTCACTTTCTGATGCCGATCAGTCACCGGATAGGGAATCCAGAGTTTTGTCTCTTTGCTTGTTTCCTGGGCGGAAAGGTCCACATCAAGGGTGACTACACCGGAACGGCTTGCTGCGGATGCCGTGGTGGCGATCATCATGCACAGCATTGTGGCTAACAACAGAAATTTCTTTTTCATTTTCTCTCCTCTGGTAGAGCCGATCCCCATCAATGGGGATTTTCATAAATTATTACACCGGCGTTTCAAAATAGTATGAGTATTCCTGGCCGAACAGTGCCGGGATCAACACCAGTTCTGGCGCCAACTGCTGTATCTCCTGCAGCTGCATTTCCAACCAGTTGCACATCTCACGAAATACCGTAATGTCATTGATTGCCGCGAGATTTCTCAGATCAACCGGTATTCCTGTCCCCTTCTGAACCAGAAATTCCATGTCCCATACCGGACACGATTCCAGTTTTTGCGTCCGGTAGTTTAGTTTGCAACTGTCATAGTCACTGATGTTCCTGGTAAAATAGGTCATCTTTGCTACGCAGAGGTCGTAAAAGCTGAAGACAAGTTCAAGCGGGCTGCATCTCACGACCGCCCGGTGTGTTGCATAAGGGTGATCCGGGCGGTTGCCGAATTGCCGCACCCAAAAAAGTTTGTTGTTGACCTTTTTTGGAACCAACTTGAATTTTTCAATCAGATGGGCCTTGTCCTCATGCAGCCCGTCAAGCGGCCTTGCTTCCCGCATGGATATCCCCGTTTGAAATGTTGGGTAAAAAGGAATGGTGGGCATGGTTGGGATCGAACCAACGACCTGCCGATTAAGAGTCGGCTGCTCTACCAGCTAAGCTACATGCCCATAAAATTGTTCAAACAATTCTGCGTCAACCGCGCTGCCTTACCATCAATTACTCAAGCGGCGAGTGCGTAGCGCTTGTGGCTTTCATCATACCCGACTAATCCTTGACGTGACGAGCTGTTAAGGTGCCGTGCTGTCTCAGCCGGATCCAGATGTAACATTTCAGAAATCTCCCTGGTTGAATGGGGGTTTCTTCCCAACAGAGTTGTAATCTGACTTATCGCCAGTTTATCAATAATTAATTCGCGAATTAACCTGTTCACCTCGTCGCTATTGAAAAAGGCGTCATACTCTTCTTCCGTAGCAAAGCGGACTCTCAGCTTCTCCCGTTCCACCAGCTTGAGGTAGGGGAGAAGTTTCCTGGCGGCCTCAAGTTTGAGCTGTAATGCATCTGCATCTATTCCTTCTCCTTTGCCAAGCGGTCCCAGCTCATTAAGTTTATTGGTAAATTCGGTGACTACTTCGGCGTAACGAATCCCTTCGGAAGCCGATACCCATTTAAGCTGTAACCGTTCAGGGTTCACCCCGATCTGTTCGAGGACTTTTCGCGTGAGATGCATCATGCTTAAGGCATCGTAATTTCCTTCGGTGACATAATGACATTCTCCCAGCCAGCAACCGCCGATAAAGACCCCATCTATGCCGTCTTCAAAAGCCCGGAGCACATGTTCCGAGTCAACTCTGCCCGAGCACATCACCCGTATTATCTTCATGTTTGCGGGGTATTGGTGACGGGAAACCCCGCACAGATCGGCTCCTGCATAGCAGCACCAGTTACATAAAAAACCAAGCATCTTTGGTTTATAGTTCTCTGTTGTACTCATACGTAACCCCCGCAATGACGATACATTAAGCATTTATTTAAAGTGGTATTCTTGTACCAATTTATTTATGCGGAAGTCAAATGGATATATTCGATATTTTCGATGACTTGAATTGGTTTTTACGATATGGTGTGCGCATGAATATAAAACAGCTCGAAATATTTGTGACCATCGCCACTACCGGCAGCTTCTCAAAAGGCGCCGAGGCGGCCTGTATTACTCAATCGACCGCCAGCCAGCATATTGCGACGCTGGAGGATCTCTGCGGAGTCCGCCTGTTTGATCGCACCGGGCGGGGAGCCATGCCTACCGAGGCGGGAAAAGTCATGCTCGTTCGCGCACAGCAGGTTCTCAAATCCCTGAATGAAGCCGAACAGGCGATCCTGCAGTTCCGTCAGGCAGATGGCGTCGAACTCTGTGTCGGAGGCAGCACTATTCCCGGCACATACCTGCTGCCAAAGGCGATTGCGGCGCTCCGCACTACAGATCCGGGAATCACCGTAACGGTCGATATCGGCGACAGCAGTGAAATCCTTGCAAAACTTCGTGACGAACAGATAGAGGTCGGGATCGTCGGAACGGCGGCAGATGATAAGCAGTTCACCTCAGAAGCGCTCGGCCACGATGTTATTCTCCTGGTCGCACGAAAAGGCCATGACTGGTGCGGGCGTGCAGAGGTTCAACCGGAAGAGCTCCTCAGAGAGCCGATAATCCTGCGTGAGAAGGGTTCCGGAAGCAACGATGTTGTTGATGCGGCGCTCAGACCGCATGGGCTTAAAACGGGCGACCTGCCGGTCTGCTGTACCATATCGAGCAGTGAAGCGATACGGCAGGCGGTATTGGCAGGGTGTGGTGTGGCGTTTGTTTCTGAAATGGCTGTGCGCGAAGAGTTGAAGCAGGGTGAGCTGGTGGCGATTAATCTGGCGGGGCTTACCATAACCCGCAGTTTTTCTCTGGCGTACAGGAAAGGAAGGACTCTTTCTCCCGCAGCGGCGGCATTTTCTCAGATGGTGCGCAAGGTGAGTCTATGACGTACGACTATATCGTGATCGGCGCCGGAATAATCGGCGTATCAACCGCCTGGCAGCTGCAGCGGGCTTTTCCCGGCAGTTCGGTACTGGTGTTGGAGAAAGAATCCCGCCCGGCGTATCACCAGACGGGGCGCAACTCCGGTGTTATTCATGCCGGTGTCTACTACACGCCCGGAAGTCTGAAAGCGCGGTTCTGCAAGGAAGGGAACATCGCTACAAAACAATTCTGCAGCGATCACGGTATCAGGTTTGAGCAGTGCGGCAAACTGCTGGTGGCAACCGACGAACTGGAACAAGGGCGAATGGCAGCGCTGGTGGCCCGCTGTGCAGAGAACGACATAGCGGTTGAAGAACTTTCTGCCCCGCAGCTGAGAGAGTGTGAGCCAAATATTTCAGGAGTCGGCGCACTGCTGGTACCGTCAACCGGTATTGTCAGCTACACCGAGATTACACAAAAAATGGCGGATCTGATACTGCAGGGGGGAGGAGAGGTCCGCTTCAACTGCAGAGTTGAGGCGCTGCACGAACAATCAGATCAAATTACCGTGGAAACCTCCAACGGCAGTTTCACCGGGCGTTTTCTGGTGGCCTGTGCCGGAGTCATGGCTGACCGGATCGTCCGGATGCTCGGAATTCAGCCGGAGTTCAAAATCATTCCCTTTCGCGGTGATTACTTCCTGCTGGGGGCTGAACATAACCGGATAGTCAACCATCTGATCTATCCGATCCCCGACCCCGAACTCCCTTTTCTCGGGGTCCACCTTACCCGTATGATCGACGGGACGGTCACTGTCGGGCCAAATGCGGTCCTCGCCTTCAAACGTGAAGGGTACGGGAGGTTCGCTTTCAGCCTGAGCGACAGTATCGAAATGTTCACCTATCCGGGACTGCTCAAGGTTCTCTACAGGAATTTTTCGGTGAGCATTGTTGAGTTAAAAAATGCTCTCTACAAGCGGGGATATCTGGATCTTGTGCGCAAATACTGTCCATCCCTTTCCGTCGAAGACCTGCATGACTACCCCGCCGGAATCCGCGCGCAAGCGGTCACCAAAGATGGTACGCTGGCAAGCGATTTTCTCTTCGTTAGCAGCAGGCGGGCTCTGGTCGTCTGCAATGCACCATCACCGGCGGCAACATCGGCCATTCCGATCGGTGGGTATATTGTGGAGAAAGTAACGGTTCTGGCAGAAGGAATCAGTAGCGGAGCACCTTGGCGAGAAAATTAACCAGCGATGGCGTGTGCGGACTCCTGAACAGCTCACTTGAATGACCACTCTCCTGCACCTCGCCATCGGCAATAAACAGGCACTGGTCGGATACTTCGCGGGCAAAGCCCATATTGTGCGTGACGATAATCAGGTCACGCCCCTCCCCGCGCAGCTCCATAATAAAATCAAGCACCTCTGCCGTCATCTCCGGGTCAAGTGCGGAAGTCGGTTCATCGAAAAGGAGAAAGCGCGGTTTGATGGCGATGGCGCGCACGATGGCAACCCGCTGCTGCTGTCCTCCGGAGAGTTCCGCAGGTCGCCGCTGCGCGTGTCCGGCCAACTGGAAACGTTCAAACAGTGCTCCGGCAGTGTCGAGCGCCTCTCGCGCCGAAAGTCCGTGGACTTTCACCAGCGGCAGCACTACATTTTCCAGCGCGGTCAGGTGCGGGAAAAGGTTGTATGCCTGGAAGACCGTCCCGACAGTGCGACGGTGCGCTAAAAGCGCCTCTTCATGTACTTCAAGCCGCCGGCTGTTGATAGAGAGGTGACCTTTCTCCGGAATTTCCAGACCGGCGATGAGTCTCAACAGAGTGGTCTTCCCCCCCCCGGAGGGGCCGATGATCGCCAAGGCCTGGAACTCCGGGATCGTCAGCGTGACATCACTGAGCGCCTGATGTTCCCCGAATTGTTTGCTGAGGCCGCAGAATTCAAGTTGCAAAGTAAAATCTCCGCTCCAGGGTACGACTGATCAGAGAAATCGGCAGCGTCAGCAGCAGGTACCCGACGGCAAGCGGTAAATAGCTTTCCAGGGTACTGTAGGTGAAAGCGTTTACTTCCTGGGCGTTCAGGGTGAATTCACTGACGGCAATGATGGACAATAGCGATGAATCTTTGATAATCGAGGCAAATTGGCCGGTAAGCGGTGGAATGAGCTGTCGCACCACCTGGGGAAAAATAACGTAGCGGTACGTTTGCGACCGGGTCAACCCGATAGCACGGGCAGACTCCAGTTGGGAATCACGAATGCTATCAATGCCGGAGCGGATCATCTCAGCCAGATACGCCCCGGCGAACAGGGAAAGCGTTATTATTCCGACCACGTAACGGTTTTCTACACCAAAAGCGTTCGCCACGACATAAAACAGGATCAGGATCTGCACCAGCAGCGGAGTACCACGGATCGTTTCGACATAAAGCAGGGCTGAATAGCGCAACGGTAACAATGACGACCGCCGTGCGAGCGCCGTGAGCAGACCGATGACGAGGCTACCCACCAGGGCGGCTGCGGAAATAATCACGGTCATCAGCCATCCCTTGAGAAATTTTTGCCGGTACTGCCAGATGGCATCCCACTCCCAGCCATACTGCAACCGGCTGAAAGCAAAACTGAACAGGGCAGCGGTCAGCAGTGCCACCAGGAGCCAGGAAACAATCCGGGCAGCCACTGCAACTGGCTGCCCGTCCCTATGTACGATTAACTGTTTCAATGAACATCCCCCTCCAGGGCTTACAGGAAAAAGGAATAGCCAAGCCGCTTGAATTCATCCTTCATCTCTTTCAGATAACGATCCCCCAACTGCTCAAAACCGCCTTTCGCACGATACTCTTTGATAAAGGTGTTGACACTGCTCCTGAGAGTATCGTTCCCTTTGCGAATGCCAACCGCCCAGGATTCCCTCTGAAACGGCTCAAGCATCGCTTTTGTGGTGACCTTGTTACGTTGCCAGTTCTGGTAGGTGGACATCTGGTCATAAATAAAGGCATCAGCTTTGCCCTGTGAAACTTCCAGAACTGCTGCCGACTCTTTATCCAGCACCAGTATCTGCGCTTTCTTCAGTCGTCTCGACGCATAAATATGTCCGGTTGTCCCCTTTTTCACCGCGATCTTGACTCCCGCTTTATCAAGGTCGGCAATGCTTTTAGCAGAAGAATCCTTCTTCAGCAGCAGGCAGAGTCCGGTCGTAAGATACGGATCGGAAAAATCAATGGATTTTGCCCGTTCGACGGTCGCCGTCATCGACGAAATGACCAGATCAACCTTACCGGTTTTAAGCGCCGGGATCAGTCCGTCAAAGGCCGTGTTTTGGATAACAAGCGGTCGACCGAGACTTTTTGCCAGTTCCGTGGCGATCTCAACGCTAACGCCGGAAGGCTTGCCGGCCTGGTCGGTCATTTCAAACGGCGGATACGCAAGCTCCATGCCAACGACCAGCGGCGTACCAGGTTCTGCGGCCGGGGAACTGCCGGGGAACGTGAGCAATGCGGCAACAGTTATCAATAAAAATACACCATGTACTTTCATATCGGCTCCTTGATTAAACCTAAAATCGGCAGTTCAATAACACGGAGGCACGGAGAACACTGAGAAATGCATAGCTTAAGGTTTAAAACAAAAACACCTTTGGGGTGAGTTGTAAAACTTCTTATATCATCTGCAACTCTTCAATGTTACTCCGTGTTCTCCGTGTCTCTGTGGTTCAAATGCTTTTTATAGGTTAAAATATTCATAGGTACCAATAAATCCAACTGCAGTGCAAGTCAACAATATTGTGGCATCGAATCACTCACCAAAGTTTTGAAGCCGGAACAACTCACTGAACAACAAAGGCCGGAAGAGTTCATCAGTGCGATGTCTCAACCGGTCTCCAGTTTTTCAGTCAGCTCCATTGTTCGTGTATGGTACAATTCCCGTTACTCGATGTAGCGAAGCGTTTCTATAAGCTCTTCCGTTGTCAAACCTTCCTGAGTTTTCAGTCCCAGCCCGGAATTCTGCCGGCGATAGAGATCAAATCGCGGCGTCTTCTGCCCGTCGGCATCAGCTGTCAGTCGTGAAGCAACGATACCGACATCAGCCAGTTGTGGCTGGCTGCAGGAGTTTCCGCAGCCGGACAGCGCCCAGCTCAGTTTTTTACCCGTTTCGCTGATATGCGCCATCAACCTTCCGGTTACATCGCGTGTCGCTGCCAACCCCATCTGGCATTCATGGCTGCCGGGACAGATGCGGAACGTGGCGACGCTTTTGACGAAAGCCATGCCTGTCGACTGCCGAAGTTTATTGAGTTCATCGGCGCTTTCGATACCGGGCGAAAGCAGCAGGGCGATATCCTGATCTGCGGTCACCATCAGCACACCGGTGGCGAGTCGATCGGCGGCATCAGCTATCGCAGAAAGTTGCTCTGCAGTCAGTTTTCCGCCGAATACCGGCAGTTCAAGACGCTCCAGTTCGTGCGATGCCGGAACAAGGTGTTCAGGGAGTCCACTGGCAGCCGGAATATCCTCGCGGTATGCAGTTTCTTCCTGAATCAATCGGCGCAGCTTCTCCTCACCGAATTCTTTTGCCAGAAATTTCAATCGTTTCGGCGGCGGAGCGTGATCAGTGTAGACCCTGATAATTGCCTCGATAATCGGAATGATCCGCTCTTCCGCTACCTTTTCGGAGAGTAAAAAGCCGGCGCGCGGCTCCTTCCCCAAGCCGCCGGCAATCCAGATATCAAAAAAAGCTCGCTCATCCTCATACCCGGCCAGCACAAGTCCAACGTCCTGAATCAGGTGCCTGCCGCCTTTCGCATCAGCCTCAACGCCGATCTTGAACTTCTTTGGCAGGCGCTCAAAGCGAGGGTTTCCGGTAAAGTGCCGATGCAGGCGGCGGGCAAGAGTTTCAAGCAAAGGAAACCCCTGGGCTCCCTGACTGCCGCAGGTAATGCCGCGTACCGCACCGCCACATGCTCCGCGCGATGTCAGGCCGGTCATTGCCAACTCGCGCTTGACCAGCGGCAGATCATCTTCCTTCAGCCAGTGAATCTCAATGCTGCCTCGGGTGGTCAGGTGGATTGTTCCCTGGCCGAAGCGCGTTGAGACCGCCGCGACTGTGCGGGCCTGGCTTGAAGAGATGACTCCGGCGGCAAGTTTGACGCGCTGCATGTAGAAACCGTCCTGCCGCTGTTTGTAGATACCGTCGAGCCGATATTCGGCTCCTGCTGCGCTCATGGTTAGATTCCTTCGAACAGAGCGGTTGAAAGATACCGCTCGGCTCCATCAGGGAGGATGACTACTATTGTTTTACCCGCAAATTCATCAAGTTGGCCAAGACGAACCGCAGCAGCAACGGCTGCGCCGCAGGAGATGCCGACCAGCAGCCCCTCCTCTTTGGCCATGCGCTTGGCGAATTCGATCGCTTCGGCGCTGTCCACCTGCTCAACGCGGTCAATAACGGAGAGGTCGAGTGTCTCCGGAATAAATCCTGCGCCGATCCCCTGAATCTTGTGCGGTGCGGGCTGAATCGGCTGACCGGCAAGATGCTGGGAAATAACCGGGCTCTCTTTCGGCTCTACCGCAACGGAGATAATTTTTTTACCCTTGGTATGTTTGATGTAGCGCGAAATCCCGGTGATCGTTCCGCCGGTGCCGACGCCGGAAACGACGACATCAACCGCACCATCAGTGTCATTCCAGATTTCCGGGCCCGTAGTCTTTTCATGGATCTCGGGGTTAGCAGGATTTTTAAACTGTTGCGGCAGGAAATATTTGTCCGGTTCAGCGGCGGCGATCTCTTCGGCACGATTGATGGCGCCCTTCATGCCTTCAGCCCCCGGGGTCAAAATCAGGTTTGCTCCTAATGCCGCCAATACCCGGCGGCGCTCAATACTCATTGTTTCCGGCATGGTCAGAGTCAGCTTGTAGCCGCGGGCTGCGGCAACATAGGCCAGCGCAATGCCGGTATTTCCGGATGTCGGCTCGATAATCTCGACCCCCGGCTTCAAAACGCCACGCTTCTCGGCATCCCAGATCATGTTGGCACCGATGCGGCATTTTACCGAATAGGCGGGGTTCCGGCCCTCAACTTTAGCCAGGATAGTCGCTTTTGAGTTGCCGATAATGTGGTTTAATTTTACCAGAGGAGTGTTGCCGATTGATTGAGAGTTGTCCGAGTAAATTTTGCTCATGATGTTCTCCTTTCGTAGTTGCCTATGTCTATAGATCAAGTAGGCTTATGTGACAAATTTTTTTAAATACTGTAATCCATTATTTTTGATTTATGCTGACGGGCCGATTCACTTCTTTCGACCATATCAGCCAGTGTTGTCGATTCCAGAACCGAGTCGATAGCGCTTTTAACCTCGCTCATCACCAGCCGAATGCCGCAGCAGGCGGGATCGCCGCATTCCTCACACGCCACTTTCACATTGTCATTAAGGCATTCAACGAGCGCGAAGCCCCCTTCAAGAATACCGACAACCCTGCCGATAGTGATCTGCGCGGCAGGAAGGGCCAGCATATAACCGCCACCTTTGCCGATCTTGCTCTTCAGTACGCCGCCTTTTCTCAAGGAAACAAGAATA
Source organism: Desulfuromonadaceae bacterium (assembly GCA_028687585.1). Lineage (GTDB taxonomy): Bacteria > Desulfobacterota > Desulfuromonadia > Geobacterales > Pseudopelobacteraceae > JACRCG01. The sequence goes on along the minus strand of JAQTZV010000031.1, from coordinate 7,330 downwards.
GCCTCGAGAAATTTCCGGGGGATGTTTTCTTCTTTCGCTAATTCTGAAATAAGAATTGGATCGCCTGTTGAATGTTCGGCTAGATAGCCAAGCGCTTTGAGCGCGTATTTAGTCTTTTTAGAAATCATGGTCTATTAAATATATAGATATTATAAGTAATGTTCAATGTCAAGAAAAAATTCAGTGCCGCACCACGCAGCAAACTTTTGCTACCTGTTCGACGTTTCATGTCGTTTACAGCATAAATTTCGGTAACGGCTGGTTGTTATACTTCACAACCTCTTGAATGATCTCGCGCACAAAGGCACATTCACAATGAACATTACACCGGTCAAAACGCTTTTCATCAATGCAGTATCTCGGGCATTCCAGTGACAATGCTCTGTTTTCGCTGTACCGCTCACCAGTATAGAAATCAAGAAACTCCGTTACGGGTATTCCCATGGTTGAGTGGCAATTCTCCTTCAGGTGAGTGAACAGCAGCAACCCTGACTCAAGGTTCTTCAAGCTTACTTGATAGCCGTTCAACTGCACTGAAGGATCTGATAGAAAGTCTAGCCTTGTTTGCCATACGGTGGCACAAGACGGACATACCTTGAATACATGATTTTTTGGCACTGGCTTCACCTTCTCACTAAAACATAGGCTAACGTACCACAAATACCCCTCGAATTCGAAGAGGAAACGGCGGTATCGTCTGCTCAGAGTATTCGATGAGAAAGATTCTATCCTCAGTTCACAAAATGCAGTAGAATGGCACGTCGCTCAGGGGATTGCCGTCTCTTTTGCAAATCACATTTCAGATTGGATACATTGATGTTGCGTACAACAGGAGTTACATATACAGAACAACCCATAGCGGTCGCTTCAAAGATGCATGGTCTCCGCTACCTGCTGATCATGCTCTGTACGGCATTTCTCTCGGCCTGTGCGACAAGCCCCCCGATCACTGTTATCAACCAAAAACCGGCAAAAATCGCTCTGGTACTGGGTGCCGGGGCTGCCAAGGGATTTGCGCATGTGGGAGTTATAAAGGTACTTGAGTCACAGAAGATACCGATCCACATGGTTGTTGGTACAAGTGCCGGCAGTTTCGTCGGGAGCCTGTATGCTTCCGGCTATGACGCCTATGCATTGCAGCATATAGCGATGTCGCTACAGAAGAAAGATGTTGCCGAGCTGACTATTCCCGACAACGGATTCATAAAGGGAGAGCGTCTGCGCGACTTCATTAATGCCAAAGTACAGAGCCAGCCGATAGAAAAACTGAAAATTCCCCTGTATGTGGTTGCAACCGATATCCGGAGCGGAGAGGAGGTTGTCTTTCATTCGGGGAACACCGGTATGGCAGTTCAGGCAAGTGCCGCTGTTCCAGGGGTGTACCAGCCGGCGAAATTTTCAGGAACGAATTATGTTGACGGCGGTCTGGTTAATCCACTGGCAGTCGATGTAGCAAGAAAATACGGAGCTGATGTCGTAATTGCCGTGGATATCACCTCAGGTGTTGACAACTCACTGCCGACCAGCACTATGGAAACCATAATGAAGTCAATGGAAATCATGTACCAGAAGATTTCACAATTCCCGGTCAGCCAGGCAGATGTGGTCATAAAACCTAAAGTAGGCTTTATGGGGGCAGCGGATTTCGAGCGCCGCAACGAAGCAATATTGGAAGGAGAAAGGGCGGCCTGGGCGGCAATGCCTGCCATATCAAACATTGTGAACAAACTCCGGCAAGATGGCCGTCTGTAAACTCGACAGGTTATACGCTTTATTTCAGTATTTCTGCTTTGGCGGCATCATCAATGAAGCTTTCTTCAATCGCTTCTCTGGCCCACGCTTCTTTGCATTGAGCCAATATTCTCGCCGCACCCTCTGCCACTGATGGGACATTACTCCAGAGAGCGTTGCGGATCGAACGGAGTTCATTTGGCGTTGCTTTCCGGCCTTCAGCCCAATTCCTGCATTGTTGGCAAAGAAGTGCCAGCGTTTCCATTTCAGGTGGTGCGTCAGGTTTATAATCCCAAACGCGGAGATCGTTCTTGCTCCCGCACCATTCACAGGTAAAGCCTGCTCGTTTGCCGATAGCTTTGCCGAAGGAACTGATCGATTCCATACGGTCCTTGTTTCCCTGACACCCCTTTGCCATGGTTAGTTCCCTTATGCGATACGAGTTATCTCGTTATACTTTCAGCCGGAACCAGGTTGCACGTCTCGCTGGTTAAATCGAAGACGACTTTGATCCTGTTGCCCTGTAATTGCTGTATAACCTGTTCAACCTTGTCTTCAAAGGTGCAGTCCGCATCAGACAGGTCACTCCACTCCCGTGTCACAAACTCCTCCACCATTTTCCGCAGTGTCTCGGGATTGATACGATCCAGCGGTACGATCACCCCTTCTTCTGCGTATTCATTCTGCTGGTCTCGCTCGATGGTCGCTTCGATTTGTTCCATATCGCACTGCTACCTTTTTCCTATCAGTCGCTCGAAATCTTCGTAGGAAGCGAACCCCGCCAATCTCTTACCCTCATAGAGATGGGTGGGAACTGCAGTTACCCGCAATTCTCTCGATAGTTGCCAGTCGGCGTCGACTGCAGCGGCAAAGCTCCCTGTTTCGATAGCCTTCCGCGCTTCATCAGCCGGAAGTCCTATTGATTCAGCAATGGCAGCCAGCTCGTCAATTAAAGCGATGTTAACTCCATCGACGAAATAAGCTCGGTAGACGGCATGATGGAACAAATCACCGGCCCCTTGGGATATAGCCCATTTCCCCAGTTCCTGAGCACGTCTGCTGTTGTACGTGCGTGTCCGCAGCATCAGAGGCAGGCCCTCCGCAGCGGCAACCTGCGCCAGTCTGGCCTGCATGTCGGCAATCATCGCCTCGCGTCCGGCAAACATCTCTGACAGCTCCATCCCCTCCTCCGGTGTTTCCGGGTGCAGGGGGAATACTCTCATTTGCAGTTCAACTCCGTATTCCTTTTGCAATCGAGCGGTACGCACGGCACCGAGGTAACACCAGGGTCAGACGTAGTCGAAGAAAATCTCCATAACGGGCACTTTGCTCATATTATCCTCCTTTTCAGTTATCCCAGTGATACTAGAATTTTTGGATTGTTACGGTCTATCATGGAGCACCTCATCTGGGTTAGATCCATAGGTTGTATTACAGGTAACAGCATATAAATACAGAAAATTCTGAGTGTTGCGAGGAGTATATCCCTCTGTATCAGCAAGGTCAAGCAGTGCCTCCCGCCCCTAGTCCAGCTTGGCGCCTAGGGCGAACTTGCGCAGGCAAGTGACGAAGGAGGTGTTGTCAATGATTACCGGGGTTATGGTCATGCCCGGTTACGGCACCAGTTCCCAGAAAGGTTCCCGGCTGAGGCGGGAGAAGGTAAAGGTGAATGATCCGCCGCCAGTAGCAGTAGCGGCTTGTGCGGAGCCGTGCGTTTGGTTGTCTCGTTCAAGGTCACGCCGGAGGCGCAGTTGCGGGAGGTGTTACATTTGATTGTGATGGCTAGGTTGTCATGGAATTTTATTTTAAGACGTACGAAGTGTGAAACACGACCCCTACGAGTACGCTTTCCAAGGGGGTGAGGAGGCGGTCGCAGAAGTGATTGATTGAACGCTGGGTGGTCTTCACCGGTATCTCGAAGTGATCTCCCCGCTTGAACGCATTGGGGTACCGCTCTTTGAGAGCTTCATGGTCGAGCCAGACAAACCTCTCCAGATAAAGCTGGTCGCCCATGCGTACTTTCCCCCTTATATTTACTTTCATGTTTAGTAACTCCGGAATAGTGACAAACGTTAGGGTGCTTGTTTCATAGAAGGATGCGATCTTGCCATCGGCAAGTGCTAGTCTGATATCACCCAGGTTGATATGGTTTCGTTGCCGGTCATATGTTAGCCGGGCGTAAATTTCCTGGATCGTTATTCCGCTGTCTGTATTCGACAGGCTGAAACCCGTTCTCCCGTAAACAGATATTGCCAGAAAAAAACGCCAATTTGGCTAAAAAGGACCAAAAGACTATTTTTATCCTATTGACAAGGTCAATATTGCCTGATATTAATTACGCATAAGCTTTTACTTTAAAATACCAAGGAGAAATACTATGTGCCTTACAACTCTTGTTACCCAGGCAGCCCCCGATTTTACCGCCAATGCAGTAATGCCCGACAACAGCTTCGGCTCGATCACTCTTTCCGCACTGAAAGGCAAATATGTCGTACTTTTTTTCTATCCACTTGACTTCACGTTTGTCTGCCCTTCTGAAATTCTTGCATTCAATAAAAAAATTGCTGAATTTAAAGAGAAGAACTGCGAACTAATCGGCGTTTCCGTTGACTCAAGATTTACGCATCTCGCCTGGAAAAACACTGCAATTGAAAATGGCGGCATCGGCAATATCCAGTATCCTCTGGTGGAAGACCTTAACAAAGAGATCGCAAAATCCTACGGCATCCTTTTTGGCGGTTCTGTTGCACTGCGCGGCCTGTTCCTGATTGATACGAAAGGTGTTGTCCGTCATTCCGTAATTAATGACCTGCCGCTGGGTCGCAACGTTGATGAAGCACTCCGTATGGTTGATGCGCTGCAATTTGTTGAAACGCATGGAGAAGTATGCCCGGCCAACTGGAAACAGGGTGACGAAGCAATGAAGCCGACTGCTGAAGGAGTTGCTTCGTATCTGGCCAAACATTCAAAATAGCGTTGATGTTGAAAACCTCTTGACTTTACAGTGTGAACTTTTCTACTATGCCCAAAATGTAAAGGCAATGAAGAGGAGTAGTAGCCAGTTGTATGCTTTTCAGAGAGCCGGTGGGTGGTGCGAACCGGTAGGCATTGTGGTGAACTCGCCTTGGAGCCGCTCTGGTGACAGGTAGTCAGAGTCGTGAGCCTGCGTAAAGGCGTATAAGGCTTGGAAGTATTCAGGCGAATTGGGTGGTACCGCGGATGGTTCAAAACCTCTGCCCCAAATATGGGGTGGAGGTTTTTTTTATTCACTGGTCGGGTATATTGTAATAAAATGCGCTACGACGCAAGAGACAGAAAGGGGATAACCTATGGCAAAAGCAGCGAAGAAGGATGACAGAAAGATTATCAGAATTTTTGATACGACGCTGAGAGACGGGGAACAGGCGCCCGGAAACAGTATGAACATTGAGGAAAAACTGCGGATTGCCAAACAGCTGCAGAAACTGAATGTCGACGTCATCGAGGCCGGGTTTCCGATTGCATCAGACGGCGATTTTGAGGCGGTTAAAAAAATTGCCCAGATAATCAAAGGGCCGGAAATCGCCGGACTCTGCCGTTCCAGTGAAAAGGATATCGATCGTGCCTGGGAAGCCCTGAAATTTGCCGGTGAAAAAGGGCGCATTCACACGTTTATTGCCACCTCTGATATCCACATGAAATACAAGTTGCAGATGGAGCCTGCCAAAGTCCTTACTTCCGCAGTTAAAGCGGTCAAGCGCGCTGCTTCGTATACCCCTAATGTTGAGTTTTCCTGCGAGGATGCTGTGCGCACCCGTTTGCCATTCCTTGCTGAAGTTGTTGAAGCTGTCATTGCCGCCGGTGCAACAACCGTTAATATTCCGGATACGGTCGGCTACACCATTCCGTTCGAATATTTCAACATTATCAAATATCTCAAGGACAACGTGCCGAATATCGATAAAGCAGTCATTTCTGTTCATTGCCACAACGATCTTGGCCTTGCGGTAGCCAACTCAATTGCCGCCATACAAGCCGGGGCCGGCCAGGTGGAGTGCACGATCAACGGCATTGGTGAGCGAGCCGGCAACTGTTCGCTGGAAGAGTTTGTCATGATTCTGAAAACCCGCAAGGACATCCTCCCCTTTGCCACCAACGTCGTGTCAGAACAGTTGACGCCGGCGAGCCGTCTGTTAACGGCTATCACCGGGACTGCGGTACAGCCGAACAAGTCGATCGTCGGTGCAAATGCCTTTGCCCATGAGGCAGGGATCCATCAGCACGGTATGCTGATGGAAAAAACCACCTATGAAATTATGACCCCTGAATCGGTTGGTCTTTCGGCAAGTGCCATTGTGCTGGGTAAGCATTCCGGGCATCATGCTCTTCGCAAACGCCTTGTAGAGTTGGGCTATGACCTCGATGACGAAAAATTCCGTCGTACATTTGACCGATTCAAGGATCTCGCTGATCTTAAAAAAGAGATTTTCGATGAAGATCTGGACGCCATAGTTACTGATGAGGCTCGTGAAGAAGATCACTTCAAGCTTGACCATGTCACGGTCACCTGCGGTTCATTTACCGTTGCTACCGCAACTGTCCAGATGGAAATTAATGGTGTTACCGTACGGACAGCAGAACTGGGCGATGGTCCTGTTGATTCAACGTTCAAAGCCATCAAAAAACTGACCAAGTCAAAGTCAAAGTTGACTCAATATAACGTTGGTTCTATCACCGGAGGTACCGATGCTCAGGGCGAAGTAACGGTCCGAGTAAGTGAGGGGAATCACAATGTTGTCGGCAAGGGCTCCTCAACCGATATTATCGTTGCTTCGGCAAAAGCGTATATTCATGCGCTCAACAGATTGAATAACAAGCAAAAACGCATTACCGATGCTGTCTAACCGACGGATAAAACTGGCAGGGCTTTAATTCCTGATTCTCTTTGTCAATAAATTTGCTTGACGAAGAGTTGCGTTTTATTGTAATGGTTTATTTACGACAATAAAATATGGTTGTAGAAATACGATAATACTAAACCATTCGTGAGAATGGGGCGGAAAGCCTAATGGGTCTCAATGAGACAGCCGGGTTGCCGAAATGCTTATTTTTGGTGACCCGGTTTTTTTATTTGTTCTTGGTTTCTGATTTAAAAATACGGTTTGTATTTTTACCCTTCAAATTACCGGCTTCTGAGCCCGTCATATATGACACATCAGCATCTTATGACGGTTTTTTTGACTGGAGATGCGCTTTAACGATGGAGTTATTTTGTATTTGTTATTGAAATCATGCATTTACCTTCATATTACGTAATAAATACATATCTGGCGCGATATTTGCTTTGTCAGTGCCTCTACACTGCGAGCGTTGCGAGCACCTGACCACATCACCACGGACACAGAAACTCTTTTATATAATTATTTCGATTATTTCAGAAATGAGTACATTTTATATAGCCCATTGTTCAGTTCACAGGATATTTACAGGAGCCACTCCATGAAGAAGACCTGTTGCACCCTGCTCTGTGCAGTGACCGTTGCTGCAACGCCGTTCGGCGTCATGGCGGCAGACGTCACTGTTGACTCCAGTACCCTGCTCAGCTTCGGCAAGCGCGACA
>JAQTZV010000030.1 GCA_028687585.1 Desulfuromonadaceae bacterium | reverse complement strand
CGGAAAGAGTCAGACTGATTGCCCAGAGGGCTTTCAGAAAATTGTTGGCGGCTTCACCGCCGCTACCGGATATAAATTTGATGCCGGCAACAGGGTGAACTTCAATCAACTGCGTTTTTTAGGATTAACGACCCGGTTTCCCCCTGAATACTGTTGCAGGGCGGTACTGAGCCAGAGGACGGCGAAGTCCGCCTTGCCGCTTCGCAGGGCTTGTGCGGAGGAATGCCCCGGTCCTCCCGTTAAAATCGTCAGGTCGATACCGTTCCGGACATAGATGCCCTTATCGAGAGCGACATAATATCCGGCAAACTGGGCTTGGGGGCTCCAAAGTGGCATCAGGGAGGCTTTTTTTAGTGAGGTTTCCGCGGCATCTGCCGGGAACGGCAAGATGCCTGTAGCCGCCAGCAGGAGCAACACTCCGGTTCTCGCTACTGACTGCCATACCGTATGTTTTTTTCTTTGCACCGACAGCATAATCATTTCCGGCTATTCCGTCCTTACCTGCAGTATTTCAGCATTTCAGGGACGATTCTCACTCTGCCCTCAAATGAAGTCCAAGAGTTATCTGGCGGCATCAGATTTTCGCCTGCATGACGGTTTACTTTAAATCCACGAACACATCGCATACAGTTTACCTTGCGTGATATACCATCTGAAAAACCTCCATCCATACGTTTCTGCCAATATTGCATGACACCGACGGTGATCAGCGCCATCTGTATGTAACTGCTCGATAACACAACATGTAACCCCGCACGACTGCCATTGCAGCCTCATTCAATACAGACATTGTCAATAAGCAGACGGTAATTACCGCCTATCTGGCATCGCTGGACATCTTCATTACCATCACTTACTTTGGTGCCATCTTTGTTTGCTTGACGTTGTTTTTCAATGACCTCTCGTACCGCGCAAGTAACTCCGATCTGTTCTGGCGAAGGTCTTTCCCTGTCCGGTCAACAGGATATGGTTTGTTGCCCATCAAGCCCTTCCAGAGGATACGGTTGTAGGCAGCAAAATCAAACTTGTCCTCGGACGTAAAGTCCATTCCCTTCGTAACCCGTGCCCAATACTTTGCATCATGTGTCGGTTTTGGTGCATTCAGACGAGCTGATTTGCTGGGAGATTTGTCCAGAAATGGCGGCAGAGTCGTGCCATTAAGAATCTGTGCAGAAAGTGCTTTAAAAGCCCACGACTTTGGCGTCCCGCTGGTGAGATCGGCCAAATTGAAAATATCGGTCATGGGCCGCGCGAGCGCATCGTTCATGTTCATTGGCTTGAGGCCTAACACCTCTTCAATTGTGCGCAGGAAGTTGACTGTATTGTACTGTGAGGAGACCACGACGCCCTGCTTCACATAGGCCCCCACTATAAAGGCAACCGTGCGGTGCGAATCGATATGGTCGCCGCCATCCTGGGCATCATCTTCAATGATAAATATCAGCGTATTATCCTTGTACTTGGGGCTCTGTGAAATTTTCTCAACAAGCAGGCCGACGGCATAGTCATTATCGGCCTGCTGTATCTCCGGAGTATTGACGCCGTCGATCGCAGTGCTGAAACTTCCGGTGTGATCGTGCATAAAGCGCACAAGGCTCAGTGCAGGAAGATCGCCGCTGGTTTCGTAAAGTTCGAACTCTCTCTCCCACTCTGTATATCGGTAATAATCGGGATACGCGTTGTCGAAACCGCGGAAGTACTGATCAGTATACGGAGCGAGGGAAGCACTGGCAGGAATGGCAACAATCCTGCCACTGTCGAACGGCGCAGGATCCAGAGGAACGCTGTTGGGGTCGCCAGGGGGGAATGCGTAGCGGGTCACATCAACAAAGAAGCCGTAGTTGCGAACAGAGAGCCCCTTTTTAAGAGCGGAGTCCCATATATATCCTTTATCCAGTTCATATTCCGGCGGAGGCCCATCCGGCGCAGCCACGTTGCTCTGGCCCGGCAACAGGTCCGGATCATCTGGAGAGAGGTTATTGGCGGCATTACGAACATATGAACTCGGGATGGAAACGTTCACACTGCGATTCAGGCCTTCGCTATCCAAGCTGAGGCCACGCCCCGCGTAGGTCACCGGAAACTGGCGCTCAATTACATCGGGAGCGCGGGCTGAAACAGTCCAGGGCCAGCCGTCATTGCTGGTCTCTGAGGTCGCGTAGAAGTTGTCAAGTGTGACGAATTGGCGCGCCAGCTGGTGCTGGCTCGGCGTGTACGCCTTACCAAACTCTGCGAGATCAGGATCGCCATTGCCAACTTCCAGGTCACCGAGAATCTGGTCATAGGTCCGGTTTTCCTTGATGATGAAGATAACATGTTTAATTTTTTGGCGCACCGCTGCCATAATCGCGATATCGGTGGCGCTATCGGTATAGGAAAAGCGGTTGTTTGTGGCTACCTGCGTGGTCAGCGTCGTCAGCTGCGTTGTGCCCGGAAGCGGGAAACTCTGGAGGCCTGCCTTGATCAACTGGGGATTATACTGATTTGCCAGCCAGCCATTTGTGTGAGTCGGCGGACCGGAACTATAACGGAATTCGGGATTCGCACCGGTTGCGGACTTCCCGTTGACAACGTACATCCAGGTGCCGTCACCGTTGAAACTGACAGAATTCGGGTACCAGCCGGTCGGAATAAGTCCAATGACCTTGCTGGCGGCCGTTGCACCATTCAAGGTAACCACGGCGACACAATTCAGATTACCATTTGTCACGAAGAGTCGGGTCTCATCTGGAGAGAGTGTTGCGCTGTTGGAATTGGCGCCGCGGTACTCTTTCAGCGAGTCCGGCATAACTGACGCAGGAGCAATTACCGGGATGGTTTCGACGATCGCGTTCGTCGCAGTGTCGATGACATCAACCGTATCGGTCTGATCTTCAACAACATACAGGCGCGTCTGTAAATGGTTCATCGTCATCTTGTTCGGTTTGCCCTGCACTTTAATCCGGGTTATCACTGAAGGTGTATTGTTCAGGTTAACCACAACTATCTCGCGATCACGGATACTCGACACATACGCAGTCGCCGTTCCGGCCGCCTCAGTACCCTTCACCGCGACCCAGAACGGATATGAACCTCCGGGATCGCCGACAGTCCCGCCGCTTTTGCCGGGGCGCAAGTCATGGTTGATTCCCGCAGACCAGTTGTTCAAGCCTCCCCTGAACACCGTGATCGAATCATTGTAATAATTTGCCACTACCATCGTCTTGCCGTCGGAAGAAATTGCTACGCCGGCGGCGCACGGCAGCACCGCGACTTGTGTGTTTACGCTCACAAGATTTGACCCGGAATCAGGCTGTTTCACGCCGATACCATTGCCCAGTTTGTTATGACCCAAGGATAGCGGAGATGCAGCCTCCCCCCACTTACCTTCGGCAATCCGGGTAAAGACGTGGACATTGTCATCGGCACCGCCAGCGACGTAAAACGCCTTGCCGGACGGATCAAAGACAATCCCGTTGTAGGTATTGGGGACCTTCAACACTTGCTTTTTGATCGGCGATTGTGCGGAAATATCGTAGACGAACACATACTCATTTGAGTCCGGTGTGTACCATGGATAGGGGGAACTGGGAGTAGCGGTGTAGACGCGGTTATATCCGCTCGTCAGAACAAGCAGTGTCTTGCTGTCCGGACTTACCACGGTAGTGACCGCTTGACCGGCCAGCCATTCCGGCATGCCGGGAAGATTTGAATTTAATGTTTCAAACGTGGAATATGGAACCGCAAGCGGCGTAATTTTTTGGTTCATGTTGGGCAAAAACTGAGATGAGCCCTGAGTCCCTCCGTCACCTCCACCGTCGCCACTACTACAACCACAGAGCACAAAAAAAAGAACGGTAAGTGAAATACTCTTCCAAGAAATACATTGCATCGAATTCTCCTGTGTCAATTTGATAAAACAACACTTCTTTTAAAAACCGCTCCGCCCCAGCCCGCTTCAAAGGCTCGCCGCACCTTGTCACCGGTGGCAGTTGGTGGGGTGGAAGCCAGGATGAAGGGATTTCGAAATTTAACGCCCAGGTAGGTGGTACTTAGATCAGATGTCATGCAGTTACTCCCATGACATGTTCAAATGGAGACAATTTCAGGATGGCCTGATGCACAAGTACGGGCTAATTCGCGACGGCTATGGCCTGCCCCATCTTTACATCCTGACCAACCTGTACGTTGAATTCCTTGATGACCCCGGGTCTGAAAATGAGGCAATGGGTGGAACCGCCGTATTGGAAATAACCGAGCTCTTCACCTTTTTTGACCTTGTACCCCGCCTTTATGTTGTCGAGCAGAACACAGGATGACACCTCAGCCATCCCGATCGGCATCATAACCATCAAGCCGATTTTCGGGTCATCCGCCTCTATGTAGATGATTGCCCGTGTCGCCACGTGAGCGATGTATCCCTGCGAGTCATTGGGACTGGCAGGATCCATTCCCCATGATTCTGCAGCGGAGTAGTAGCTCCCCTGCTTGATGTAGGCCTTTTTGATGGTGCCGGAAACCGGGCTGTGCCACCGGTGGTACTTTGTGGCTGACAGAAATGCCTGATAGATGTCACCATCCACAAATTTATCTACCATGGCCTGGTCATTATCCAGCATGTCATTCAGTGAGTATGGTTGAGATTTTAACCAGAACCAGTCCTGTTTTTTTACATTACTCTGAATTTTGTACACACCGGAATCAGCCGCGCTGACTATCACTTTGTTGTTATCAGGCTCTGCAATCGGCCGCATGCCGGGCTTGAGCTTTCTGATGAAAAAATCATTCCAGGATTTGAATCCCCAGTAGGTATCGTTCGGATCATACTGATACTGATCCATCCCCAGCTTTGCAATCGCAGCTTTTGACTTCCAGCCGTCTGGGGAGTCGTTAAAAACGGAACGTGATGCCGGACTGTTCAGGTAAGAACCGTATTCGTCCAGGATCTTCCGAAACACCGCATTTACCTTGTCGTTGCGGTAGACGGCAAAACCGGCCGGTACCCCCATCGTCCAGTTGACAATAGAGTTGATTGGAAAACCTGCCAGATCGTTATCTTCGTATACCGGTGCGCTGTCCATGGCAGCATTTATCAGGCAGAGCATCTGATCAACGCCGGTGAGAGTGATATTCGGCTTTTGTTTATAGTATCCGGGCACCTGATCAATCATTTGCGTAAAATACATCCGCACCACGGGGTCCGTGTCTATCAATGCTTTCAGCTCGCTGATCGATGGTTTCAGCTTTGCCTGCTGAAGATTACACGCCTCATTAGCTCCTGCGCCATACGCGATCTGAATAGATAAAACCACCGCCACTAACCACAATATAAATATCTTTGCTCGAAACAGCCTTTGCATAGAAAACCTCCGATATGATGCAATTTGTCCTATTTAATCTGAGCCAGCGTTGCCACGATCAGATCGTACGCCTTTTTCACCGTTGCCACCTCCAGTCGTTCGTCCGGCGAGTGGACGTTTTGAATCGTCGGGCCGATCGAAATCATGTCCATTCCAGAATATTTCACCCCGACCACACTGGTCTCCAGTCCGGCATGGATGGCAGCTACCGCCGGTTCCTTGCCGTACAAATGCTTGTAAACTCCCTTCATCAACCCTAACAACGCCGAATTCGGGTTGGGCGGCCAACTGGAATAGGCTCCGTTAAGAGTGACCGTGGCACCGGCATCTTTAAAGACCGTGATAAAACGCTGTGCCTCGGCATCACGCTCCGGATCAAGGGCGCTGCGCACGTAAACGCTGGCGGAAAACTGGCCGTTGTCTATGGTTAGTATGCCGATGTTGCCGGAGGTTTCCACCATTCCCGGCACATCTGCACTCATGCGAAACACTCCCTGTGGGGCGGCATAGACAGCAGCGATCAGTGCCTGCTGCGCTGTCGTGTCCATCACTTTTGCCGGGAGACTGACTGGAGTTATCGTAACGGTCAGGCCCGGATCGGCGGCCCCCAGTTCGTTCGCCACGGTAGCTTTGAAGTCATGCACATATGAGCTGAAAGCGGCTGTCTGATCGGCCGGAAGAGCGACAATAACAGTAGTTACGCGCGGAATTGCGTTGCGCATGTTTCCGCCTGCCAGATTCGCGAGCCGAACGCCGAACTCTGCGGGGGCATTAACCAGCAGTCGTGCCATCAGTTGATGGGCACTGGCCCGCCCCTTGTTGATGTCGATACCGGAATGACCGCCGAGCAGGTCGTCAATGGTTACCTGGAGCCCGGTCATGCCGTCCGGAGTGGGAATTTCGGAATATGTCTCCCGGGCTTCTACATAAACGGCGCCGGCACTGCTGACCAGAAACTGACCTTCGACTTCGTTGTCGACATTTATAAAGTTCCTGCCGTGCAAGGCATCGGTTGCCAGGGCGTTAACGCCGGTGAAACCGTCTTCCTCGTTGACAGTAAAGAGTGCTTCGAGTGGGCCATGGACTATCGTTTCTGCTTGAAGAATTGCCATGATGAGTGCTACGCCTATGCCATCATCCGCGCCAAGCGTTGTGCCGTCAGCGTGAATCCAGCCATCCTCGACATATGCACGTATCGAATCTGTCTCAAAATTATGGGTGGAGGCGGATGTTTTTTGCGGAACCATATCCAGATGTGCCTGAAGCACCACAACGGGCGAATTCTCCATGCCGGATGTGGCCGGTTTGTGAATGACGACATTGCCAACGGCATCGACAACTGTTTCAAGTCCCAACCTGCGGCCAAAATCAGCCACGAATGCCGTGGCCTTACCCTCATGGTGCGACGGACGCGGTACCTGGGTAATGTCCTGGAAATTTTTCCAGACTGCCGGAACCGGCAATGTTACCACTGCATCAGCAAGCTGCACGCGCCCAATCACTCCTTTTGACTGCATCTGCAGCGGCGCACAGCCAAATATTTGCGACGTAGTGAGCAGTGTCACGGAAACAAGTGAAAATACGTTACGAAACGACATACGCCCCCCTTATTCTTTTACGTGATGTTCTGCGTCATCTTCGAGGCATCAATGGAGATACCACGTGTCTGGATAACTTCAAGTTTCAGATTCATAATCTCCGCAATCGTGATGCAATGGTTCCTCTATCCGTTGTAGCATCTGCAGTGAGCCCCAACCGGTCAAGCAGGTGCTGGAGCTCAAGGGAAGGGGCTGTAACGGTAGTTCACAACGTGAAGACGCGGCGCGGTGCGGTGCGGTGCGGTTTCTGGGGTAGGATGTATATCCTTGTTATTCAAGAGAATTTACACCCTTGTGCCGGATAAGATCATTCTCATGGTGTCTGTCCTCAGGAAAAGTTCTATTTTTATCGGTTTGCCATTGGCATCCAAATAGATCGTCGTAACCTCTATCCCACCCGATATTGTATCGGTACCTGTTCTGAAGAAGCTGATATCGAGCTTGGAAGCCCCATCTACATCAGCATTTAATGACCATGAAAAGGTATATGAAGTACCATCACTGTTAAATACTGAACGGATTGTTCCGAAGTCACCGACTTTCGCAGAAGCAGGAATTGCGGCTGTAGCCAGGTTCGTGCCTGCTGGTGTGGATACAACACCCGCGTCGGAAACCGCTTTGTAGAAAGCACCGGTGGGATCGTCGAAGTAGCGTGTAGTGACAGAGGTTACCGGAGCATCGCTACCACGTTGTGTTGTAAATATTTGACGGGATTTCCGTCTGTTGTCGCCTTCAAACGAAACAGTCCCGTCTGAAATCAGTGTATACGTGCCCGAGTACTCAGCGCCTTGATTATCAGACCCGGCAAGAGAAAACTGTAACTGTGAATCCGCTGCCGCAATACCCTGTTGCAAATTTTTGAATGCTGTCAAATCAACAACGGTTCCGGTTGGTGTTGCCGTTGCCGCAGGTGTCCCGCTATCGCCACATGCACTTAACCCTGCCACTGTTACAATCATCGCGAAGAGCAGTAACAACCCTTTCATAGAATTCTCCTTGTATTGAAATATCCTCTACGAGAGGTTGGTGCTCAAACTCGTTCATGCGCAAAATATTCCGTTGTGGTCTTGACCAACGCAATCCCGATCAAAATGGTCGAGCCATTCTCTTTTCTGCCGTGCAGAACAAACCAGCTCAGGCCGACATGATTGCTGCCACTCAGTCGCAGGCAGAACGGGCTTACACCTTTTTTTGACCTTCTACCCCGCCTTGATGTTGTCGAGTAGAACGCAGGATGATACCTCGACCATCCCTGTCGGCATCATAACCATCAAGCCGATTTTCGCGCCATTCGCCTCTATCCAGATAGTTGCCCAAGTTACCAATGGAACTATATACTTTATGAAACAGGGGTTTTACTCAATTTGAACAATCTGACAGGCATGTTCATTTTTTGAAAGCACCGTCCAGTGGCGGGACTACCTGCAACTTTCTTGACAGAATTTTATCCCGGAAAATGGAGTTGTCAATTATTCGGCCGGCGAACGCCTTCTCGAAGCCGTGGGCTGAAGCCGCAGTTCCCACAAAAAGGAGGTCACTGGCCTCCTTCATAACATCGGTCAGCATCATTACAACCATGTCCAGCTTCTCTGAATCCTTGATTTTGTTCATTTCTTCCAGAATTGCAGCTCTCCTGGGGGCAATATCATTCAAATCCATAACCTCAATCTGACCCACCATCGCCTTGATGCCATTGAAATTGAACGTTTTGATGTCCCCCGTGACAAGCTCGCGGGCAGGTCGGGCCGCGATATTGCTTTTGACTCTGAACAGCTCCATGCCGAACTTCATCGGTTCGTCGATGCCCGCAATCGCGGCCAGTTTTGCCACTGCAGCTTTATCACGCGGTGTTGTTGTCGGCGACTTGAATAAAACCGTATCACTCAGGATTGCGGACATCAGCAACCCGGCCATTTCCCTGCTGAGGGGAACTCGGTTCTGCTCGTAAAGATTCGCGATGATTCCTGCAGTCGCCCCTGCCGGCTCATTGAGAAAAAAAATGGCCGTGCCGGTGGTAAGGCCGCCGATCCTGTGGTGGTCTAATACTTCAACAACACTCTCCATGGAGAGATGATCCACCGTCTGAGCCATGTCGTTGTGATCTACAAGGATTACCTTGTTACAGTGGGTTTGGCAGTCAGTGATCAATTCAGGATACGGAACCTTGAAGTAATCCAGCACAAACCTGGTCTCATTGTTGAGATTCCCGGCGACGGCAGGGGAGGCTTCTTTCATACCCAGAATGTTCTTCAAGTTGGCATAGGTTATTGCCGAGACGACCGCATCGGTATCGGGGCTTTTATGACCGATTACGATTATCTTGTCCTCGGCACATGACAGGATTACAAAAAGATGAAGTACAACAGCAACGATGAGGGTGATTGTACATCTGCTTTTAACACTACCCGCGTCAGCTTGAAAAACGTTTATGTTGTGCATCTCCTTTATCCTTTCCTCGAAGTAAAAATTTCCCTGACAATTGGGTAATGACCGGCGCCGGTAGGTACCGGTTGTTACCATACCGTAAAACAATCTAAAGTTTTATTGTGTCATTGCGAAAAATACTCCGCCGTGGTCTTGACCGACTTTATCCCGACTGAAATGGTTGAGGCATCAGCTTTTCTTCCATGCAGAACAAACTCGCTCAACCCGACATGATTGCTGCCCCCCCAGTCATAGGTATAGCCGAGACGGGTCCAGGGGTACGGGGATGAACCGATGGTATAGGAATAGCTGTTTTGATTATTGAACCAGGATGAGTAGGTCATGAAAACGCCGTACTCAGGACCTACCGTCGCCCTGACTGTGTTGTTCGGGTCGAGCATCCGGAATGAATCTGTTGGAAAGCTTGTTTCGCAGGCCGTATCAGAAATCTCCGTGTCGGGACAGGGACGGAAAAGGTCATGGGGGGAAACCCACATCTCCAACATGTATTTATACTCGCCAGGGTTGCCAGCTGTGGCGGCTTCGGGCGGCAATCCCAGCAACTGGGCAATACGTAGCGGTTGCGGTGCTGTGCCGCCGAAATAGTTTTTGATCTCCGGCACGACCGTCACCCAGGAATCGTATTTGTAGGTCGGACACTCGCCCCCTTCAATGCAGGAGCTGTTGCCGATACAACCGCCAGGATCGCTGCATTTGTAGTATTTCCCCGCATCTCCCAGCCAGGTCACCACCAGCAGTCGCGACCCGACTACGCCGTTTTCCCAGAGCAGATTGGGATTGTCATTGGCAATCGGCGTGAGGTAGCGCGATATTTCCGATGGCTCGGCTGTGCGTGCATCGGCAACAGCGCTGGAATATTGCGTCTGGAGACTGACCGGTGTCGGTGAGACAGGCGCTGGTGAATCGCTGCCGCAGGCGGCGAGCAGACAAAAGAAGACGATAAAAGATAACCGGAACTGTTTCAGATGTCGCATTTACAACCCTCTATTTGTTTGGAATTTTTACTGCCATAATGTCGGCAAGATCTTTTTTAATGTCCGCAATATACAGGTCAAGAGTATCCAACCCGACTTGCTGCATGACAATGTTATGAGCCAGTTTTCCGCCAAGGCGAGAGCCCTCATTCGGCGCAAGCCCCCATTTGTTCATGACCCATTCGCATTGCCTGTGAAAAAAACAGTATTCGAGTAATCATTTTTCCAGGCCGGATAGTTGATCTCGTCCAGTCGTTTTCTTAGATAATCCGCGACCACCGAAGTTTGCATTGATGTGAGAATCAAACTACTCATGTGATGCCTTGTAACTTACTACGGGGGAGTCTCTTAAGATCGGGATCTTCAACGCAAGTTTCTGTGCCTCCCGCATGACACTTCCCTCATCCAGCGTAAGAAGCTTCCTGTTTTCCATGACCGGTCGGCCCTCAATGAATACTGTTTCCACATCCGCCCCGTTTGCTGCATACACCAGCAGTGAGTACACATCATAGAGCGGCACAAGGTGCGGGCGATTCAGGTCAATGATGATAAGGTCGGCCCGCTTCCCATTTTCCAGCGAACCGATCCGCTTTTCCAGCCCCAATACCTTTGCGCCGCCAATGGTTGCCGCTGTTACCGTCTCTCGTGCAGTCATTGCCGTCGGTTCTAAACGTGATACTTTTTGGAGCAACGCAGCGGCATTCATCTCCTTGAACATATTCAGGTTGTTGTTGCTGGCCGCGCCGTCAGTGCCAAGCCCTACAGCGATTCCGGCCCGGAGCATCTCCGGCACGGGGGCAACACCGCTGGCCAGCTTCATGTTGCTTTCCGGATTATGGGCCACTCCCACTTTTTTCTCTGCCATGAGCCTGATTTCATCGGGAGTTGGATATACCGCATGGGCTACAATTACCGTCCCCCCGAAAAAGTCGAGACGGTCGAGGTGTTTAAAAGGTGGTACGCCATATTTTCCCGTTATGTCGGAAACCTCTTTCCGGGTTTCGGAAACATGGATGATAAGCGGCAACCCCAGGGTGTCAGCAAGTTTTTTTGCGGATTTCAGCGTTTCCGGAGAGCAGGTATACGGAGAATGCGGTGCAACGGCAATCATAATGAGCGGGTCATTTTTCCATTTTGCAGCCAGTTTTTCTATGGCAGCAAAACTCTCCTGCGGGGATTTACTGTCAGGCGTTGGGAAATCGAGGACTGCCTCCCCCACAACACCCCTGACGCCGGCTGTCTTAGCGGCCTGGGCAAGTTCGTCGGCAAAGAAATACATGTCGCTGAACGTGGTCGTGCCGGAGCGGATCATCTCTGCCAGCGCCAGATTGGCGCCGATGCGGACCGAAGCCGGGGTGATAAATTTCGCCTCGGCTGGCCAGATATGCTTTGTCAGCCAGGTATCAAGCGGCAGGTCGTCGGCAAGCCCTCGAAAGAGGGTCATGGCCGCATGGGTGTGGCTGTTCACCAGACCGGGCATGACAAGTTTGCCCGCAGCGTCAATTGTCCGGGTCGCAACGTAACGATCCTTCATGGCTGACGCCGGACCGACTGCCACAATTTCACCCTTGTCAACGGCAACACTGCCGCCTTCGATGACCGTCAAAGCGGAATCCATGGTGACAACCAGACCGTTGGTAATCATCAGATCCACCGGGACCGTCGCGCCACTCGCCATTTGACTGCCGACAAGCGCCAAAAAAGCGATGACTATTGCTGTTACGATGTACAGCCTGTATTTGCTGAGTGGTGTCATCCATGTTGTGAGCATTTTTATGTTTTACCTCCAGTGATTCAGGATTACAGATTCCAGCTGTTTAGCAGACCGTTACAATGCCGTACCTTTAGTGGCAATTACCCCTTGCATAATGGGGGTCAATTGTTTCACCAGCTCGGCGTTGTAAGCATTAGAATCAGTGAGCGCACGTGTTGGCGGTGTGGCAGTGTCATCGGCACCAAATATCCTCGAAGTGCCGACCGCATATCCCCGCGACTTTGCTGCGGGCGTTCCTTCTGTAACCGCAGGATCCACATTGGTAATCACAATCGAAATGTTGTTATCGCTGTTGCGGCGAATGTCAAAGGTACGAAAATGTTGGGGGAAATCACGGAGCGATGCGGTTTCCACCATCCAGAAGCTGTTTTCAGGATGATCGTTTGGATCAGCCGGATTGTAAGGATGAGGGGTAACGGTATTAACGTGGCGATGTCCGGAAATCCACATTATGAGATTCGGATAGTCGCGCAGAACGGCGAGCAATGATGCATCGGTAAACCCCGGTGTGCGGAAAAATGGAAAGTTCCCTTTACTGGGATCGGTAAGACTGTTTTGCGGATAGATCGGGACATGGGCAGAGATGATCATCAATTGATTATTATCCTGACCATTCTGCAATTCGTTTGTAAGCCAGGTAAGGCGGGGCTGATCAAGGCAGCCCAAGGCATAACTCAGTTGGCCAGATCCTTTGCAGGTGTCATCAAGCACGATTACCTTGATCGGCACATCCGGCTTCGGCTGGAAGCTATACGAGGCAAAATCATTATCAATATTGGCCTGAGTGAAACCGTGACCGATCGGATTTGAGGTGGTTGCAAAGAACTCTTTCATCCAATTAAGACTTGTGGAATTAGCAGTTTCGAGTGAACGACGATCCGGATCCGCAACTACCGTCGGCGGGACAGGAAAGAGTGACTCCGGCCCTGCTCCGATGATATCCCCATTGGGAGTCGAACCATCAACCACGCCCATGTAAAATCCATACCCTGCCATACCTGCGGCCGTGGGTGGCGCCCCGATAGTCTCATTGGCGTTAAGAATTGCGGTTCCGATATGCGCGGCCTGGGTTTTGGCGGTTTCTATGTATGAACCCATCATAAACTGATCGTGGTTGCCGATGGTCTGATACCAGGGGATCGCCTTGTTGAGGCCGACAGCCTTAAAAGGCTTCTGGTAATCGATGGTGTCAGCCCCCACATGTGACCCGGAGCTGGGGGTAATAATCTTGCCGTCGAGAACGTCGATATACCATCTCAGTTCGTTGTATTGAGCGTTGTTGATGGCATCGCCCAGAGCGATACCAAAATCAAAGGGGGTCTTTTTGTGCAGGGCGTTGATCGTCTGAACGGCGGCATCCAGAACTTGAGTGGTCGCGAGAATAGTGGGGGCATAAGCGCCGGACAGTTCATAAGAACCAAGGCCATACGGTGCGCTCCATCCGAGATAATTCACCTGGGCCGGAGATTCCTTGTCAGTGATGTGAACGTCGGTGATGGTAAAAAACGTCAATAGATGCGCTGCATTTGTTGCGGCATTACCGGGCGCAAGATCAGTCCGTTTCACAGGGGACTGGCCGGCTCCTACCTGCCAGGCACTATAGCCGAATATCTCATAGAGCGATACATCCCGCGGATTTATATGCGGAGTGGAATCAGGCAGCCCGATGGGGAGGATCTGCTGTTCGGCGGTGGTAAAAACTTCTTTGGCTATTGGCCATTCTGGAGGTTGCTGACCAGTGGAATCGCCGCCACCTCCACATGCAGCCAACTGTAATTGAAGTATAAGGACACAAAACAAACCGAAGAACCTGAAATTACTGTAGCGCATGTTCATAATTGCTCCTTTTCTGTTAAACCTTTTTTGGTGACGATGTGTTAGCCCAATGCTCTTTTCTGAACCTTTGGCACCGCTGCTATACTTCGAATCATTGTAAATCACTTTTACCCCCTAATCTTTCAGTTCACCGTGTATACAAGCGTATCCTCCGTTGTCCAGACATCCTGCCCGTTAGCACTTGAAAGCGATTTCCACCTCATTTTCACATGCGGACCGTCAACCGTTACAAGGACATAGCCGTTTTTTCCTTCCTGGTGAAAATCGCCAACCACCTTGTCACCTTCGGCATAGGGCGGTGTCCAGGTATTGAATGGCGCCCCGCCGGCACCGGTCAACACCTGGTAGATGGTGTGCCCGGCCTGATCCTGGATATGCGCCCGGTTATAGAGATGGTCGTGGCCGCTGAAGTACATCCGGACACCGGCATTACCGAGGCTGTTCCAGAACAAGTCGCGGTCCACCGGGTAATAGGCCAGCGAGTCGGTGTGTCCGACCCGGAATGCCGGGGTATGGCCATACACGAAGGTGTGCGGCTGGGTATTCTGCGCCAGTTGCGTGTCCAGCCATGCCTGATTTACCCGGTACGGATTAACGCTCTGATCCATTCCGACAAAGAAGGCGTTTTTGTAGACAAAGCTATAGGTAAGCCCCTCTTCACCAGCCGGCCCGGTGGCCGGAATCCACGGATCGGAAAACGCATTGAAATACGCCGTCATGAGGTCGGCGTCGGGAATTATCGTCGGTGTGGGGCTTGAACCCGGCGGCCATGGATAAGGATAAAAGTCCGTATTACCTACCTCATGGTTTCCCCGAACCGGATAGACCTTAATGCCCGCCTCATAGACCGGCGCCATCGCATTGCGCCATGTTGCAAACTGGCTGGCGTACGGTGTCGTGGTCGCCCACCAGCCACTCACCATATCTCCCGGGAAAATGACCAGCTCGACCTCTTCCTTCACCATATCCGTGGCCACGGAATTGACCACTGCCTCGTTTACACCCGATTTAGTGAGATTGTTCGTGTCATTATCGCCACGGGCATCGCAATACACGGCATAGGTCCATTTATCCGGTTGCACATCGTTGCCGCCGCATCCATTGATAAGAAAGGAAATAGCAAACAGTAAAAGAACAAGCCATTTGACAGACTGCATGAAGCCTCCCTTTGATTTCGATTTATTTTTGGTTATATCCACGAATTCGCTCCGTATAAGTGTCAACCGTTACGGTTAGTTACCGTGCAGGAAGCAGCTTCATTTTTCCTCCCACCAGCGGAATATTCAGAACAGCGGAGCAGTCGCCGGCAGCTTCGTGGAGTCTATCCCTTCGCACAGTTCGTTATCCACCGTCAGGTTGCCCTGAGCGTCAAGTATCACGGTCCAGATAGTGTCGTAGTCACTACTCGGCCAGCCACCCTTCGGTACTGTCAGTGTTTGAGCAGTCGGGAGGAGCGGGGCGGTGGCGCTATAGGTTGCTATGAGTGCATTTAAAAGCGGTCTGATATGACCTGATTCCCATGCCAGCAGGATGGTTTGATTGGAGAACGTACCACCGGTAAAGAAAAAATTACTCGTGGTCTGGGCTGTGTTTTGATCGACCGGATCGACCCCCAGCTCGAAACTCGATACCAGAGAAAAAGGCAAATTATTATCGATAGCGTAGGGCAGAATTGTTAGTGAAGGTCTGACGTATGAAACGTTAAACGTTTTGGAAACCGGGAACCACTGAGCAGGATCGATGGAATAGACCATGTTGGGACTTATTTTGCCACGTAACGCGTTGGAGAGTGCCAACGCACGCCATTGTCCTGCAGCCACATAATTGCCATCTTCAAATTTAAATGCAGGATCAGGATGCGCATCTGCGTGCCGGACAATGTAAACCCTTTGGTTGGTATTGGCGTTCGACGGTATCTGGACGTCACCTACTCCACCAGTCAGTACTGTTTTGAAATAGGATTGCTCGGAGTGAGTGCATGCAGCGCTAGCCACTGGCGTGGGCAAAACAGGGTACGTGGCAGGAGGATTCAGATTGCTGTTGTACGTAACCAGGCTGGCGCATCCGGCCGTAGGGATAGATATGGCATAGACATAGTTCGGGCCCATATAGGTTGTCGGAAGATTCAGGTTATATCCATGCTGTGCATTGATGCTTGACATCAGGGCGCTGATTGTCTCCCACGGTGCGGAGAAAACATGATAACCGGTTTGATTGTTACTGATGATACCTGATACCAATGTATCGTTGTTGCCGTTGGTGTTATTGAAATCAAGTCCGGTAGAGGTAGTGCCGTATGCAGGCGATCCAGGCCAAAACGCCCCAGCGACAGGCTCAATGACACCGTCGGGTACTGGCACTGACCCTTGAGCATACGCTACATTGATCGGGAAGCTGTTGCCGGTGTAGTTGGAAAACGTGCTTTTGTTGAGAAGGGCAAACTGTTGAATGAAGCCGATTGAGGCCATGTCCGGGTAATTATTTGCGGTCTGCAGATGGGTCATCGGTGAAAGCGCATAAATTCCGTTTACATTTTCCCCCCCGAGAACCTGCTGTTTCAGAAACGTGGCCATCTGAAGTGAACGTTGCAATCCCTGACTGGTTAGGTTTGCAGTGGTTCGATTGATGTCTGCATGCGCCGGGTGATCTAAAGCGGGGTACGCCAAATCCGGGCTTGCCACAAAGATTATGTTAAGGTTTTTGGCGCCCAGCGCTGCGGTTGAATTGGAGCCGGAACCTCCGCCGCAGCCAGCCAGGAGTGTGAAAGCAAAAAACAGGAGCTGCGATTGAATATTGAGTAGTATTTTTATCACAGTAATCCTTCCTGGTTACTTATTGAATACGAGTTCAAGTATTCGAAAGACTGCTGCTCCGTTTTGCCGATACTGGCCAATTAGTACTGAAAGTTTTCATACCAAAAAAAACTATTCTTTTCCTGTATGGCCAAGGTTCCATCAAATTATCGTTAAGGTCGTATCGGGTATTTTTTGATGTTTTAATTCGCCGTTTTTCCATGTCGTAAATGTTGATTTTTACTCTTGGTGGCCATCTATCACTATTGTGTGGCTTTATAGGCATCTGAAATCTCCCTTGGGGGGTGAACTAATTACTATATATTTCCTGCAATAGTCAGCAGCACTGGAACCTTCTAAAGAGCTACCTGCTGTTAAGAATGTCAATTGCTTCATGGGCAACAAAGGTACGGTTACGCTGTTGCTCATACGGAATGGTGAGGATGTCTATTTCTGCCAGTTTGATTAGGGCATTATTGGCTGCCGGAAACGAAACACCGAGTTCCGATTCTACCTGCCGGGCAGTAATGACCGGTCTGCCTATCAGTAGCTGCGGCAACTTGTTGACCGCCGAATCAGACCTGACACGCAATTCAGCTATCCGCTCTTCCCACTGTCGCAATAGGTTTTCCAACGCGGAAGCCGTATGGATTGATTCCTTGACCGACTCTTCAACCGCTGTGGCGAAGAACTGAATCCACGGTTGCCACTCTTCTCGCAACTGTACACCTGCCAGCCGGTCGTAGTACTCCTGCTGATAGTTTTTCAGATACCCGGCAATATAAACCGGCAGATATCCTTCCGCAGCCAGCATGACCGGCAACAGTAGACGACCGACACGGCCATTACCATCGACAAAAGGATGAATCGTCTCGAACTGCGCATGGGCGATTGCCAGACGGATGACAACCGGCACTTCGTACATATCTTCTTCCGCAGGCACATCATGGAGAAAGTCGATCAGTTCTTTCATGCAGTTCGGGACATTCCCGGCAGTGGGCGGGACAAAGCGGGCATGGTAAATCCTGCTGCCGCCGATCCAGTTCTGTATGTCTCGATACTCGCCAATGGCTCCTCGATAATCAGTGCCGCTCATCAGGTTGCGGTGCAGTTCCTTAATCAAAGCTTCATTAACCGCCGACAGGCCACGATCTCTGACCACGTTCAGGCCGACTTCAAGGGCTTTGACGTAGTTCAGGGTGACACGCACATCAGCCGGTAAGCCTTCATCGCTGCCGGTGGCTTCATAGGTGAACAGCTGATTCATATCCGAACTGGTCCCCTCGATTTGACTGCTCCGAACTGCCTCACGTCGGTCAAATGTCCTGGTAACAAGGTTCGGGTTGGGCAGTCGTGCCGTGGAGACTCGGAGTTCACCAAGCGCCTCGTGGGCATGAATGATTTCCTTTATGATGCCTTTTGAGGGTATGAACCGTGGGGGAGCTGGTGGGACAACAGCAAACGCTCCTGAATGTGAAGTTACCGGAACGAGTTGCTTTTGCCGAGCTGGGCTGAGATCGTTCTTCTTCATGGAAATATCCCTTGATAGTTAAACAAGTTATTAAAGGCTATCATACTAACCATTAATAATCAAGTGACTTGTTAAAGGATAATGTTGAGTTAAAATCAGTCTGCCGGCGGAACAGTTTGAGACCAGCACGCTGCTTACGTGTGGAATTCTGGAGAGCCTGCTTAATAACGAGTAGTAGCTGCGACGTTTGAATACGTTTCGTAATCCTCGGCTAGTGAGTCATAATGCTCCCTTGTCTGGCCTTGACCACAAACTGGGGTTTGATCCATTCGGGACGTTCGGCAAACATGAGTACCCCGGCCAGATTCAGCACGCCGTCTTCAGTGGCCAAATTCATGTTTTGTAACAGCCGAAGAAGCTCAGAGGAGGAGTCAGGGTAATCCTGCTTGCAGACATCACGGAGAAAATCACGAAAGCGCAGCTTGTCGAGCTTGTCAATCCCCGCCTTGGTCGGCAGCTCATCGGCATGAAACTGATCTGAAAACTGAAACAACCGGCGTAATTCTTCTTTAGAGTTTACCCACCGCTTAATCGCCCAGTGGAGCTTGTTTTGAACCGTGGCGAAAAATAGTTTGGTAATCTCGCTGTTCGCATCATAATCCGCGCTGCACTGGGAATAAATATCTGTAATTTTCTGATAAAAGCGCCGTTCACTGGACCGGATATCGCGAATGCGGGCTAACTGCTCCTCAAAATAGTCCTTACCAAAGATGGTGTTCGGGTTTTTCAGCCGTTCATCATCCATGGTAAAGCCCTTGATGATGTACTCCCGCAACCGCTCGGTTGCCCAGATGCGGAAATGGGTTGCCTGGGTGGAGTTAACGCGATAACCAACAGAGATAATTGCGTCAAGATTGTAGAATTTTGTCTTATAGTTTTTACCGTCTGCGGCAGTATGTTCCAAAATGGAACTAACTGAATATTCTGCTAACTCACCACTATCAAAGATGTTTTTCAGATGCTTGGTGATTGCCGGACGCTGCACGCCGAACAACGCGGCAATCTTTTCCTGTGAGAGCCAGATGTTCTCATCATGCAGAAACACTTCTACCTTTATCTTGCCGTTAGAGGAGATATAGAGCAAAAAATCGGTGAAACTGTTATTGGGAACCGGTACATTTCTATTCCTGCGCATACGTCAACCCTCTTGTCGTAAAAGAGTAAAAAATCTGCCTGTTTCGTACATTATGGGAATACCGGAAAAACAATGCGATTATTTGTTCTGCCTTTCAATTCCCTATTCACAATTTCTTTAAACCGACCCGCCAGATGTTCCGGTTCCCGAAGATCACACTCCCAGACGGTTATCACCCGCCAGCCCAGCCGCTCCAGATCGGTCTTTACCTGCTCGATATTTTCCCCAGAATGGCTCCCGGTCGAGACGGGAGAAGGGGAAGGACTGCTGATCTGGCCCACAGAAAATCACTTAATACCCAGTGATTGAAATGGAATACCGATGGCGGCGCATGATTCGCACATCAACGCTCTCGCATCCTTTGACAAGCGATACTCTCTGGTAATTTGCAGGATCTCTTCACTCCTGACGGCCTCTGCCAACACCGAGCACTGTTGCAGATCCTTCTCTTTCTTGAATTCCCTGTCTCGGCCCGTCCTGCGCTGGGCAATAATGAGTTTGTGCAGCAAGAGGGTTTCAGGAGAAGGAATGCGGACCGTGAAATCTTCACTGCCCACCATTATCGGTCTGATAAAGAGCAGATCAATGAACGGCAACTGCTGAGCGGAAACCTTCCAGGGCGGGATGACCACTGCCGATGGAGCAGCACCACCGCGACTATGGGTAATGAATTCGACTTCAAAAGTTCCCTGCAGAAACGTCTCGATACCCGAATAGTCGAGAACTGAGGTATAGCCCAACCGTTCCAGAATCTGGGGGATTGTCTCACCACCGGTTGATGGAATCTTCACCGCATTATCAATTGCAAAGTCGATGTCATTGGTCGCCAGACCGTAAGGGAGTGTGAAGTATTCGCTATAGATCAGCATGGGCCAGCTGCCGATGAGCAGGCCATGGGAGAAAAATCCTGCTTTGTCCATCTCACGCAGCAGATCGGTGACAGGTTGCAGGAACGGGCTCTTTTCAAACGTAATATTCAAGGATTACCACTTTTATCAGGGTTAGGGAGGATGGTATTCAGGGTTGCTACCCGCTTCTTGTTGGCCTGCAGATCTGCCTGCAGCTTCTTGCGACGTTCAAGCGCCGGTTTCAACTCTTCTGCCTTTTCGGGAGCAAGGTGCTCGTACTTTACTGTTGCACCTTCCCGGTATCTCAGGCAAGGATAGATGTATTCCTTGCCGTGGCTCTTCACTTTCCTCTGTCCGAGAGACCCTTTCGGCAGCTTGTCGAGTTCGCTGCTTATCTTCTCTATGACGAGGGCGCAACGGTCACGCTCCGATTGCAGCATCCTGAAAACGCTCGCGTCTTTTTCTTTTCCGCGCATGGCAACACCTCATTTGTACCAACACGATAGCATAATATTGACGTTATGTGGTACAACTTATTTGTACCAACATATTTCGATTTCATGGAGTTATGTGGTACAAAATGCCGGAGCTTTCCCAAATGTCCAAATGTCAATCCTGAACCCCAAGGATTCCCCCATGGATTAATTCCTATCGTTGTTGGTTCATTTTACTCATATCGCCGCAACACTCTTCTCAACAAACGACGCATACCGCTCCGACAGATCACTCCAGTTCTGTGCGGCCTGTAGCTCGGAAGCGCCGGTCAGGCGAAAACGGAATTTGCGGATACCGCCGGCACTGAAGACAGCGGAAAGAAGCCTTGAGGCCCCCAGCTTGATCAGCCAGTAATCATTTTGATTGTCCGGCGCGATACTGCCGGCATAACCGACCTTGTGATGAAGTTGGTGAGATTGCGCGTACAGCGGATCAGCACCATTTTTCCAAAGCAATTTTCGGGGGTGTCCATTGAGAGGCAGCGGGTTTCAAAGCAATATCGCCGTTGTAAAGTGCTACTCCAGCACAGTGAAGCCAATTTCTTGGAGGTAGTTGAAAGTTGGATCATAAAAAGCGGGATCACGAGTTTTATCTTCATAATCACCAAAAGGGACAACTATAACCATGCCTTGGCGTGCACGTGTTAAAAGAACACGGTATGCATTCTTAAGGAATATTTTTCGTTCTTCTTTATTGATGTTAATCCATCGATTACCGCAGAACGATCGATGTTCCCAGCCTTTCGATGAATATCTGAAATCAGCATCCCATGTAACACATGCCCAATCTAATTCAAGCCCTTGAACATGAAACTCAGTTGCAACGTCCTCAAGATAATAAGATGATCGTACATCGTCTTTGTCATCTAAAAACCAGTGAATTGGGTCCATTGGTGATTTGACATCAATTGCGTGAGGCTTTAGCCGCTCTGCCTGAGACGATGCGACAATTCCGTAGCGTTCTGAGCCGCTGGCTTGAGTCTTAAGCCAACTTCTTGCTTTTTGGAAATTACGCGCAATAACGATCGGATATTTGCTTCTTACTTTTTCAAAGGTTTCTTTTGCATTATCAATATCCCGATCGAGAAGTTGCTTTACCAAAAGTGATACGTGCTCGGCTCTAAAAGATCGCATTGAAACAGATAGATGCAGGTAGTCATTATAGATCACATTCTGTCGTGTTGAGAGGCTCTCAATTATATTGTCGGTGCCGTATTCACTATCGGAAAGATGTGGGGAAATGTGAACGTGCCAATCAGGAAACTGGCGATTTAATGATTCTAGCCATTCGCTTGTTCCTGCTTCGCCAGTGTTTATTTCTTGACCGCCACCAACTAAGCAAACGACTACAGCCCAATCAGAATGCCGATCGAGGCACGATATGAGAAATTCTGGTTCAGATTGACTAAACCCTGGAGTATCTTTTTTTCTACGCATAAATGAAGAGGTTTGCTCTAAATTCCAGGCACGTTGAGCTTCATCGAATAGTGCAACGTGCTCCTTTGGTGCTCTTTCATCCCGAAGGCAGTCATCACGGAAGTGGTGAACATTCTGGATGAACAACTTAACTTCACTTAGTGCGGTAGTTTTCTTGATACGCCCGCCTTTTTCTTTCTCACGCTTAACTTTGTCGCGAGCCAGTGCTTCACGGAGTATCGCGACAAGTGGACCATTACCTGAAAGAAAAACACTGTAGAGGTCGTCAGTTTTATCAATATGCTTCGTCGCGATGTTTAGGCCAACGAGCGTTTTACCTGCACCGGGAACGCCGGTCACAAAACAGATTGATTTGTGTGACTTTTCTCTGGAAGTGCGAATGACTTCTGCGATAGCATCAGTCGTCTGGCTCAGATTAATTGCATCGGCGTCTTTACGATAAATATCAGCTACAGTATGGTCATTGTATAGCGCCAATGCTGCTTCAATTATGGTGGGTGTTGGGCAATAGCGTCCATCTTCCCATTGAATACGGTCAATAGTGTCGCCATCTACAAAAGCGAGCACACATTCAATAACGCTTTCAAGCATCGAAGAGTTAGTTTTTATTGGATTAAAAATCTGGTCATTTTGTGAGGTTAGTGTGGCTGTGATTATTGAATCGTCCGCCTCTGATGCTATCAATACCGGTACAATGTATTTATCATGACTCGAATCATGAAAATTTTTCAAATCGAGTGCATAATCCCAGACCTGATCAGTGCCATATGCAGAAAATTCCCGTTCACCAACCTTGAATTCAAGGACAAATACAGCAGGTCCAATCAGCAATACAACATCAATACGTCGACCCATGCGAGGAATTGCATACTCAAAATAGACAGCACCTTCATATGGCGAAAGTATTTTTTGCAAAATATGGATTTGATGAAACCATGCTTGACGTTGAGTTTGCAGAACAGGGAATTCACATTCCCGAGTAAGCTGTCCTATTATTTCATCCATGGATGAGTGTCGGAAGTTTAAGGTTGAGTCAGAATAGTAGGAGCGCTTCATGTTATGAATTGCCTTTTCTGGAACTCGTAAGATACGTATCAATTTTGTTCATGCAATCTGGGCAGTAGATGTCCCAGCCTGAATCTTCATCAATTCTAAATCCATGGCATGTCTCATTAATGCTGCCACTTGTTAGGCCATAAACGCCGGCGCCATCATTCAGTTGCACTGCGCAGAGAGAACAGTAAATTTCTTCCATAGATACTTTCCTTGTTTAAAGCTAGCGGCAATCCATTCGGTGGCGTGCAGCATCTTCCTGACCGCGATTTCCGGCTTCGTATTCTTACCACGAATCCGGCTCATATTCCAAGACCGCTGTGCTTTATCAAGATGATCCGTCATGCAGAATTACCCACTACCCCCAATACCCGCCATTTTGACGCTTCCAAATCGCCCTCACTCCCCATCTACCTGTTCTTTCTTCTCTATCGTTTCCAACTGAATAACCCTCGGATCGTCAGTCAACAGCTTCATCTGCTGGATTGCAATGCCGTTCAGTTTCTGCAACCGCTCCGGCTGCGGCATCCCTTCATTGATGAACAAAGCATTCAAGTTTTCAAGGTTGGCAAGACAAACCAGCTGGGTAACATTCGCATAATCCCGGACATTGCCCTTCTTGCCGGAATTGGCTTCCCGCCACTGCCTGGCTGTCTGGCCGAAAAGCGCCATATTCAGTACATCAGCCTCGGATGCGTAGACCAGCATTGTCTGCTGTTTCGTCAACTCCGGTGGGATCAGGTTTTCTTTGATGGCATCGGTGTGAATGCGATAGTTTATCTTGGCCAGATCCCTCTTTATATCCCATCCGAGCTGTTTCTGCTCTATATCTTTGAGCCGCTGAAACTCCATGATGAGATATATTTTGAATTCGGCGCTGATCCACATGCCGAACTCGAAAGCAATATCCCTGTGCGCATAGGTGCCGCCATATCTGCCCGCTGTCGCCTTGATGCCGATGGCATTGGTTTTTTTCACCCATTCTTTGACGCTGATCTTGTAGCTGTTCAATCCGGCCTGGCTTTTAATTGCGGCAAATTCGCCATAATTAAAAGCCGGATTGTGTACTCTCTCCCAGATGCCGAGAAATTCAACGGTATTCCTGTTGCGCAGCCAGTCCGAAATAAAGAAGTCTCCATCCTTGGCTTTCAGCATATCAGTCAGCGAGATGTAATCTTCCTGCTCAATCGTGAGAATGCGAATCTCTGTCCTGATAACGGCAATTTTTTTCGCCATAGCTTGTACCTCTCCGCGCACTTATGAAGAAACGGCAGCAGCCAACCTTTCCAGCCGCGACACCCATTCATCAAAATGCGGGCACTTGGCCCGCAGCCGGGGCAGGCCGATTGCCGCCGCAGCAGGGGCGCCGACACGCACCTTGAGCCGGTCATAGATCGGCACATGGTTGATGATCCGCTTGCTTGGAGCGGTGGTCGCTCCTTCGTTAATCTCTTCCGGCTGCATGCCCCGCACTTCCTGGGTCAATGCGGCAAAAGCTCTCTCCGAATCGGCAATTCTTTGCTGCAACTGCGTCAAGTCGCAGTAAAGAAGCGCTTCAAATTCATGTAGCTGGATATACGGGAGAAAACGGCTGTCTCCCATATTCGACTGAAGCGCCGCTTCCAGAGCTTCCACCCGCTCTTTCGGTCCGGTTTTATTCCGTGCTTCCGCCCAGCCGGGGAATTCCGGCGGCAACGCATAGAGATCAACCATCGTCGTAAAACGTGCTTCCTGATGACGGTCCTCACGCATGAGACGGTGCAGGTCGCCATGAATTTTCTCGAAATCCAGAATGCCGCCCCGCTTGCCCAGCTTCCGGTTGGTCAGCACTACCCGCGATCTTACATCTATCGAGAATGCGGCCAGATGCGGTCGCAGCACATCATCGGCAAACTTGCGCTCCGACTGCCCTTCGGTGGTTATATACAGCCGCAGCCATGCCATCAGGGCTGTCCTCCCAGTTCATTCTTCTCCCACAACTGCCCAAGAGTATATTCCTGCAGCCAGTCGGCGAGCCGTTCCGTGTCCGGCCGCTCCAGTATCGTCTCGCCATCGGACTGATTCACCACGATGACCTGTTCCGGGGTCAGTTCGTCCAGCAAAAGCGAAGACTGGGTGGAAACGATCAGCTGGGCGCGCTGCGCCGTCTCATGCAGCAGACTGGCCAGCAGCTTGACGGCAAATGGATGCAGCCCCAGTTCCGGTTCGTCGATGATGAGCGTGGAGGCGGGGTTCGGCTGCAGCAGCAGGGTTGCCAGACATATGTAGCGCAAGGTGCCGTCCGACAGCTGGTGCGGATAATAGAGCAGATCGGAATAGCGGTCTCTCCAAAGCAGTTGGGTCTGCCCTGACGAGATCTCCTTCAACACGAACGACCCGAAAAAGGGGGCAACCTGCCGTACGGTCTCTTCTATTCTCGCAAAATGTTCGGGATGGCTTTTCTCCATACGCATCAGGAACGCCGCAAGATTCACCCCGTTGCCATGCAATACGTCGTTGTCCAGCACGTTGCACAATCCCATCACGGGTGCAGAAGGCGAAGTGTCGTGGAAATGATATACCCGCCAATCGCGAATAGCTTCGACCACCCACTTTTCACTGGCGCTCAGGATCGTTTTTTTGACCAGATTACTCTCCAGATGCCCACTGCCCTGATCGTTACTGATAGGGCCGTATTTCGGCCCGTTAAATGGCGCTGACTCCTGGGCAAAAAACAGCGACCGGTCGTCGGCGGCGCGGAGAGTAAAAGAGTATTCATTCAGACCGAACTTGAGATGAGACGTGAATTCGGGTGTAACCTTCATGCCGCGAAACAGAAAAGCGTCTGCCCGGCCACGTGCGCTGACATAATTTTGAAGCCCTTTGTTCGGATCCATCATATGCCCGAGCAGTTCAAAGAACCGGATGAAATTTGTCTTGCCCGAGCCGTTGGCGCCGATCAGCACATTCAAGCCACGCTCAAGACGGAACCTCTTCAGATCCCTGATGGATTTATATCCTGCCAGAGTAATCTGCTCCAACGGGCGGCGCTCCGCATTGCTCATACATCCTCCTGCCGTGTGAATACCTCTAATCGATTGTTTTCTAACACACTGTAATTTAAGATTTCGGTTTTATCCTCAATCAAATAGCAAAAAGCGCCTCACCTTACCCCGCCAGCGCCCACCTGTCAACGGATCAGACCAAAACACACGCCCTCACTCCCCATCCGTCCCAACCAACCCTTTTGTATCGCTGCCATCAAGCTCAAGAAACGGCGGAAGACCGGGGATGTTGCTCCTTATTACAATATCCGGCTTCGTATCCTTACCACGAATCCGGCTCATATTCCAAGACCGTGCTTCCTTGTCGAGGTGATCAGTCATACAGGATTACTCACAATTTCCCAATATCCGCCTTTACCCTGAACGATGCACGTACGATCATAGAACGGCAGCGCCCAGACCTTGTCCTGGCCGATTTTCGCTTGCCTGATGGTGACGGCAGTGAGTTGGTGGCAACAGTTAACAAACTCTGTCCAGTGGTTCTGTTAACTTCACAGAGCAAAGTCCAGGCTTCCGTGGATGCCATGAAGGCCGGGGTACTGGATTACGTCGTCAAAACGGCAGAGGTGTTTTCCGGGATGTCGCGCATCGCGAAGCGCGCCTTGCGAGAATGGAAATTGATTCAGCAACAAAAACAGGCCGAGCAGGGCTTGCTGGAGGCGAACCAATTTAGCGAACAAGTCATCAACTGCGCTCAGGAAGGGGTGATTGTTTATGGCCTGGATTTACGATATCGGGCCTGGAATCCCGTTATGGAGCAAATCAGTGGTATGGCTGCCAGTGAGGTGCTGGGTAAGTCGAGCTTCCTCTGAAGCGATTACTCTATGAGTTGGTCTCTACAGTTCTTCATAAACGTTTTATCCGTGCGGTCCAATGATTCGCGGCCCACTGGCCATCTTCTGCAGAATGTCATGGTTTTCGGCGCACAATTTCCGGAACGGCTCAGATATGCGCACATCTTTTCCCGACGCTGCCCAAAACCTTTTGGCGTTTTCATACACGTCACCCAATTCAAAAGTTACCGGGGGGGTATACGTCCCCGCAGATAGCTCTTCGCCGTCTCTTGGCCGGTAGTACATCGGCAGCATGTCATAGACCGGAGAAAGTTTGAATTTGGTTCGTTCCCGGTTTTCCGGAATCAACGAGATATTTCCATGGTGCCGGTCGGTATTTGCAATCAAGCTTCCGAACAAATCGAGCTTGGAGAGATTTGTTGCCTCGTCAGGTGACACTGTTTTTGTGGAAAGCAATTTCTTCGATGCTGCCGTCCAATTACTGCCCAATCCAATAAATTCAGCGTCTACAACAGTCAAAGAGTTCACCGGAGTTCGTCCAAACATACCAACGCGGTCAAAGCGCTCCACTTCCAGAAAGGTCCTGTTGCCAACTTGATGGATTGAAGACGCCACTGCTGAGATTCCCATATCTCCAACTATTTTAAGCGCAATATCTTCGCATACCAGCAAATCTGACCACCGTTGTCCGGAAGGCGTAGACAGCAGTGGTGAAAACTTCACCAATACCCTTCTGGGGAAACCTTCCCGCTCTGTCAAAACGGTAAACTTCGGCTGTTCACCACCAGCTGATGAACCTGCAGGGTCACCTGCAATCGCTTCTTCTGCAAGTCTGGGGTAATCAACTGCAGTATAAAATACGGGCTGAAGCCGTGAAACAGCCATATACCTCGAAAGTGATTCTTCACCAACGATTACATCTCCGACTGTATCCTCACCTCGTCTGGTCAAAGCGACGAGAACGTCATCCTCTTTCCAGCTGTTAAGGTGTTCGGAAAGCCCAAGCTCTGGTCCGAACCGCCAGGCAAAGGCGCGGCCAACAAAACCGTCCGGTTTCAGGTCATAGATGAACCAAGGGATTGAAGAATAATAACGTGAAGGCCAAACTTCTCCTGACCACCAATAGCCGCCATACAATGACCATAGCGTACCGGCGAAATGTACGTTGCCATTTTCATCTATGCGATACACAGGCAATTGATGGCCGATTCCAGGGAGATCGCGGGGACGAGCATAGGTGCTTGCCCTAGCTTGACCAAAAGAGATGATTTTAGCCCCGACAAGTTTTGTCAATCGTGAAAGAGTCGCCGGGCTTATATCGCCGAGAAGCTGTCTCAGGTTTCTTGCCGGTAATGGCCTGTCATAAAGAACGGCGAGAAGTTTGTTTGCCATTTGGGAGTGTATAGTCATTATTGCCGCACACCTATGAAACGATACTGAAACAATTTAATATACGTGATGTCCATAATAATAAATAAGTTACCTAATATCAAGCGGTGATTTGCTTGATAATACTTTATAGATGTATCAGAACAAAATATTCAATAAAACGTGTGGTCCGGTGTCACGGATTATCAAGCTACAAAGTTGATTTTTGCGCACTTCATATATACCCAATTCTACCCCCAAAAATAATGATAGAATGTTTCAGTAAGTTACAAGATTTCATCAAATACGTTAGAACGAACTATAGGGATTCTAACCGTAGTGACCGGTTCAATTTTTCTATGACTGGGGAACTGTCACTGGTTCGTTGCCCACAAGCGTTACGTAAAAATTTACCATCTCCCGCATCTTCTCCAGAATCCTCACCATTGCCAAGGTATCCAAATGACAGTATTCATCAACTTCGACTCCGATACGGGTCAAACTTGAAATTCGGATCACAAGTTAGTGTCTCTACGGATGTAGAGATGCGGTACAAATGACAATAGCCCATGCTTAAGAGGTCTCATAAAAGGTCTCACTTAAGTAAGGGCTATCATTTTCAGTAGTAATATTGACTACTTATTTTACTGGCGGAGAGGTAGGGATTCGAACCCTAGGTACGTTGCCGTACACCTGATTTCGAGTCAGGCACCATCGACCACTCGGACACCTCTCCGTGCTGAGTAAACTCTACAATTAGCTATTTTATTCCAAATAGTTAGCTTTCTGTAGACTTGTTGCAATATGTTGTTGCTTCTCAATAATCGCCGCTTTTTGTACTATAGTGCACCATGAGTGCACCATTTTTTCGGCTGTTTTAGTCGGCACTGTGTTGTTAAAGGTGCAATTTGTTCGAGCGAAGCTTATAACCTATTCTGTTCATAAATTCAACATCGGTTTTCATTGCTCGGATAGAGGTACGGTCAAGAAAGACGTAGATATTCTTGTTGTTACCGGTCTGTTTAATATTGAAGAAGTTTCGCTTCCCGGCCATGGTCGGCAGAAGTAATTCAATTATAGGCTGTGGTGGTTTGAGTCGGCAATTAGTAAACTGAATTCACAGTGCAAATTCCAAAGATAAAAGGCCCCGCCAGTAGCAGGGCCTTTTTTATAATACAAACTGGGAGTCTGGTAAGCCCTTGTTTTTAAGCTTTTGCTCTTTACGCCTCAAACGGTGTGAGTAGTTTTGCGAGGACATCAAGAGATTATTCTCTGACAAAAGTATCCTGATCAGACTCATGTACCATGCCCATAATATGGGCATATTCTGATTCAATTAAATCATAGTGACGCTGCGTTTCCTTTACGACTCTTTCAAATACTGCTCGTACCGATGGGTCTACTACTCCTTGAGCAAGTTGCGTGTATTGTCCGATACAATCCTTTTCTTCAACAAGAGCAAGTTCAAGCGCTTTTTGTTCAACCATGTTTTCACTTATAGCTTTTTCAAGTTTCATATAGGTCGGATTTTTTGTGTTGACAGGAGAGTTAATGTACGAATTGAGATCGCCAAACTCAGCCCCTTTATAATGATCAAAAAAAGCTTTCAAATGCGTAATTTCTTCATTTGCAAGCATTTCTAATACTTTCTTGGCTCTATCGTTCTTCGCGACAGAGGCCGCTCTTCGATAAAAATCCATACTATCTTTTTCTGCTTTGATTGCCAAGCTGATAGCCTCTTGTAGCGTATACTCTCTTCCCATGTAAATCCTCCTTAGTAAATTAGAAGTTATTTTCTGCACGTTTCTGGCAGAAAATAACTTCGTTAACGCACGTATCCTGTTTATCAGGGCTAGGTACAAAATAGTGCGTATACAGTATATCTATCGCGATGTTTGGTCAATATTTATCTGATACATAATTAGTTATACATAAAAGACAACCTTTTGAACAATCCACTTTGTGCGGAATATATTACATGAATGCTCCCGACTTTGGTGGGGGAACATGCTTTAGAAAGTTACAGATCTCCGTTGCAAAAATCTGGCAGGAACTGGTTGAAGAAAAACTTGACAACATGATTCAATCGATGTACTTTTTAATTAGAAAAACTGACTTATTCTCATTAAGTAGCAAGTAGAAGAAGCTAATATGAAGATTATATACGTTCTTTCTGATTCAACAGGCGAAACTGCAGAGCGTGTTATTCGTGCGGCTCTATCGCAATTTTATGATGGTGATGTGCGCGTTCACCGCCTTTTTAAGGTCAGCTCGCAGTTGGATGTTCAGAATGCTTTGGCCGTAGCTGTTCTATCCCCCGGCCTTGTTGTTTATACACTCGTTGATCCTCTTTTAGCCGAAATCGTCGAGCGCGTTGCCGAGGAGAGCGGCCTCATTACGGTAGACTTGCTGAGTCCTCTGATTTACAGTTTGTCTCGATATCTCGGTGCTCCTTCACGAGAAAAACCGGGTTTACTTCATCGTATTGATACTGAGTACTATCGCCGGGTTGAGGCAGTTAATTTTACAGTGAAACATGATGATGGCCAGGAGACAAGATATTTGCATAAGGCAGATCTTGTTCTTGTCGGTGTTTCCCGCTCTTCTAAAACGCCGCTATCAATGTATCTTGCTCATAAGGGTTATAAGGTTGCTAACGTGCCGATTGTTTTTGGCATTGCACTGCCTGAAGAGTTGTTTGAAATAGATCAGACTAAGATTGTCGGCCTGTTGATTGATCCGAAACGGCTTGTTGAGATTCGTACCTCCCGTTTGATAAACATGCGGCAAAGTCCACGCGGCAGTTATAATGACTACCAGCATGTTGAAGAAGAGATATCAGCGTGTCGTCAGATTTACAGAAAACACCAGGAATGGTATATCCTCAACATTACGAATAAATCTGTTGAAGAAGCTGCGTCTGAGATTATGAGACGTATGGAAATGAGAGTTGGTGCTGAATTCTAAAAATTCGTACATAGCCATGACAAAGGAGAGATTGAGATGAAAATTCTAATTGTAGAAGATGAAAAAAAAGTAGCTAGTTTTATTAAGCGTGGGCTTGAAGATGACAGTTATGAGGTCACCCTCAGTCATGATGGTGCTGATGGCTTTAAGCGTGCCAACAGTTGTGACTTTGATCTTATCATTCTTGATTGCATGCTGCCGAAAAAAGATGGCATAACCGTTTTGCATGAATTGCGTGAGGCCGGCAACCAGGTTCCTGTTCTTATGTTGACCGCTAAGGCCGAGACAACAGATATTGTCTCAGGTCTTGATGCCGGTGCAGATGATTACCTTGCAAAGCCGTTTGCTTTTGCTGAACTTCAGGCAAGGGTACGTGCTCTCATCAGACGATCTGAGCAGGATCGTGGTGCTGAGATCCGCTTTGCTGATTTACGCCTTGATCCTGTTAATCACAAGGTCTGGAGAGGTCAAAACGAGATTGTCCTCACGGCAAAAGAATATAACCTCCTTGCATATATGGTTCGGAACGCCGGAAACGTTCTGTCGCGTGCCAATATTGCCGATAACTGCTGGGAATATCCCTTTGAAACTTTTACCAATATCATTGATGTTTATATTAACTATCTGAGGAAAAAAGTTGACGGAAAATATGCAATTAAACTTATTCATACCGTTCGCGGCCAGGGGTATATTCTAAAAGAAGGGTAGTGCAGGTTGATTTTTTCGGAGTAAATGTTTACCTTTACATACAGGAACTGTCAGGGGCGGAGTCGTTGCTTATGCGATCCCGCCCTTGATAGTTAAACAACCTATTAAAATTGTGGGAGGTTCGTATGTTTTTTTTACGTCGTATTGCACTTCATATGTCAGTTGCAGTTTTCGTTTTAGTACTATCTCAGCCACCGATTGCAGACGCAAAGATGGTGCCGCCGGATTTTGTTGCTCTCGCAAAAAAACTGAATCCAACGGTTGTTAACATCAGAACTGCGAAAAAAATCACACCCAAACAGCACCCCCGTCGACAACAGCAGCAAAACCCGTTCGGGAACAATTTTCTGGATGATTTTTTTAATCGATATTTCGACGAAATGCCGCAGCAGCGTCCACGTCGTGAACAAAGCCTTGGCACCGGATTCATTATCAGTTCAGATGGCTATATTTTGACCAACAACCACGTTGTTAATGGGGCAGACGAGGTTATGGTCAAGCTGTCTGACGGGAGAGAAGTCAAGGCTGAGATCAAAGGCTTGGACGAGAAGGTTGATCTTGCTCTGATCAAGATTAGTGAGAAAGAACTGCTGCCGTTTGCTGAATTAGGTGATAGTGACAGCCTTGAAGTTGGTGAATGGGTCATGGCTATCGGCAACCCCTTTGGACTTTCTCATACGGTGACTGCCGGTATTGTCAGTGCCAAAGGGCGGGTAATCGGCAGCGGACCATACGATGATTTTATTCAGACGGATGCCTCAATAAATCCGGGTAATTCCGGTGGGCCTCTTTTTAA
This sequence comes from Desulfuromonadaceae bacterium, assembly GCA_028687585.1. Lineage (GTDB taxonomy): Bacteria > Desulfobacterota > Desulfuromonadia > Geobacterales > Pseudopelobacteraceae > JACRCG01. The sequence goes on along the minus strand of JAQTZV010000030.1, from coordinate 30,061 downwards.
CGCCTCGGGGAAGGTTATTGGCATAAATACCGCCATTATAGCCGGAGGTGGCGGGGGGATCGGTTTCGCTATTCCCATTAGTATCGCCAAAACAATTGTCAGTCAGCTGCGTGAATCCGGTAAAGTCACCAGGGGATATCTCGGTGTGCGATTTCAGCCGCTGACTGCTGACCTTGCCAAGTCATTCGGCCTCGAATCTGAAAAAGGCGCTTTGATCGCTTCTGTGGAAAAGGATACCCCTGCCGAAAAAGCCGGTCTCAGAGCAGGAGATGTTATTGTTGAATATGACGGCAAACAGATTACCGAGGGAAATGAGTTGCCTCGATATGTTGCGGCAACTCCTGTTGACAAAAAGGTTATGGTAACTATTTATCGAGAAGGTGTAAAACAGAGCATCCCTCTGGTTGTGGGGCGTTTAAAAGAGCAGGAAGAGGTGGCGAAACAGGACACCGGCAAAGAGAGCAACCGAATCGGCCTGACGGTTGAAGATGTGCGAAAAGACCTTGCTGAACGATTCGGTCTTAAAGGGAGTAAAGGAATTGTTATAACGGAAGTTACGCCGGGCTCTCCGCTTGAGGACGTTGGTGTGACTGTTGGATGTATCATTATTGAAGTAAACGGTTATCGCCCTGAGTCAGCTCAGGATTATAATGCTTTTGTAGACAAATTGAAAAAGGGTACTGTGTTACGGCTGCTCCTCAGGCGTCCGGATGGAAGCGCCCATTACGTTGCAGTAAAGGTCGAGTAGTCACCGAGGCGGGCTTACAACCCGCCTTAGTTTTGGAGCTATTATGTCTGCCCGATATATGCAGCCGCTTCGTATTCTGATACAATTCGCATTCTTTGGGTTTATGGTATGGCTTGTTCTCTGTTTTTACCGATTTATACAGATGGTCAGCTCTCCGATTGGTGCGACTATTGCCGCACGTCCGGACGGTATTGAGGGCTTTCTCCCAATTTCCGGCTTATTGGGAGCGGCCTCATGGGTAAAGGGTGGGGAAATCAATTCCATACACCCGGCGGCAGTGATAGTTTTTCTTACGGTTGTTGTCATTTCTCTCTTGCTGAGACGCTCTTTCTGCTCCTGGATATGTCCGGTCGCTGCACTTTCTGAATGCGCGTGGAAAGCAGGCTACAGCGTGTTGCGGCGCAACTGGCGCCTTCCGGCAAAGCTGGATATGGCACTTCGCAGTCTGAAATATGTACTAATGGCATTTTTTATATACTTTATTGCTATCGCTATGAGCCGTGATGCGTTGATACAGTTCATTCATTCGGACTATCACAAGATTGCCGATGTACGGCTGATGAACTTTTTTTTGCACATGTCGCCTGTTGCGTTTGGAATTATTCTGATCATTGTTTTATGTTCTTTTGTTCTGCGTAACCCGTTGTGTCGCTACCTTTGCCCCTATGGAGCGCTGCTGGGGCTGGTTGCGATGTTCTCACCACTCCGGATAACAAGAAAATCTGAAGGCTGTGTTTCTTGTGGTGCCTGTAGTCAAGCCTGTCCGACATACATTGATGTTATGCACAAAACAAGCGTCGCCTCACCGGAATGTATAGCCTGTTGGCGATGTGTCAGCCATTGCCGTTTTAATAAAGCACTTTCAATGACTGTCTTTCAGAGATTTGCTGTTCCTGGTATAGTATTCGCTGTTATGGTTCTGACGCTGTTTATTGGTGGAACAGTAATTGGCAAATTGAGCGGCCACTGGCACAGTTCCGTATCACGTGGAGAATACGTTCGACTGTTAAGTAAATAACGAAAAGGATTAACTATTATGGGCGTATATGCCAACACAGTAAGTATTACCCAGTTTACCGTAACGGGTGAATTGCCAAAAGCAGAACTGTTTGAGTGGTTTTCCAGGAAACTGTCGGACCGTTGTTTTCAATCTATTGAAAATTCTACGGAAGAGTGTTCTGAAGGTTGGACACTTGTAGATAAACCGGATGACGCTTCATTTGACGTCCCTTCCGAGTTTTGGCGCGATAATTACCTTGTTTTTTCTCTTCGCAGAGATCAGCGAAAAATCCCTGCTGCCGTACTTAAATCGCATGCTGCACGCGAAGAAGGACTTTTTCTTGCTCAAAATCCCAATTTGCGCCGAACTCCCAAACATAAACGTGAAGAGATAAAGGAACAGGTGCAACTGCGCCTTATGACCAGATGTCTTCCTGTCCCCTCAACGGTTGACGTGGTATGGGATCTGAAGAGTAGTGTGCTTACGCTTTTCAGTCTTGGAACCAAGGTTATTGACCGTTTTGAAGATATCTTCAGAAAAACGTTCGAAGGATTTAGCCCGGTAATTATTCACCCGTTTGCCCGGGCCCGGAAATTATTGGATGGGCAACTGCTTGATTCTTTGGAGGCGGCTAATCAGGCTGGATCCGATGCCGTGGTAGCTCTGATTCGTGATAATCAATGGCTTGGATGGGAATTTCTGCTTTGGCTTCTGCAGCGTGGCGTTAACGGTGAAGGCGAGTTTTCAATATGTTGCCCCGGGCATATAGCGAAAGGTGAACGGTTTTCTGCCTGGATAGACGACCGAATCCAGTTTCAAGGTGGTGGTGAAGAGGGGGGCATTCAGAAAGTCACGGTTTCCGGTTCACAGGATAGTTATTTGGAGGCAATATCTGCTCTTAAAGGTGGTAAACGGATAACCAGCGCAACAATTTGTATTGAAAAAGACGAGAACCCCTGGAAGGTAACGCTTAAAGGCGATACGTTTGGCTTCGCCTCGTTAAAGTGTCCCCAGGTGCGTGTTGAAAAAGATGCCACCGTTGATCAAATGAGTGAGCGGGAAGCGGTGTTTTACGAGCGGATGTTTTTGATGGATCAGGGAATACAGTTATTTGACAGTCTATTTACCGCATTTCTTGCCGAGCGACTGACTGATTCATGGAACGGGCGCTTACAGGTGATTCAGGCATGGCTGGACGGGGAGTAGTTAGATGAAATTTATTGATGAAGTAACGTTATATGCAACTTCAGGACATGGTGGCGCCGGGTGTATCGCCTTCCGCCATGAAAAATTTATTGAATTCGGAGGGCCGAGCGGTGGAGATGGCGGTAAAGGTGGTGATGTCATCTTTGAAGCAACTTCGGGCCTCTCTACATTATTGGAGTTACGTCACCGGCCGCATCAGAAAGCAGAAAATGGTCATAACGGTATGGGCAAAAACCGGCATGGCGCCGGCGGCAAGGATTTGCTGATAAAAGTGCCGGTTGGCACCGTTGTCAAGGATGCTGAGACGGATGACATTCTTGCCGACCTCACCGAGAATGGCCAGATTGTTATTTTGCTCAAAGGTGGCAGGGGAGGTCAGGGGAATGCCCGGTTTGCTTCAGCGACTAATAAAGCCCCGAAATTTGCCCAGCCGGGTGAAGAGAATGAAGAACGCAAGCTTCGGCTTGAGTTGAAATTGATGGCCGATGTCGGACTTCTTGGCTTACCAAATGCGGGCAAATCATCGCTTATCAGCAAGGTATCGGCAGCACGCCCCAAGATTGCCGACTATCCGTTTACCACAATGGTTCCCTCACTCGGCGTTGTACCGTATAAAAACTATCGTTCTTTTGTCATGGCCGATATTCCCGGAATTATCGAAGGAGCCAATGAAGGAGCAGGGTTAGGACATCGTTTTCTAAAGCACCTGGAACGCTCAGGTATCCTGCTGCATCTGGTCGATATCTCCTGGATGCCGGAGAGGGATCCAATAGCTGAATATGAATCGATAAATAATGAGCTTGCTCTCTTCAGCCCTGAATTGGCCGCTAAAAAACAAATTGTCGTGATTACAAAAACTGATCTGCCACAGACAAGAGCCGAGTTACCGGCAATTCAGGCCTGGTTCGAAGGTAAAGGTGTCACGGTGTTTCCCATTTCGTCCGCAACCGGCGAAGGGGTTGACCAGTTACTGGACGAAATAGCGGGACGTTTGTGGGGTCCACCTGAAGAGGTGTGGTGATGCGGAAGGAATTGCTAAGAACGGTAAAACGCGTTGTGATAAAAATCGGGAGCAGGGTATTAACCGATTCTGCCGGTGCTTTGGACCTGACTGTCATTGGGCGGATATGTGACGAAATTGCTATCCTGAGCCGGCAAGGTCTGCAAGTCATTGTCGTATCATCCGGCGCAATTGCGGCCGGTAGAAGTGAACTGGGACTGACGTACAAACTGCAGACAATTCCACACAAACAGGCTGCTGCCGCTGTTGGCCAGACGCGCTTGATGCTTGCGTATGAAAACGCGTTAGCGCCGAATAATCTTAAAGCCGCGCAAGTTCTTTTGACCAGTGAAGACCTGGGGAGTCGGCAACGGTTTCTGAATTCCCGGGCAACCCTAGATGCCCTGCTTGGTTTTGGCATTGTCCCGATTATCAACGAAAACGATACGGTTGTTGTCGAGGAAATCAAGTTCGGCGATAATGACAATCTCTCCGCACTCGTTACCAACGTTGCCGAGGCTCACCTGCTGTTGATCCTGACCGACATTGAAGGATTTTACAGTGCGGACCCCAACAAAGACCCTGCGGCAGTACTGATCCCACTGGTGACGGGAGTGACCCGGGAGGTGGAACGGGCCGCCGGTGGCGCCGGTTCTGCCGTCGGCACCGGAGGAATGGCAACGAAAGTTGCAGCAGCTAAAAAAGCCGGTAAAAATGGCGTTGCAACCATTATTGTGTCTGGAAAACGTCCGGGAATTATTACCGCTGCTTTACGGGGGGACGAGGTCGGGACGCTGTTTCTTCCTTCTGATGTTGGCATTAACCGCCGAAAGCATTGGATCGCCTACACGTTGAAACCGTCCGGCCGCATAGTTGTCGATGATGGTGCCCGCAATGCTCTGCTGAAGAAAGGGAAGAGCCTCCTGCCATCAGGTTTGGTACGCGTGGAGGGTCGTTTTGAACGGGGGGCGTGTATCAGATTGTGCGGATTGGATGGAGCTGAATTTGCGCGGGGTCTGTCAGATTACTCCAGCGTGGAAGCAGAGCGCCTGCTTGGGTGTAACAGTTTGGAAATAGAAGGAATCCTTGGCTATTATTATGGAGATGTTATTGTACATCGGGACAACATGGTTCTGGTCTAGATGTGATAAGGCCTCAGACAATTAATTGCTCTGAGGCCTTATCCGTATCTGGTACCAGTATTATTATTTGGCCGGCACAACTACGGATGCACTTGCCGTGAAAATGTCTTTCCTCTGTAGATTGCCGTTAACAACTTCAACCTGCCCTCGCAGCTCCTGACCGATGGAGCTGTTCTCTCGAACGGTTACATCCAGATTCTTTTCTACCAGTCGGCCTATATCTACTTTATCTACCGTAAAGACAAGCGTTCCATTTAACTCCTGTTTGACTGAACTGTCAGGAGCACCCTGAAAATCTATTTGTGGCGGAAGTTGCAGCCGCACAGTAAGATTTTGTGCAGGAAGTGATCCTGCATTAAGTATTACAACCCGATAGCGAAGTTTTTCGCCAGGAGTAACCTTCGGTTTGGCAAGTTTGGCTACAGCACGAACAAGCGGAGCAGCACTGAGTACGGTGGCTTGTTTTTGGAAGTTAACGTCATTAAATTTTGCAGAAGCTACATGTATTGTCATAGCAGAACGATGTCCATCAACCAATCCAGGCGGCATTCTGAACTGGACAGTTCCGTTAAATGATTCGCCAGCGGCAAGCAGAATCTTTGTTACCCCTTCATCAGCTATACCGGCTTTTGTCAATATGGCTCCGTATTCTTTTGGCGCAATCATTGTCAGCAGCAATTCCTCACTGCTTTTTCCCTTGTTGGATATTTCAAATGGTAATACGCCATTGCTGCCAACCGGCACCGGTCCGGTATCTTCACGCAGAGTAATAACAACTTTTATACTTTCCTTGGCAAGCTTCTCTGCAAGAAGACGCTCTTTCTCCCTGCGCTCTTCTTCAAGCTTGATTTTGGCCAGTCTTTCCTGTTCGGCTTTGACTTTAGCGATACGTTCCATCTCCAATTTCAATGCAACTTCCCGTTCTCGCGCTATTCTATCAGTGCTGACTTTACGGGCTGCAGCCTGCAGGGCTTTGTCAGGCGCAAGAAGTTCGCCTTTTTGATGACGAACGGCAAGTGTTTTTAACTCATCATCAACTGACGTTTTGAGACTGCTTTCCGGAAACTCGGAAGAAAAAAGGGCAATTGATTTCGCAGCACGCTCATTGTCTCCGGATTTCAGGCTGGATCGGGCAATGAGGAGTAGCGTAACATCTCTCAGCGGGGAATCCGGAAAAACCTGATTTAATTGATCACACTTTTCTATTGTCAGCAGGTAGTCTTTCTGCTGATAGGCATTGAACGCCTCGACAAAAATAGTTGAGTCATCAATTTCGACTGAGTGTCCTGAAACACAAGAAGTGAAAACTATGAACAATGACAAAACAACCTGAACAATGGCTTTTGAAAAAGCATTCATATAATTAGTCCACAAAACTCTTTAGTTTTTTGCTGCGGCTCGGATGACGAAGTTTGCGTAACGCTTTTGCCTCTATTTGACGGATACGCTCGCGGGTAACTTCGAAATCCTGGCCAACTTCCTCAAGTGTATGGTCGCTTTTCTCGCCGATGCCAAATCTCATTCGGAGGACTTTTTCTTCTCGAGGAGTCAACGTTGCGAGTACCTTGGCAGTACTTTCCGAGAGGTTGTTTTTGATGACAGCCTCAATAGGGGAGATGACCCCTTTGTCTTCAATGAAATCTCCCAAGTGCGAGTCTTCTTCTTCTCCGATCGGTGTTTCAAGCGAGATGGGCTCTTTGGCAATCTTAAGCACCTTGCGCACTTTATCAAGCGGCAGTTGCATGCGCTCGGCTATTTCTTCCGGTGATGGCTCCCGGCCATTTTCCTGGACCAATTGGCGACTGGTTCGTATCAGCTTGTTGATAGTTTCGATCATATGGACCGGAATGCGGATTGTACGCGCCTGATCGGCAATAGCGCGGGTAATCGCCTGGCGGATCCACCATGTCGCATAGGTTGAAAATTTATAGCCGCGTTGGTATTCAAACTTATCGACAGCTTTCATTAATCCGATATTTCCTTCTTGTATGAGATCAAGGAATTGAAGTCCACGATTGGTATATTTTTTTGCAATCGAAACAACGAGCCGTAAGTTTGCCTCAATAAGTTCGCTCTTTGCGATCCGGGCCTTGCATTCACCCTCTTCTATAGCCCTGAGCGCCGCAGCGAGGTCGCGAGCCTTAAAGCCGGATTCCTGCTCTACTTTCTGGATTTTACGTGCCGCAGTACGAAGACGCTTCTCAACTTTTTCAGTTTCCGCTTCGTCCAATTTTAATTTACTGAATTCCGTAGTGCATTTTTCATCTTCATTCTGCAGTTTATCAAGCAAAGTCTTTAACTTTTCGACTGAAATAATCTTTTCCAGATCTGATAATTCGGCCTGTAACGTATCCACTTTTCCGGAGAGTTCTTTCAGGCGTTCAGCTACTTTGTTGGTATGCCGATCTTTCAGCCTCAGTGACTTCAGAAGATCTGCCTGCCGATCTTTTTCCTCGCGTAATTTTTTTTCAAACTCTTTTTTCTTTGCGGGAGACTTCGCAGTGGTTACTGCTTCGGAAAACTCAATCAACAAAAGATCCTGCGCTACAATCGCATCAATGATATCAAGTATCCTGGTCTTTTGGACATCTTCTTCATCTTCTTCCAAAACCTCTTCTTCAACCTCTTTACTGACTTCCGAGGGGGTCATCTGAAACTTTCGCAACCGTTCACCCAGGGAAATAACTTCTTTAACAGTAATGGGAGTATTGAGAATTACGCCGGCAACATCACGCTCTCCATCCTCAATTCTTTTCGCGATCTCAACCTCACCCTCTCTGGTGAGAAGCGAAACAGAACCCATTTCGCGAAGATACATACGGACGGGATCGCTTGTGCGACCAATTGATCCAGGCTCAAATTCTACTTCTTCCGATTCACCTTCTGCCTCTTCATCGTCGTCAAGATCACTTTTCATCTTCGGGATCTTTATTTTCTGGGCGGAATCAACTATTTCAATGTCCAGATCCCCAAACATACCCATGACATCTTCAATCTGATCGGTTGCAATGTCGGGAGGGAGTATGTCGTTAACCTCGTCATAGGTTAAAAACCCTTTCTCCTTACCGATAACGATCAGCTGTTTAACGTCGTCCATATTTTTCTTAGCCATGTGTAATCACCTCAGGGTGTAACTGTATATATTAGAGTTTAGATTTTCGTGTGCGCAAGCTGTCTGCCTGCTGTAAAAGCATTACATATTCATCACTGCCTGGGCTGACAACAGCCAGTCGAGCAGCAATATCCTTTATTGTTGCAACCTGTTTCTTTTCGTTGCTGCGCGTACACTGGTCGAGGACCGAGCGCCATTCTATGTCTGCAATATATCTATCAGATACCAGTATCCGTGAAAAAAGCATCTTCTGTTCAGTATTTTCAATCGAATCTGTCAGTTGACTCAACATCATGCTGCTGTCGGAATCGGCCAGTCGATCAAGTAAAAAACCGGCAAGCTCAAGATAGTCATCAGAGAAGAAAGTTTCAAGGCCAACACGTATAATTTCGGCACGCGCATCAGGGTAATTTAACAACAGGGCAAGCAAGGTGTCCTGGATATTGTCACCTGACTGAACCGGTGTGCCTCTGTTTTGCTGTGTCTCCTGCTGCGAGAGTTTCCCTCCTCCCATGCGTTTACGAAATGCATGGGAGGTTATCCCCAGCAGTCGGCATATTTCCTTCTCGTACAAGTCTCGCTCGACCGAGTCGGCAATTTTTCGGAAACGGGGAACTATGTCATCTATAATCCGCACTTTACTGTCAACGCTATCGGGCGGGGTTTCCAACAAAAGTGAGCGAATAAAATATTCAAAAGCCGGCCGTGCCTTATCACGAAGCGCAATAAAGGCATCAGTCGGATGCGTGGCAAGAAAGCTGTCAGGATCATCACCGACAGGTAATGAAATAACGTACGCTGGAATACGTTGTTCAAGAAAAAGCTCCATTGAACGAACGGTTGCCTTATTGCCGGCATTATCACTGTCAAACAGGGTGTAGACCCGCTCGGCGTGACGTTTGATCATTCCGGCATGGGCGCTGGTAAGAGCCGTACCGCAGGTGGCTACGACGTTCCGGACTCCCGCACGATACAGAGCGAGATGATCAAAGTAGCCTTCTACGATAATGATTGAGTTACCGGTTCTGATCGAGGGTAACGCCATATCAATCCCGAAAAGCACCGAACTCTTATGGTACAGCGGTGACTCAGGAGAGTTTATATACTTCGGAAGCGCTGCATCAAGCACTCTACCGGCAAAAGCGATTACCTGGCCACGTGCATCCCGGATCGGAAAGATCAGGCGATTGCGAAATAGATCGTACCAGCCGGCATCTGACTTGCGGATAATGCCGAGTTTGAGTGCACTCTCCATATCAACGCCGTTGCTTCTCAGATGTTTTACGAGACCATCACGGCGGTCGGGTGCAAACCCGAGTCCGTAAACATCAGAAATATCGGACTGTACCGAGCGATTCGCAAGGTACTGCCTTGCCGGCTCGCCTTCCTGACCATGTAACATAACTGAGCGGTAGTAGGCTGAAGTCAGGTTGTTTATACGCAGAAACTGAGTATGCTCATCCTGCGATTTTTTTTCCGCGGGGGTTAGTTGTCGTTCTTCGATTTCAACGCCGCTCTTCTTCGCGAGAAGCTTAACCGCTTCGGGAAAGCTGACCCCTTCAATTTTCATGATAAAAGAAAACGCATTTCCGCCGGCACCACATCCAAAACAGTGAAAAATCTCACGAGCCGGATTTACATTGAACGATGGCGTTTTTTCGGCGTGAAACGGACAAAGGCCAAGGAAGTTTCCGCCCGCCCGCCGCAATAGCAGATAGTCTGAGACGACCTCAACGATTGAAATTCTCTCTGCAACTTCGCGGACTTTCTCCTCAGGGATCATTTTTTCTGCCCTTTGGCATCACGCATTTCTTTGAGCAAATAATCTCCGGCTTGCGCCAGCATATTGGCTGATTCAGAAGCTCTGATTTTATTCCTGATCTGCTCAGGCATGAATCCCGATGTCGCAATACTGAAAACCATGCAGAGCAAAAGCGATCCTTCGGCAACCCCGATAAGCAAACCACCAAGCCTGTTAAGACTACCCAGCATCACAAGCCGCAGTGCGGCAGTTATGACATTACCTATAATATGGGCAGATATTCCAGTGACTAAAAGTATTATTATAAAAGCAAGAAACGAAGATAGATGCGCTGGCAGATGGAGCGCACTTTTTAACGGTACTGCGAGCAGTGGGTGAAACTTATACGCCAGCCACCCTCCAACAAGGAGGCCCGCCAGAGAAGAAGCCTCATTTATCAGACCCCTGACCACTCCTTTGACAGCAAATAAACAGAGAATCGAAAAAATAATGATGTCAAATAGATTCATTGTGGAAAATTGACCATTTTACAAAGAAGGGGCTATCTCAATGAAAGCCCCTTGTCGGTGTAATCCATATTCCAGATCAAGGCTACACATTACGCAAGCAGCCTCCGGACGGTATCACTAACAAGCTTGCCGTCAGCCTTGCCGGCGGTAAGAGGGGACACAGCCTTCATTACACGCCCCATATCTTTTGCTCCGTTTGCTTCTAATTTCAAAATCGTTTGTCTGACAAGGGATTCAATTTCTTCAGAGCTTAGCTGTGCCGGCAGAAACTCGAGAAGAACTGCCAGCTCCAATTCCTCTTTTTCAGCAAGTTCAAGCCGGTTGCCCTCGCGATACATGCGAATTGATTCGCGACGTTGTTTGGCCAGAGTCGATATGACATCAATAACAGCCTGATTATCAAGTTCAGTCCGGGAATCAATTTCACGATTTTTAATTGCCGAACGCACCATGCGCACAGCCGAAAGGCGCAGGTTGTCCCGCGCCTTCATGGCTGCTTTCATCGCATCGTTAAGTTGCTCTTTCAGTGTCATACGGTTTGTTCCTGAACCCGCATGCGGGAATCTAGTCGATCATTTTACGCTGTTTTTTGAGTGCACGTTTTCGTGCGGCGATGGCCTTCTTCTTGCGTTTGATACTTGGTTTTTCAAAATGTTCACGTTTACGGACTTCAGAGAGAATCCCCGCTTTTTCGCACTGTTTTTTAAACTTTTTCAGTGCCATTTCAAACGGCTCGCTGTCTTTAATTTTTACTCCCGGCATGTAAAATCACCCCCGTCCTTTCAGAATTATATAAATATATGTTGCAGATTATAGAAAAAGCGATAGTTTCGTACAATAGCATACCACGAAACTTTGTCAACAAACAAATATGGTAAAATTTGTTAGTGGTGAGGGACGTAACGAGATGCCTTTTCTTCCAGGCCGGAAATTCCCAGCCGACGCCGGAGTTCATCATAGACGACAGTAGGCGGAATGTTCTGATGGCCGAGAAGTACAAGCAGATGAAAGACAAGATCAGCCGCTTCGTAGACAATTTCGTCGTGCACTCCACCTTTTCCCGCAATAACAACCTCGGTTGCTTCTTCTCCGATTTTTTTGAGAATTTTATCGATGCCGCCGCGCATAAGGGAAGCGGTATAGGAACTGTCCGTCGGGTTGGCTTTACGATCAAGTATGATCTGATACACGGCCTGGAGTATATCATTGTCGTTTGTCATAGTCGGACCTCTACCCCTTTATCGCGGAGATATTCTTTTGCCTGACCAATGGTGTATTCCCGATAGTGGAAGATAGAAGCCGCCAGGCAGGCGCTCGCTCCGGCAGCGGTGAAACCGTCATAGAGGTGTTCCAGATTGCCGACACCACCGGAAGCGATAACCGGAATTGAAACAGCATCAACAACTGCACGGGTCAACTCAAGATCATAGCCGTCTTTGGTGCCGTCGCAATCCATGCTGGTCAGGAGAATTTCTCCCGAACCATACGATTCCATCAGGATTGCCCACTCAACAACATCAAGCCCTGTCGGTTTCCGCCCGCCGTGAGTAAATACTTCCCATCTCATTTCACCCGGTATGCGGCGGGCGTCAATTGCAACTACCGTGCATTGTGATCCGAAGCGTTCGGCGGCTTCACGTACGAAATCAGGTCGATCAACTGCAGCGGTATTTATGGAAGTTTTGTCTGCTCCGGCGTTGAGCAGGCGGCGAATGTCGTCAACAGAGCGGATACCGCCACCGACCGTCAGCGGCATAAAGACCCGTTCCGCCGTTCGTTGGACGACGTCGATAATTATGTTACGATCATCGCTTGAGGCGGTAATGTCCAAAAATGTAAGTTCATCGGCGCCCTGGCTGTCGTACATCTCGGCAATTTCAACCGGATCGCCGGCGTCACGCAGTTCTAAAAACTGAACACCCTTGACGACACGACCTCCCTTTACATCCAGGCAGGGAATAATTCGTTTGGTCAACATTTCTGAATTTGTCCCTTTGTCAGCGCTATTGCTTCGTTCAGGTTGATTGCTCCGGTATATACAGCCTTACCAGTAATGACGCCCGACACACCACTTGATTCTATTGCCATAAGATTTTTTATGTCTTTAAGGCTTGAAACACCGCCGGAAGCGATGACCGGGATCGAAACTGCTTCTGCAAGTGCCTTGGTTGCTTCAAGGTTTGGCCCTTGCAGCATACCGTCACGACTGATATCGGTGTAGATGATGGCAGAAACCCCGAATCCTTCAAACTTCCTGGCAAGATCTACGGCAGTGATGTCCGTAAGTTCAGCCCATCCCTGCACCGCTACCATGCCGTTTTTGGCATCAATGCCGACGACGATCTGCCCCGGAAATCGAGCGCATGCCTCTCGGACCAGTTCCGGATTGCGTTGCGCAGCAGTACCGATAATAATGCGGGAGATGCCGAGTGACAGATACGCTTCGATTGTGGCAATGTCACGAATACCGCCACCCAGTTGGGCAGGAATGGTTATAGCGTTAAGGATCTCCTCAATGGCGTCCCTGTTTTTCGGTTGGCCGGCAAAGGCACCGTCAAGATCAACAATGTGTAACAGTTCGGCGCCCTGATCCTGCCATGCTCGTGCCTGTGCGCCGGGGTTGTCATTGAATACAGTATCTTTCTCCATCAGTCCCTGTTCCAGGCGGACGCATTTGCCCTTTTTCAGGTCTATAGCCGGGATTACAATCATGATAACTCCGCAAAATTTTTCAGTATCCGCAGGCCTGTCGCCTGCGATTTCTCAGGGTGGAATTGCGTGGCAACGATATTATCTTTCCAGACGGATGAACAAAATTCGAAGCCGTAGTCTGTCGTTGTGGCAATCACACTACGGTCATCCGGTTGGGCGTAATAGGAGTGCACGAAGTAAACATTGCTGCCGTCATTAATCCCGTCAAAAGCAGGCGGGCGATGCTTGAACGAAATCTGATTCCATCCCATCTGCGGAACCTTCAGCGTTTCACCGGCAACGGTCATATGGTCAGGGAAACGCAGAACATGGCCGGGAATTACATTAAGCCCGGCATATAAGCCAAACTCAACACTGTCGGTAAACAGCATCTGCATTCCGACACAGATGCCAAGGAACGGTTTTCCTTCGGCAATTATTTTCAGGATTGGTTCGATAAAACCACCCTGTTCCAGATTGCGCATGCAGTCACGAAAAGCCCCGACACCCGGCAAAACTACTCTTCCGGCTTGAAGTACAACGTGCGGATCGGCAGTTATAACCGCATCATAGCCTGCCTTTTCAAAGCCTTTTTGTACGGAGCGGAGATTGCCCATTCCGTAGTCAATAATTGCTATCATTTGATGCCGTTCTTGTTAAGGTGTGGTCCGTAGCGTTTGTCGACACCTTTTATGTGATTAATCAGCCAATCTTGCAGGAAGTTTATGACATCCTGCGCGACGAGGGGTTCTCCGGCATTGAATTTACCGATCAGTTCGGTAACCTGCTCAAGTAATTTCTTATGAAGCGCTTTATGCTGGGTTTCCTCAGGGTAGTTCGTTTGAGCAAAATTGCGTTCCTCATCGGCAAAGTGGTTGATCGTGTACTCAGCCAAACCGTTAAGAACCCGGCCAACGGCCTCTTTGCTCTTTTTCTGCTGCATTGCGTCAGCAAGATCATTGACCATGTTGAAGAGAACTTTGTGCTGCTCATCATACTTTGAAACACCCGTCGAAAACGACGCATCCCACTCCAGCGCTTTTGACAGACGGAAGCGGCCGACCATTTCATGCAGATTATCAACCTCTCTGGCAAGTGTTGTCGTAGCCTGGGTTGTACTTCGCGAATTTTCAACATTGCGATTGACGACATTGGTTATCATCTGGATATTGTTGGTAATTTCGTGGGTGGTGGCGGTCTGTTCCTCTGCGGCTGTCGCCACTTGGCTGATCTGCATGGTCAGCTCATTGATCTTGTTGAGGATGTCTTCCAAAGCTTCGCCGGAGCGGGCCGTCTCGGCTGTGCCTCGCTTGACTTCATCGACCCCTTCAGACATGGAGTTGACAGCACTCTGCGTTTCATTCTGAATCGCCTTGATCATGGCGGCAATCTCTTTTGTTGCTTTGGTGGTGCGCTCCGCAAGAGCCCGAACCTCATCGGCAACAACGGCAAATCCGCGTCCCTGTTCGCCGGCCCGCGCTGCTTCAATAGCCGCGTTCAGCGCCAGAAGGTTGGTCTGGTCGGCAATATCCTGAATAGTGCTGACGATTGCGCCGATCTGATCGGAACGCTGGCCTAAACTTTCTACCGTTTTCGAAGATATATTAACCCGCTGCGCAATATTCTCCATCAGGCGGGAACTGCTCTGAACCAGCTGGGAGCCGCTGTGGGTCTGCTCAGTTGCTTTCTGGGCACTCTCCGCGGCATACAGACAGTTTCGGGCGATATCGCCCGATGTAGCCGACATTTCCTCACTTGCGGTAGCAATAGTACTGGCCTGAATAGCAACATCTTCGGCTGCAGATGCCATGGCATCAGTCGTGGAACGCACCATCACGACCGAATCGCGTACCGTATCTGCAACGGAGAAAAACTGGCGCATGGCTTTGTTCATGTCGGTCATCATGGTGTTGAATGCGGTTGCTAACCGCACAAAATCACCACTGCCGGTTGTATCTGCACGCACAGACAGGTCGCCGCCGGCAGCTTGCTCAAGGGCGGCAACTATTCCGGCGAGTGGTTTAAAGGCAGAATTGCTCACGAAACCGACTATGGCGGACATTACAATCAGTACAATACATCCGATAAGCACGGCGAGCCAAAGCTGGTCTTTGGGGTTGAAGACAGTGGCGGCAGCTAACGTAATGATAATACTGATGGCGTTTCCTAAAATTATACGGAGTGTAAATGACATGTGTCTTCCCCCTGTAACTCCATCGTAGGTTGATATTGAATATCAGGCAATCCTGGAAAAATCGGCAATTTTGCCGAACATGCGCGCGATTACGGTCAGCAATGCCAGGCGGTTGGTTCGAATCTGCGGCTCTTCAGCCATAACCATAACGTTGTCAAAGAAGTGATCTACCGGTCCCCGTAACGTGGCAATTTCGGTCAGAGCAGCCAGCCATGCGCCAGAAGCTACCAGCGCATCTGCAGAACATTTAGCTGTCTGAATGGCTTGGTATAGGCTCGATTCCGCGTCATCCTGGAAGAGAGCCGGGTCTATCGGGGTATCCACTCCCTCTTTAATAATGTTGCCGACCCGTTTGAAAGCCACGGTCAGCGCCTCAAAGTCCGGGTGCGTTTTAAATGCAGCCAGAGCAGCAATTCGCGATTGTACATCAACAAGGTCATCAAAGCCGGCGGCTATTGCTGCATCTACGACATCGGTTGAAAAAGAGTTGCCAAGCAGATTAATAAAACGGGCCCGGAAAAATTCCACCACATCTCCTGCAACCTGCTCTTTTGGCCTGCTCAATTTTGTAGAAAGCAGGTCCAGAGATGCATATATCAGTGTCGGCAACGACAGACGGTAGCCTTTGTCCAGTATGATTGAGATTATACCTATGGTCGCACGCCTGAGAGCGTACGGATCTGCAGCTCCGGTTGGAATCAAGCCGACTCCGAAACAGCCGCAGATGGTATCGATTTTGTCCGCTATGGAGACAAAACTGCCGCAGTCGGAAGCGGGAAGCTCTCCGCCTGCCTGGGTGGGCAGATAATGCTCGGCGATCGCATGTGCAACCTCTGCCGATTCGCCTTCAAGTAACGCGTATTCCCGTCCCATAATCCCTTGAACTTCGGGAAATTCTCCAACCAGACCGCTCACCAGATCTGCTTTGCAGAGCCAGGCGGCGCGGGAAGTAATGCTTTTTGCTGAAGGATTCAGGCGCTCAGCCAGTCCTTCCGCCAGCGATCTGAACCGCTCCATTTTTTCAAAGGATGTTCCAAGTTTCTGCTGATAAACAACTTTTTTCAATGACTCAACACGATCGTCCAGTCGAACTTTTTGATCCTCCTCAAAGAAGAATCGGGCATCAGACAGACGGGCACGGAGAACCCGCTCATTTCCTTTGACCACAATCGAAGGGTCTTCAGTCAGAGTGTTGTTAATGGTTATAAATCCGGGCAGCAGCCCGCCGTTGCCATCAACAATGGAAAAATAGCGCTGATGGCTGCGCATTGACGTTATCAGCACCTCTTTTGGAACCTTCAGGAATTCGGCTGAAAAGGTGCCATGAACAACACTCGGATATTCAACGAGATAGGACACCTGTTCTAGCAACTCTTCGTCAGGCAATAGTCGGCCCCCGGCCGCTACGGCGACCCGGTGAGTTTCAAGGCGGATGATTTCTTTCCTCTTTTCCGGATCCGGGATAACAAAATGCCGCTCACACTCTTCCAGATAGTGGGCATAATTATTTACCGGAAAGGTTGTGTTTGCCATAAAACGGTGACCACGGGATACTTTTCCACTCATAATATCGCCAAAAGAGAAGGGAACTATTGTGCCGTCAAAAAGTGCCACAATCCAATGAATCGGCCGGGCAAAGCGCACATCCTGGGTTCCCCAGCGCATCGACTTCTTGAAAGGAATGTTGGCAACCAACGCCGGTAAAATTTCAGTCAGTAATTCGTATGTCGGCCTTCCTGCCTCATGCTTACTCACGAACAGGTATTCACCCTTATCAGTGGAAACAGTCTGCAGCGCGGCAACATCAACACCCTGACTGCGGGCAAAACCCTCGGCGGCCTTGGTAGGTTTGCCTTCCGAGTCGTAGGCGGCTTTAATTGAAGGGCCGGTTGCAGTGATTTCGGCGTCCGGCTGGACGGCAGGGATGCCCGTCACAACCAGCACCAGCCGGCGAGGAGTAGCAAGAGTTTTTATTTCACTACATGAGAGGCGGGCAATGGCAAGCTCTTTTGTGATGATCGCTTTCATCTCAGCAGTTGCGCGTGGAATAAATCCAGCCGGAATTTCTTCGCAGCCGATTTCGAGAAACAGTTCTTTAGTGCTCATCAGGCAACACCTCCTTTCAACAGTGGAAAGCCCAACCGTTCCCGCATCCGCAGATACCCTTCAGCACAGACGCGGGCTACACCACGAACACGGCCGATGTAGGAAGCCCGTTCGGTGACCGAAATTGCGCCACGGGCATCAAGCAGGTTGAATGTGTGGGAACACTTCATGACATAATCGTACGCGGGCAGAACCAGCTCTTTTGCAGCCAGGCGCAGACACTCTTTCTCGTACATGGTAAAAAGATTCAGCAGCATGTCAACATCAGCCTCTTCGAAATTGTGACGGGAAAATTCCACCTCACTTTCGTGGTGGATATCGCCGTATTTTATCCCTTTGACCCATTCCAGATCATAGACATTATCAACTCCCTGAAGATACATGGCGATGCGTTCGCAGCCATAGGTGATTTCTGCCGGGATCGGCTTCAGGTCGATGCCGCCAGCCTGCTGGAAATAGGTGAACTGGGTGATTTCCATGCCGTCCAGCCAGACTTCCCAGCCGAGTCCCCAGGCACCTAAGGTCGGTGATTCCCAGTCGTCTTCGACAAAGCGGATATCATGTTTGGCAGGGTCAAGCCCGAAAGAGCGAAGTGAATCCAGATATAGGTCAAGTATGTTGAGCGGCGAAGGCTTCATGATGACCTGAAACTGGTAATAATGCTGGAGTCGGTTGGGGTTTTCGCCGTACCGCCCGTCCGTGGGGCGGCGTGACGGCTCAACGTACGCCACATTCCACGGCTCAGGGCCGAGAACTCGCAGAAAAGTGGCCGGATTGAATGTGCCGGCCCCCTTTTCCGTGTCATAGGGTTGCTGAATAATGCATCCCTGTTTTGCCCAATAGCCTTGCAAGGAGAGGATAAGATCTTGAAAAGTCACGCGTGTACCTCCGGATGGGGAGTGTGAGTTATGGAAGCTGAAAAGAGATGATCAATAGCAGAAACAGCGGCTTCGGTCAAGTTAGAGAAGAGATAGTCTGAAATTATTTTCAAATGAATGAAGTAAGCGACTCTACAATAAATGTAGCCTGTTCAAGGTTAGCGGCAGGATAACTGTTGGTAACGGCGCACACCTTCAAACCGGCGGCTTTTGCCGAAGATATTCCTGCTGGGGTATCTTCTATGGCAATCGTTGTGCCTTTCGAGAAGGAATTGTTATGAGCAGACAGCAGTTTTTGGAACGCAAGTTCATAGCATTCAGGGTCAGGCTTGCTTGCTGCAACATCATCGGCAGTCACGATGATGTTGAAATACTCAGATATGTTAAGCATATCCAGAATGGGATCTATATCAGACAGCAACGCCCCGCTGCAAATTGCCAGTGGCACTTTGTTTGTGTGCAGGAGTTGGATCAATGCTACTACACCGGGATATGCAGTAACTCCTGAACTGATAACCTCTTTGAATACAGAGGCTTTCCGGTCGATCAGCTGACGTAATGTATCACGATTGAGCGCCATATCGTTCGCAGAAAAGGCATAGCGAAAGGCATCCCGGTCATCAAAGCCGATATAGGTTTCAACATATTCCTGCCAGGTAAAATGTAACCCGAGCGGCTCCAATGTCCGCTGAAATGAGGCATAGTGAAGCGGTTCAGTGTCAACAATAACGCCGTCAAAATCGAAAATAACGGCCTCTGCCGTTATGCCGTTTGGTAGTGAAATCATAATGGTGTATACTCCATGCTCCGTTTTTGTCTCTAGTGCTCTTAGATACCATTTCTACTAAGCCCAAAACAATTAAAAAACCTATGTATTGTACCGGCAACGTGTTTGCGTAACATAAATGCCTGGCGACTCGGTGCATATTTTGAACAGGACTTTTAAATATAGTTGACGATTTGTGATTATGCTCTATTATTTGAAAAGGCTTTTATCGTATTCCGGTACGAGTGAATGATATATTATACACAGTCGAGGAGGCAGTGATGGCGTTACGAGTTGCAATAAACGGATTTGGCAGGATTGGAAGAATGGTCGTGCGGGCAGCGCTTGCAGATCCTGCCATCGAAATTGTGGCAATCAATGATTTGACAGATGCGGCAACATTGGCGCATCTCTTCAAGTATGATTCTGTTCATGGAATCTACATCGGTACGGTGGAAGCGCGTGAAGGGCAAATTGTTGTCAACGGCAAATCAATCGCGGTTCATGCGATAAAAGAACCTTCGGAACTGCCATGGGGAAAAGAAAATATCGATGTTGTTATTGAATCGACCGGTCGTTTTACCGCAAAAGAAAAAGCTGTTGCTCATATTCAGGCAGGCGCAAAGCGGGTTATTATTTCAGCGCCGGCAACGAACGAGGATATAACGATTGTGATGGGAGTCAATGACAACCTGTACGACCCCAAAAACCATTTTGTTATTTCAAATGCTTCCTGCACAACAAACTGTCTTGCCCCCGTTGCCAAGGTGATCCATGAGTCATTCGGCATAGAAAAAGGTCTGGTAACAACGATTCATTCATATACCAACGATCAGAATATACTTGACCTGCCACACAAAGATCTTCGCCGTGCCCGTGCAGGCGCACTTTCGATTATCCCTACGACAACAGGTGCTGCCAAGGCTGTTGCCCTTGTGTTGCCGGAATTGAAAGGCAAGCTTGATGGGCTTTCCATCCGCGTGCCGACACCAAACGTATCTCTTGCTGATATAGTGTTGACATTGAGTAAGCCGGTTGACACCGCACAGGTAAACGCCGCTCTCAAATCTGCTGCCGAAGGGCCGCTAAAAGGGATTCTTGGATATGAGGAAGCTCTGTTGGTTTCTGTTGATTACAACGGGAATTCCCTCTCTTCAATTGTTGACGCTACCTGCACAAAGGTTATTTGCGATAATATGGTACGGATTCTCTCCTGGTATGATAACGAAACAGGTTTCTCATCAAGGGTCATCGATCTTCTCAAATTGATTGATTCAAAAAAATAGTTTCTTGAAAGAGTATGAGGGGGAATTTGTTTCCCCCTCTTTTTTTGCCTGCAAATTTAAATATTTGTTTGAAGGAGTGTGTGTCATGCCAATTTGCTATATTGATCAGATCAAGGATTTAAAAGACAAAAAAGTATTTATCAGGGTTGATTTCAATGTCCCCCAGGATGAAACTGGAGCTGTTACCGAGGATACAAGAATCCTCGGGGCGATCCCGACGATCAGGTATGCTGCCGAGCATGGTGCTAAGGTCGTACTCGCTTCGCACTTGGGACGCCCAAAGGGAGAGAAAAAAGCCAAATATACCATGACTCCGGCATCTCAGCGTTTGGCCGAATTGCTGGGAATCCCGGTAAAACAGGCTCCGGACTGTTTTGGCACCGAAGTGACACGTTTGATTGACTCTCTAAAAAGTGGCGAGATTGTGATGCTGGAAAATGTCCGCTTTTATCCCGGTGAAGAAAAAAATGATCCTGAATTTGCACGACAGCTGGCAAACGGTTGTGATGTTTATGTCAACGATGCTTTTGCCGTGTCGCACCGGGCCCACGCGTCGGTTGAAGCAATTACCAAGATAATACCTGTTATTGCTGCCGGCTTTCTGATGCGAGACGAGATGACCTATTTTGATAAGGCAATGAGTAATCCTGTGCGCCCTCTTGTTGCCATACTGGGTGGCGCCAAAGTTTCCGGCAAGCTTGAGGTGCTGGAAAAGTTGGTCACCAAGGTTGATAAAATCGTAATTGGCGGCGGCATGGCGTTTACCTTTCTAAAGTCCATGGGCTATACAGTAGGCAAGTCGCTTGTGGAAGATGAGTTGATCCCAACGGCGAAAAAAATTATGGATACGGCTAAAGAGCGGGGCGTCAAGTTCTATCTGCCGGTTGATTGCATAGTGGCCGACGTTTTTGAGGCGACTGCCACCAATTTTGTTACTACGGCACAAGAGATTCCCGACGGCTGGATGGCGCTTGATATTGGACCGGCAACAGCAACCCTCTTTGCTGAAACACTGCGTGACGCGAAGACTGTTATCTGGAACGGTCCGATGGGCGTTTTTGAAATGGATGCTTTCTGCAGGGGGACCTTTGCAATGGCAGAGGCCGTTGCCAACTGCTTTGCCACAACCATCATAGGTGGCGGCGATACGGATTCTGCCGTACGTAAGGCGGGCGTAGAAAACCGTGTCAGCTATATTTCAACCGGTGGGGGAGCCTTTCTGGAGTTGTTGGAGGGGAAAACGTTGCCAGGCGTCAATGCGCTTGAGGTTGCGTAATATACATAAAGGGGGAATACCAGATGCGAAAACCGGTTATTGCTGGAAACTGGAAGCTCTATAAAACTATTGCAGAATCTGTTGCTCTGGTACATGAACTTATACCGCTCGTGGTCGGTAATCAGCGTGTGGACATAGTCGTAGCGCCAGTATTTACGGCATTAAGCCGAGTAAGTGATGCTGTTGAAGGCTCACATATCATGCTGGCATCTCAGGATTGTTATTGGGAGGAAGAAGGGGCCTTTACTGGCGAGGTTGCACCAAAATTGCTAAAAGATGCCGGTTGCAGTTACGTCATAATTGGACACTCCGAGCGTCGTCAGTATTTTGGAGAATCCGACCTGACCGTCAATAAGAAAATCAAGGCAGCTATTGCCGCCGGGTTGCGTGCTATTGTATGTGTCGGGGAATCGTTGGCCGAGCGCGAATCAGATCAAACCTTTGCAGTAATTGAAACTCAGCTGAAAGGCGGTTTGGCTGACATTTCTGAAGAGGCTTTTTCTCACATCATTATTGCATACGAACCGGTGTGGGCCATTGGTACCGGAAAGACAGCCACTGATGCTCAGGCCCAAGAGGTCCATGCCTTTATCCGCCAACTGATAGCACGCCTGGTTGGTCAACCCATTGCTGATGCCGTTCGTATTCTCTATGGTGGCAGTGTCAAGCCCGATAATGTCAAGGGCCTTATGACGCAGCCAGATATAGATGGAGCGCTGGTAGGCGGAGCGAGCCTTAAAGCGGAATCCTTTGCGGCTATAGCCAATTTTTAACGTTTTTATTTCACCGTTCAGTTTAATACAATTTAGAACTTTACAGCCTGCGAATTGCTGTGCTATAAATCTCTCTTTAAAATGTTGCCAGGGGATCAGGTATGATAATTACGCTTACAATTTTACATGTACTGGTTAGTCTTTTTTTGATTGCTGTCGTTTTGCTGCAATCCGGAAAAGGTGCTGAAATGGGAGCATCATTCGGCAGTGGCGGAAGTCAGTCTGTCTTCGGAGCGGGGGGAGGGACGTCCTTCCTGAGCAAATTGACTACCAGCGCAGCTGTTATCTTTATGCTGACGTCGTTGACTCTGGCATATGTTTCCGGTCAACCGTCATCTTCTTCCATGATGTCCGGCAAAGGCAAGTCGGCTCCAGTTCAGGCGCCTGCTTCACAGAAGGTGGATCCTGCACCTGCACCTGCACCTGCACCTGTTGCACCTGTTGCACCTGTTGCACCTGCACAGAAAAAATAATATTTACACTTGATAAATCAAGACGGCTATGTTAGAAAAGGCGCCTTGTTAAACAGCATGTAGTAGTAAAGTTTTTACCAACTATTTTAATGGTGTGCACGGTTTTTATTGTGCACTCTGCTTGCGGTGGTGGCGGAACTGGTAGACGCACCAGCTTGAGGGGCTGGCGGGGGCAACTCCGTGATGGTTCGATTCCATTCCACCGCACCAGTTAAAAAACAACCACTTATGAGATTTCATAGGTGGTTTTTTTATTTAGCTGATTCCACATTCACAATATTTCCACTAATATTTCCACTAAATTATTTTTGTAATGTATTTACAAAAAAAGCTCTACCCAGTTACTCTTCAAATTATTACTAAAGGATTCGGCTTTCCAAGCTGAAGGTCGAGGGTCCGAATCCCGTTTCCCGCTCCAATGAATTCAAATATAGAAAACGGCCCGCTTCCAATATATGGCTGCGGGCCGTTTTTTATCGTAAAGATTTTTTGGTATTGGATTCGTCGGAAACCTATTTTTTCTTGGCCGCTGCTTTTACTGGTTTTGCGTTCAGATCTTTCAGTGATTTACCTGGGATGAATTTTCCATTGGTTTTTTCCGCAATCTTGATGGCCTTACCAGTTTGTGGGTTTCTGCCTGTACGTGCTGCACGGGTTACAGCACTGAACGTCCCGAAGCCGACAAGAGCTACCTTGTCTCCGGCTTTCAATGTGGCCGTGGTCACTGCTATGAAACTGTTGAGAGCCTTCTCAGCTTGTGCCTTCGTCAGTCCAGCATCTTCAGCAATTTTTGCTACGAGTTCAGTCTTTGTCATAGTTCCTCCTCCGGAAATTTGATTTACACGGTTATATCGCTATTTATTCATGGACTTCAAGAAACATCTTCTCCTCACTTCAACATTCATGGATTAGTTCTGAAAATAAACGTTACATGTGTTGATGGGCAATTTACTTCATGATGCAGTCCAACACGGTGCTGCTATCGCTGTGCTGAACATGTACAGAATTGCTTTTGGCGACTATTCTGTCTGTTGGTTTTTCGATACAAGGACTTTCAGTTGACAATGAGACTGCTGTAAATGGTAGGCTTGAAGTATTCCCTTCCATAAGCAGAAGCACCTGTCCCCCCTTTTCAGTGGTAAAAAAATATTTCAACGCCTCATGTGTGAAAGCCGCCTGTTTTCTGTTTTTCCGTAAGCGCTCAAATGCATCAATAATCGTTGGATCATAGGTGCAAAGCTTAATGGAGTATTGGGGCACATTACACCCCCTTACCAGAGGCGAGTGTTTGAAAACCTCTGGCATTGGCGTATTCAGGTTCCGGGAGCACGACAACTTTGATATTTTTTGCCGGTAGCTCATTTTTCAGAAAAGCAGCTCCTCCCCCAAACAGCAGTACCTGATCAAAATCTGCATGCATGCCGACATGCGCCTGCAACTCCCCCTGAATATCCCGTATGATGTGTTCAATGTACGCAACGCCGGCTTCCTGGATCTCTCTGGTAACATCGTGACGTTCAAAGCCGTATTGCAGGTATCTCTTTTCAATCAGGAAAGCAATTTCTACCGGCGTGAAGGTACCTGACGGTGCGAGGTCTTTGATGCGAGGAAGGAGGAAGCTGGTCGCCATCTGGTGTACGCCACGCTTGTTGAGGGTCTTGCCATGAATGATCTGCTTCCGCTGTGGTGAAAATAAGGTAAAGATGATGGTGTTGAAGCCAATGTCAATGCCGAGTACATTCCCGGATGGCCGTTCCGGCAGGCCGTCCAGATAGTCCCTCACTCCTCCCAGTCCTTGTGGGAACACAGCAACATCCTTGATTGGACCACCAGTCAGTGACTTTGCCAAAGCGGGAACCGCTCCCCCGGGCTTGTGCTGTTCCAGCCAATAGGAGTACGGTAACCCGACTGCAAGGAGGATGTCTCCTTCAGTATCAGCCTGTTTCTGACACTGCTCTACAAAAACCGGATAATAGCGAAGCAGCTCTTCCATCGTTTTCAGATAGGAAGAGCCGGAAGACATCAGGGAATCCTCCCCGACCAGCAAATTGTCACCGTTGTAACTGAACGCGGAGATAATTCTTCCCTTACGCTCTCTATAGATCCACTTGGCCGAAGAAAACCCGAGATCACACACCAGCACATTCATATCCACCCCCAGAAAGTAATGTGAGACAATCATGTTTCCATACTAAAATATCTATAGAGGGGGCAGGTTGCGGTGGCGGATATGGTGTCGAAAATGGCTGCTTATTGGCCACCTTCCCATAAAGACGCATCTATGGATGCTAATTAAGTAGTCGAATAAGAGCCAAATCATTGAAGGTGGCGAAAATGCCACCATTAAAGAGCCATTCCGTCTGTCACCTGATTTTCGACGAGACGGTCCAACCTCAAGATGTACTCATGCAACCTGTACGCTGACTTCAAAGCGAAAAAGGCATCATCCCAGTCTTTTCCATGTGCCTCAATGTCCGGAAATTCAGTAACGGAGGCAATAAACATTTTACGTTCGACATTCCAGTCAATTCTCAATGAATCCGGATGAGAGCGGAGCCGTTTCCGTTTTTCCTTTTTGATAGTTTTGCCGGCATATATGCTGAGGAATATGTCTGGAAAGTCCCGTTTCAGTGCCGAATGAGCTGAACTTTCATTTTCCTTTTCAGGAGCAGATTTCAACTCAGCCGTTACTGTCGCAGGATCGAACCTCCAGCCAAGACACCATCGGCCAAATGAAAATCCCTTTGCTCGAA
The DNA here is from genome assembly GCA_028687585.1 of Desulfuromonadaceae bacterium. Taxonomy (GTDB): domain Bacteria; phylum Desulfobacterota; class Desulfuromonadia; order Geobacterales; family Pseudopelobacteraceae; genus JACRCG01. Next base: position 4,386 of record JAQTZV010000030.1, on the reverse strand, counting down.
ATGCCTTTGTCAGTCTGGGGTCAATATCGTAGTGACGGCGATAATCGCTTCTTTCCATGACTGGAATATGCCCGGTATCACGCAACAGGCTGTGAACGAATTCGACACTGGTTTTCCGGAGAGCCCTGGTTATCTCCACTACACTGTATCCTTTTGCATACGCTTCAATGATCCGCTTGTTGAGTTTCTCTTCCAGATCTTCAATCTTCATTGTTCTCTCCTTGATGTAAAACAAACTTTTCTACAAAGACTTTCCTTAGAAAAGTTTGTATTTGGATTTTTTGACAGATTTCTCTGAAAGCAAATTGAATGCTTCCCGTTCAAGAACCGACAGCCCCAGGTACTGTTTTCTGACTTCTCCCCGCGAACTCCGGAGCATGTTGTAAGCAATTTGGCGGACACGTTTGATCTTGAAATCCGGATAATCGATTTTAAAATACTCCCGCAGATTCTTTGAAACCTCGTGGACTGATACCCTTGCTTTCTTTTTATATTTGCCAGGAAGATATGAACTCAGGATGTATCGTTCAACCTTTCCAAAATTGGGAAAGGCCAGCATGAGCGCTCTCTTGTCAGGCCTGAACGTCATGTTCATCTGAGCCACATACCATTCGTCTGACCATATACGAGAAAGTACGGACAAGGCATGCAGATCCAACTCATTCAACGGTTCAGATATCAGACTTTCATCAACCATCCGTTTCAGCGCTTTCAATGATACCGGGTGAAATTTTGCTGCTGCTTCCTCTACATCCATGTGTAACCTCCTGTGCTGTATGATTGATTACTACCTTGTCAGCAGACAAAACGTTTGGGATCAATGGTACCATTGCCTACATGAGTCTTTATCCGCTCCAGTGCTCTTTTGATGATGTCACGAACATTTGAGACAACGCACCCGAGCCGCTCGGCAATCTCGTAGTTTGATAGGCTCCCTTCCATGCCGATACCCAGAGACAGAAAGAGGACTTGCCGTTCCTTTTCGGTAAGGTGGTGGCAGATAGAGTTGTATATAGCCTCTGTGTCCGGCTGCTTTGATTTGCTCTTTGCACGCATGCCTGAAATCACTGTGAGATCGTCTGTGCAGAGATGTGAGGGAATCGAGTTTGACCCATGGGTGTGTATTTCTGGTGAAGGGGTAATGACACTTATCTGGTTGCGGAAAACCTTCCAGAATGTTGGCACAAACTGAAGGCCCTTCTGCTCGCAGCGCATGACTGCAACCATTGCCGCCATGCGTGCTTCCTGCATGTAGTCGCGTTCTTCATACGGCGAAAAAAAGCGATATTTGGCTATATAGCCCTTGATTACTGACTCATGATCCTTCACCCACGCCGCCGCTTGCAGAAAGTCCATACATTAACCCTCCAGATAAAAAAAACCGGCCACAGAGTCGTGCTCCGATGACCGGCTTTGCCAGTACTCAACGCTGTGAGCCTGGCCGTGCCAGAATGAATATTCGATTCAGCGTCCAGAAACAGCTATGTGCCGAAGCCAGACGCTACACTGCCCTTTGGTATGATTTTTCAAGGGGAGAAGGAATCAGCAGTTACTTCAATGTGATACCAAGACATGCTGCTATGCGAATGATGTCCTGTTTTGATGCCGATTTTCGCAGATGATCCTCAACCCTTCTGCGTAACTTCATGGTATCAATCTCCTGCATGATCCTTGTTCCACATACCTGAATTGAACCATCCTCGGTCAACGACACTGCACCGTCAGCACATGCCTGCTCAATGACGTTTACATTCGGTGTTCCATTTACGAGGACGAATGAACCTTCCGAAAAGACAACGGCCTGGCCTGAACGGCGCAGATACGAGATCACTGTTGCTTTTGCTTCTTCCGGAAATGGGCAGTTCATTGTTTCCTTCCTGTCAAGCCGACGTATATTATTGGTTAAAAATTGGTTAAAAGAAGGTTAGCGGGTTGTTAATAACCTCGTAACCATGCCATTGATTTCAGAAAGCTGCGCAATGCCGGTCGGTCTAAGGTCAACAGCCCGGTCGGTCTAAAGTCAATACATTGGTCGGTCAAAAGTCAGTACCGGTCGGCCAAAGGTCAATAATGAGTCGGTCATAGGTCAATAGTTGGTCGGTCAAAGGTCAATACCTCCTGGTAACCACTACAAGATCTTTCTTGAACTCCCATGTTTCCAGAAAACCGATCCCCCTGAGATGATCGAGGGCCTTCTTCAACTCGACCTTGAAATGCTTTACAGCCATTGTCGAACCGCACAACTTCAACAAAGTTTCAATCTTGACCGGGTATGGCTTTCTGTGACTGGCCCAGTATCCGAATAGTTTTGAAGTAATTCCGTCCGGCAATGCACGCCTCGTCTCCCATGCCATCCTGGTAAGAAATTCTTCGTCGAACAGCAACTGCATCTCCTTACCGACCCACACTTGCCAGCGGGAGAGATTTTCATTCTGGTCGTTTCTGGACATGAACTTCTGGATCAGTGAAACACTGATGAAACAATGCAGGCGCTTTGACTGGATGCGAAGTGCTGTTGCCTGCATGCGACTCAGGCAGGTCCTCAGTCGTTCATAATTTTGCCCCTTGATTGGCCACCCAATTGCTTTGATGAAAGAATATGGCGTGAAGTCGACACATTCCCCCAAAGGAAGTTTTTTGATCAGGTGCATAAGGTGCATCCAGACAAGTTCATCATCCTGGCGCAACTCTTCGCCTCGATAGATGACCTCCCCATCTCCAATCACGGCTATTTCAGCTTCCTTCATGAACACGCGCGGAAGATTCCTGTTACGACAGTTGAAGAGCGCCGACCGCAGAATTTCATTCGGCATTGCCCTCTGCCCGTCGGGCCACTCAGGAAGATATTTCGGTCTGGCGGCAAGGCTTGCCAGTATCTGTTCGAAAGAATCAGAGGCGTAGGAGCCTTGCGAGTCTGCAAACAACTGCATCTGTGGTTTGTCATGCTTTGCTGTCTGCACCCGTGGGCACCTCTATGCCGTATATTTCGTGGAACCCTTCGAGCTGGCCATGCCCGAACATGGGTCCATAGGTGAAAGCAAAAGAGCCAAACTTCGGAACAGACAATGAAGTAGCTGCATCCCATTCGACCGTTATCTGTGAAGAAAGTTTCCTACTCACCTTTTTTCGCCTCAAGCCACGATTCAAAATCCTCATGCCGCCACCGCTTGCATCCCATCAAAACGACCGGTTTCGGAAAATCCTGATATCTCAGCATCCTCCAGAGTGTTGCTCGCGATACATGCATGATTTCCATCAGGTCACGTTGCCTCAAAAGAGCTTCCATTGCTTTTCCTCCGTTCTTGATGTTTCTCTTTGTTAAAATAATCTATAAGGGGGGCAGGTAGCTTTGGCCGTTTTGTCGGAAAAAAATATGTAACCACATAATATAAAAATAATAAAAAAATAATAAAAAAATTATTATGGTACAGATCCTGCCAAAGCTAATCTGTCCAGTCAGGTTTGCCTCCTTGCACGCGGGTAGGTTCTTCATATGCGTCATTCGCTTAGTCACTGCTGCCCTTGAAAATAATCATCTCGGCCACAATCTATCCTGACGTCTCACGTTGATTCCCGATGGTCCTCAGTTAACTTCATGAATTCCCAAGCAGAGCGTCCAGCCTGCCCCCCCTATAGATTATTTCTATGAACAACCCATTTTTGGAGGCCACATGCTGGCAAAAACCTTGAGTTTCATCATGCTTTCGCAACTCATTCCATTGGCAAGCCACGCCACTGACATCCGCCAACGGGCGTACAGCTACACATACGAAGCGGCGATGGCCAAGGAAGAGGAGCAATTCGTAGTTTGCTCAAACTGCCCGGACAACCAGCTGTCAATGGTGCCAGTCGCACCAAAACTGGCACTGCGTCTAACAGCTTCTGAGAAACAGGCACTCCCTCCCAGACACGAAGAGCGTGAAGCTCTGAGCAAGAAAAGTGAAACAGGCCAGACCCCGGTCCGAACCAAAACAGTTCTGTTCGATTTTGACAGTGCACAATTGTCCCGTTACGAGAGCAACCGGCTCATCGAACTGCTGAAGGGGTTACCGACAACCAGCACATTCGATCTGAAGGGCTATACCTGCTTGATTGGGACGAATGCCTATAACGAAAAGCTGTCGATCAGAAGGGCGGAGCATGTAGCAGAAATTTTGAAGGCCAATAGATTGAATGTGGGAACTGTTGAAGGAAGAGGCACATGCTGTCCTGTATCAAATAACAAGCAGTTGAACAGGCGGGTTGACATTGTGGAGCAAGATAGTGTCAAAAGTTTCATGAAAGACCGGGATGTTAAAATGAAACACACCCGAAAGTGATTATTTCTTTTCAAGAGAAGCCTTCCCGTGCCTGTCCACACAGTGGCTTCTTGGTTTTGTGTTTGCT
>JAQTZV010000029.1 GCA_028687585.1 Desulfuromonadaceae bacterium | reverse complement strand
TAGTCTGGCTGACCAGTCGGGTGAATTATCCGCCATCTACTGACCTCCTGAGTGAATTGTCAACTACAGGGGCAGCATAGCGGGAAAATCAGTGGGGAGATAGATGGTGCTCGGTTGACGGTTACCCAGCGCCGTAGTTTTTGATCTCGTTGCGTCCGCTCTGCTTGAACATGTCGAGACCGATGGGAGAGCCGATGGTGAGCAGACCTTGCACCGGCCAGGTTTTGCGGGAAGTGCGGTCAAAATACACTCCATCACCTATCAGGGAGTTGATAACGTCGAAGGTGTAGACGGAGCCAAGACTGTGGGCCACAATGTAGCAAGGGTTTCCCTCCGCATAAATATCCAGGATGGCTGTGCGCAAACCCTTACGGATCTTGTCCGCAGTCGAGCCGTTTTCGAGGGAAATCACCACATCACCGGCAAGCTGCAACACCGCATCGCCCACCGCCTGTCCAACCGGGTTGGCAACCAGCAGGTCGAGAAGCTTTTGATACTTTTTCAGAGCGGTCGCCGCGATGTTCTTGTAGCGATACAGCTCGCACTGATAGGAGAGCGGAATATTGCCGATGCGGCTTTTGATCAGCTCGTCAATAAGAATGTCCTGATTGAGATTGTCAGCACTGGTCTGTACGCCATGCACAACCAGCACTTTTCGTGGCAAACCCGGATTTACCGCCATAACTTTTTCCTCCGCAACTTCCAATCTCCCTGACTCAGGGTCACATCAGGGGCCAAGTTCCCAAAACCACAGGAACGCCCAGAGGGACATTTTTTCTATTTATTCTATCTGTTTGTCTCCGGGTTTCGGCATACCTCAGGCTGGTTGGGGCCATCACTCGATTGACGCAGGCCGTTGGGTCCCCACTCCCGCAATCTTTGGTTGACAAGGGAACGGCGAACATAGCGCTGCCAGACGAAAGCCAGATCGAAGAGCAGTGTTGCCAACCACCAAAGATACAGGAAGCCAAGCGTTGCGAGTAGTACCGGCCACACGGGTGGACGCGTGGACAGAAACGGCTTCACCCGCGCAATCCTCTTGTCAAGGCGGACAGAGTTTGCTTTGAATAACTGATCAAGTTCATTACGGTCAAAGCCGGCAGCTTTGATGATTTCGCGGTTCTCCGGCGAGAGTTGCGAGAGCTGATTGTTTTCTTCGACGGTCAGTTTGGTGTCGCAGACAGAATCCTGCGGGTAAAGCTGTAATGCCACCATCAGCGCCGCTGCACACGCACCGCATAGAATGAGCGGGCGCATTCCCTTCAGGAACCACCTCTGGCGGCGATCTTCGTCGCCTTGCTTGCCGCGTCGTGTCCCCCAGCAACCCAGCACAGCAACGGCAAGCGCCACCATGAGGATGCCTGCGGTGGCTATGGCGGTGTCTGTGAAGGCGTTGCCAATACCAAGCTGTTCAGTAAGCCGGATAAATATTGCGCCGCTTTCCCTCAGCGACTGCTCGGAAACCAACGTGCCATACAGGAAGCAACCGATGACAAAAGCAACCCATCCCGCGAACTTCCAGAAATAACCTGCAGCCAGGCGAGGGAAGCGGGCAAAGAGTGTGACGCCGGCAATCAGCCCGGTAATCCCGAGCGTATTGAGGAACAACACCCCGCGGGCCACGCCTGGCGTCGGTTCAACGCCGATTGCCGTGATCAGAAAATATTTTGTCAGCGGGTCATCCGGATGCGTGAAGTTGACTACCGCCTTGCAGAGGATATAGACGCCAATAACGAGCAAGGCTACACTTAATACGTACGGCAATGCAGGGCTGAGAAATACAATGGCTGGTTTGTCGGTGGGTCGCTTGGCAGAAGAATCACCCTTTCTTTGTATTCCTATCACGTCATCGACAAAATGTTCGAAGACGGCCGGATCGTTCCAATAGTCGTTGTGAGCTTTGCCGGGGAGGAGATAGCGGGCAAAGCCGATGTCATGCCGGTGTTTGGGACAGCCGCAGAATTGAAACGCTTTCGATTGATGCTGATCCAGCCAACGACGGGCCGTGTCGAGTTTGAAGCCGATCGGATCCCCATAGTCATAATAGTTTCGCCACTGGATTTGGCCTGCCGGCAGGACCGCGTCGGCAAGAGAGGGGTTCAGCTTGCTCCAGAGTCGAGGCCACAGCAGCAGGTGTTTGTCGATGGGTGAGCCAATAGTCATATAGCCGTGCACGTGTTTGAGCCACTCAGGGATATGACCGGTATTTTCCAGTTGCAGGCTATCATTCGGCGAAAGCGTTGTTTTTAATTGGTCTCCCGACATGGCCTGCAGCAGGCCGATAAAACTGATTACCGTGCCCTCACTGTGCGCCACAATGTGGAGCCGGACCTTATCGTTCCCCTTCCTGCACTCTTCGGCATAGATGTCCGCCATGGCCTGGTGAAATCGGGCTAAGATATCGGCACGGTAATCGGCAAATTCCGTGACGATCTGCACGTCACCCAGGTAATCTTTCAGTACCTGGGCAAGGTCAAATTTGAACAGGCCTGCCTTGTCGGCCAGAAACATAAGATTTTCAAGTACGTAAACCGTTTCAATTATTTCATCGAGCACTTCGGCTGCGAGGCCGAAATCCGGAGGGACGATCCGTGGCCGGCGCACGCGCGTCAATAGTGCATTCGTCGGCGACACGACGATGCGTTGCCATGCGCTTGTCTCCCTCTCTGTGTTGCCTTCCTTGACTGCTTCTGACTGGCGCTCGCGTATCCATAGTGCCTGTGCTCGCGCCACGACAGTACGTGCCCAGGCCTTTGTTTCCTCCAGCGTGCTGCCTTCATCAACCACTTTTTCGGGAATATCCGCCCAAAACACCTCCGCGAAACCGGTGGCGGCCAACGCCGTATTGCCTAAGAACGCGGCATCGTCGAGGAGAGTGGCCGATGTGATGCCCCTGACCTCACTATGGAAGTAACCGAGCGGCTGCGGTGAGACGGGCCGGACCGGGTCAGTACTGCCCGCCAGCAATGTTTTTGAGGCTGCAAGACGCGTGGCGACAGAACGAATCGTCGAATAACGGATCTGTTGTCCGATGCCATGCACGGCAACAACTACATCCGTGAATAACGTTGATGAACTTGCTTTGCTCATGGTTGCTCTCCTGCATTGGACCGTCTGCTGCAGTTAAAGTAAAATCAGGAGCGCCAAGAGGGACATACTTATATTTTTTTCTATTTGAGCGCGTCCCTAACTACTTCCCCTCTCCTCTTCCAAACCCAATTGCCCGCTTCTTCTTCGTCTCCGACGTCGCCATCAACGGTAAAAACCAATAAAAAAAAGCCGCCCCATCAACACTAAGCTGACAAAAACGACTATTAAAAGCCCAAATAGCTCCACTTGCGTGAAACTATTATCACCCTCCAGTGATTTATATATTTCAATGAATTATTTCTTGTATACTCCTGTTATAAAAATGTGTCAATAAGTATGTTCTCATTGTTTAGCTGAAATAAACTACCAGCCGCCGGTACAAATCCCCATGGTTATTCCGTGGAGGAGCGTGTACAACTGCCCGCCGCCGGTTTTTGAAGCTACATCGCAGCGATAAAACTTTTCAAAAATACGCTTCAATTCCTTTCGTGTGAAATTTCACACCTATGCACGGTTTTCCCCAAAAAGAAGGAATTAATCGCTGAGAGTCATGACCCTCAGCTACAGCCAAAAACCGGACTAATTGTTTAGTCCGGTTTTTGGTAGAACCGGCCCACCGGTTTTGGGATCGTTATTGGCCATGCCTACTGCAATGGTAAAACTGAAAGAATCGCCCGGATTGAGGGTGTGTGGGCCCCACTGCAGGCCAATGAATCGATTGGTTTGACTCACTAATGGCATCGGATTTGGTCCTCGCAAAGTCCCTCCGCTGAAGTTTGAGACATATGCCTTGTCTGGACGTTCGTTTCTATCCCATTCGATAAAGTTTGCTATCCCGGTAAATGAATGTGTTTCGCCGGCAAGGGGATTGCCATAGTCGAACATGCCGATGAATGAGGTGCGCTTTGTATCAACTTCCCGCTCAGTCAAAAGCAACTCGTTATTCGTCCATCCCACATCACCTGCCGAGGAACCAAAATCTCCTATCCACGGTTCGTCACCATAGAGATATTGAATTGATGACGGTATAGATCCCCTGTTAGTTATCACAGTTGCAAGAATGACGTATCTGTTCCCGCTTGTATAGAAAAGCACTCTGTTTAGATCCAGCGGTACGCCGGCTAACGTCAGGCTGTGCCTGCTTTCAATAGTCAGGCTTGTGCCGTCATCTTCGAGTACCCTGCTTTCCATATATTTCCAGTCGGAGGGATAGATAGGAATAAATGGAGATGATGGAGACTGTACACCTTCATTCACATTGCACCAGACATGAAACCAGCGGAGGCCGTTAAAATAGGTCATACCGGTGGCATCATTGTTCAAAAACTGGTAGTCAGGGTCAGACGGTGGAAGTCCTCCTCCAATAAAAAGGCCGGATGGATATTTTCCATTGCTCTCCCGGTAGCGGCCAAGGTTTATGACAATCTTGCTGCCGTCTCGCCAGCTGTTCCTGATAAACCCACGCCCAGATTTCTTGTTCCAGCGATAATCAAGACGAGAATCGCGGCTATTTCCAATTGAGGCCGACGTTACAACACTTTTAAAAGGGTTGAGCGGCATGCCCCACAAAAGATGCGGTGCATCTTCGGGCGTCAGGTCATCGGTTATTTCCAACCATTGTCCGTTTTCTCCTTCCAATATAAAAAAACCATCAAATTCGTTGTTAAAATGGAATGTTACTTTGCTAAGCAACAAACCTGAACAGAAAAAGATTAATATTGCTCCGGAAATAATAATGCGACGTATGTTAGTCATGTTGAAATGTCACCATCTATAAACTCCGTCCGGCAGTTGATATACACAAATGGTCCTACTCCATGGATCGCTACGGCAGTCAGCTCTCATAAATCCAATCTTACTCTCTTCTTCTCATCCTGCGGCAGCATCAACCGCCAAATATCACCAACAAAAAAAACCGCTCCATCAACACAATGCTGACAAAAGCGATTATTAAGCAAATTTGGAAAAATTCTGCAATGAAGCGAGTGAATCAAAATCACCAGCCGCCGGTACAAATCCCCATGGTCATACCGTGGAGGAGAGTGTACGACTGCCCGCCGCCGGTTTTTGAAGCGACATCGCAGCGATAAAATTCTTCAAAAACACGCTTCAATTCTCTTCGGGTAAAATTACGTGCCTGCGCAACGGTTTCCCCCAAAAAGAAGGAATTAATCGAGAGCTCACTGCCAATTTCCGATTGCGACATTTTTTTATCAAGAAGCTCCCTGACACGCCATAATTTCCGGAAGTGACTGGTGAGAGCACCAATGATCATCGGCGCATCCTCACCGTGAAGAAACAGGGTATCAAGGCATCTCAGCGAACCTGACACATCACGCAAGCTGAGAAATTTTGCCAGCTCAAAAGCGGTAAAAGCCTTGCTGCTGCTGGCCATGACTCGTACATCGTCAACCGTTATGCGCTGTTTCGTACCGGCATAGACCGCTAGTTTTTCAATTTGCGAGCTTAATTCCTGCAGGTTGTTGCCAATCAGTGCCGCTAACAGTTCCGCCGCAGCAGTTTCAATCGGCTTACCATGCGTGACTGATTCAGTTTGTATAAAACCGGACAGTTTATTGTCGTAATAGCGCTTATATTCGACAAGAACGCCATGCTTTTTAAATTCCAGAAAAAATTTCTTGCGCTGATCAATCTTGGTACCGGTAAGCAGCAGACAGGTGCCTGGTGAAGGATTCAGGATATACGGCAGCAAGATTTCAAGAGCATCCGCCTTTAGCTGTTCAGCCCGCTTCACCACTACCGCGCGACGCTCGGAAAACATCGGCAGCGTCTGGGCGGCGTCAACAATATCGATCCCTTTCGATTCATTTCCGTAGAAAACATTAAAGTTGAAGTCTTTAAGCGTCGGGTCAATTGCCTGGGCAAGCATCATGTTGACTGCCCGGTCAACCAGAAACTGCTCTTCTCCATATATAAAGCAGACGGGCGGTATTGTGCCCTTCTTCAGTAATGTTTCGAATTCCTGAGGTGTCATGGTTAATACGACTCTTCGATAGCTGAAATAAACCGGTGGGCGAGAATTCGGGCGGCGGCATCAAGCGCCTGTTCTTCCGCGTTGCGCTGTAGGGCAAGGTTTGCATCTGCCGGATACTGTTTGGAACTCTGGAGCTGTCCTTTCCAGAGTGGCAGTGGTTGGCCATTTTTGAAGGCTTCAAGCTCGATTTTCAGCGACAGCTTGTACTCACGGGCCTGATCGTGGGCATTATATGAAACCGCTGTACTGGAATAGGAAATTAATTTTGCTTTCACTGAGAGATCAGCCGTTTCCTGACTAGCCGCAGGATCCAGACCACGGAGCGCGTGAAGCTCATCATAAAATGCCCGCCGCAGTACCGTTTGCGCTGTCGGGCTGATACTCTCGTTACTAAAGTACGGGATCCAGACATTCCGGAAGTTATTATTCCGGAATGTCTGAGCGTTCGTCAGATGATACCCGCACCCGGTAAGGGTAAACAGCAGCAGGAGATACGGTAATATCCTGCCCCGCCTCATCATCATCGACATCTCCTACCCCACCACAATATTAACGAGTTTGCCCTTGACACATATGACTTTACGGATAGCCACACCATCAAGGAACGGCGCGACTTTTTCATCAGCCAAAGCCAACGCTTTCAGTTCGTCTTCATCGGTACCCGCAGCAACGGTCAACTTGGAACGCAGCTTACCATTTACCTGCACGACTACCAGGACCTCTTCATCGATGACGACATCCGGGTCAAACGAGGGCCAGTCCGTCTGCGACAATGGTTGTCTGTTACCCATTCTTTCCCAGAGCTCTTCGGTGATATGAGGAACCAGAGGGGACAGCAGGAGAACGACGCTCTGCAGTGCCTCTTTCATAACCGCCGGGAATTGTGGTGATGCCAGTTCCGCGGGCTGAAGAATGTTAAGCAGCTCCATTACAGAAGCTATCGCAGTATTAAAGTGAAAACTCTCATCCAGATCCTCGGTAACTTTCCGGATTGTTTTATGTACCGCTCTCCGCAGATTCCGTTCTTCCGCTGTCAACGACGCCGGATCAAGCGGACCGGCGTTTTTTATCATATCAAGACGGTCATGAACCAGTTTCCAGATACGGCTGAGAAAGCGGAAAGAGCCTTCAACCCCCTGATCATTCCAGTCGAGGTCTTTTTCCGGGGGCGCAGCAAATAGGGAAAACAGGCGGGCGGTATCGGCGCCATATTTTGAGATCAAGGCGTCAGGATCAACGACATTCCCTTTTGACTTGCTCATTTTAGCGCCATCCTTAATGACCATTCCCTGCGTTAACAGATTGATAAACGGCTCGCTTGCTGCAATATGCCCAAGATCGCGCATCACCTTGGTAAAGAAGCGCGCATAGAGGAGGTGTAATACGGCATGCTCGATGCCGCCGATGTATTGATCTACAGACATCCAGTAGTCTACGGAGCCACGATCAAGTATGCCGTCCGTATAATCTGGACAGCAGTAGCGCAGGAAATACCAGGATGACTGCACAAATGTGTCCATCGTATCAGTTTCACGACGGGCATCCTTCCCGCATACGGGGCACGAACAGCTAACGAAAGATTCCATCCGGGCGAGAGGACTCCCCCCCTCGCCGCTGAAAGCAACATCTTTGGGAAGGACCACCGGCAGATCTTTTTCCGGCACCGGTACCACGCCGCAACTGTCGCAGTAGATCACCGGAATCGGATTACCCCAGTAGCGCTGTCGGGAGATACCCCAATCCCGGAGGCGGTAATTAACCGTTTTTGCTCCCTTGCCCTGCTTGTGCAGATAGTCTGCAATCGCCTCTTTTGCATCATTGCTCTGCATGCCGTCAAACTTTTCGGAGTTGACCATTATCCCGGGTTCAGTAAACGCTTCACGCATAGTTGCCGCGTCAAACGTTTCCCCTTCCGGTTGGATGACAACACGCAGCGGCAGATCATATTTTTTCGCGAACTCAAAATCGCGCTGATCATGAGTCGGCACAGCCATGACGGCGCCCGTTCCGTAATCCATCAGGACAAAGTTCGCCAGATACACCGGCATCCGGGCTCCGGTTACCGGATTCGTGCAGTAGGAGCCGGTAAAAACACCCTCTTTTTCCAAATCATCAGCAGTTCGCTTGATACGCTCGGTTTTTCTGATTTTGTCGATAAAGGCGCTGACCGTTTCCCTGTTTTCCGCTGTGGTCAATTCTAGCGCCCGCGGGTGTTCAGGAGCCAGTGACATAAAGGTCGCACCGAAGACGGTGTCCTGACGTGTGGTATATACCCGGATCGCATCGGTACTGTTTTCAACCGGAAAATCAATCTCACAGCCGAAACTTTTTCCAATCCAGTTGCGCTGCATGACAAGCACGCGCTCCGGCCAACCGGGAAGGTTATAGGTGTTTTCAAGAAGCTCATCGGCATAATCGGTTATCCGAAAAAACCACTGATCCAGCTCCTTTAAATTGACGTCACTGTCACACCGCCAACAAGCGCCATCTTCAACCTGCTCATTGGCAAGAACGGTCTCACACTTCGGGCACCAGTTGACAAAAGAGGTCTTCTTATAGGCGAGACCTTTTGCAAACATTTCCAAAAACAATTTCTGTTCCCACCGGTAATAATCAAGATCACAGGTAGCCAGTTCCCGATCCCAATCGTACGAGAAACCCATTTTTTTAATCTGGCTCCGCATATACGCAATGTTTTCATACGTCCATGTCGCGGGGTGACTCTTGTTCTGAATGGCAGCATTCTCAGCCGGCATGCCAAAAGCGTCCCATCCCATCGGATGCATGACATTGAACCCGCGCATTCTTTTGAATCTGCCGATAACATCGCCAATTGAATAATTACGGACATGCCCCATATGGATGCGGCCTGATGGATAGGGAAACATCTCCAGAAGATAATATTTCTTCTTATCCCTGTCTGCTGACGCCTTGAATGTTTTATCGTTTTCCCAGATGGATTGCCATTTTTGTTCAATTTCTTTCGGTGTGTACTTCAATTCCACGGTAATGTCCTTTCGTTCTTTGAATATAGTCTGGTTAATCAGGAGAACCTGCCTTTAATAATAATTTCTGATGCGATCCGATCAAGCGGAACGCAACAATCAACCGTACCAGTCGCCACCGCTTCGCGCGGCATACCATACACAATGGCTGTTTCTTCAGATTCGGCAAAAACGTAACCGCCATGTTCTTTAATGATTCTGACCCCTTTACTGCCGTCGTTGCCCATTCCGGTCAGAATCACCGCCGCCACCCGTTTACGGTAAATTGTGGCGCATGATTCAAGCATTACATCAACAGATGGAATATATCTATCCGATTCAGAAGGAATTACTATGCGGGCAGTTACCTGCCCGCCACCGGTTTCAAGGATCATATTTTTCCCGCCAGGAGCAATAAGCGCCCTGCCTGGCAGGACGAGATCACCATCTTCAGCCTCTTTAATATCAAAACGTGACGTGCGATTAAGACGATCTGCAAACGCTTTGGTAAAACCGGCCGGCATATGTTGGGAAACTACGATTGCAAATGGGTATTGTTGTGTAAATGATGAAAAAATCTGCTGCAAAGCCGGTGGGCCACCGGTAGAAGAGCCTATTGCAACAAGGTCAAAAGCGTGCTGAATAACAAATGCAGTATTTCCTGCTGCTGCCGCAGACCTGGTCACACTGCTCTCAAATGCGGCGCTTCCTGAGTCGGATCTGACGTTATTGGCAGGTGCAAGTGAAAGCACCTGCAGTACTTTTTTCTGCAGGTCTTCTTTAATAGTCAGAAGATCCATCGAAGCAGAAAGGGAAGGCTTTGCAACAAAGTCGAGTGCCCCGAGTTCAAGCGCCTTAAAAACCTTATCAGCATCGCTAAGCGCACTAATAACGATTACCGGCAGTGAAAAACGGGTCGTCAGGATACGTAACAGCGTGAATCCATCCATCTTGGGCATTTCAAGATCCAGCGTTACCAGGTCCGGTCGTAACGCGATAACCTTTTGAATACCCTCCTCGCCATTTGTTGCATAACCGACCACGTCAACAGCGTCAAGCCCCTCCAACATACGGGTAATAGTGCGACGGCTGAAAGCTGAATCATCAACGACAAGTATTCTGATTTTTTTCACGGGGAACCCCCTTGTGAAAAACGATCAGGTTTTTGATAACTCATGTCATTTTTAAAGTGCCTGAGAGTAAATGAGGTTGTTATATTCATGAGCGATTCAGAGTGACCTAACAGGAGAAAGCCACCGTCATATAACGCTGAATGAAAAGATTCAATGACCCGTTTCTTGGCCGGCATATCAAAATAGATAATAACATTACGGCAAAATATAAGGTCGACCTTACCCAGAACAGCCAGGTGATGCGTGTCAAACAGATTGAGATGGCTGATGGTTACTAATTCACGGATAGCACTATTCACTTTATAGCCGTCATCCTGCTGAACAAAAAAACGCCGCAGATCACTATCTTCTGTGGCACGAAAGGATGATTTACCATATACGGCCCGTCGCGCCTGCTGGAGAACTCTCTGGCTGATATCGGTCCCGACTATTTCAATTTTCCATCCCCTAAGCTCCGGAATGGTACTCAACAGCATTGCTATTGTGTACGGCTCTTCCCCGGTAGAACATCCCGCGCTCCAAATCCGCAGTGAGCGATTGCCGCGAGCAGTTTTATATTTAATCAGTTCGGGAATTATTTCATCCGTAAAAGCTTTCAGCTGGAAGGATTCACGAAAAAAATATGTTTCATTAGTCGTAAGAACATCCATGATATCCATGAGTTCTTGCTCTTTGTTCCGATTATATTTCAGATAGTGGTAATAATCATAAAAAGATGAGAAATCCAAATCAAGCAACCGGTGAGATAGACGCTTTTCGAGAATGTATTTTGATTCAATATCAAAAAAAATTCCGCAGTGAGCGTAAATACAGTCCCGTAACAGAAGGAATTCATCATTAGTCATACTGTGGGCTTGTGTGAAAGAAAATGTCATGAACAACCTAGCTTGAAATATGTTCGAGGGATAGTGCTGCCTGCCTGGCAATGTCTGGGTCACTGCTTTTCAGAGCATCTCTGATAATCAATTCAGATGCAGGGGTGTTTATTTCCTCACAGGTTTTAATAATGGTTATCATCAATAAGCCCTCAGCTTTGGTGAGAATACTTTTAATAATAGGCAGTGCGCGAGTTAATTCTATCTTTGTAATTGCCTTTAACACAGAAGACTGCACCCAGACATCGTTATCAGTATTAAGCGCGTGTTCGAGAGCATCGAGCGTTTCAGGATCACGCAAATTGCCAAGCGCATCGGCAACAGCAATACGTACATCAGGATTCTCGTCCGAGAGAACAGGTACCAGCATCGAACCGGATGACTCAATATGGTTGACACCAACAGCAGAAACAGCAGCTTTCCGAACTTCGTGATCTTCATCGTGTATCAAAAGCTGTAAACGATCCGGTTCTCCCAACGCTGCAAGTAACTGCGCTGCAGCTCTTCGACGCTGTGATTTGCTCGATGAACAAAAGTGGGCTGCTTCTGTTGAAATCACGCCCGGACTGATCCGGACAAGAGCTTGTAAGCTGGCAACTGCTGCGGTATATACGCTTGAATCATTGTCGTCAATTAATAAAAATAGATCCGGTATCGATGCTATCAGCCCAAGTGTTCCAACAGTTGTTGCTGCTGCTACACGGACCTTTGCTGACGGGTCGTGCAAGGCATCTTGCAAAATCGTATTAAATTCGGTGTATCCACACTCGCCGATCAAAATACAAAGAACGCTTTTCCCATTTTCATCAAGAGTGGAATATCGGGGAATAATGTTGTTCAACGCCTCTTGACCAAAACTTTTCAGCGTTGAAAGTGCTGTATTTGCCGTACGTTCATCTGCATACGCTTCAATAATCAGCGGAATGAAACGCGAATCCCTCGTCATAGCACTTGCCCAGAGAAGGGCTTCAGCCAAAACTCCATCGCTCGGATCAAAAAGACCCAGTAATCCCATAATCACATCATGTTCTTTACATAACAGGAGCGCGTCTTGAAACTTCCTTCGAGTCATCGGAGAAGAACGCCGATAGATGTTATAAAGTGCTTTTAGCGCGGCCGAGCGACAGTTTTTCTGACGACTCGAAAGGCCGTTCAAAAGCAATTCAAGAGAGCTGTCATCTGAAATAGCTCCCAGGCAATCAAAAACGGCTTTTCTGAGGATTTCCTTATCTGCAAGTTGTATAAGCTCATACGGTATTGGTACCGGCTTTGCCAGAAGCCCCAAAGCCGCGAGAGTACTATAGCGAAAAAGGACCTCATCCCGCAATAAAAGTGCCTGCATCAGATATTCCGCTGCTTCTCCATCGCCCAAAGCGCCTAATTGCTCAGCAGCAGCAGCGGCAACATTAACTTCGGGGTCATGCAACGAATGTAATAACGATGGAACAAAAACCGGGGCACCAATTGCCCCCATGATATCTATGATGAACTTGCGAACATCTGCATCAGGGTCATCTATCATTGATATCAAAGGCGCTGCACATACAGAACCGAGCCTGATAACGGCTTCGGCAGCAGAATTTCTCAGACCGGCATTGTCTTGATTTCGAAGAAGTTCCAGCAGGAGTTTAGCTGAATCCGGATCAGGACTTGAGTGTAAATAACTCTCAACCGCCTCTTTTCGTACCCGCCAGCTTTCATCCCCCATTGCGGTAAATAATAACGCCTGCTTTTCCGGGACGTCACAGTTTCGTAATGAATGTAGCGCCGATCTTCGCGTTTCCTCATCAGCGGAGGCAAGAGCGCCACGAATATCTTGTAAATCTATCACTTGACTACCCCTGTATGCATGTTGTGCCTGAATGGTGAGGCATTATTGTTGCGCAATAGATTGTTCATAGCTTTGATTGTGAAGTAGCGAGTCAATATCCAAAATCATAAACACACAGTTTTCAGACAGGCATACACCGAGCAACAGCTCCATTCCTACTCCGGATACATTTTGGATAGGTGGTGTAATTTCACTGACCGGCACGGAGATCACTTCCATCACATCATCAACGACAAGAGCCAATAGCTGCCCGACCAGTGAGACAACAAGCAGTTTACCGGGAGACGCATCATCCATGGCGGGCATTCCGAAACGCTTGCGCATATTCATAACCGGTATAACTGTTCCGCGAAGAGTAATGACCCCCTCGAGCAGGTCTGAGGCACATGGCAACGGTGATAGTTTCTGCGGCACAAGAATTTCACGAATTCTCATTATATCAACAGCGAAATGAGTATTTCCGATGTTTAAACATGCAAGTTCAATATGAATTTGTGAATTATCCATACTACGTTCTGACTTTGGAATCGGCCAGAAGTCTATTGATTTCATCAATAATCATGGCGGACTTGAATGGTTTAAAAAAATATGAATCTGCTCCACACATCAATCCTCTGTCATAATCGCTCTGGGTTTTTTGACCGGTTAACATGATAATCGGTACCGAAGCAGTACGAGGATCTTTCCGCAGCTGCAGGCACACCTCAAAACCATCAATATCGGGCAGCATAATGTCCAGCAATACAAGGTCAAATTCCTCCACGCCTATTTTTTCAATGGCCATTTTACCGGTAACCGCACCGACTACTTCAAAGCCTTTAACGGTTAAAAGTATTGTCTCAAGTTTTAATAGGCTCTCTTCATCCTCAACAATCAAGACTCTTTTTTTTCGTGGCATACCGGCTCCTTGTCAGTACAGATCAATGTCGGCAATATTTTCCACATTCACAATTATTATCATTCGTTCGTCAGAACGCCTGATCCCGCTAATAAAGTCACGGTTAATACCATCAAGAACGGTAGGGGGGGCTTCAAAAACGTCTGTCTTTACCCGCACAACCTGAATAACTTCATCAACCAACAGACCACTAAATGAGTTTTTATTTTTTACAACAATAACCCGCTCTTTGCCGGTCTGCTCACTTCGGGCCAGATCGAGCCGAATTCGCATGTCGATAATCGGGATTATGGTACCTCGCAATGACAGTATTCCCAGCACAAAGGCCGGTGCACGAGGTACTTCGGTTACTTCTCTCTGTTTAATAATTTCTTTGATATCCATGATATTTATACCATAGATTTCATCAGAAACTCGAAAACAGAGATATTCAAGGCCGGATTTGTCATGAGCTTCGGAGATGTCATCATGTTCAATAATTGACTCGTCGTCACAACCTGCAGCGGATCTGCCGGCAAGAATTGCTTCCAGCGGAGAGCGGCGTGGCTCAGCAAAACTCTGCAGCATGTTGTTTTCATAGAACGGTGCTGCAGCTATTAAGGAAACAGCACGAGTGGATGAATCATCGTGAAAAGATTCACTGCCAGCCGAAAGAGGAGCGGAGGCAACTACTTGTTGCGTGTCGTTTATACACTCTGCCGGGGGACAAGCCGAAGCGCACAAACTTGCGTTATCAGACTCTTCAACTGTTTGTAACGACTTTTTTCTGATTTTTGCAAGATCCATCTCTGTACCGCCTACATCATTAATTCATCTTTAATTTCGTTTATAATACGTGAATCAATTAAAGCAGCGTTACATCCATATGCAACCAGTAAGGCGTTTGTTGCCATTGAATTTATTTTACGAGGCACTCCGCCGCTTAGTTCATGCATTCGCTGCACTGCATCCGGAGTAAATAGACCTGGCGCCCCGCCTGCCGTTTCGAGCCGAAAATCAAGATATTCCATGAGTTCATCCAGCAACAGTGGTTTCAGATGGTAATGAAGCGAAATACGTTGCCGCAGCGGCTCAAAGCGACTGGAGGCCATCATCGAACGCAGTTCAGGTTGTCCCATAATAACAATGCCAAGCAGATTACGATCATCCAGCTGGAAGTTAGTGAGAAGCCTGATTTCATCAAATACTTCAGCATCCGTTATCATTTGCGCTTCGTCAACAACGAGAATCGGACATATGTCACGTTGATTAAAAGAGTATACGGCGGTATGAATCTGATTAATCAGGGTATCTTTAGCGTCAGCAGGCTGTTCTACTTCAAGTATTCTGGCAATCGTTCGCAGAAACTCTATTGCATTCAAGCGAGGGTTAATGATGTAGCAAAAACGAAATCGAGGCCCGAGCCGATCCATAAGGGCACGTGAAAGTGTGGTTTTGCCACAACCTATGTCACCTGTTAACACAGCAAGCTCACGCTCTTCAGCAACAAATTCAAGCCGGGCGAGAGCCTCTTCATGACCCCGGCTCAAAAAAAGAAATCGTGGATCGGGGGTTTTACTGAATGGTTTTTCTTTAAAGCCGAAATAATGCTTATACATGTAAATCAGCTCCCGGAACGCATTGTTTCGTTGATAATACCACTAACATCCAAAACAAGAATTGTACGCTGATCACCGAGGTCTGCGGCGCCTGAAACACCCCGAAACCGCTTGAATGAATTGCCGAGCGGCTTGATTACGATGTCCTGCTGGCCGATTAGAGCGTCAACCGCAATCCCCAGACGTTTTTCAGCGACACCAACAACGACTACATAAAATTCCTTCGGAGACTCAGCATCATTTTTAATATCGAAAAAATGTTCAAGTCGCAGCACAGGTAATGTTGATTCACGAAGTTGCATGACCTCTTTGCGTTCTACAGTCAAAATATCTGCGCTTGTCATTAATAATGATTCAAGTACAGAAGTAATCGGCAGGGCATATGTTCTGCCACTACAGCATATAATAAGCGCTTTAATAATCGCCAGTGTAATTGGAAGAGTAATAACGAAACGACTTCCCTCTCCCTTTCGTGTCTCAATATCAACCATACCGGAAACCGCAGAGATATTGTTTTTAACAACATCCATACCAACGCCTCGTCCGGAAATTTCGCTTACAATTTCATTGGTTGAAAACCCAGGCAGAAAAATAAAATCAATTGCGTCGCGGTCCGAAACCGTACTTATGTCGGTAACTAATCCCTTTTGCAGGGCCTTGTTTTTTACCTTTTCAACATCTATTCCGCCGCCATCATCTTCAATCGTAATAACGACATGACTCCCTTTTTGGCAGGACGAAATCTTGATGGTGCCTTTTTCGTCTTTGCCCTGAGCAATCCGTATTTCTCTTGATTCAATGCCGTGATCTATGGCATTGCGAATAATGTGCATCATCGGATCAGAGATATCTTCTACGATCAATTTATCCAACTCAGTTTCAGCCCCGGAAAACTTCAGGTCAACTCTCTTACCCTGCTCCCGGGAAATTTTACGGACTATTAATGACAATTTTTCATACAATTGCCCGATCGGTATCATACGAATTTCCACAACACCCTTCTGGAGCTCGGATAGTTTGCGCTCGAGCCCTTTTGTAGCCTTACTGAGTTCAACAGACAGACGCGAGTATCCTTCATTACGCATCAAGGTTGTAACACAGGCAATGGTTGAGTTTGCAAGCACCAGTTCACCAACGATATTCATCAACTCATCAAGTTTACCAATGTCAACGCGAACTGTCCGGCTCATGCTCTTGGCACTCAGCACAGTATCTTGAGGCACTTTTGACGCAGACGAAATTGTGGTGTCAGCTGACTTTTGCGGAGAAAGCGGTGCAGCGGATTCCTGGCCTGTATTCGGCTTGAGGATGCCGACCGGCAAAGGTGTCGGATCTGCTTCGGACACTATACAGGGCATTTCTGAACCGAACCGGGTTACAGAGACACTATTACTCTCAACAGCAGTTTTTAGTTCTGCAAGTGAGCATTTGGAGCCAAAAAGAATTTCAAAATCAATATTGGTCTCATTATTAGCACCCACACTCGGCAGTGTGCTGATAACCTCTCCACACGCTTTCAAAATGTCCGTAACGGCCATTAATTCCGTATCAAACGTTGTCAGGTCAAATGAGGTATGGACATTAAAGATGGTACGATTATTAGCAAGATTGTCTTTCAGGCGATGCTCTTCATATTCCGTCAGAGTGCCAAGGACATGTGAAGGGATACCTAGAGCAAGTGGAGATGTCCCGCTGTTATTTCCCGAGGTGGCAAGGCAGGAATTAATTTTTGAAACACATGTGGCGATATCCTGAGACACACTGGTATCTTCACCCGATCCAAGAATTCGAACAAGGGTCCGCAATAATTCATGGGCATCAAACAAAATTGCCATAAGTTGCGGTGTAAGATTCAGTTTCCCCAGCCGCAAACAGTCGAGCAGATTTTCCATGTTATGGGAGAGTTCGGCAACGTCACTAAAGCTGAACATCCCGGCTAAACCCTTTAAAGAATGAGCACCTCGAAAGACAGAGTTCAATACATCAGGATTCAGCTCACCTGTTTCAGCCATATCGGAGAGGTCAGCTAATTCGGCGCCTAGCTGTTCAATTATTTCCTCAGCTTCAGCAAGAAAATCCTGAATTGCTTTCGTATGTGGTGTGGCGCTCTGCTCACTCATTTCATATACCTCAAAACACGATCACGCTGTTTTGTACAAATATTTATTGATCAGGAGCTGGAGAGAGGCAGGGGAAAATGGTTTGACAACGTACTCATCTGCACCGAGTTGCTTCCCTTTTTCAATATCCTTTGCGCTCCTCTCCGTTGAGATTATGAAAACAGGTATATCTTTGTAATTTAAGTTGTTACGGAGATAACTAATTAACTCGAGGCCGTTAATATCCGGCATATTTATATCGGTTAAAATCAAATCGACAGGGCCGCGCGGCAGGAGTCTCAGCGCTTCAAAACCACTTGAGGCCTCGACTATGTGATAATCTCCAAATGATTCTACAATAGAAACCAACATGGCACGCATGGTTGCTGAATCGTCAGCAATTAAAATTGTTTTGGTACTCACGGGGAGCCCCTCTCGTTTGTTGACGTTCTAATAAAGACTTCTCAATTGAAACTCCTGCCTGAGCCAAAAATATTGTCAGCAGTTCAACATCACCAATCGGTGTTTTGCCGGGGAGGTTGTCGCCGTAGAGAAAACCGATAACCTTCGACTGACTAATCAAAGGACCGATAAAAACTTCAGTGGGGACACCATTGCCCAACTGATCAAAAATATGGGTATTTACCTGAGTCGGTATCGGAGAAAACGTGAGCGACTGGCCGGTTCGAAGCGGTTCATCGAACATTGAACCGGATTTTTGTGGAAAGTGTATCGAGCGGACCCGCTCATCACCGCTGACTGCGCCACCTGTTATACCAAATTGTCCAAAACCGGAAATAATCTGGTCCGTTATGGTAAAAATGACGGCCCTGTTTACAAATTCAGAGGCAAAACGCAGCACAAGTAACAGGACTCCGCCCTGCAGATCCGGGTCGTTCAGCTCTTCAAGCATGCCGCGCAGCAACGTAATCCCGCCATTTGTTTGCTCAGATTCGACTGTTTGAGGTTTATCATCATCCTCACCCATTTCAATGCGTAATTCTTCTCCAAGATTAAAGCTGGTCGTAAGAGATTCCGTAGTCTTTAGATCAAAATGTTTACGAATATCATCTGCCACTCGTGCCAAAAAGCTACTCATTATTTCAGGAGTTTTTATTTCGCTGCGCCGGGGCTTTATTACAAAATTGTAGCCAAAGTTATAAATCTTTTTTTCTGCATCTGCATGATGATAGTCTGACATGATAATTAACTGCAAATCTTTGAAATTGCCATGAAGCAGCTCCAAGAGTTCAACCCCGCCCAATACGCCGGATCCGTCCATTTTCGGCATGATAAGATCGACGAGCACGGCGGGGTGTTCACCACATCTGCACAGGGAGTCTACAATTATCAACGTATCTTCACTGCGAGTCATGGCATGGACGATAAAACCACTATTTGTAAGGCCGTCAGCAATAGCCCGCAACGTTGGTCCATCGTCATCAACAATAACAACTGGTCTGTTGGGTGGTAACTGAGACGATGCCCCCTCAATATCTCCAGTCAGATCGAATTCAAAATCAATTGAATCGCTACCGAATATGCCCGTTTCAGATGTATGCCGATTTTCATCCAGAATTCTGGTTCCTTCCATGGCAAGGAACTGCGGGTTCAAACCCTGATCAAGCATAAACTGAAGCGGATCCATTTTTGTGCCGTCAACCGTTTCGATTGATTCCTGAACATCGAACCTGAATGATCCTTCTGTCCAGGCAAACAGAGAATAAACTATATGTTCAATCTGTTCCCGTACGACATCCTCGACAACGTCTGGTGAAACACCGAACTGTTTCACCAGAATAACCCCTAATCGCTCACAGAAACCATGTTCCTGCTGAAACGCAAGAGCTTTGCGCAGCACGGCCAGATCAATGACCCCTTGTTTAATCAGCACTTCACCGAGGCTTTGCTGATATGCAGTAGAAATAGCACGAACAACCTGGCCTTGACGAAAAAAAACCGAACCATCCCTTCCCCTGCTGTTAAGGAAAAGGACGCCGGTTTTTCTACTAAGACTTACGATCTGTAGTATCTCGCCAAGTCCAAGATCTTCAAGGTTGCCTAGCAGGCTCATTCGTCACAATCCATCTACATAATTGAGGATAAAAACCTGCAGAATATATCGCAACAACCTGCTCAAGTAAAGCCTTTATAGGGTTCTGCTGTTATGTGTGATGCTCCGACCCGCCCTTACTGCGGGAGGTGTCGGTCTTATCCCTTCCCCGGAACATCAACCGTAACGGAACACCATCGAAACCAAACGCCTCGCGAAACTTATTGATGAGGTAACGTTCATAGGAATAATGAATATTGTCGGGCTGATTGGTGAAAATTACAAATGCCGGGGGCCTCGTCGCAACCTGTGTGGCAAAGTAGAATTTTACCCTGCGACCGTGTGATAACGGGGCATGATGCGATTCTATGGCATCGGTAAATACGTGCACAAGTTCCGATGTCGTGACGCGACGGCAGTACTGTTCCATAACCTCATCAACCGTCGCAATAATCTTACCTGAGCGCTGCCCTGTTTTTGCAGAAACACAGACAATCGGAGCGTACGCCAAATATTTAAAACCATCCCTGATTTTGGCAATATATATACCGAGGGTTGTATTATCCTTTTCAAGCAGATCCCACTTGTTAATGACAAACACACACCCTTTGCCGGCTTCATGAATGTATCCGGCAATGCGTTCGTCCTGCTCAGTAACCCCGTCTTCAGCATTAATCACCATCAGTACGACATCAGCCCGCTCAATACTGCGCAGAGCATCACAAACGCTGTACTTTTCCAACTTTTCGGTTGTCTTGCCCTTGCGCCGAATACCGGCGGTATCAATGAGAACATATGGTTTTTTGTTACAGGTAAAGGGAGTATCTACCGAATCGCGGGTGGTGCCGGCGGTAGGGTTCGCAACGACCCGGTCGAAACCGAGCAGACGATTTACCAGTGATGACTTGCCGACATTCGGCCGCCCGACTACGGCAATGCGGGTAACATTCTCTTCAGGATCAACGGCATCAGTCGGCGGAAAAACCTCAAGGATATTTTCTACCAGATCGATAACTCCGCGATTATGCTCTGCCGAAATAGTGTACAACTCGCTAATACCGAGTGAGTAAAATTCCGCAGAATCATTCTCCAGTTTTTCGCCGTCAACTTTATTGACCACGTAAAACACCGGTTTTTTGACACGCCGCAGCATACCGGCAACCTCGGTATCCGCAGGTGTAAGGCCGCTTCTGGCGTCCATCATGAAAATAATGACATCGGCCTCTTCAATGGCAAGCTTTGATTGTTCGCGCATCTGCTGCAGCAGTTTGTTCTCTGTAACCGGTTCGAAACCACCGGTATCAATAAGAATAAACGGCTTGTCAAAGCGGGTAATATTAGCGTAATTGCGGTCACGGGTAACCCCGGGAGTATCGTCAACAATAGCGCGACGATGTCCGAGGAGGCGGTTGAAAAGGGTTGATTTTCCCACATTGGGACGGCCGACAATAGCGACTAAAGGTTTCATTCGTATCCCAACTCTCGTAATTGTGACGGACGTTCGCTCCAGTTTTCAACTACCTTGACGAACAGTTCCAGATAAATTCTCGTGCCGAGCAGGCGCTCAATATCCTGACGGGCCTGACTGCCGATCTTTTTCAACATTTCACCCTTTGCGCCGATTATGATCCCCTTCTGGGTATCACGTTCCAGCATGATCGCTGCAGAAATGGCGATGACACCATTTTCCCGTTCAATGAAGGTTTCCACGACAACCGCCGATGAATAGGGCACTTCATCACGCGTCAAACGGAACACCTTTTCGCGGATCATCTCAGCCACGATAAACTTTTCCGGCATATCAGTCAGAATGTCATCAGGAAACATCGCCGGCCCTTCCGGTAGATAGCCACTGACAACAGAGACGAGGTGATCAACGCCATCGTTGCGCCCGGCCGAGATAGGGATAATTTCCTTGAACGGATGCAGCGCTGCCCAGTCGGCAATTTTCTTCAAAACCATATTCTTGTCAGAGAGCAGATCGATCTTGTTGATTACCAGCACAACCGGAATCTTTACCTTGCCAAGAACATCATGCACAAAGGCTTGATCCGCTACGCCCGTGGCTTCGACAACCAGCATCAACAGGTCAACGCCGCTGATGGAGGATCGAGCCACTTCGTCCATGCTTTTGTTCAACCGGGAACGACCGGTGTGAATGCCGGGCGTATCAATGAACACGATCTGGCCGCCGGGGATGTTATGAATCCCCTGAATGCGGTTGCGGGTTGTCTGCGGTTTATCTGAGGTAATGACAATTTTCTCTCCAATAATACTGTTCAGGAGAGTTGATTTACCAACATTCGGGCGACCGATGATTGAGACAAAACCAGATGTAAACTTCTCTTTTTTCATACTGTTATATACCACTCTTTCATGTATTACTTTTTTATTATCCAGGTATCTCGCAACGTAACGACTCTATTGAACACGAGTTTGCCCGGTTGAGAATCTTTGGGGTCCAGACGAAAATAACCCATACGCTCAAATTGATACCGGGTTTCGATATCCGCTCCGGCCAACGTATCTTCAAGCTTGCAATTTGTAAGAGTTTCAACTGAATTCCGGTTTAGAAACTGCTTGTAATCGGCCCCGCTTCGATCTGGGTTAGGGTCACTGAAGAATCGATCGAACAGTCGTACTTCTGCAGTAAGAGCATGAGCAGCTGAAACCCAATGGATAACTCCCTTGACTTTTCGACCGTCAGCAGTGTGTATCCCCTCTCGTGAACCAGGATCATATACGCCACGAAGTTCCAGAATATTTCCCTGTTCATCCTTTATGATGCCGGTACAGGTAACAATATACCCGGAGCGCAATTTAACTTCGCCACCGACGGTCAAGCGATGAAACCCTTTACTCGGCGCCTCCATGAAGTCATCAGCGTCAATCCAGAGTTCACGGGTAAAATGAATTGAACGGCTTCCCATCTCCGGTTTCTGCGGATGATTTGCCGCCTGCAGTTCTTCGGACTGATTTGCGGGATAATTTTCAATTATCATTTTTATCGGCCGCAAGACTGCCATGGCCCGTGGCGCTGATTCATTCAGGTCAGCGCGAACAGACTCCTCCAGAACCGACACATCAATCCAGGAGTCGCTCCGGCCAACACCAATCTGCTCACAAAAATTACGTATCGAAACCGGAGTATACCCACGACGCCTGAGACCTTCCAAGGTCGGAAGACGCGGGTCATCCCATCCTGTGACAAGACCATGCTGCACCAACTCCTGCAGTTTGCGCTTACTCATCACCGTATAGGTCAGGTTCAAACGGGCAAATTCATATTGCCGTGGCCGACTCGGCACCGGCAGATTATCCAGGAACCATTCATAGAGCGGCTTGTGGGATTCAAATTCAAGGGTGCATATAGAGTGCGTGATCCCTTCAACGGCGTCGGTCTGCCCATGAGCAAAGTCATACATCGGATAGATTTTCCAGGCGTCACCGACATGCGGATGCGGAGTGTGGAGTATCCGGTAGAGGACTGGGTCACGCAGACTGATGTTTGGCGAGGCCATGTCAATCTTGGCGCGCAGAACACGGCTGCCGTCAGGAAACTCTCCCGCGCGCATACGCTCGAACAGATTGAGATTCTCCGCAACTGAGCGGGTACGAAACGGGCTCTCAACACCCGGTTCTGTCAATGTGCCGCGATTGGCCCGAATCTGTTCGGCATTCAGGTCTTCAACGTACGCTTTTCCCTCTGTAATCAGATGCACCGCCCATTGATAGAGCGTTTCAAAATTATCCGACGCATAATAGAGATACTCTCCCCAATCAAAGCCGAGCCACCTGACACTCTCCTTGATTGAATCAATATATTCCTGCTCTTCCTTCGCCGGGTTGGTGTCGTCAAAGCGAAGATGGCACCGCCCGCCAAAATCACGCGCAAGTCCAAAATTAATGCAGATTGACTTGGCATGGCCGATATGAAGATAGCCATTCGGTTCAGGCGGAAAACGGGTCACAATACTGCTGTGCTTACCGTTCTTGAGATCTTCCTCAATTATGGTTTTCAGAAAATTATTTGATGTCGTTGCATTTTGCTCGATACAGGTCATATATCCCTCTTGAATAATTGTAACCGTTCACCAAGAAACGAATTCGGATATGCTTTGATTATTGTGACATCGACAAAGCTACCGATCAGGGAGTTGTCTCCGGAAAAATTAACAATACGGCCGATGTTGGCTTTGCCGGAAACCTGGCCGGTAAGTTTCCCCTCCCCTTCAACCAGTACCGACATCACGCTGCCGATATAGGTCTGGCTGATCTCACGGGTATGTCGCCGCTGTAACTCCATCAGACGGTCAAGACGCGTCATTTTTACCGAACGCGGCAGATCATCCGAGAGGTCAGCAGCCTTTGTGCCGGGACGCGGTGAATATACAAACGAAAACAGATCTATGTAGCGAACCTCCTCCATCAGGGAGAGGGTTTGCTCAAAGTCCGCATCAGTCTCGCCAGGAAAGCCGACGATGATATCGCCGGTAAATACGATATCAGGGCGAAGCGCCTTAAGCTTTCTGACTTTATCCAGATAGGAGTTACGGGAATATCCGCGGCCCATGAGCTTCAGAACAGCATCACTGCCGGACTGAGCCGGTAGATGGATCTGGCCACTTAGTTTTGGTACGTCGGCAAAACAACCGATCAATGCATCCGACATATCTTTGGGGTGCGAGGTAGTGAAACGGATACGATCAATTCCGGATACTTCAGCAACCTGACGAATCAATTCGGGAAACGTTGGTTCATGCTCTGTTTTCAGGCCGTAGGAATTGACGTTCTGACCAAGCAGAATTACTTCGCGGACCCCGTCATCAGCAAGTTGTCTGACTTCGATCAAAATATCCTCTGATCGACGACTTATCTCTCGACCACGGACAAAGGGGACGATGCAGTACGAACAAAAATTATCACACCCCTGCATAACCGTAACAAAACGCGAGAGACGTGACTCCCCCTTAATTGAGGGAAACAGATCAACTCTCTGATCATTATCGATAAAAGCCGTTTCAGATCGGCGCTCGCCGCGCTCGGCACATCGCACCATATCCGGCAGCAGATGCAAATTGTGGGTGCCGATCACCAGATCCAGATAGGGCAGTTTCCGGAGCAACTCCTCTCCTTCCTGTTGTGCCACACAACCACCAACGGCAATAATCTGCTTCTTACCGTCGCGTTTGTAGATCCGTAGATTAGCAAGTCTTCTATAGACTTTTTCCTCAGCGCCGCCGCGCACACTGCAGGTATTGAGCAGAATCATATCAGATGAGGCTGGATCATTTGTCGCTGCATAGCCCAGATCAGCCAGCATGGTAACAATCCGCTCGGAATCGTTTACATTCATCTGGCAGCCGAATGTTTCTATGTAGAGTAGTTTATCAAGCATAGTCGATCGAACTTTATACGCGACTTGCTCTCATAAAGTCAAATGAAATGGTTTTTTATCCTGAATTGTCGCTTTAAAACAAACGAGATCAGCCTCCCGTGTTTGACGACATAACACTGTCGCGAAGCTCTCCGGGTGCAAAAATAAAAAACATTCGCAACATACAATATTTATAAAATTCTCGGAATAACAGCTGAAAACTCCCGCCATGATTCCACCATGACTCCTTTAAATTAACCGTATCGACCGGATACGGAATTATCGTGATGTTATTGGGAAGAGAATTTCTGAACAGTATGGAAGCACGTTTGAGATGATAACGAGAGGTTATCAATAGTATTGAATGGACACCACTACGAACAATCACATCCCGACCAAAAATTGAATTTTCAACGGTATTTCGAGATGATTTTTCCAGAAATACATTATCAGCAGATGGATCACCATGCTTGGGACGGTACAGATCACTTTTTCTGACTGACGGATCAACTCCGATAAAGAATAGATATTTTGCACGAGACTCCCTGAAAAGCCGCACACCCTCATCTACTCTCCCCTTCCCTCCCGTCAAAACAACTATTGCATCGGCTTTGTGTGTATTCTGTCGATATGAAAAGGTTTTGTAGGTAAAATCTATGAAAAGAACCGTTATAACAACCGATCCGATGATACCGAGCGTAAGGAATGCCTTAATAATATTCATACCGTATCCTATATTTATCTTGCAACAACACGATCAGTCTGCTATAAGAATTTTTTCAGTAATCAACGGAGGACAACGATATGTCAAGAAAATGTGAAATTTGCGGAAAAGGCCCCAGCTTCGGAAATAACGTCAGCCATGCGAACAATAAAACCCGTACGGTATGGTATCCGAATCTCCAGAAAATCAAGGCAGTTAAAAAGAACGGCAGCATCATGACGGTAAAAGTTTGTACCCGATGTATCCGTTCGGGTTTCGTGACTAAGTCCCTGTAGGATGGTTTAACTCAGCTGCAATAATTAGCCGCGCCCCCTCGGGGTTGCGGCTTTTTTTCGTTATCACGATTTCAGGCTGGCAATAACTTCAATTTCAAGCAGTGCATTGCGTGGCAGGGATTTTACGGCAATAGTGGAGCGGGCCGGCTTATGGCTTGAAAAGCGGCTGCCATATACTTCATTAACTGCAGCAAAATCTGCCATATCAACAAGAAATATCGTTGTCTTGATAACGTCATCAAAGCCTGCACCGGCGGCGCTCAACATGGCGGCAATATTATTCATCACTCTCTCAGCCTGCGCGGTTATATCGCCCGCAACCAACTCTCCGGTATCGGGGTCAAGCGGGATCTGACCTGAGCAAAACAGTATGTTGCCACATTTTACCGCCTGCGAATACGGCCCGATCGCTGCCGGTGACTTGTCGGTCGAAATTATTTCCAGCTTCATTGCGTGATTCCCCCTTATTTTTTAATCCGTTCCACTTTAATAACACCCTTTATTTTCATAAGTGAGTTCATTACCTTCTGCAAATGAGCCAGATCAGTAACATTAACCTCGAAGATGTTTTCTCCGCGTTGGTCGATGGTGCTCTGAATCTGAGCACTGGCAATATTGGCTTCGCAATTGGTAATTGCCAGCGTGATGGTTGCCAAAATCCCCTTGACATCATGGCACAGTACTCTGATTTTTACCGGAAGCACGGCCGTTTTGACTTTGTTCCAAGCCACATCGACCCGCCGCTCCGGATCACTTTCCATGGCAAACTGACAATCAGCTGTATGCACCGTTACACCCTTGCCACGTGTGATAAAGCCGACTATTTCATCTCCGGGAACCGGATTACAACACTTGCCAAAACGTACCAGTACGTCATCCAGCCCACCAATTTCAACTACTCCACTTGACTTGCCTTTCAATTTATTGATGATCGACTCAAGCCGTGACTCTTTATGTTCAGCACGCTCTTTAAGCTTTTCATTCGGAAGAATTTTTCCTACTATCTGGCTGCTGGCTATTTTACCATACCCAACAGCCGCTAACAGGTCATCATCAGCAGCGTAGCCGAATTCTGCGGCGATTTTCTTGAACTCACCGCTTTTTTGTATCTTTTGAAGGTTAATAGAATATCTGCGGAAATCTTTTTCGCAAAAGTCACGGCCTAACACGATGCTCCGCTTGCGTTCTTCAATTTTAATCCAGGACCTTATTTTATTACGGGCTCGAGAACTTTTTACGATCTTGAGCCAATCCTTACTCGGGGTATGATGCGGTGATGTAATAACTTCTACAATATCACCGTTTTTAAGTTCATACTTGAGCGGTACCAACTTGCCGTTAACCTTGGCACCAACACACCGATGCCCGATATCGGTATGAACACTGTAGGCAAAGTCAATCGGCGTGGATCCTTTTGGATACCCCTTTACATCGCCTTTGGGAGTAAAAACATAGACCTCTTCCGAAAAGAGTTCAACCTTGACCGAATCCATAAACTCTTTTGAATCCTGCAGATCCTGCTGCCATTCGAGGAGTTGACGCAACCAGGCAAAACGCTTAACCTCTTTTTCGTCATACCCCTTCCCTTCTTTATACTTCCAGTGAGCTGCAATGCCTGCGTCAGCAACACTGTGCATATCGTGAGTACGTATCTGAACCTCCATCCGGTCGCCCTGCGGCCCGATGACCGTCGTATGCAGAGATTGATACATATTCCCTTTGGGCATGGCAATATAGTCTTTGAAACGCCCCGGGATAGGTTTCCACGCCGAATGAATAACCCCCAGCACCTCATAGCATTCACGAATATCGGCAACGAGAATTCGTACGGCAATCAGATCATAGATCTCTTCAAACTCGACGTTGCGCTTTTCCATCTTTTTATAGATAGAATACAGGTGTTTACTGCGTCCGGAAATTTCACCATGAATGCCGTAAAATGCAAGTTTTTCAGAAATAACAGCTTTTGCCTCTTCAACAAATTGTTCCCGTTCCTGTTTTTTTTGGGATATTTTTTTTACCAGGTCAAAGTATATTTCCGGATGTAAATAACGAAATGACAGATCCTCCAATTCAACCTTTATCCATGAAATACCGAGTCTGTTGGCAATTGGAGCGTATATATCCATTGTTTCACGGGCAATCCGGCGCTGTTTCAACTCTCCCTGAAATTCCAGGGTTCTCATATTGTGAAGACGGTCTGCCAGCTTAACGAGAATGACTCGAATATCAATGGCCATAGCCAGCAGCATTTTACGGAAGTTTTCGGCCTGACTCTCTTCTTTTGTTTTGAAGTCTATCTTGCTGATTTTTGTGACACCATCCACCAAGGTAGCCACTTCACTGCCGAACGTTCTGGTTATATCTTCTGATGTCGCCAATGTATCTTCAATCGTGTCATGAAGAAAGCCGGTTATAATACTCGGAACATCCAGCTTCAAATCTGCAAGAAGGCCGGCAACCTCCATTGGATGAATGATATACGGTTCACCGGACAATCGTGTTTGTCCCTGATGCACCTTGGCACAGTATACGTACGCCTTGCGAATCAGATCATGGTCCGCATTCGGGTTGTACGCTGAAACCTTATCAAGAATGTCGTTGAGTCGGATCATACGTTATTCTTCGCCTGTAATAGACAATTCGGGAGTATACGGAAAGTGGATAAAAAAAAGGTGAAACCGGAAAAATCCGGTTTCACCCAAGGTGGCAGGTTATGCGCGATGTTTTTTTGAAACTTCGCATGAGATTTTACCGGCAGCAATTTCACGAAGAGCGGTAACTACTTGACGGTTTTTTGATTCAGTCAATGGTTGTGCCCCTTTATAGAGCTGTTTTACCCGCTTTGCAGCCAGTATTACGAGCTGGAATCTGTTTTCAACTTTTTCCAGACAATCTTCAACGGTTACCCGAGCCATATTCTACTCCTTCCTGCAACTTTAGATGAATGATCTTTGTACGCTAATTCAGCTCAGATATCAAACAATTTTCCGACTTTTTCCATCATTCTGAAGGTTTTACGGCGATGGGCAATCACTATTGCCGCTAATTCCCGGCATGCTACATCAAAATCATCGTTAATAATAATGTAGTCATACCAGCGCGACTCCCTGATCTCCTCGGCCGCCCGGACAATTCGGCGTTCAATAACCTCCTGAACATCAGTGGAGCGGTGTTCAAGGCGGCGGCGAAGTTCGTCCATGCTGGGAGGCATAATAAACACATATACTCCGCCATCTAACTGCTCTTTAAGCCGTAACGCACCCTGACAGTCAATATCCAGAACCAGGTCAATGCCGTTTTTTCGCGCTTCTTCAAGAGTATGCAGGGCAGTACCGTACATGTTGCCATGAACAAGGGCCCACTCGGCAAAGGCGTCCTCTTCAATCATACGCTCGAACTCAGCATGGGAAACAAAGTGGTACGCCTCCCCCTCGACCTCTCCCGTACGGGGAGTACGGGTCGTGTAACTGACGGACTCCTTCATGTCGGGAAACGTTTTAAATAATTCCCGACAGAGGGATGTTTTGCCGGCGCCGGACGGGGCCGACAGGATAAGAATTAAGCCTTCTCGTTTCATTGGATGTACCTCATTATAGCTACAAACACTTCTGCCATATTTTATGCTTAAAGGTATCGCTATGATTTAGGTTTATTCAACATTCTGCACCTGCTCCCTCATTTTTTCCATTTCCGCCTTAATCTGGATGACCAGGCTGGTAATTCCTGAATCGTTTGACTTTGAACCGATCGTATTTACTTCCCGGTTCATCTCCTGCATCAGAAAATCCAGTTTTCTCCCTACCGGCTCTGTACTGGCCAGTGCCTCGTCAAACTGGTTGAAATGGCTCGCAAGCCGCACCAGTTCTTCCGTAATGTCGCAGCGATCAGCCAGCAATGCAACTTCCTGAGACAAGCGGTTTTCATCCATTTCTGCTCCGTCAAGAAGCTGGTCCAGCCGTGCCTTCAGTTTTTGGCGGTATTCAATCACCATCTGCGGCGTCCGCTCACCGATCTTCGCCGACCACTCGGCGATCTGTCTGCGTCTGGCGGTAAGATCTGCGGCAAGCGCCGCACCCTCCCGGTTTCGCATGCCATCCAGTGCTGCAACGGCGCTCTGTACAGCGGACAGCAGCTGCGGATGCAATTCAGCTTCATCCACAGAGACAGTCATTTCCTTCATCACGCCTTTAAGTGACATGATGTATGACGGTGCGGCATCCTGCGGCAGGTTGAGCTCTTTTGCCAAACGGGCATAGGCTTCAAAATAGCCGCGCGCGACGACCATATCCAGTTGCGGCACCGCATTGGCAGCGGTAGTTTCATCAAATTGCACAGAAATATCAATTTTCCCCCGCTTGATAAGTGAAGAAGCCAGACGTTTTACATCATTTTCTAGCGCATAAAATGATCGCGGCAGCCGCACGGAAATTTCACCATAGCGATGATTGACAGAGCGTATTTCAACGATAAATGAGCCGTGTTCGGTGGATGTCTCCCCTTTGCCATATCCGGTCATGCTTTTGAGCACTGGTTGTACCTCCAATAATTTTACGTTCACATAGCGTAATTCCTGCTTGTTTGTCCAGCCAATTCCGGTATAGTTCCGTGCATGCCGACTCTGAGACTTATCACAAGCTGTTCGCAAATAAGCCTGCTTACAGCATTTGCTGACAGCATATGCGCCGCACCACTGCCTCCGTTGGAAAAAGAGCATATCGTTGTCCTCAGTCACGGGATGGCCCGCTGGATATCCATAGAGCTTGCTGCCCGACTTGGAGTGTCAGCCGGCCTGGAATTCAGCTTTCCCAACGATCTTCTCGACAACTGCTTCGCATCGATACTTCCTGAATCACCTGCATCGTTCCCGTTTACCCATACCTCATTGACCTGGCGCATTGCGGCGATACTGCCGTCGCTCACCGCAAAAAACGGGTTTGAACAGGTTGCTACGTATCTCGGTGACGGCCATGACGACCGTCGCCTTTTGCAGTTTTCCCGATCGCTGGCTGACTGTTTTGACCAATACACCATATTCCGCCCTGAAATGATATGCGCCTGGGATGAAGGTGCGGATGACAACTGGCAAGCTCAAGTTTGGCGTGCAATCAACAGTGGCAGTCATGGCAGGCACCGGGCGGCAAAATTACGGGCGTTGCATACACATGTCGTTTCCGGTGCTTCTTCGAGAAACGAGTTGCCACGTCGCATCACTCTGTTTGGCATCTCCTACCTTCCTCCGTTCCATCTCGAAGCCTTGCGGCTTTTTTCAACATACTGCGAAGTCACCTGCTATCTACTCAACCCATGCGGTCAATACTGGGGCACCATCATTTCAGAGCAAAGAATGTCCCGATTAGCACTGCAAACCACGCTTCCGGAGGAAGCTGATGAATACTACGAAACCGGAAATACGCTACTTTCTTCACTCGGCACATTAGGACAGGAGTTCTTTGAATCACTTCTGGATCACGGTTTCGAAGTAGAGGAGCTGGACCATGCGCCTGAAGATTCCCACTGTGGGAATAGTGCCCCGCAACCCTCTCTTCTGGCAGCAATACAACATGACATCTTCACTCTGTTTGATCGTTCAGCAGGCGGTACAAAGAGCTGCATCACTGCAGATGACCGTTCACTGCAGATCCACTCCTGTCACGGAGCACTTCGTGAGATGGAGATTCTGTATGATAATCTGCTGGAGTTGTTTGAAAAGCGACCTGATCTTGAGCCGCGGCACGTTGTGGTGATGATTCCGGATATTGAAGCTTACGCTCCCTATATCAGCTCCGTGTTTGGCAGTCGCTCACCCGGTCGCCCGCAGCTCCAGTTCACCATTGCCGATCGCAGCATTCGCCGGGAAAGCCTTTATATCGAGGCATTTTTAAAGCTTATTACCGCCGCCACGAGCCGATTTGCTCTTCAGGAAATATTCGATATTCTGGAAAATCCTTCGATTTTGAACTGTTTTGAAATCAATGAGGAAGAACGTATTGTTCTCAAAAACAGGCTTAAAGATTGTAACGTACGTTGGGGGTATAACGCTGATCATCGCGTTGATCTCGGCTTTCCCCGGTATGATGATTTCAGCTGGCAGGCAGGACTTGATAAGCTTTTCCTCGGATACGCCATGTCTCCGGAAAACAATGCCGCATTTTCCGGCATACTCCCCTACGCCGCATGCTCCGGGCGTCAGGCAGACGCTCTCGGTAAGTTGACGGAATTTATATCTACTCTCCGGAAATTCACTCTTCGTTTGAGCGAATCTCATACACTGACTGAATGGGCTGATATTTTAACGGCTATGACTATCCAGATGTTGCGGCCTGATGAAAACGACCCGGCAGGACCACTCGGTGTTGCAAAAGCGATCAATTCACTCCGTGAGGCATCCACTGTTTACGGCTTTCTGGTTCCGCTTACCGTTGATGCCGTGCAGGATCATCTGACTGATATTCTTGCAAAAAGC
The DNA here is from genome assembly GCA_028687585.1 of Desulfuromonadaceae bacterium. GTDB lineage: Bacteria > Desulfobacterota > Desulfuromonadia > Geobacterales > Pseudopelobacteraceae > JACRCG01. Next base: position 32,610 of record JAQTZV010000029.1, on the reverse strand, counting down.
GGCGGGGGATACGGTTTTATGGGGGGCAGTATCACCTTTTGCGCCATGCTGCCGATGAGAAGTATTCCGATGCGGGTTATCTGGCTGGCAGGAATGAGTGACGGGCAGTTTCCGCGAACGGAAATGCCTCCCGGATTCAGCGTAATGAATGGAGCCAGACGTCGCGGTGACCGTTCGTTGCGTGACGAAGATCGCTACCTGTTTCTTGAAGCTCTTATGGCTGCGGAAGAGTGTTTCCATATCAGCTATAACGGTCAGGATGATCGCAACAACAGCAGCCTGCCGCCGTCAGTTCTGGTTGCTGAAATGATGGACTACGTTACGAACGGCTTTGTACTGCCGGATGGAATATCGCCTGTGCCGATTCTCACCAGGCATCGCCTTCAGGGATTCAGTCCGCATTATTTTGACAATTCCGACCCTGACCATCTGTTCAGCTACGATCGGGAAAATTTTCAGGCACTTGAATCCGGGCGGATATCCGGACTCTCACAACGTAAATTTATTGATGAACCTCTGGCGATTGACGGCACATCAACACTGATGATTACCATGCTACAGCTAAAACGGTTTCTGGCAAATCCGGCTGCTGCTTTTCTGGAACAGCGCATTCAGGTTGCCCTCTTTAATCCCGAGGGTGCGGCGGATGATTCAGAACCGTTCTCATTAGACTCTCTGTCCGGCTACCAACTCTCACAGGAGATTGTCAGCCAGATTTTGAGCGGATCCGGGTACAACGAGTGCCTGACAGCGGCACAGTCACGCGGGATTCTTCCTCCATTGTCAACCGGAAAAGCGACATTTGACACCATCTGGGAGAAGTGCCGGCAATTTACAGCATCGCTTGAACCGATGCTCGGCCCGCCACTGGATCCACTTACGGTTGATTTTACCCATAACAGGGTGCATCTGCATGCGGTAATCGAAAATTGTCGAGGTGGTATTCACCTCCGGTGGCGATGCGCCGGAATGAAGGGAAAAGACCGGCTCTCCCTCTGGATTGAACATCTGCTTCTCAACATTGCCAGAGTTGACGATTACCCGATACAGAGCAAAATGGTCGCTTCCGACATGGTTCTTGAACTGTCGCCGGTTGACCATGCTGCTGATATTCTTGGTGATCTTCTCGATATTTATTGCGAAGGGATGAAGTCTCCGCTCAGATTTTTTCCTGAAACTTCCTGGGCCTTTCAAAGTGGCGGGCAGCAGAAGGCAGATGCGACCTGGCGGGGGGATAGCTGGAGAGGTTTCTCCGGAGAGTGCGATAATCAGGCAATAGCTCTCTGCTTTGACGGTAAAGAGCCGTGGGGAGAAGAATTCCGTTCGTTGGCAGAGCGAATTTATGCTCCGATTATAGGAGTAATACCAAAAATCGTGCAATGAGGGGCCATGTACAAATGTCCCGCCTCACAATATATTTTCCCAACCGGGCCTCTATTTTATTGCCGCATTACTGTTGCGGCAGGCGAAGATGCACGACCTGCCCCTTCCGGCCCAAATTTCCTAAAGACTTGCCAAGAAAGGTGATGTTGACGCCAGCGGCATTCCCCACATCGATGACAAAAAACTCCCGAGCATAGCGACTCAATGCAGCCCCCGTTTTTAAGGTGATCTGGTAGGGAGGATTGCGGTCTTCGGCTATATTAAGCCAGGTGTCTTCCGTTGCTTCAATAAGCAGATTAAGGCGGGGATCGCCTGGAGTTTGTGTTGTCTCAATATTGACGAACTTTGTCGGCGGCGCCGTCACGGGGACATTGGCTGCAGCCTCCGGAGGCCGCTCTTGCACGGCGGTGGCAGGCTTGGTAACGGCTTCCTTCTGCTCGACAACAGTCACGGTGCGTTGAAATATTCCCGAGGTTTCTTTCTCATAAAAGAAGGCAAAGATGATACTTGCGATGGCAATAATGGCCACGACAGGGATGGCGTACAAAAGATAATGCATAGAGGGTTTGCGGTTAGAAGCAATCGGATCTCTAACGACGTTGACTTCTTCCGGCACGACCTGTTTTTCTTCCACATAACGCTGATAATGCGCAAGGATGATTTCCGCATCAATACCGACAGTTTCTGCATAGATCCGGATGAATTTTCTTGTAGAAACAGGCGCCGGGAGGAGATCAAACTCGCCGTTCTCAATAGCAGTAAGAATGGTGGCGCTGATCTTCGTCTTGAAGAAAATGTCCTCGATCGTCATCCCATGTACTTCCCTGAGAGTCTTCAGATCAGGTAACTTCTTCAAATGACCAGATTTCACCTCTTCTTCGGTGACAAGTGCTATATTTTCTTCATTCATAGTCATAATGTCCAACATACGTTTGATGATAGCCACTTAGCACAATTTGCAAGAATTCCGGAGGCACATTACTAATTTTTTCTGAATTTAAATATGGTCCCCGGAAATTCCCGCATGGACTAAAACTTTATCCAGAGTCTATCAGGGAACTAACTTCTGTCAATGTGATAGTTCTGTAGACGGGTTCGACAAAGGGGAAACCGGGGTCAGTTAAACAATTACTCTTTCAGAAAACTCAATGCACGTTAGATATATTATTGTAATCCGCCATAAACGCTGTAAAGTTGCAACAGCCATCCCTCACGTCTAGGTGCATCCTCTCAATCTTACTTAACGAGGAGAATATTTTATGCACGGCACGATAAAACTTCATCTACGACACTTTTCAACTTGGTATCCATAAAACATCATCTTGATCGTAGTGCTGCTCAACCTGCTGCTTGTCACACTGGCAGACATGGCCATTTTGGAAGGCAGAATACCTAACAAGTATTTCGGGTTTTAACTGTATTTTTTATTCAATTCAGACAATATCCGCTACGATGACTTGAATGATTTGCACATAGAACAACGCTAATAATATGCTACTTTTATATTAAATATTCTCCTGTGGGTGACGGTATGAATTTAGAAAAATGTTCTTCTATGTCAGCCTATGCAATTATATTTGTCACATTAATTGCCATGTTTATAGCTGCGTCCAACTGCTTTGCTGTAAGTCCAGAATACTCTAATATCCCAAAATCAATCCGTGTCGTTATGGACGATAATTACCCGCCGTACGTCTTTAAAGATGAACAGGGAGTGTTGAAAGGCATTATTGTTGATCAATGGAAACTCTGGGAGAAAAAAACGGGCATTCATGCCGAGGTAAGCGGCATGGACTGGGGAGAGGCACAACGCAGGATGCACGCTGGGGAGTTTGATGTAATTGATTCGATTTTCAGAAATGAAAAACGTGAAGCCATTTATGATTTCACCAAACCGTATGCACGCCTCGATGTTCCGCTGTTCTTTCATAAAGATATTTCTGGTATCAGTGGGGCAGATGATCTTAAAGGGTTTCTTGTCGCAGCCAAAGCAGGTGACAACTCAATAAATGTTCTCAAAGCACATGGCGTAACCAATATTGCAGAATACCCCAGTTACGAGAAATTGATAGAAGCTGCACGTGATGGCAAGGTAAAAGTGTTTACTGTTGATCGCCCACCAGCTCTATATTACCTGAACAAAATGGGAATTCAGAACAAATTCCGTGAAACCAAACCTCTGTATTATGGTGAATTTCATCGAGCAGTACGTAAAGGCCAGGCAACTCTTCTCTCTGCGGTCGAAAAAGGGTTTGCTGCTATATCGAAGTCAGATTATGAGGCTGTAGATAAACGCTGGATGGGATCATCCCTGCCATCGGCACCATATCTTCGCTATGTATATTATGGTGCTGGTTTCACTGCAATATTTGTATTGTTGCTGATTGCCTGGCTACGAACGCTTAAACGAGCGGTCTCCCAAAAAACCCGTGATCTGTCAGAAAGCGAAAAACGGCACAGAGAAATACTCCGCTCTGCCATAAACGGTATATGGCTCGTTGATACGCAAGGGTGCATTCTCGAAGTAAATACTGCCTATTGCAGAATGAGCGGCTATAGCGAGCAGGAACTATTGGCAATGCATGTCTCTGATTTAGAGGTAGACGAATCAGCCGACGACACCGCTAAACGTATTCAGATGATTAAAGAACGAGGTGAGGCTCATTTTGAGTATCGGCATCGCCGCAAGGATGGAACAGTTTTTGATGTCGAAGCCAGTGTTCAATATTTGTCAGAGGATGGGCATTGTCTGGCTTTTATGCAAGACATAACCGAACGCAAGCAACATGAAGAAGCCATTATTCATTCCAGCAAACTTCTCCAAACCATCATAAACACTGCACCTGTAAGGATTTTCTGGAAGGATACAGACTTACGCTATCTGGGCTGCAATACCCTATTTGCAAAAGATGCTGGAGTTGATTATCCGGATGAACTGATTGGTAAGGACGATTTTCAGTTAGCTTGGAAGGATCAGGCAGAACAATATCGAGCCGATGATCGCCTCGTTATGGAGTCAGGTAACCCGAAACTCTCTTTTGATGAACAGCAAACAACGCCGACTGGTGGGACCTTGTGGCTTCGCACGTCGAAAGTTCCTCTTAGAAATGAGGAAAATAAAGTCACAGCGGTCCTTGGAATTTATGATGATATAACCGAGCGCAAGCGTGTTTTGGAAGAGAAGTTGGAACTTGAGAAACAGTTCCAGCAGACTCAGAAACTTGAAAGCCTCGGAGTACTTTCGGGCGGTATCGCCCACGATTTCAACAACATCCTGGCGATAATTATGGGGTATTGCTCTCTAACGAAGATGGACTATGAAACCGCCGAGGAGAACATCCCGGAGATAGAAAAAGCTGCCGAACGTGCCGCCGGATTATGCCGCCAGATGCTGGCTTATGCAGGTAAAGCCCAGCTTTCTATGGTGCAGGTCAACATGTGGACGCTGGTGGATGAAATGGTCACTATGCTGAAAGCGACCCTTCCGCAGAATTCGATAATAAAAACTGACCTGTCGACAAATATTCCCTTCATAAAAGCTGATGCCAGTCAACTCAGACAAATAGTGATGAATCTGATCATCAACGCCTCTGAAGCTATCGGTACGGAACAGGGTGAAATTGGAGTATCACTTGCCAAGACAACAATAATTGCCGGCCAATCAGACAAAGACCATCAGGGTAAAACAATACTTCCGGGCGAGTACATTTGCCTGGAAGTCACAGACACCGGTTGCGGAATGGATGAAGAAACAAAATGGCGCATCTTTGAGCCGTTCTATACCACCAAGTTCACCGGCAGAGGGTTGGGGATGTCGGCAGTACTTGGTATTATTAACTCGCATAATGGCGCGTTGCAGCTCTTCAGCCAACAGGGCAAAGGTACAACATTCAAAGTCTATCTACCTGTGCTGAAAAGTTACCCCAGCATGGGTGAATGTCTAAATCCGTCCATTTCTGCTGCACCATGGCAAGGAAGCGGCACAATACTGTTGGTAGAGGATGAAGATCAGATACGCTTTTTGGCGAAGTCAATGCTTCAAAGGTTCGGCTTCACCGTTCTGGAAGCGGCAAATGGCAAGGAAGCTTTGGAGCTGTACCAGAAAAACGCCGCCGATATCAGACTGGTATTAACTGACATGGGCATGCCGGTTATGGATGGCTATGCATTATTCCCTGCGTTGAAAAAGCTCAACCCTGAACTGCCTATTATCATCTCCAGTGGTTTTGGCGATGTAGATGTCACCTCAAGAATTGGGCGTGACAACATAGCCGGGATTATCAGCAAGCCGTACAACCCCAATCTGTTGGGGGAGGTGCTGAAGAAAGTATGGGAGGGTTTACAGTAGCTTTATACTTGCTTGACAATACCGGTATAAAACATACCGAAAATGCGTTCACACAAAATAATTTACAGGCCCACGCGCGGTGCAAAAACCCAACCGGAAGACGCTTGGTATATCTATAGTCCAATTACTCCGTTTCCTGAGACAGGTTTTCCTCTGTAACGGCAATAAATTCTGCAATCCCTTTTTTATTCCACAAGACTACTTTTTTACTCCGAAACGGCTGCTGGAAGTAGATATCCTCTTCTTTAATGATTTTATTCCTGGATTCGTACGTTATAAGCGCTACCTTTTCATGGCTGGCCGCGTATGTGCCGATTTCTTTTTTACTCTCCAGAGATACGAGTGGTTGGGTTAACCGGCCAAGAAACTGAAATTGCCCATGATATTTTCCATGATGTAATATGCTAAAGCCGTCTTTTTGTTTTTCATTCAACAGCTGAGAAATAGGTCGGATATCATACCTTTCAAAAAACAGCTGCCCGCTGAACACAATAACTACTAAAAAAACCACTGATGAGACTGCAATAGCTGTCACAGATCGGACTGCCGTCTGCTTTTTTACTAAAAACAGGGCTATGCCAATGGTGATGAGCCCACAAGATAATGAACGCGCAGCCACAACACCAAAGTTTTCCATGAAGCTGGTTAACCTCATGAATGTTAACAGCAGTATCGCAATACCAAGCAAACTGTAAAAAGCGGCAACCAGATAGTGACAAGAGGTAATTTTCCCACTGGAGTCAGAGGAAACGATGTTTTTAGCCATAAGAAGGGAGAACGCCGGCAGCAACGGAATTAAATAATGGACTTGCTTGCCGCTTAACAGTGATAAAATCACGAAGGATGGTACGATCCAGAGAACAAGAAAGCGGCAACCGGTATCGTGTTTCAACCGTGACCAGCCACACCAGACCGGCTTTACCAGTACCCAGGGTAACAGTAAGGCAAGCAACCAGGGGAGATACCACCACACGGGCCGCTGATGAGCAAACGATTTAGCCATTCGATTAACAGTCTGTCCCCACAATATTGCATTCCGGTACGTTTCCCCGCCGGTCAAAGCTGCCGGAATCAGCCATAAAAGGACTATAGCCAGCCCAATACAAAATGATAACCCCAGCCATGCATACCATTTTCTGGTGAATTTTTCCTGCGGAATCCATACAAAAGAAAAGATAGCTACAGGGAGTATATATACAAGAATAACAGGACCTTTAGTGAGAATACCTCCACCGATGGCTAAACCGGCAAGCAGCCATGATTTAAAAGCATTCTGTTCTGCTGACAAAAAGCCAAAAATTGCCAGAAGAATCCAGAACGTAAGAACAACGTCAAACATTATCAATGAAGACCAGAGCAGGTATGACAGAGTAGAAGACAGGATAATTGCTGCATATTGAGCAATTTCTTCATCGTCCCAGAGCAGTAAACTGATTTTATACGTCAGAGTTATGTTAAACAAACTGAAAATCACTGGAATGAGGCGAAGCGTAACCTCGTTTATTCCGAATAGCAACCAATCCAAATTGAACAGCCAGAACAGGAACGGTGGTTTATGTGAGTACGGAAGGGCGTTTTGCAGAGGGACGACAAACGAATTATGCAGGTTCATTTCCCAGGCTACTGACAAATAGCGTGTTTCATCAACAGGAAAAAACGGCAGGAACAGAGAAAAAAGAACTCCGGGAAAGGCAATTATTACGAAGGGAAGCCATAATTGTTTAATCAGATTCATGCTTCTTACCCTTTTGAATAAAGTAAAGATTTCGCAAATAAACGGTCATGCCGAATGATTGCCCGAGAATAAACACCGGATCTTTGCGGTAGATTGAATATGCCAGCAGGATGAGGGAACCTACTATACTGAAATACCAGAACGCCTCCGGGACAACGCTCTTTTTTTTCCGTTCCGTAGCTATCCATTGCACTACGAAACGCATAGTAAAGAATAACTGACCGGTAAGGCCTATTGTAACCCATGCACTCTCTGGTATCGTCATTAATCACACCGCCCGATTTCCACTCTTTTTGATCTCAGCCGTAACCAGGAAACACCTATTATGTCAACAATTCCGACCCATAATCTATCAAGGGTTCCATATTTTGATATGCCGCGCATTCTCGCCCGATGAGAAACTTCAAGCGAAATCACTTCACCGCCCCGCATCTGGATCAGGGCAGGCAAAAAACGGTGCATATGATCAAAAAAGGGGAGCTTGATAAATGCTGACCGGTAAAAAACTTTCAACCCGCAGCCCGTATCCGGGGTTTGATCCCTGAGAAAAAAACTTCTGACAGAATTGGCAATTTTTGAAGAGATGATCCGCCACGAAGAGTCATCTCTCTTTTTTCTGAAACCGGCAACCATACACAGCTTCGTGTTTTTACTATTTATCAGCGCTGCTACCATGTTTGGAATATCTGCCGGATTATTCTGACCATCGCCATCCATTGTCACAATCAACTCACCGGTTGCGTACTCTATACCGGTTGCAATTGACGCACTTTGTCCAGACGTATTTTTATGCTGAATTATTCTGAGTTCCTGCACATCCTGCTTCATGCTAACTACGTTGGCATAGGTATTATCGCTGCTTGCATCGTCGACGATAATAATTTCAAATGGATATTCCAGATTAAGGTGCACTATCTCACTGATAAGCGGGCCGATATTTTCCGCTTCATTGTAAGCAGGTATAACAATCGAAATCTTTGTCATTAAAAACCTCTCCCAACTTCCGACACTCTAAATCCACCATATTGGCAGTTCACGATAAAGCCCCGCGAGCTCAAGCACGCGGGGCTTTTCGTCTATGTATGTTTGTGAAACGCAACGGTAATATTTATTTACTACAATCCAAGCTGTTTAAAAAAATCAGTCCCTTTGTCATCTACCAGAATAAACGCCGGGAAGTTCTCTACTTCAATCTTCCAGACCGCTTCCATACCCAATTCCGGAAAATCGATACATTCGACTTTTTTGATGTTCTCTTCGGCCAGAACTGCAGCCGGACCACCAATTGAACCGAGGTAAAAGCCGCCGAATTTTTTGCAGGCATCTGTAACCTGCTGGCTGCGGTTCCCCTTGGCGATCATGATCAATGAGCCACCTTTTGACTGCAGTTCATCAACGTATGAATCCATCCTGCCGGCAGTCGTGGGACCGAAAGAGCCGGATGCCTTGCCAGGCGGCGTCTTGGCCGGGCCGGCATAATAGATCGGATGATTAAGAAGATATTCAGGCAGCGGTTTGCCGCTATCCATGATTTCCTTGAATTTGGCATGGGCAATATCACGGCCGACAACGATAGTACCGGAAAGCAGCAGCGGTGTTGATACCGGATGCTTGGTAAGCTCCGCCAGAATCTCTTTCATCGGCTTGTTCAGATCAATCTTGACACCATGTTCATGCTTGCCGCGATACTGTGCGGGGATCAGGCGCCCCGGATTACGGTCCATTTCCTCTACAAACAGTCCATCCCGGGTAATCTTTGCTTTTATGTTACGGTCGGCAGAGCAGGAAACCGCCATCCCTACCGGGCAGGAAGCGCCATGGCGAGGCAGGCGAATCACCCGGACATCATGGGCAAAATATTTACCACCGAACTGGGCACCGATCCCAAGTTTCTGGGCAGCTCCCAAGAGTTTGTTCTCAAGCTCGATATCACGGAAAGCCTGGCCATGTTCATTACCACTCGTTGGCAGCCCGTCCAGCTCTTTTGCGGTTGCCAGCTTGACAGTTTTCATGCAGGCATCTGCCGAGGTGCCGCCGATAACAAAGGCAATGTGATACGGAGGACATGCAGCTGTACCAAGATATTTCATCTTTTCGACCAAATATTTGAACAGCTTGTCCGGCGTCAGCAGCGCTTTTGTTTCCTGATACAGCATGGTCTTGTTGGCAGAACCGCCCCCTTTGGCCATGAAAACGAACTTGTAATAATCACCTTCAGTTGCAAGAATATCGATCTGGGCAGGAAGATTGGTGCCGGTGTTGATCTCTTCATACATATCGAGCGCTACGGTCTGCGAATAACGCAGATTTTCTTCGGTATAGGTTTTGTAGATTCCTTTGGCAAGCCACTGCTCGTCTTTAACACCGGTCCAGATCTGCTGACCTTTTTTTGCTGCAACGGTCGCAGTACCGGTATCCTGACAGACCGGCAGATCAAATTGAGCTGCTATTTCGGCATTACGCAGGAATGCAAGAGCAACCCCCTTGTCGTTCATCGATGCTTCAGGATCGTTCAGAATAGTGGCCACCTGCTCGTTGTGAGCCGGCCGGAGTAAAAAAGATACATCCTTCATCGCCTCATTGGCAAGAATGGCAAGAGCCTCGGGGCAGACCCGTAAAACATCAGTATCGGCAAAATTTTCAACCAGAATATATTTTTCTGAACCTTCAATTTTGCGGTACCTGGTTTCATCTTTCGCCAACGGAAACGGATCCTGATAAACAAACGGTTTGACAGACATCGGCACTCTCCTTTTTACTAAGTTAGAAAGAGACTAAAGCTGTTTAGTAATGCAAACAGGCTCATAAATCAAGGCTAAATTTATTCAATCAAAGGTAACTACAACGAAGAAGTTTGATACCGTCTTTAAAAAGCACCTGCATTTTGTTTGGCACGGTAATCGTTTTGACAATCCCAAGCCCGAACATCGGGTGGAGAACCAGACGCTTAGCCATGAACCTGCCATTCATATCATACGGGAGCGCTTTTTCCGGATCAAACGTCGGCTGGAGTGACGCCCACTCTTCGCGTTCAACCTCAGTCGGATCTTTTCTGGAAACACGAGGAGTAGCAGTCGTTGAGCGAGGTTTGCTTACCGCTGCTTTTTTGGGAGCTTTCGGTACTTTTGCGACAGGAGGAGCATGATAGTTATGAACGCCATTACAGGTGTTGCATTCAACCCGTATAACTTTACCTTCCACCATTGCAACGATCCTGTGATTCAGCACTTCACGACATTTCGTACAGCGCGATTCAATAATATCACCGGCAGATAATTCTCTTGTAGTCATTTGTTTCCTTCTTTTGAGCGGGTTATTTCGTCCAGTATATACGATTGGTGTAAAATATTCAGAAAAAAAGCCGCTCATCAGCATCACTGCTGGTGAGCGGCTCTACACATGAGTAGGAAAAACAAACGGCGCTTCGCGCTATTGCGAATGCGCCAATGCTGTGCCAATTCGCAGCGTAACTGCTGACACCACTTCTCCCAGTGAGAGCTGGAGAACTTCTCCGGTCGAACGGATCTTTACCTCAACGTTACCTTCGGCCAGACCTTTGCTGCCGACAACAATCCGTATCGGTATGCCGATCAGGTCGTTATCTTTAAACTTTACCCCCGGACGTTCATCGCGGTCATCGAACAGCACCTCGATACCTAGTTTTTCCAGACATAAATAAATCTCTTCGGCAGCGGCCATGACTCCGGAGTCCTTGGTATTGACTGCCACTACGGAGCAATGAAACGGGGCAATCGGAATCGGAAATATGATGCCGTTTTCGTCGTGGTTTTGCTCTATTGCTGCTGCGACGGTACGGCCGATACCGATTCCGTAACAGCCCATAAAAATAATCTGTTCTCTGCCGTTAGCATCAAGATAGGTTGCGTTGAGCGCTTTCGAATACTTTGTGCCGAGCTTGAATACGTGTCCGACTTCAATACCACGCCACATCTCAAGCTTTCCAGACTGGCAGCGCGGACAGGCGTCGCCCGCCGCAACGATACGTATATCAACAAAGGTGGAAACATCAAAATCCCGGCCGCAATTGACGTTTTTAAAATGCTGATCCTTTTCATTGGCTCCGACAACAACATTTGTCATGCCTTGAACCACTCTGTCGGCAATGACCGGGATCTCCCGCTTCAGTCCAATCGGCCCGAGAAAACCGACGGGAGAGCCGGTACAGGCCAATATCTGCTCTTCAGAGGCCATCTGGATATCATCCCAACCAAGATGATTCTTGAGCTTAAGCTCGTTAAGTTCATGATCGCCGCGCAGCAGTGCCATCACCAGGTCACCGGCTTCAGATGCGTACACAAGCGTTTTTATGGTTGTATTTGATGCAACATGCATAAATGCGGCTACATCGGCAATTGTTTTCATTTCCGGAGTAGATACTTTCACCAAAGCTTCCAAGGCAGCATCGGATGAAGCGGTAAACAAAGGAGATTCTGCTTTTTCAACATTTGCGGCATAGCGACAGGCATTACAGGAAACTATGGCGTCTTCGCCGGAATCAGCCAGTACCATGAATTCATGTGAAGAGGATCCGCCGATACTGCCGGTGTCAGCTTCAACGGCCCTGAAATTAAGACCACACCGTTCAAAGATGCGCATATATGCGTTATACATCTTTTCATAGGAAAGGTCCGCAGCAGCGCTGTCTACATCAAAAGAGTAGGCGTCTTTCATGATGAATTCCCGTCCGCGCATCAACCCGAAGCGCGGGCGTATCTCGTCACGGAATTTGGTCTGGATCTGATAAAAATTAAGCGGCATCTGCCGATAACTTTTAATCTCACGCCGCACCATGTCGGTAATGACCTCTTCGTGAGTCGGCCCCATACAGAATTCAGCCTCTTTACGGTCTTTGAAGCGCAACAACTCTTTGCCATAAAATGCCCAGCGCCCCGACTCCTGCCATAATTCGGCAGGTTGGACACTCGGCATCAACATCTCGATTGCATCAGCCTTATTCATCTCTTCACGGACGATGTTCTCAAACTTGCGCAGTGAGCGCAATCCGAGCGGCAGGTAGTTATAGATTCCGGACGCCAGCTTGCGGATCATCCCGGCTCTCAGCATCAACTGATGTGAAACAACTTCAGCATCAGAAGGGGTTTCCTTGATCGTCGGTATAAAATAGCGGGAATACAACATTACTTAATCTCCACATGCTACGTTAGAATTATTATGATCAACGCTATAATTTTGAAATTTCTTCCAGTAAGGCGTCAGCCAACTGCTCTTCCGGTACCTTACGAACAATTTCCCCATGGCGGAACACGAGGCCTTCTCCGTTACCGCCGGCGATGCCGACATCAGCTTCGCGTGCCTCACCCGGACCATTAACGGCACACCCCATAACGGCAACAGTAATTATTTTATCTATTCCCTGCAGTCGTTTTTCAACATCTTCAGCAACCCGGATCAGATCAATCTGGCAGCGTCCGCAGGTGGGACAGGAGACAAAATTCACCCCTCGCTGGCGCAAGCCAACAGCTTTCAGAATATCATACCCAACCCGCACCTCATCTTTTGGATCACCCGTCAGTGAAACGCGCATCGTATCACCGATCCCATCCGCCAGCAGAATGCCAAGTCCGACCGATGATTTTATGGTACCTGAAAAGAGTGTACCCGCCTCGGTGATACCAATATGCAGCGGATAATCGGACTGTTCCGAAAACAGACGATACGCTGCTACGGTCTTCATCACATCAGATGCTTTCAGAGATATTTTGATTTCCTGATACTGTAAATCCTCAAGAATCCGAATATGCCCGAGGGCCGACTCCACCATGGCCTCAGCTGATGGATGCCCATACCGCTGGAGCAGCTCTTTTTCAAGCGAACCGGCATTTACGCCGATTCTGACAGGTACTTTGCGTTCGGCTGCTGCGGCAACAATTTCGGCGACTTTCCACTTCTCGCCAATATTGCCGGGATTGAGACGCAGCGCGTCGATCCCTCCCTCAAGCACCCTAAGCGCCAGTTTATAGTCAAAATGGATATCGGCAACAACGGGGATCGGGCTCATTTTTTTTATCTGAGCGAGTGCACAGGCAGCGTCCAGATCAGGCACGGCACAGCGGATTATTTCGCATCCGACATCTGCAAGACCTTTTATCTGGGCTATTGTACCAGGAATATCGCGAGTGTCGGTACTGCACATGGACTGCACCGAACAAGGGGCATTACCCCCAATCGGTACTGAACCAATATGAATCAGCCTGGTTGGTTTTTTCATGAAGAGGCATAGTGCCAAAAGCTGGCGGAAAAGTCAAGAACGGCGCACGTTTTCGGAGAGGGACACACCGGCAGTCTGTTTGGTGCAGTTAAAACTGAACCGCTTCTGTTTTGGAACTGTTATTTTTTCATTCAGCTGTTATAAAGCAGCCTGAGTCTTTCTTCAATAATGCGGCATACAGCAGGGGAGTGGCTCTGACGATCCTGAACATGGAGAAAAAACTGCCGGGCCGGACCACTTTCTTTCCGCTTGATCAGCAACTCCCCGACCTCTGAAAAAATATTTTTTTCTTCCCCTTGTTCATTCATCAGCAGTTCGTCATATTGATGACAGGCTTCAGTAATCCGCCCCTGGAGTGCGTACAGCTTGATCAACCCGGCCAGTGAATACTTGTGATATCCGTCAGCAAGATTAGCTTTGTAGGCACGTTCAGCGGCATCATACTGCCCGACATTCCGGTATGCGTCGCCAAGGCGAGCCATCATATTGACGGTGCCGGAATGTTTCACCGTGATCCTTTCCCAAACCTGAATCGCACGTCGGTAATCACTTTTCCATCGGTAGTAATTGCCCAGACCGTACAAAGCATAGGTATTATCCGGATCCTGTTCAAGGGTTTTTTCGTAATAAAACCGGGCCTTTTCGTAATTTCCCAGCCGGTAATAGAGATTTCCCACGATGGTCAGAATTTTGATCAAAGTCACACCACTGGCAAGTGCTTTTTCATAATATTCAACGGCCAGAGCATCGTCACCACGCTTATGATATAAATCAGCCAATCCGATCAGGGCATAACGGTTATGTTTTTTAAGGGAGAGTGTTTTCTCATAATAGACTATTGAATCTTCACTTTTTTCGAGTGCCTTGTAGCAATCAGCGATCCGGGTCAAGATAAAAACATCTTCCTCACCTTTCAGTTCAAATATCTTTTTCCAGGTGGCGATAGCATTCTCGAACTGGTGCAAGCCTCGCTGGGCATCTCCCAGACCCCGTAACGCGAGGAGATGGTCCGGTTCAAGATCCAGCACCTGTCGGTAATAACAGACAGCTGACGTAAACTCTTTCTGTAGCCGATTTGTTTCTGCAATTCCCATCAAAATGGATATATTTCCAGGTTCCAATACCAGGACTTTATTAAAAATCTGAAGCGCTTCTGCGAAATTTCTGGTTTTCAGATGATGGTGCCCCTCTTTTATCAGTTCGCTCACCTGCTCACACATTAAAATATCCCCGACTGTATCTGTATCGTTCATGAATGCATCCGTTGTTTAAGAAATACGTCATTAGATACCCCATACATATATCGTTCAAGCCTGGATGGCAACTCATTTTTCCAGCTGTTCTGCAAGCAGTTCCACTGTATGCCTCACTATAATAGCGGCGCCATCCTGATCTATCCCGCCTCTGATCTGCATGACACACCCGGGGCAGTCCATTGCGACAAGCGGCGCACCGGTATCCTTGATATTCTTCAGCTTGCGCTGCAGAATCGGCGCCGATATTTCCGGCAGTTTCATCGAATAGGATCCCCCCATACCGCAGCAGGTATCACATTCGAACATCTCTGCCAGCTCGTAACCCGCTTTTTGCAACAGTTCGCGTGGCTGTTCGGATACCTTCAGCGTTCGTTTCAGGTGACAGGAATCATGGTAGGTTATTTTCCCCAGTTTCTGCCCCTCTTTCATGGTCAGGCGCCCCGCAGCAACCAGTTTTGTGACCAGCGTGGACAAATCGACCGTCTTTTCGGCAAGAATTTTCGCCTGAGGCAGCCATTCAGTCTGCCCAAGGCTTTCAAAGGTGCTGATAAATTCATGGTCAAGGGCAACCGTACAGGTCGGACAAGCCGAAACAACATAGGTAACATCCTCCCGCAGCAACGCGTTAATGTTGTCAACGGCGTTACTGGCAGCAACCTCGTATGCTCCGTTGTAGCGCGCCGGAGCGCCGCAGCAGGTCTGGTCCTCCGGGAAGATCACCTCGATACCGCCGTTATTAAGGATTTTCACCAATGATTCGCCCATTTCCGGATAGGCAAAATCAATCAGGCAGCCGGCATAAAAGGCAGCTTTTTCTTTGAACTTCGGCTGACTGATTTTTTTGATGCGATCGCGAAACGGTTCTTCAGCGATTGCCGGCAGACTTCTTCCGTTCGTAAGATCCGCCAGAAACAGCGGCAGGTGGCGGACAAATTTACCCGAGGTGAACGGTTTTCCGGCAATTGATGCGGCCCGCAGCATACCATGAAACAGCTTACGATTATTGACCACGGCATAAATGGTCTTCTGCAGCAGCGGCAGCCCCTGATCCTTTACCAGACGTCGCCGGATTTCCATAATCAGATCAGGAATATCAATCTTGCCGGGGCAGACATCCGTGCATGCACCGCACTGAATACAGAGCCCCTGGATATCTTCTGATTTTTTCAGTTCATCGAACCAGGCGGTCAGGATCGTACCGATACCACCGGTATAGACCTTGCCGAACACATGGCCGCCGACGAGGCGGAAAATCGGGCAGACGTTGAGGCAGGACGCACAACGGATGCACTGCAGCGCCTGTTTGAATTTCGGGTCGGCTGCCATCTCGGAGCGGCGGTTGTCCATCAGGATAATGTGCATATTCTTCATCGATCCATCACTGTTCGGCGTCGGACCGGTGATGACCGAGACATAGCTGGTCAGCAGCTGGGCAGTGGCACTGCGCGGCAGCGCTTGTAAAATTGTGGCGACATCAGCAAATTTCTCGATCAGCTTTTCGATGCCGACAAGTGCGATATGAATTTTGGGCAGCGATGTTACCAGTCGGGCATTTCCTTCATTGGTCATAAGCACGATGCTGCCGGTTTCCGCTACGGCGATGTTGCCGCCGGAAATACCCATATCGGCGGCCAGGAAGGTGGGGCGAAGTTTATCACGGGCCACTTTGACAAGCCGCGGGATATCGGAGGTCAGCCGCTCGTTGACCTCTTTGCTGAAGAGATCGGAAACCTCCTCCTTGGTCATGTGAATGGCCGGCATGACCATGTGCGAGGGGGTCTGTCCGGCAAGCTGGATAATCCATTCACCAAGATCAGTCTCCCCGACTTCGATACCGGCCTCCTCAAGGTACCGATTGAGATGGATCTCTTCCGTCGCCATCGATTTTGACTTAATGACCGTTTTAACGCCATTCTCCTGAGCAATTTTCAGAATGTACTCTCTGACTTTGGCCGGATCTTTTGTCCGGAACACCGTGGCTCCACACGCCTCAGCATTCTTCTGAAACTGGTCAGAGAGTTCATCAAGATGGGCGGCGGCGTACCCCTTCAGCTCTGCAATCCTCCCCCGCAGCTCTTCAAAATCTATCCCCTCGTATGCCTTGGCGCGGTTGACCTTATACGCTTCAGAAAATTTACCGAGCGCACCGGTCAGATTGGCGTTATTTACCGCTCTGGTGATTGATTCCTTAAATTCAGTTCCCATTAGCAACCACCTCCCAATTCATCAACAAAAATGATAACCAGCCGGTCTGGACCATGTACGCCAATCGTCAGTACCCGTTCAATATCCGCTGTCCGGCTCGGACCGGTTATCATGGCGAGATACCGGCACTCTGCAGGATGCACCCGGGAAAGAAGTGTCGGCATATCCGGTAGTATGCCGTTTGTCGGCACAAGCGCAATATGAATACTGGGGAGCGAAGAAACAAGGCGTTGTTCAATGGCGGTAGAGTTTTGGGCGAGAGAACCGGTGTCTGCCAACGCCCATTCCATCTGGCTTATACCGAAACGGGCCTGTGCCGCCAGTTCGCGTGTGACCTCAAATTTCAAACCTGCGATCTTACGTAAAGCATCCCGGTCGATTCCGTCCAGAAACGAACATTCCGCCCACACTGCCAGAGCACCAGAGGTGTCAGCCAACCCATCTGCCTGCAAAAAATTGATTACATGATCCAGTGCCGCTTCTTTCGTTACAAAGTGATACACCTCGGCACTGACACCTTCTGCCCTGATTTTAAATTGCTGGTACATAGTTCCCACCCCTCACTCTTCAGTCATATACCCTTTTTATATTTAATCTTATTTCATAGCCAATACTCTAAACTGGTAAACAGGTAATCATGTAAAAAAAATTTGTATAGCCAAAGGTAAGCTTTAGCGTAAAGCATCATAAACCCTCTGTCAACAAGGTTTTTTATAAAGTATAAAAAATATCTTGACAGCAACTTGAAAAAAGAATAATTGGTAAGACACATTTACGAAACAGTGTATTGAAAACATATTTGTTGCTGATATAACTATTTTTGAAGTTACGAAACTTTTAAAAGGATCCACCATGAATAAACTGATCAAGCCGCTTGAATGGATCGAAAACAGTATTGCAGTACTATCGATGACAACTGTCTCTCTACTGGTATTCGGCAACGTCGTTTCGAGGTACGGCTTCAGCTATACCCCGATCTGGTCCGAGGAACTGTCCCGCTTCCTGGTAGTCTGGTCAATTTTCATCGGCGTGGCGATCGGTGTCCGCAAAAATCAGCATATCGGGGTGGACGCCATCATTCGCTTTCTTCCTCACAAACTCAAGTTGGCCTCCGAGGTTCTCTTGAACCTCATCGGCGTTGTCGTCATCGCAATTCTAGTCTACTCGAGTATCGATTTCATCAAGGAAACCATGGAGTATGAACAGCTTTCTCCCGCCATGCGGATTCCGATGTACATCCCCTATATCGCCATGCCGGTCGGACTTTCGCTCAGCATCATTCACTTCATCCATAACATCATAAAGTTGTTTACCATTCCTGAACAAGCCGAGTTTGCAATCTGCGCAAGCGAGCACTCAGAAGAAATTAACAAAAATTGCAGAGGTGGGCAGCAATGAACAGTGCCATTGTCTTCATAATTCTTGCGGGCATTCTTGCAACAGGGACTCCGATCGCCGTTGCGATGGTTGGCACGGTTATGCTCTCGTTATACTTTTTCAGTGATGTGCCACTGCTTGTTATCATCCAGCAGATGTTCAGTTCTGCCGACTCCTTTACCCTGATGGCAATTCCGTTCTTCGTCCTTTCCGGTAACATCATGACCGCCGGAGGCATTTCCCGGCGATTGATCAGAGTAGCGACTGCCCTGTTTGGCGGCATGTCGGGCGGTCTGGCTATTGCGGCTACCGCAGCCTGTGCCTTTTTTGCCGCAATTTCCGGTTCATCACCAGCTACGGTAGCCGCCATTGGCGCCATCATGATACCGGCTCTGCAGAAGGCAAACTATGACGACAAATACTCCATCGGCGTTATTACTTCTGCGGGATCACTGGGGATTATGATTCCGCCGTCCATACCGATGGTGGTCTACGCTCTCGCCACCGGTGAACCTATCGGTAAATTATTTATGGCAGGCGTTGTTCCCGGACTTATGACAGCTGCTGTTTTCGCCGGCATGTGCTTTTTCGCCGCGAAAAAAGGGGGGTTTGGTCAGGCAAACGGCGAGACCAAAGCAGATGTTAAAGAAATTGCAGCTTCCATGAAAGAAGGTTTCTGGGGACTGATGATGCCGCTGATTGTTCTTGGCGGTATCTACAGCGGCATATTTACACCGACTGAAGCCGCCGCAGTTGCGGTGGTATACAGTGCCATTGTCGGCAGTTTCATCTACCGGGATATACAGCTCAAAGATTATATCGACATCCTGACCTCATCAGCTTCCGTTTCGGCCATGATCATGTTCATCATCATTTCAGCGAACGCCTTCAGTTGGTACCTGACCAGCGAAAGTATCCCACAGAACGTCGCCGAATGGATTATTTCCGTCGCTCCAGAACCATGGATGTTTCTGGTGGCGGTCAACGTTCTGCTGCTGATCGTCGGCTGCTTCATGGAACCGAATTCTGCCATCCTGGTACTTGCGCCGCTGTTCTACCCGATCGTCATGAAGATGAACATCAACCCGATCCATTTCGGCATTATCATGATCTACAATCTGGAATTGGGAATGTTGACGCCGCCGCTCGGCCTGAATCTGTTCGTTGCCTCCGGTATGACCAAATTCCCGCTCGGCAGGGTGGTCAAGGCTACTATGCCGTTCATCATAGCCATGTTTATTCTGCTATTTGTTTACACGTACATACCGAGTTTTTCAACCTGGCTTCCCGACCTGCTTTCAGGCCCATCAAAACCATAAAGGAGGTAACCCGTCACAGACCTGATGAAAAGTTACAGAGAGGTGTGTTCCCTTTAACCAGGCAGTACAAAACCCATAGGAGGTACAAAATGAAAAATTGCAAGAAGAGTCTGATGTCCGTACTGATGCTTGCAGCCGCTACTCTGGTTGCCGTCCCGGCTTTTGCCGCCCCAAAGTATTCTTTCAAGCTGGCCCATGTTATCACCGCAGGCACCCCGATAGACGTCGGCGCCAAGAAATTCGCTGAACTCGTCAGCCAGCGCACCAACGGACAAGTAGAAATCAAGGTATTTCCGGCCGGACAGTTGGGCGGCGAACGTGCCATTATCGAAGGGGTTCAGCTTGGCACTATTGAGATGTCCTTCACTACAACCGGCGCCATAGCCGGCTTTGCACCGGAATTCCAGGTGCTTGATCTGCCGTTCCTGTTCCCTACCTATGAAGCGGCCTACACATATCTGGACGGCGAGCAGGGAAAAAAACTGCTGGCGCTGCTCGATCGCAAAGGAATCCATGGTGTTGCATACCTCGAAAACGGCTGGAGAAATTTCACTTCCAGCAAGAAGGAAATCAAGTCTCCTGCAGACATCAGCGGACAAAAAATCCGGGTCATGGAGAGCCCGATGTACATGGGATTGATATCTACCATGGGAGGCAGTCCCACACCGATGGCCTATCCTGAACTCCCCAACGCGCTGCTGCAGAAAGTTATCGATGGTCAGGAAAACCCTTCCGTCAATATCTACTCGGCCAAGATGTATGAGTCACAGCCATGGATGACCCAGGATCAGCACACTTACAACGTCATGATCATGAAGGTAAACAAAAGAAAATGGAATGCTCTCCCTGCTGACATCCGTAAAATAATGGAAGATACCGCAGTTGAAGTCAGCGCTTTCCAGCGTAAATTAAATCGCGAGTGCGACGACGATTTCATCGCTAAACTGAAAACAAAAGGAATGAAGGTTCATGTCCTGACAAAAGCCGAAAGAAGCGTATTTGAAAAGGCCCTGTTGCCGATGTACGATAAAGGCCGCTCTGTTGCAGGAGCAGCTTGGGTTAACGATGCCGTGCAATTCAGAAAGGATTGGGATGCGGGCAAATACAAGAAACAGGAGCTGAAATACGTAGCAGAGTACAAAAAAATCACGGTACCGGTCAAAGAGACCATGGCAAATTTCAAGTAATCCGTAATATTTATTGCAGTGATGTGGTTGGCGGAGCAATACGCCAACCACGTTTTTTTGTCGTCACACCCGGATATACGCGCTGATGCTGCTGTTCGACAAAAAATATTTCCCTTCACAAAAATGATCAGGTACATTCGGCGGCAATGGATAACTTTATATTAATAGCTGTTTTTGTATCGTTAGGGATGCTGTTTCGGCGACTTGAAGCCTTTCCGCCGGAAACCGTCAGAGTCCTCAACATGTTTGCATTGTATGTGTCGCTGCCGGCGGTAATTCTGCTAAAAGTCCCGCAAATAGCCTTCAGTGGTGATATCGTCAAGCCGATTGGTGTTGCCTGGGGTGCCCTGATCCTCTCTGCCTCCCTGATTTTTGTGGCAGCACGCCTTCTCGAATGGCCCCGTTCCGCAGTAGGTGTGCTGTTGCTTGTCGTGCCGATCGGCAATACCTCCTTTATGGGAGTACCCATTATCCAGGCATTTTATGGTGAGACCGGTATACGGCACCTTATCGTGTACGATCAGTTCGGCACCATGTTAATCTTCGCTACCTATGGCTCCCTTGTGCTGGCTCTGTATGGGAAAGAGGGGGTCGTCAGCGTTCAGGCGGTTGCCCGGAGGGTGCTGTTGTTCCCCCCTTCAGTAGCACTGGCTGCCGGCCTTGCCCTCCTCCCCTGGAAGTACCCGATCCCTTTCGAGCGAATATTGCTGACAACATCGGGCACGTTAACACCATTGGTCATGACCGCTATCGGCTTCCAGTTGAATTTCGGTTTGAAACCCACGTTGCGGGCTCCGCTCGCTCTCGGGCTTGTATTGAAACTCGTCCTGGCGCCACTGGCAGCGCTTCTGATCTGTCGACTGCTGGCATTACGGGGACTTGCTGTTGATGTCTCCATAATCGAGAGCGGCATGCCTCCCATGGTTACTGCCGGAGCATTGGCGGTAGTTGCGGGAATGGATGCCGAACTTTCAGCCGCTCTTGTCGGACTCGGACTGCTTCTCTCTTTCGCGACACTGCCGCTCTTCTACTGGCTTACCCAACTCTAACCTCACTCAGAGCGCAAAATGAAATCACTATGATGACCATAGAAATTAATGACATCACTTTTTCATATGTTTCACCAGGAGAGGATCCTGATCGTGTCACTCTGCTTGATCATATTTCGCTCAACATCCCCAGCGGCGAATTTGTTCTGTTGAGAGGGGGGAACAGATCCGGAAAATCAACACTGGCCAGAATGCTCAATGGCTTACTGCTGCCGACCAGCGGCGTTATTCTGGTCGATGGAATTAATACGCGGGATCCGGATTGGCGCTGGGAAATTCGCAGGCGGGTAGGAATTATTTTTCAGGAGCCTGAAAACCAGATACTCGGCACAACAGTTGCCGAAGATGTCGCTTTCGGCCCGGAGAATCTCGGGTTGGCCGCTGCAATCATTCGGGAGAGGGTCCTTGATGCGCTACAGACCGTCGGCATGAGTGACTATGCAGATGTCTCGCCACATCTATTGAGCAGATCTCAACAGCTGAAAGTTTCACTGGCGGCGATTCTGGCCATGCAACCATCCTGCATCGTCCTTGATGAAGCAACAGCTGGACTGGAACCGGCCGACGCTATAGAAATCATGCTGCTGCTGCAGCGCCTCAACCGCGAGACCGGAGTGACCGTGTTCATTATCGCACATGAAACGGAAGAGCGCATCACTGCAGACACCACCATTCTGCTCAAAAACGGTCGACTTGTCCGCACTGGTATGACGCTGAGAAATGAGACTTCATGCTGAATGCTCTGTCACATGGTCGCTATATTTCCGGCACCTCTCTGCTGCACCGTTGTGACCCCCGGACCAAAATTATATTGGCCCTGATTTTCTCCGTAATTGTGTATACCGTGCATACCCCTCAATCACTGATCCTGCTGCTGCTGTGCAGCTTCGGCATAGCTCAGCGTGCCGGCAGGCCGCTACGTCACTCTCTGCGCGGTCTCAAGCCGATTGTCTACCTTGCTTCCATTACTGCAATAACACACCTCTTTTTCGGTGGCGGGCCCGCGTTGGCCGAAAGCGGCATTCTGAGCTTCGTATCCCGGGATGGCGCCGGTCGATCACTATTGATGATTCTGCGCCTTACCGTACTTATTAACGGAACCTCGTTACTTACCGTCACCACAACGCCGCTCACCATGATGGATGGACTGCAGTGGCTGATGAAGCCGTTACAGCGTTTCGGTGTTCCGGTCGGCGAAATTGCCATGATGATGTCACTGGCACTCCGCTTTATTCCGGTAATTGTCGAAGAAGCAAAACAGCTGCTCAAAAATCATGCAGAGATCTCACGTGATTTTTCCAACGGCACAATGCTGCAACGAGCCAGAAGCTGTCTGCCGCTTGTGATACCGCTGTTTGCGGGTGTTGTACGCAGGGGAGATGCCCTGGCGACAGCGATGGATGCCAGATGTTATGGGGCCTGCGCGGAGCGGACGCGCATGAATCCATTGCGGTTTTCCTCAGTCGATATACTGTGCGGTGGAGTTGTACTGGCTTTTTTATCTTTGCTGATGTATATAGACTGCTTTTTGGCCGGTGGAGCCTAACATTATACTTTTTATAAATTTTGCATTGACAAGCAATCAAGTAATACAGTACTTAAATACCGAATAACCGGATTATTGACTATGGTATGGGGAAAATGCGCGTGCCGATGTCATACATGCGGTTTGATAACAGCAGACGAGAGCAGAATATTATTCAGGAGCAAAAACGTATGAGCAAAGCGACGTTTAAGGGCGGGATCCACGTCACAGGACACAAGGAGCTGACCTCTCAAGCGACAACAACCGTTGCCGCCGTGCCGGACAAGCTCTATATTCCGCTCTCCCAGCACATCGGTGCCGCCTGCGCTCCGCTGGTACATGTGGGCGACCGGGTGAAAAAGGGGCAATGCATTGGTGATGTAAAAAACTTCGTATCATCCCCGATACACGCCACCGTTAGCGGCAGCGTTGCGGCAATTGAGGTCATGGAGCACCCCGGCGGCAGTTTTGTGCCCTGCATCGTTATTGAAAACGACCGGTTGGAAGAGTGGCATGAATCAATCAAGGCGCATCCGGATCCTGCGCAGCTTTCCCCTGATGAGATTCGTGCGATCGTACTCGAAGCCGGTATCGTCGGGATGGGGGGGGCCACCTTCCCGTCACACGTCAAATACTCACCGGTGGAAGGAAAATCCGCTGATACCGTCATCCTCAACGGGGTTGAGTGTGAGCCGTATCTGACCTCTGACCATCGCCTGATGCTGGAAAAGAGTGACCGGATTGTAGCGGGACTCGGCTATATTATGAAATGCGTCGGCTGCAGACGCGGCGTAATTGCTATTGAGGACAACAAAATGGATGCGGTGGCGGTGCTGCAGGAAGCAGCCCGCTCCAACCCGGCTATCAGCGTTGTCGTCATGAAGGAAAAATATCCGCAGGGGTCTGAAAAACAGCTGATTTATGCCTGTACCGGTCGGGAGGTTCCCGTCGGCGGACTGCCGATTGCCGTGGGGGTTATCGTCAATAACGTCGGTACTGCGGCGGCGGTTGCTGATGCGGTAGAGTTCGGCATTCCTCTGATCGAGCGCTATGTGACCGTCAGTGGCGATGCGGTACAAAAGCCGACAAACTACCTGGCACGGGTCGGAACGCTTTTCAGTGAACTGATTGCCCAGAGCGGCGGAACTGTCGGCGAAGTTGAGCGGGTCATCTCCGGCGGGCCGATGATGGGCAAGACGGTTTTTTCCCCTGATGTCCCGATTGTCAAGGGTTCATCCGGAATTGTGGTGTTAACAAAGCCGACAGGACAGAGCCGCACGGAATATCCCTGCGTACGCTGCGCCAAATGTGTCGATGTCTGTCCCGCCTTTCTGGAACCGACGTCAATCGTCAAGCTGGCAAAACGGAACAAGTGGGATGAAGCTGAAACGGCCAACGTTATGAGCTGCATCGAATGCGGTTCATGTGTCTATGTATGTCCAGCCCAGATTCCGCTGGTTCAGTATATTCGCCGGGCAAAACAGGCCGTACTGGCAGGGAAAGCGAAAGCTGCTGCAGTAAAGTAATCCGGAGGAACGACTCACACCATGACTACTCAGAATGATCTACTGCTTGTTACCTCATCACCGCACATCCACAGTCCGGACAATGTGCCGAACGCCATGCGGGACGTGCTGCTGGCCCTGCTTCCGGCCCTGCTCTGCGGACTGTACTTCTTCGGACTTCCCGCGCTCGGGGTAATCGTTTCCTGCGTGGTCAGCGCGTACGTTTCCGAGCTGCTCTGCCTCAAGGCGATGGGCAAGGAGGTGCGGATAACAGAGCAGAGTGCGGCCGTTACCGGGCTGCTGCTCTCCTTCTGCCTCCCTCCTGCACTGCCGATCTGGATGGCGGCGCTCGGCTCCGCCTTTGCGATCGTCATTGTCAAGCATCTCTTTGGCGGACTGGGTCAGAACGTCTTCAACCCGGCGCTGATTGGCCGCGCCTTTTTGCTGGCTTCCTTTCCGGTCGCCATGACCCACTGGTCCAAACCTCTGGACGGAGTCACCACCGCCACGCCGCTTGGAATCCTCAAAGAGGCCACCGGGCAGCCGCTGCCGCACCTTTCCGAGCTGTTTATCGGAACGGTGGCCGGAAGCATCGGTGAGACCAGCGCCATTGCGATTCTGATCGGCGGTTGCTACCTGTTGTATCGCGGGCATATCGACTGGCGCACCCCTGTCTCTTTTCTTGGAACCGTCTTTCTTTTGACCGCTGTTGTCGGGACGATCAAGGGGGGAGGCATTCAGTATCCGCTGTTCCATCTTTTGAGCGGCGGACTTCTTATGGGGGCCTTTTTCATGGCGACTGACTGGGTTACCACGCCGGTGACCAAACTCGGGCGGATTCTCTTCGGATGCGGTTGTGGCTCTCTCGTGGTGCTGATCCGCCTCAAGGGGGGGTATCCTGAAGGAGTCGCCTATTCTATCCTTCTGATGAACGTGGTAACACCGCTGATCGACCGTTACACCAAACAGCGGGTATTCGGGGGGGGGCAGAGCAATGGGTGATATCATTAAACTCGGACTGTTTCTGATGATGGTCGCCGCAGTCGCCGGCCTCGGTGTCGGGTATGTCAACATCAAGGCCGCACCGCTCATTGAAAAACAGATTCTGGAGGAGAAGATCCGCAGCTTTAAGGAGGTCTATCCCGAGGGAGACAAGGTTGAAAATGAGACCGCAAAATACCTCACCGCGCCAGACAAGATTCTGAAAGAGGTTAATATAGCCTACAAAAACGGTACACCGGCCGGTGTTCTCTATCTGGCTGAGACCAAGGGATACGCAGGACCAGTCACGATTCTGGCCGGTTTTGACCAGGCGAGCGGCAAGATCACCGCGGTCAAGGTGCTCAACCAGACCGAAACTCCGGGACTGGGGGCCAAGGCAAAGGATCCGGCATTTCAGAACCGTTACAAGGGTAAGGACAGTGCCGTGGCGCTTGAGGTAAGTAAAACGCCACCGACCAAGGAGAACCAGATCCAGGCAATTACCGCCTCCACGATTACCTCCAAGGCGGTCACCAAAGGGGTTAACGCCGCACGGGAACATTTTGTGGCTACGTTTGGCGCTACAAAACAGGTAAAAACCGGAACAGTTCAGTAGCCCCCTTCTCCTGTTGTCGGAGAAGCAGCTGCAACATATAAACCTTTGAGGTACACGCTATGAGTCTGATGCAGGAATTTACCAAAGGGATCATCAAGGAAAACCCGCTGTTTCGTCTGGTGCTCGGCACCTGCCCTGCCCTTGCGGTCACCACTTCGGTCGAAAACGGCCTTGGCATGGGCGCTGCTTTTACCGGTGTACTGCTGGCATCCAACATTGCCATTTCCCTGATGCGCTCGATCATACCGGCGAGCGTGCGTATCCCGGCCTATGTTGTCATTATTGCCTCATTCGTCACCATGACCGATCAGTTGATGCATGCCTTCACGCCATCGCTCTACAAAGCACTCGGCATCTTCATACCGCTGATCGTGGTTAACTGCATTATTCTGGGGAGGGCGGAGGCGTTTGCCAGCCGCAATTCTGTGCTTCCCTCAATAATGGACGCCCTCGGGATGGGACTTGGCTTCACCATTGCGCTTGGTCTGGTCAGTGCGTTCAGAGAAGTGCTGGGTGCGGGATCGTTTCTCGGAATACAAATCCTCCCCGAAAGTATACCGGCGATACTGATGATCCTTCCTCCGGGCGGTTTCATCACTCTGGGATGTCTTCTGGCACTGCTGAATAAGTTGCAGAAAAAATACGCGTGGTAAAGAGGTAAACGATGCAGGAATATCTAATTATCATTGTCAGCGCAGTACTGATCAATAACATCGTTCTTTCCCAGTTCCTCGGGATCTGCCCCTTTCTGGGGGTATCAAAAAAGCTGAGTTCGTCTTTGGGAATGGGTGGGGCGGTTTCATTTGTTCTGGTACTCTCGGGGGCCATCACCTGGGTTGTACGGCACTATATTCTGGTTCCCTTTGATATCGGTTACATGCAGACGGTCGCATTCATCCTGATTATCGCCTCATTGGTGCAATTTGTGGAGATGGTAATGCGCAAATTCACCCCGCCCCTTTACAAGGCGCTGGGGATCTATCTGCCGCTGATCACCACCAACTGCGCCGTACTGGGCGTTGCCATTATCAATGTCCAGAAGGATTTCAGTTTCGGCAAGGCGATGACTCATAGCCTGGCCCACTCGGCCGGATTCACCCTGGCGCTGGTGCTGATGTCAGGCATCCGCGAACGCATGGAAGATGCCGATATACCGGAGTCAATGCAGGGGACACCGATTGCTCTGGTGATAGCGGCACTGATGTCTATATCGTTTTTAGGGTTTTCAGGTCTTATTTAACCAGATCTTTCGGAGGAGCGGTAATGTTGATTGCAGTTATCAGTCTGGCGGTGATGGGAGGTCTGTTCGGGATCATCCTCGGTATTGCCGGTAAAAAGTTTGCGGTAGAAGTAGATCCACGCGTGGAAGAGCTCTTGAATTTCATGCCGGGAGCCAACTGCGGAGCCTGCGGTATGGCCGGCTGTGGCGCCTTTGCCGAGGCGATCGTGGCGGGTGAGGTGAATCCCCGTCTCTGCGCCCCGGGCGGAGCAAGCCTCTACGAGAAGATTGCCGCCATTATGGGAACCGATGTCAGCAGTTATGAAGAGCGCAAAGTGGCCCAACTGCTCTGTCAGGGGGGCTTTGAACAGTCCAAGATGCTGTATGAGTACAAAGGGGTGCATGATTGCCACCTGGCACTGGCTAATTTCAAGGGACCCAAGGCATGCAACTACGGTTGCGTACGCATGGGTAACTGTTCGCGGGTCTGCCCGTTCGGCGCTATCCAGATGGGATCCGACGGCCTGCCGGTTATCAATTTTTACCTCTGCACCGGCTGCAACAAATGTGTTGTCGAGTGCCCGCAGCAGATATTGCAACTGGTCGGTGTATCCCGTCAGGTGCACGTACGCTGTCTGAATACCGATAAAGGGAAAGACGCCCGCCCCATCTGCACCACCGCCTGCATAAAATGTAAACTGTGCGAGAAAAACTGTCCGGAAGACGCCGTTCATGTAGTGCCGTTTGGCAATGGCACCGTCGCGTTGGTAGATTATGAAAAATGTACCAACTGCGGAATCTGTGCCGCCAAGTGTCCCACCAAGGCGATCCAGAAAAATGCGGCCATCTCGGAGGAAGTTTTGCGTGAGATCGGTATACCGAAGGATGAAGAGCCCGGCTGTCAGTCATGCGGAGTCTGTAAACCGCTATGAACCGGCGTGGACCGGTGCTGCTGATCGCACTGCTGCTTTTAACCGCGCTCCTTGCATCTTTTCTCTACGGACGCCGGTCACGAGAATATACCAGCGACCAGTTTCTGATGGATACCCTGATCAGTATCAAAGTCTATGGCTCTGATCCAGAAAACCTCCGGATGGCTGTCAATGCGGCCTATACCGAGATGCACCGGATCGCGGAACTGGCTGACAGTTTCCCGCACCCGGGAACAGCCGCTTTTGCCGGCAGTGATGTCTGCCGCATCAACCAGCAGGCCGGCATTGCTCCGGTACCGGTTAATCCGGACACTCTGGCAATGCTGCAGCTGGCAAAAAAATACTGTGAACTGAGCGGTGGCGCCTTTGATGTTACAATCGGGCCACTGATGGATTTATGGGGGTTCGGTAAAATCCCCCACATTCCGCCTCCTGAAGAGATTCGTGCCGCACTGGCACTTGTCGGCAACCAGGATCTACTGCTGGATGAGATAAAACAGACCGCCTTTCTACGCCGGCGCGGCATGAAACTGGATCTGGGAGCCATCGCCAAAGGGTACGCGACCGAAAAGGCGCTGCAGTCCCTCAAAAAATCGGGCATCCGTAAAGCCCTGATCGATGCCGGCGGTAATATCAGAGTCCTCGGCAGAAACCCGCACAATTCCCCGTGGCGCATCGGCATTAAAGATCCACGCAAATCTGACGGCATTGTGGCAATACTTTCCCTTGAAGATGCTGCTGCCGTTACTTCCGGCGATTATTACCGCTTCTTCGAGGTTGACGGAAAGCGCTATCACCATATCCTCGATCCCCGTACCGGGTATCCCGCTGTTGAAAACATGGCCGTTACCGCAATCTCATCTGACGCCGGAATTGCTGACGTCCTCTCAACCGTATTTTTTGTACTCCCGGCGGAAACGGCTCTGAAAACTGCTGCCGGGTTGGGGGAAAAAGTTTTTATCGTAACTGCGGACCACCGCATCCTGTACTCCCCCTCTCTCGCCGCAAACATAGAACTACTGCCGGGGACAGCGTACCGTTATGAACAGGGCCGATAAGTTTCTGCTGGCCGGTATCCTGCTGGTTTCCCTGCTTTCGCTGATGGGTATGTATGGCCTCTTCTCCAGTGCTGTTAACACAACCCAGGCCATAGTGGTCGTGCGGGGTGCCATTATCCGCCGGATCACCTTGCCGGTTGCCGGGAAAAGCACCTTTGTCGTTCAGGGACGTGTCGGTGCTGCAACCGTTGAGATCGAAGGTGACCGGGTTCGTATGCGTGAGGCGCACTGTTCCGGACAAGTCTGCGTCAACCAGGGGTGGGTCAGCCATCCCGGCCAGACAATTGTCTGCATCCCTGGTGAAATTCTTGTTCGTATTGAAGGAGCGGCAGCAGTGGATGCCATCACCCGATGAAGCGCTTCGGCACGCATAGAGTGGTATTTCTTGCCCTGCTGATCGCCATGGGAACAGCACTGCACGTAGTGGAGGCGCTGCTGCCGATTCCGCTGCCAATCCCGGGGGTCAAACTGGGACTTGCCAATATAGTTACACTTCTGGCTATCTACCTGTATGGTTTTCGGGATGGTTTGACCGTGGCATTGATGCGGGTACTGCTCGGTTCGCTGATAGGCGGAGTGTTTCTGGCGCCAGGTTTTCTGCTCGGGATCTGCGGTGCGTTTTTCAGTACGCTGGTTATGGCGGCACTGCTCCGATATACCCGCTGCTTCACGGTGATCGGTATCAGTATGGCCGGAGCTGTCGGTCATAATCTCGGACAACTGCTGGCTGCCTCTCTCCTGCTGCAAAGCAGCGCGATCATTTTCTATCTTCCGGTCCTGATTCTGGCCGGGATTCCCTCAGGAATATTTACCGGATATCTGCTGAAAACGCTTATCGAGCATAACCATAAAACCGGCATCCTCAATTACTATAATTCGTAATGCCACATCGCACATCCCCTTTTTGTTATTTATTGTCCTTTTATTACTGATAGTTACTTATATGTATAATAATTTGTTGACAACAATAACGTCATTATAGTAATTGGTATTACAAGTTTACATTGTTCTGTCCTTTACCTGCGTCGGACAATCATAATATATACCGACTGACAAGGAGTTACCCATGCAACACTCTTTTATTAAGAAACTTCAGTCTATTGTCGGCGATCAGTACACCCTTTCGGACAGGGAATCACTTGCGGTGTATGGCTATGACTCTACTCCGGAACTCGAGAGCCTGCCCGGGGTGGTGCTGCTGCCCGGCACAACCGGTGAAGTTGCCTTGATTATGGGGCTATGCCACGAAGCCGGCATAACGGTTACTCCCCGGGGATCCGGCACCAACCTGTCCGGCGGTTCACTATCGGCCGGTGGCGTGGTAATTCAAACCAGTCGCATGAACCGTATCATCGAAGTAGATGAAGAAAATCTTACTGCCACGGTTGAAACAGGGGTCATCACCAGCACCCTGCACCGTGAGGTCGAGTCGCGCGGCCTGTTCTATCCACCTGACCCGGGGAGCATGAACATCTCCACCATGGGTGGCAATGTCGCAGAAAATTCGGGTGGTCTGCGCGGACTCAAATACGGAGTTACTGCTGATTACGTCATGGGACTGGAAACGGTACTGGCAAACGGTGAACTGCTTCGAACCGGCGGCAAGGTGGTCAAGGACGTAGCCGGATATGCGCTTAATCCGCTGCTGGTTTCATCAGAAGGAACCCTCGGTTTTTTTACCGGCATTACCGTCAAACTTATTCCCAAACCGCAAGGGAAGATCACCATGCTCGCCCACTTTCCCGTTCTGCAGGATGCTGCCATGGCGGTTTCTGCGATCATCGCCGCCAAGGTTATTCCGGCTACTCTGGAGTTCCTCGATAAAGTTACTATAAAGTGTGTCGAAGATTATGCCCACGTCGGACTGCCGCTGGACGTCGATGCTGTGCTCCTGATCGAAGTGGACGGCCACCCGGTGGTAATAGCCGAGGAAGCCGCAGCGGTGGCCGAGATCTGTAAAAGAGAGCGCTGTTCTTTTTTTCAGACGGCCAAGAATCAGGCCGAAGCTCTCAAATTGACTGAAGCACGGCGCACGGCGCTCTCCGCCCTCGCGCGGCTCAAACCGACCACGATCCTCGAAGATGCCACCGTGCCGCGCAGCTGTATTGCAGCGATGCTGAAGGTAATTCAGGCATCAGCACAAAAACACAATGTGATTATCGGCACCTTCGGCCACGCCGGCGACGGTAACCTGCACCCGACCTGCCTGACTGACGAGCGCGATCATGACGAAATAAAACGGGCTCATGCTGCATTCGAAGAAATATTTGACGCTGCAATTTCCATGGGTGGCACCATCACCGGTGAACATGGCGTCGGACTGGCCAAAAAGAAGTATCTGCCAAAACTGGTCGGTGAATCTGGTATCAGGGTCATGCGCGGGATCAAGCAAGCGTTTGACCCCAAGGGGATATTGAATCCGGGGAAGATCTTTTAAAGCATTGTCCACGAAAGACACGAAATTCACGAAAAATAAGTCACAACTCAGATCATGAAAGCAGAAATTCAAAACCAGTTTCATACGGAGGCACAGAGGCACTGTTCCGCCTCAGTCGGAATTGGACTTTCAGGCCGCTTGATCTAAGGGTAAGTCAGCTTCCCCTGAATGCCTGATTTCAGGACATGCTTGTTGTCGTTTTTGTTTTCTCAGTTCTCTGGCTGCTTC
>JAQTZV010000028.1 GCA_028687585.1 Desulfuromonadaceae bacterium | reverse complement strand
TCAGGACATACCCCATGCTCCGGTCTGCCGTCCCCGTCTTTCCCCTTGACACAAGCCCCTTGCCGGTGCTAGAAAAAGCACTCTTCGGGATGTAGCGCAGCCTGGTAGCGCACCTGCTTCGGGAGCAGGGGGTCGCAAGTTCAATTCTTGTCATCCCGACCAGCTAATTCAAGCACTTACAGTTAATTCTGTCGGTGCTTTTTTCTTTAGGAGTTCTCAAAACTAATTACACTGTAATTAATGGGATAGCACAACGCTACGCGTCTTGGCACTTGGTCGCACACTCCAAAGCGATGAAATAGCAACCAGTCACTGCTAAAACACTGCGCAAGAAACTCAAAACGCAGCTTATTTTTCTGGTTGTATCCTTGCCCCTACGGCTTATCCAGAACCTCCCGTACCTTTGCCGCCATATTGGGGAGCGAGAACGGTTTCTGGATAAAACAGACCCCTTCATCCAACACGCCGTGATGGGCAATTACATCTGACGTGTATCCTGACATAAACAGCCGCTTCATTTGCGGATAAAGCGAGAGCAGGTTTTTAGCCAGATCCCGGCCGTTCATCTCCGGCATGATCACGTCGGTCATGAGCAACTGAATCTCGCCGGAGTGCTCACGGGCCAGACGGACCGCCTCGCCAGGGGAGCCGGCCTTCAGAACAGTATAGCCCTGTTTTTCAAGCATCATGGATGCGATATTCAGGATTGCCGGCTCGTCTTCCACCAGCAAAATGGTTTCCTGCCCGCGCGGTACCGGGAGTGCAGCAGTTTCCGAAAGCGTCTGAATGCTCCGGATGCTCTCATCACGCGGGAGATAGATAGAGAAGGTCGTCCCCTGTCCCGGTTCACTGTAGATGTTGATGAAGCCGTTGTTCTGCTTGACGGCGCCATAAACTGTAGCCAGCCCCAGGCCGGTCCCTTTGCCCCGTTCCTTGGTGGTATAAAACGGTTCAAAGATGTGGTCCTGAGTTTCCTGATCCATGCCGCTGCCGGAATCGCTCACCGTAAGACAAACATATTCACCGGGTACGGCCTCCAGGTTGGTGGCACTGTACTCCGCGTCAACGGTTCTGTTTTGCGTTTCAATGCTGATTCGACCGGTCTCTTCAATGGCGTCGCGGGCGTTGACACAGAGATTAGCCAGAATCTGGTCGATTTGGGATGGATCCATCCGGATCTGCCATAGTTCGTGTGCCGGTCGCCAGCAGAGCTGAATATTCTCACCGATAAGCCTCTGCAGCATTTTTAGCATTTCCGACACGGTGTCGTTCAGATCCAGAACTTTGGGAGTGACCGTCTGCTTGCGGGCAAAAGCCAGCAACTGCCGGGTCAGGTCCGCGGAACGTTCTGCTGTTTTACTGATTTCCTGGAGATCATCACAGACCGGATGGGTCGGATCAAGACGCATCAGTCCTAACTGGGCATGGCCGAGAATGACCGTCAGCATGTTATTAAAGTCGTGTGCCACGCCGCCGGCAAGGCGGCCTACTGACTCCATTTTTTGGGCCTGATGGAGCTGGGCTTCGAGCTTTAGTTTGTCCTCATCGGCCTGTTTGCGCTCAGTTATATCTTTGGTAAGTCCGAGGAACCGTGAGTCCGAGAGCTTCACCGCATCAACCAGCCACCAGCGTTTTTTGCCGTTTTTGTGAAGAAATTGATATTCGGAAGATGAAACCCCGGTTTCCAGCAAATGTTGAAAATGCTTCAGTGCCGTTTCCGCCTCTTCCGGCGGGAGCAGATCCGGAATAGACATATTCAACAGCTCGGATTTTTGGTAGCCGGTAATTTTTGCAATAGCCATATTTACTTCCAGATAACGGCCATTCTCGTCGGTAACAAAAACCCCATCGGGTGAAGCGTCAACATAGCTGCGAAACTTTTCTTCGCTCTGTGACAGCTCAACATTTTTCACACGCAACTCTTCTGTCCGCAGCTCCACTCGATGCTCAAGTTCCGCAGCCAGTTGTTCAGTCCTGGCAAATGCCAGCGCATTTTTAAGGGCAAGTGCGATTGGTGGTGCGAGAAGCGTAATGATCTGGTTTGTTTCTTCAATGCGATCCTCTCCCGGCAGATCAAACAACAGCAGCAGTCCGACATGTTTGCCGCCAGCAAACAACGAGAAACGAAGCATTGACCGAATAGCTGCCTTTACCAGGACACTCTTCAGAGGATGATGCTCGGAAAGTCTGTCAGGGGTAAACGGCAGTTCACCGGGGGACTGTTCGAAACAAAAAAGATTGAGCTCTGTTGGAGAAAAGAGTCCGGCCCTCCGCAAGGGACTGACATGCAGCAGTTCGTGATGATTCGGCTCGGGTCGATGAGCAAGTACGATTGCCGTTCGGGCACCGGATAACTCACGCAGATGGTCGGTCAGCGCTTCGCAAAGTTTTTGCGGTGAAGTGGAGATCAGCAGTTCAGAGATGACCTCGATGGCCATCAGTTGGGCTGCAGGTGAGATAGGGTGGTGGTCGGCGGTGATGCTCATGTGAGTTCCCCTGCGGTGGTGACTTTACTGATTGCTATTGACCAAAAAATAACCCTGGTCATCCCCCTGACCTACCAAGGGAAGGGATGCTTTTGCCTTCACCTGCGCATCGAGCAGCGACGACAACATGCAATCCAGTGTCACCGCTTCGACCCGCCAGGGAAGTCC
Source organism: Desulfuromonadaceae bacterium (assembly GCA_028687585.1). Classification (GTDB taxonomy): domain Bacteria; phylum Desulfobacterota; class Desulfuromonadia; order Geobacterales; family Pseudopelobacteraceae; genus JACRCG01. The sequence goes on along the minus strand of JAQTZV010000028.1, from coordinate 63,901 downwards.
GCTATACGCCGAAAACTCCTCCAGTTGGCTCTCTGGCACCGGAACCAGGCCGCTGTCGAGATAGACCAGCACCCCTCGGTTTTCCCCCATCAGCCCGTGCGCTACCTCTTCGTTCAGGCCCAGTTCGCTTTTCATGATATGTTCCCAGCGCCGGGCCCATTCGGGGAGAACCAGAAACGCTTCCTCACGCATCAGCTGGCGATAGCGCGCACGGCCGAGCATCAGTTGGGCGCAGTTGATGACGGCAACCCGGCCGACATGGAAGCGTCGCACCAAGTCCAGCATGTGTGCTGAGCAGTCGCCATAGACCAACACCAGGCAGTGGGGCTGGTCAGGATTCTCTTCTAACGCGGCAGTCAGCGTTGCTTCCAGCAGTGGCGGATCCATATGCAGCATGGAATCGAGGAACAGAAGTTCTCCCTCGATGAGGCCACGGCGCTGCACTTCCTCCATTTCGGCACGGACGACACCGCAACAGAGCCAGATAGTGGATGGTGTCATACGATACTTCCTCTCTCCTTTGAATAGGCTGCAGCGGCGGCCAACATGGCACGCAGGTTTTCAGGGGGTGTCGTCAGCGGTATATCAGCGCCGGAATTGGCCAGGATGTAATGGCCGGAGGGTGCTGCTGTCTGCAAACAGGACCGGCTCAACTCAGACATTTTGTCGGCTGAGGCTGATGGAAAGCTCAGATTATCCAGATTGCCGATAAGAGTTACATCGGGTCCGATCAACCGCCGTGCTTCGGCAAGATCATCCCGGGAACCGACTGCGACCCCGACCAGTCCTGGAAGGCCGGGAAGCAGATCAAGGATATGGTTGATGCACCCCCCGGTATGATGTAGCACCTTGGGACCGTTAATCTGTGCGAATGATGCAGTTATACAGGGCAGGAATCGCTCGGAAAACAGTGCTCGCGGAGCGATCTCTGCCGCTGCCATTCCTTCAGTGATAACCAGGCAGTCGGCTCCGGCATCCAGCAGAGCATTGGCCCACGAGACAAAAAACGGTGCGGTATGGTCGAGCAGCTTCCGTGCAAGTACTTCATCAAACAGGACGGTCTCCAGCCACTGCTCCATACCGATGATCAGGGATGGCATGACAGCGGGGCCGGGAAGAACGCCGATAATCGGCACCTGCTCCTTGTAAAGGCCGGCCAGGCGCCGGGTCGCATCGAGAACGACCGGAAGTAAACCGGACTTCTGCGGGTCCGGTAACGGCGCAGAAAGTACTTCCTCAGCGGTGCGTACCCCCGGACGTTTCATGTTGGGCGCCTGAGTATCACTCCAGGCGGTTTCTCCGCCAAATGCTTCCGAAATGGCAGTGTACACAAATGGCGTCATAACCAGATCAAAACCGAATTCCCGCTGCAGAGCCTGTTGACCGGCCACGTAGGCTGATGCATCACTAAAGAGGGTGCGCAGATCAGTATGGGTCAGCTTTCCGCCATAAGCTCCCAAAACCGCAAATACCGGCAGTTTATCCACCGGCTGCCCCGACAGGGTACCCATTACCCGTTGATACGAATTCAAGTCGGCACCTCCCCGCGTACCTCTGTCTGCAACCGCATGAATAAGCCATCCGCCTCGATCGCATTGCGGGCGGAGCCGTCACCGCCAACTTCGGCCACCAGATCCGGACGCCAGTTGAATACGGCGCCACCAACGGCCAGTTTGATCCGGTCCGTGAGACCGCGCTCGTCAATCAGCTGCCGCAGTTTACGGATGTTCAGTGCGGTAGTCTGCATCATTGCCGAGGCGCCGATTACACAGGCGTCGACCTCCACTGCCTTTTTCAGGAGTTCTTCCGCCGTCACATCATTACCTAAATCGTGGACATCCCATCCTGCGGCTGAAAGAAACAGCCCCACGGTCTTTCGCCCGAGACTGTGAAAATCATCCTCGATATTGCCAATCACGACTGCACCTTTCGTGTGGGAATTTTCTGCCTTGTCGGGTATGCAGCGCAAAAGGGTGTCTTCAGCTATTTTAGAGGCCACAAAGTTCTGTGCCAGAGACATCTCCTGGTCCTCCCACAAGCGTCCCAGCCGGACTATGGCCGGATCAAGAACGTCGGTAATCACCTGCCCGTGCCCGATTCCGCCGGCAAGTGCCTGTTCAATCAGCGCCGCAGCAGCAGTGCGATCGGCATTGATCATTGCGGCCAGCAGCTTTTCACTTAACTCATGAGGATTCATGGTGCTGCTCCCCCTCTGTTTACGTGCAACTCGAAATAACCGGCTTACCGTAAATGTGGTATAGACGGCTGTGGAAGTAGTGTATAGAACGTGATGATTCTATGTGGTTTTTTGCTTACAGCGCCATAACTATGCGCATTGCTGTTATTGTATAGAAATATATCTCTAATGTCGCAGAATGCAACCGGTCATGGATGAGTTATTTCGATGAGTGACCATTCTCCTTCTAATTGATAACGTACCGTATTCACGTATGCTAACTGCTGAATACTCCCCATCGCTGTAGAATATTCTCCGTGTGGATAATGTGTGAATAGTTGGTAAAACTGTATTGTGAAACAATATCTGCATGTTATGACACATTTCACGAATGGCACGCTCCTTGAATTACTACGGAATATGAACAATTCCTCCAAGGAGAGCTGCCGATGAAGCGCAAGAGAATGCTAGTCAATGCAGTCATAATTGTTGTAACGATCACAATCCTTTCACTGCTTGGTTTCTATGTTACGGCCAGGGCTACTGCTGATTCGGTCGCGGTCTTGCGGACAACCGGCATGACGTGCGGCAGTTGCTCCAGCAAAATCACCAAGGCGCTTGAATCTTTGAAGGGTGTTGCCGTTACTGAAGTCGATGTAGAGGGTGGCTGGGTAGTTGTTGGCTATGACACAAAGAGTGTCAAGCCTGAGGCGCTGGCAGCGCAGGTCATCAGCAGCGGCTTTGGCAGTAATGTGTACAAGGTGCTGACACCGGAACAGTTCAAGCAGGCTACCGGCAGGGATATCGGCGCAAAAGCGATCCCGTCTTCCGGATGCTGCGGCGGTAAAGGCGGAGGGTGTGGATCAACAAACAAAAAAAGCTGAGATAACCCGAACAAACGCGAAACACGCAGCAACGAGATTATTTCCCGTAACAAACGCAGCACATATATTTTAACGTACTAAAGGAGATCAAAATGGCAACAATTAACAGGAATTCGGTTGTATGGGCAGGCATGGTAACGTTGGCGTTGTTGGTCGGGGCTGTCACTGTATTTGCCTTCTCGCTGGGCAAGTACGAAAAAGTAAAAGTAAGTGGCGGGGTCGCAATGATTCCTGCTGCCAAACTGGCTGACGGCAAGGCTCACTTCTACAAATTTGAAGATGGCGGCAAGGAGATTACCTTCTTCGCGGCCAAAGCGGCAGACGGCAGTATTAAGACCGCTTTTGATGCCTGTGACTCCTGCTACAAATCAAAAAAGGGGTATGAACAACAGGGCGACAAGATGAACTGCAAAAACTGCAACCAGAAATTTGCCATCAATCGTCTCGGACCTAACGCCACCGGCGGTTGCAACCCCGGCTATCTGCCACACCAGTTGAACGGTGACACGGTTACCATTTCAGTCAACGACCTCAAGGGCGGAGCGAGATATTTCTGATGAAACTGCACACTATTTCCATTAACAATCTGAAGCGCCGTAAGGCCAAGATGGCATTTTTGACGGTCGGTCTGATGGTCGGCATTGCCACCATTGTCACTCTGGTAACTCTGACTCGCTCGATGTCCAGTGATATTGAGCGGAAGATGGATGAGTTTGGCGCGAATATACTTATAACCCCGCAGAACAATGGGCTTGCCATGAATTACGGCGGCATCAGTCTTGGAGGGGTAACCTTTGATCAGCGAGAGATTCGTGAGGAGGATCTGGCGAAGATCAGGACCATCACCAACCACAAGAACATCTCGGTTATCAGCCCCAAGGTGCTTGGCGGCATCACCATTAATAACCATGACGTATTGCTGGTTGGTGTCAACTTCGAGAGCGAACTGAAGATGAAGCAATGGTGGAAGATTTTCGGCAATGATCCGAAATCTGAACACGACCTGTTGCTCGGCTCTGATGCATCCAAGGTGCTCAATGTCTCTCCGGGCGACACTCTCACTATAAAGGGAGAGTCCTTCAAGGTCGCTGGAGTACTCGACCAGACCGGCTCACAGGATGATGCATTGGTGTTTGCCTCGCTGAAAAAAGCCCAGAAGCTTTTGGACAAGGAGGGTAAAATCAGCATGGCTGAGGTAGCGGCACTCTGTTCCGGCTGCCCGATTGGCGATATGGTAACCCAGATTGCCGAGAAAATACCGGACGCCAAGGTATCGGCGATTCAACAGGTAGTTGAAGGACGGCTCAAAGCATTGGATCAGTTCAAGCGCTTTTCCTATGCCATGGCCGGAGTAGTGGTCTTTATCGGCTCACTGATCGTTTTTGTTACCATGATGGGCAGCGTAAACGAGCGAACCACTGAGATCGGCATATTTCGGGCTATTGGTTTTAGAAAGAGTCATATCATGCAGATTATACTGCTGGAAGCCGCACTGGTCAGCCTGTTGGCCGGTTTTCTCGGGTATGCAGCCGGCATGGGGGGCGCCAAACTGGCACTGCCGTTTATGGCTGAGAGCAAAAACGTCCACCTGATCTGGGACGGCTGGATCGCTGGAGGCTCGATAAGTTTGGCATTGCTCCTGGGGGTGTTGGCAAGTATCTATCCGGCACTGCATGCAAGCAAGATGGACCCGACTGAGGCGTTGCGGGCATTATAACGTGCCCCTTGAAAAGGGGGGGATCAAACCGAGGTAATTATGGCACTCATTGAAATAAAAAACGTAAAAAAACAATATACCAGTGGTGACGATGTTGTCGAAGCCCTGCGAGGCGTTGACATAAGTATTGAGGCCGGTGAATTCATCACCATCATGGGACAGTCCGGTTCCGGCAAGAGTACGCTGTTGTCTGTTCTGGGAGGCATGAATCATCCGACCTCCGGTGAGGTCGAGATGGCCGGCATAACGCTGTATAAACTCCCCGGCGAAAAACTGGCAGACTTCCGGGCGCAGAATCTGGGATTTGTCTTTCAGTCATTCAATCTTATTTCCTATCTGACCGCCGTCGAGAATGTCATGTTGCCTTTGGCCATCGTCAAGATGGGTACAGCGGCAAAAAAGAGTGCGGCACGTACTGCCCTTGAACGGGTCGGGCTGGGTGGAAAACTTGACCGTCTGCCCAATCAGCTCTCCGGCGGCGAGCAGGAGCGGGTCGCAATCGCGCGGGCAATTGTCAATAACCCGCATATACTCCTCGCTGATGAACCGACCGGAAATCTGGATTCAAAAACCAGCGAAGAGGTCATGGCGCTTTTCCGGGAACTGAACGATGCCGGTCAGACCGTTGTCATGGTAACCCATAATCCGGAGAACGGAGCCTACTCCGACAGAACCATCCGTTTGAGGGACGGCATGGTGATGTGAAAGAGAAAATTCCGGTAAAAGTGATATATGTATTGTCAGTGAGTTTAATATTTTTTCATCGACAACCAGCCGTCAGGAGTTCACATGAAAATCCTTCGTACCCTTGCTTTACTAATGCTGTTTTCTCTTTCATCTGTCACAGCATGGGCGGAAGAGCCGAAATTGCCTGCTGAAGAGTTGGCGCGTCTTGTTGAAACAGCGCTTGCCGGCAATCCTGAGTTGAAGTCTACGGAAGCCCGCTGGCAGATGTTCAAAAACCGAATTGTCCAGGCCGGATCCTTGGAAGATCCAATGCTGATGTTGAAGATTCAGAATGGAGTTGTCCAGGATCCGTTCAATTTTCATAAGGAATCCATGACCGGAAAGGTGATCGGTATTTCCCAACAACTCCCGTTCTGGGGCAAGCGGGGTCTTAAGCAGGAGATAGCCGAGAAAAGCGCCGAATCGTACAAGTGGCAGGTCGAGGAGCGTAAACTCGAACTGGTCAGGATGGTAAAAGAGACATACTACCAGATTTACTATACTGATAAATCACTGGGGATCGTTGCTAAAAACATCAGAATTATAGACGATTTCATTACTCTTGCCGAGACAAAGTACTCCGTCGGGCAGGGGGCGCAGCAGGACCTCTTCAAGTCCCAGGTTGAACGCTCGAAAATGCTCGATATGAAAATTTCTCTGGAGCAGCGGCGCAAGAGTCTTGAAGCGTCCTTGAATGCCCTGCTTTCCCGTTCTCCCGAAACAGCGGTAGGCAGGATTGGCGACTTCGAGATCAAACCGCTCCAGTTGTCGTTTGAAAAGTTGAGAACAACCGCCTTTGAAAAACGTCCCGCCATAAAAAGCCTTCAAGCCCTTATCGATAAGGGGGAAGCGGCGCACAAACTGGCCAGAAAAGACTTTTATCCCGATTTTAATGTCTCTCTCGAATACATGCAACGTGATCCGGCGATGGGTAATGAAGGGCTGGACACGTATAGTCTGGGTGTTACCTTTAACCTGCCGCTGCAGCGGGAACGACGTCATGCCATGGTTGCTGAATCGGATTCGGAAATTCGCATGGCGGCAGATGAGCTGGACAGCCTCAGAAACGGTATCGCTTCCAGCGTCGCCGACCTGCTTGCCACGTTGGAAAGAAGAGAAAAGCTGGTGTCGCTCTACAAAAGCGGCATCATCCCCCAGGCGGAACAATCCCTTGAATCGGCAGTCATCGGTTACCGGGTCAACAAGGTGGATTTTCTGTCCCTGCTTGACAGCCGGATTACCCTGTTCAACTACGAGCGGGAACTCTACGAATCGCAGGCAGAGTATATGATGGGGTTGGCGCGGCTTGAAGCGACCGTGGGAACCGATCCCGTTGCAGCGGCGGCGGTGCAGACGACAGTGCTCCCGGCGGACAAACCGGAGCTGCTTCCCGTTACACCGGCTGCATCCGCTTCCGAACACTCTCAACATCATTAAAATTCATCATATCGAGGTACAGCCATGGCCCTGAACAAGAAAATCGCAATTCCCCTGATGCTCGTTATTGTTATTGCTGCCGTCGCTGCCGGTTGGCTCTACCAAAATGGGTGGTTCAAGGACGACGGCGGCGGGCATTCCAAGCTGGAACATAAGGTGCAGCTCTGGACCTGTTCCATGCACCCGTTCATCATCAAGGATAAACCCGGCACCTGTCCGATCTGCGGCATGGAGCTGATCAAGAAGATAGACAATGCGCCTGCCGATGGCACCGCCATGACGCCGGAGCAGAAACAGCAGGCTGATATGCTGGGGCATGTGTCAATGTCCACGGTCCAGCAAGTCATGGCTAATGTTGCCACTATCGAGGCTAAAAACGGCACCCTGAACAAGGAGATAAACGGCGTCGGCATCGTGCAGTACGATCAGTCGCGGCAGGCCAAGGTTACTGCCTGGATTGCCGGCCGGATCGACAAACTGAATGTTGACACTGTCGGAGCCTACGTCAGCACCGGCAAACCAGTAGCGGAGATTTACTCTCCTGATCTTGTTGCGACACAGCAGGAATATCTGCTGGCGATCAAGAGTCGCGACCAGCTAAAAAACTCACCGATTCCTTCCATCTCCCAAAACGGCGCCGGCCTGGTCTCTTCGGCCAAGCAGCGCCTGATGCTGTTCGGGGTCAAAGAGAGTCAGATCGCCGAACTTGAGAAATCAGGCACGCCGAACATCCGTCTGCCGATCTACACACCGCTCTCCGGCGTCGTCATTGACAAGATGGTGCAGCAGGGACAATACGTAAATGTCGGCGAAGTGCTTTTCAACATTGCCGATCTTTCGAAAGTATGGGTAGAGATAGATGTCTTCGAAAATGAAGTCCCCTATGTGCGTGTCGGTCAGCAGGTGGAAATACGCTCGGCAATTGAGCATGGTGCGGCATTCAATGGCAGGATCAGCTTCGTGTATCCGTTTCATGATCCGAAGACCCACACGGTCAAGGCCCGGGTTGAAATGCCCAACCCCGGGCATCGCTTGAAACCTGACATGTTTGTCAATGCCATCATCAGGATTCCGTTGGTCAAGGGCATCGTTATCCCGGTTACGGCGGTTATCGATACCGGCAAGCGCCAGGTGGTCTGGGTGGAAGGTTCACCGGGGATGTTCGAGCCGCGTGATGTGCGGGTGGGCGAGCGGGTCGAAGACAAGGTACAGATACTGTCCGGAATCAAACCGGGCGATAAGGTGGCGGTCTCCGGTGGCTACCTGATCGACTCCGAATCGCAGTTGAAGGGTAGCGGAGCGGCCATGCCCGGCATGAAGATGGATGAACCGAAAGGCGCGAAACCAGCGGCTGCCCCGGAAAAAAAGGGGAACTTGAAGATGGATGATATGAAAATGTAAACATAATCCTCGCCACGAAGACACGAAGGGCACACAGAAGTATAGCAGGATTCAGTACCTATTAAATGACTAATTACATCAAATCTTCGTGAGCTTAGTGCCTTCGTGGTAACGGCTTCTAAAGGTCTTATTATGATAGAAAAAATCATCGAATATTCCGCCCGCAACCGGGTCATAGTGCTGATGGTATTCGGGCTGATCATCGCCTGGGGGAGTTGGTCGGTCTACAAGACACCGGTAGATGCCATTCCGGATCTCTCCGACAACCAGGTGATCGTCTTCACTGAATATCCCGGCCGCTCACCCCAGGTTGTGGAGGATCAAGTCACCTATCCACTCGCGGTCAACCTGCAGGGACTGCCCCAGGTACGTGCTGTGCGTGCCTCCAGCGCCTTCGGTTTCTCCATGATCTACGTCATCTTCGAGGACAAGGCCGATATCTACTGGGCCAGGACCAGGGTGCTTGAACGGTTGAATTATGCTGCGTCCCTCCTTCCTCCCGGTGTTGTCCCGACGCTTGGCCCGGATGGTACCGGCGTCGGTCACGTCTTCTGGTACACCATCGAAGGCAAGGGGTATGATCTGGAACAGCTGCGCACCCTGCAGGACTGGTTTGTACGCTATCAGCTCAACACCGTCCAGGGTGTGGCCGAAGTCGCCTCCATTGGTGGCTATGTACGCGAATACCAGATCGACCTGGACCCGAATAAACTGTTTGCCTACAAAATCAAACTCGAAAAGGTCATTGAAGCGGTCAAATCATCCAACAAGGATGTGGGCGGCCGCCTGGTTGAGCAGGCGGACTCCGAGTACCTGATCCGTGGACGCGGCTATGTCCAGTCAAAGGAGGACCTGGAGAATATTGTTATCGGTGCCGACATGCGCGGCACACCGATCTACGTCAAGAACCTCGGCACCGTACAGATGGGGGGCGCCATCCGGCGCGGCATGCTGGAAATGAACGGCAAAGGTGAGGCAGTGGGCGGCATTGTGGTCATGCGCTACGGCGAAAACGCCAAGGATGTCATCGACCGGGTCAAACTCAAAATCAAGGATCTGGAAAAAGGCCTGCCGCCAGGGGTCAAGATCATGGTCTCCTACGACCGCTCCGACCTGATCCAGCGTGCCATCGACACCCTCAAGAAAAATCTCCTGGAGGAATCGATCGTCGTCTCGCTGGTCATCCTGGTCTTCCTGCTCCATTTTCAGAGTGCACTGGTGATCGTCCTGACCCTGCCGATCTCGGTCCTGATCGCCTTCATCACTATGAAACTGATGGGGGTTACCTCCAACATCATGTCTCTCGGCGGTATTGCCATTGCCATTGGCGTGCTGGTGGACGCCGGAGTGATCATGGTGGAGAACTGCTACCGCCATCTTTCCGAAATGCCTCCCGAAGAGCGTGCGGGCAAAAGATTGGAAGTCGTCATCGCTTCGGCCAAGCAGGTTGGTCGTGCAATCTTCTTCTCCCTGGCGATCATTGTGCTCTCGTTTGTACCGGTCTTTCTGCTGGAGGGCCAGGAGGGGAAACTGTTCCATCCGCTGGCCTTTACCAAGACCTTCTCCATGATGGGCTCGGCCATGATCGCCATCACTCTGGTGCCGGTGCTGATGTACTACTTCATGCGCGGCAAAATGCCGCCGGAGAGTTCCAATCCGGTTTCGACCTTCTTTATTAAGCTCTATTCACCGGTCATCCGCTGGGTACTGGTCTGGAAGAAGACCACCATTGCTCTGAATGTCGTGGCCCTGCTGATTGCCATACCGCTGTTCATGAATCTGGGATCTGAGTTCATGCCCCCACTGGATGAGGGGTCTCTGCTCTACATGCCGGTTACGCTCCCCAATGTCTCCATCACCGAAGCGAAACGGTTGATTCAGGTCCAGGATACCATCATCATGAGCGTGCCCGAAGTGGAGCATGTACTGGGCAAAGTCGGACGGGCCGAGACCTCTACCGACCCGGCGCCGGTTTCCATGTTTGAAAGTATCATCATCCTCAAACCCAAGGACAAGTGGCGTGCGGGGATGAAAAAGGCCGACATCGTTGCCGAACTGGACAGCAAGCTGCAGCAGATCGGCGTGCGCAACGGCTGGACCCAACCGATTATCAATCGCATTAATATGCTCTCCACCGGAGTGCGTACCGACCTGGGGGTCAAGATCTTCGGCAATGACCTGAACGTACTGAAGGATCTGGCCATACAGGCCGAAGCTATTCTCAAGCCGATCAACGGAGCGGCCGACGTGGTGGCCGAACGGGTCACCGGCGGCAATTACATCGACATAGACATAGATCGCGAAGCGGCGGCCCGTTACGGTGTCAATGTAAGCGACATTCAGGATGTCATTGAAACCGCCCTTGGGGGCGAGATGCTTACCACCACCGTAGAGGGGCGCAACCGTTTCCCGGTCCGCATCCGCTACCTGCGTGATTACCGCGATAATATTCCTGCTATCCGGCGCATCCTGGTGGCAGGCGCTGAGGGTGCCCAGGTGCCGCTTTCACTGGTAACCAGACTTAAAGTCTCCACCGGAGCGCCGGAGATCAACAGCGAAGGCGGGCTGTTGCGTTCTCTGGTGTTCCTCAACGTGCGCGGTCGCGACATGGGCGGTTTTGTGAACGAAGCCAAACAGACCCTGGAAAAGAACCTCAAGCTGCCCGCCGGCTACTACGTTGCCTGGTCAGGGCAGTGGGAGAACCAGATCCGGGCCAAGGCCCGCCTGCAGATGCTGGTGCCGATCGGCATTGTGATCATCTTCATCCTGCTCTATTTTACCTTTCACTCTGCCTTGGAGGCGAGCATGGTCATGCTTTCGGTACCGTTTGCTCTGGTCGGCGGCGTCTATCTGGTCTCGGCATTGGGGTATAACCTGTCAGTAGCTGTCTGGGTCGGCTTCATTGCCCTCTACGGCATCGCCGTGGAGACCGGGGTGGTCATGGTCATCTACCTGCATGAGGCGCTGGACAAGAAGCTGATCAACGGGCCTTGCACCGAACAGGATATCTACGATGCGACCTTCGAAGGAGCGGTGCTGCGTCTGCGGCCCAAGCTGATGACGGTTGCAGTGGCTCTCCTCGGTCTGATTCCGATCATGTGGTCAAGCGGTACCGGCGCCGATGTCATGAAACCGATCGCCGCACCGATGATCGGCGGGATGATCTCCTCGGCGGTCCACGTGCTCATTATGACGCCGGTAATATTCGTGCTGATGAAGAAGCGGGATCTGAAAAAGGGGCGGCTTAAATATTCAGGGATGAAGCATTGAGTGATGAAAATGCTACACCTGAATGTGGAATAATCTTCACTGTTAAGACGCAGTAAACTTAATGTGTAACATTTACAGATAGATACGTGTTGGCATGATGCATGCTTTACTTAGTGTACAGTTTATAAATATTACTCAAAGGAGAACTTATTGTATGAAAAAAACAACACTGTTAGCTGCTGCACTGCTCGCATTTGCTGCACCCGCAGCTTTTGCGGCAACGGATCATGGTTCTATGCCGATGGACCATGGCGATGGTGCCATGAAGATGGATCATGGAAGTATGGCGTCCATGGGTAAGATGGCCCATGAGGAGGTCGTAGATGGTGTCAAGGCGAGTTTCGAGGTTCTCGACATCCAGAAAAAGATGAAAGAGATGGGGATGAAGGAAACTCACCACATCATGGTGATGTTCACCGATGCCAAGACGAAAAAAATGTTGGGAGGTGGTGAGGCGAAGTTAAAAATCATTGCACCTGATAAATCTGAACAGACAAAAGATTTGATGGGCATGGAAGGCGGCTTCGGTTCCGATGTTACCATGCCAGCGAAAGGTAAATATGGCGTGATGTGCAAGTTCCAGTTGAAAGACGGTAAAACCCGCAGCGCTAAATTCTGGTACACGGTCAAATAAGGAAATAAAACCAGACAAAAACTGAAAGAGGCCAATGATGAGTTAAAGTCTTTGATAAAGCCGGACTGCAAACCGAACTCATTATAGCTGTAACTAACCGAGGCGGGCCTAATGGGCCCGCCTCGGTTAATTTTACCGGAAAGTAACATTGTTCGGGAGGTGTCATGAGTAAAAGAAGCATGGTAACAGCAGTAAGTATGATGATGGGCTTGATTACTTCACATGGAATTGCTTTTGGTCACGGAACTGAAAAGCATGGCAACATGATGCCAATGGATTCTCAGATGAAAAAGTTACATGCCATAATGCCCATGTTTTCGCTGGCGTGTGATAATATGGTCTCTGCCTTGGAAAAAGGTGAAATTGCACGCATTGAATCTGAGGCTGGAAAAATTACCGCTGCTATTCCCGATTTGAAAAAAACTAAGCCGCATAAAAATATCAAACAGCAGAGCACCTTTGTGACTCACGCGTCAAATCTTGAAAAAGCGGTAAATACGACCGTAGAGCTGGCAAAAAAGGGAGCTCTTGTCGAGGCAAAAGCCGCGTACAAAAAAGTTGAAGGAGCATGTGCGGCATGTCATGCCAAATTCCGTGACTGAGTATTACCAGCCGTCAGATAAAGGATAAACCACCATGAAAACAAAGCTTTTAGCGATACTTACGATTATGGCGGCCGGCATTATCGCCGGCTGTGGCGGAGGTGGTACGAGCACTCCCGCAAGCTCTCCCACCACCTCGATTACCGGAAAAGTAGCCGATGGTTATCTGGTTGGCGCAACCGTATTTCTGGATAAAAATGGCAATTATCTGATGGATTCAGGTGAGTCCTCTGCTACCACCGACCAGAACGGGGCATATACCTTGACGATGGATCCTGCTGATGTTGGCAAGTACCCGATTGTTGCCATTGCCACCAAGGGTGTGACTATCGACAAGGACACCGGAACAGCGGTGACGAATAGCTATATGCTCAGCATGCCTGCATTAGCCGTTTCCGGCTCCGCAAACAGTAATTTCATCAGCCCGATGTCGTCACAACTGCGTGAGATGATGGCAACAGGCAAATACGCTACCATGCAAGATGCAATGGATGCCCTGCTGACGCAACTCGGCATGCCAGGCATTGATATGCTGAGTGACTACATGGTTGCCAATAACGTTGCAATGCACACTGCTGCTCAGAACATGGCGAGCCTGATGGGGAGCCAGATGCCACAGGTGTTTCATACGACCGGCTCGACAGCCACCGTTGATGTTAATCGATACCGAGAGATGATGGGTACGATCTTCAGCAACATGTCCTCGATCAAGGGGCAAAATGCCCAAACGGCAATGACGAATCTCATGGGTGAGATGACGGTATTGTTGACTAACATGCCGATGATGAATTCCGGGCAATCATTTCAAAACATGTCGACAGCATTCCGTGGAGGATTGATGAGTGGAACAGGAGCAGGCGGGATGATGCGGTGAGTTGTCAAACCTCATCGGCTGGCACAGCGCTGCATATGTGTGACAAAGGATGGGATTCAACTGCGCCAGCATACTCTCAAAAAAATAATATTAACAGACTGTTTTTTTAAATTTTCAGTGATATAGTAGAACCAGATGGAAAGCGGTATAGACTTAATAAGAAGGAGGGCTTACTATCTATGAAAGAGACTCCGCCAGAGTATTACCAGACATAGGAAGCAAGAGTATTCCGATTGATGTGAAATATCGGATTAAAACCTAAAAGGTAATCAGAATATGTTGAGAAGAGAAGCCCACCGAACGACATGGTGGGCTTTTTATTTTTCTATTCCAGTTCCTCCCCCACTACTTCCATCTCCCGCGCAATTTCTTTCAGCGCGGCATCCTTGCGCCTGAAAAAAGTCACCAGCCAGTAACAGATGAAGTAAGATGCCATCGCAGCTGCGAATCCGATAATGGAGCTTCCGAAGAGAATTGATGCAGCGTACGGTTGGAGGCTGTGCCAATCAAGGTTTGTGAAACTAAGTTCCGCAACCGGTTTTCCTAGAAGAGCTCCTCCCAACTTGTAGCTGACCACCAGGATCGGCACAACCGTAAGTGGCGTGTTGAGCCAGGCACCGGTAATGCAGGCTACTTTGTTGAGACGGAAGATGAATGCCAGTGTAATTGCGAGGGGGGTGTGCAGGCCGAAGAAGGGGGTGAAGCTGACAAAAACACCCACAGCAAACCCGGTGGAAATGTGCCCGGGGTGGGCATCGAGGGAAAGTATCTTTTTAAATTGCTGCTTGAGTTTATTGATGTTTATCATGGCGGCCCCGGTTACCGGCAACAATACGATTTTGGCGTCCGTTTTGTCAATTTAATAGACTTCACGAGCAGGTTCATCTCTGGTATAAAGCGGGTGGAATGAATTGAATTCGAAAGGAAAAAATAGCATGAGTGAAACAACTATCGGTGTAATCGGCGGCAGCGGACTGTATGACATGGAAGGACTGGAGCAGATTGAGCGTATCAGGATAGAAACCCCCTTTGGTAACCCGTCCGATGAATATGTCACCGGCACACTGAACGGGGTCAAAATGGTGTTTCTTCCCCGTCATGGGCGAGGTCACCGCCTGCTTCCATCTGAGGTCAACTATCGCGCCAATATCTACGGCATGAAGACGCTCGGTGTGGAACGGATTATCTCCGTCTCAGCAGTGGGAAGTCTGAAAGATGCAATTGCCCCCGGGCATATCGTGATTCCAAACCAATTTTACGATCGCACCAAAGGAGTCAGGAAAGATACTTTTTTCGGTGACGGGGTTGTTGCCCACGTTGGTTTTGCCGATCCGGTCTGTGGCGACCTTTCTCACACTCTCTATATCGCTGCTCAAAAAGCCGGTGCAACTACCCACACAGGTGGTACATACATCTGTATGGAAGGCCCGGCCTTTTCAACCCGGGCCGAGTCATTATCCTATCTTGCACTGGGGGCTTCCGTAATCGGCATGACCAATCTGACCGAAGCCAAGCTGGCTCGTGAAGCCGAGATCTGCTACGGCATCATAGCGCTTTCAACAGATTACGACTGCTGGCACGAATCGCACGAGGATGTAACGGTAGAAGCGATTATCAAGATCATTCACCAGAATGTGGCGATGGCTAAAAACATCATCCGTCATGCAGTGGCGGAAATCGGAGCCGACCGCAGCTGCTCGTGCGGTAGCGCCATGCAGTATGCCGTTATTACCGATCGAGCCATGATACCTGAAACAACGAGACAGAAATTGATGCCGATTGTCGGCAGGTATCTGTAGCTCTTTTACCAATTCCAGATCAAAGCCCCCTCTTCGTTGGCTCGTCTTCGGCTCCTCAGCATACTTTTGTATGCTTTCGGCGCCTCAATCCTCGCCGCCTTGATGGCATCTTTGATTTGAAATTGGAATTTGTTTGACAACTACGCGATGTTAGCCGGAAAAATCGAAGTAATGCCGGAAAAATTGTGCAACAGGCATTCAATCTCTTCTGCTCGCATCGGTTCACTGAAGAAATACCCCTGCATCTCATAACAACCGATATCTTTGAGCGCTTTTGCCTGTTCGGCGGATTCAACGCCCTCTGCAAGTAAATGCAGGCCATAGCCATTGGCAATGCCGATAATCGCCTGAATTATCGGTGATGCACTATGCTCATTAAAGAGATCGCGAACAAATGACTGGTCTATTTTAATCGTATTGATGGGAAACATGCGCAGATAGTTGAGGGAGGAATAACAGGTTCCAAAGTCGTCGATCGCAATCCGGATGCCGTGACTGCGTAACGTTTTCATTTTGGCGATGATGCTTGGCGCGTCGTGCATCAGGATGTTTTCGGTGATTTCTATTTCCAGGGAATCTGCCGGAAGGTTATAGCGGGTTATGAGGGGCAGGATTCGTCCTACGATGTCTTCATTTTCAAACTCTTGTGGAGAAACATTCGCGGACATACGGAGGTTTTCAAATCCACTGGTCCGCCACGCAGACAACTGTTTACACGCAGTTTCCAGTACCCAGTCGGTAATTTCACTGATCAGGCCGGTCTCTTCTGCTAAATTAATAAAAACATACGGACCAAGCAAGCCTTGAGTCGGGTGATTCCAGCGAATAAGCGCTTCTACACCAACGATCACTTTTTTACTTATATTGAATTGCGGTTGATAATGTAATTCAAATTCCTTCCTGCGAATAGCAAGACGCAGATCGTTCTCAAGAGTGATTCGCTCATGTTTTGAAACATTCATATCCGGAATGAAATATTTAAATCCGTTTTTTCCGCTCGCTTTTACTTTGTACATGGCGATATCGGCATTTTTCAACAGAGCATCAACGTTATCGCCATCACGAGGCAATACGGCAATGCCGATGCTGGCGGTAATATACATGTTCTGGCCGCCAACCTCAAAAGGGGCATTGAGCTCGTTGATAATTTTTTCTGCGATAACGGCAGCATCTTCCGCCTTCACCATATCCGGCAGCAACGCGGTAAATTCGTCGCCCCCCTTGCGCGCGAGTGTGTCACCGGCTCGCATGCAGAGGCGCAGACGATGCGCTACACTCTTCAGCAACTCATCTCCCGCAGCATGTCCGTAGGTGTCATTGACCAGCTTGAAGCGGTCAAGGTCAATAAACATGATACCCACCATGCAACCAAATCGTTTTGCATGGATAATTGCCATTTCAAGGCGGTCTTTAAACAGTCTCTGGTTGGGCAGAGAGGTGAGCTGGTCGTGAAAGGCCTGGTAGGCTATTGCTTCTTCGGCAAGCTTGCGCTCATTTATGTTGTGTGCCACGCCATAGGTACCCAGATACTGTTTCTGCGCCAGAGGGGTTTCCCCCTGCATGTCGCTATAGATAGCGGTGGCGCTCAACATCGAGACCATTAAATTGTTTTCAAAATGATAATGACGGCTATTCTTGCATTTCAAACGTACTTCAAGATTGGCGGTTGCCCGACCATCTCTGCGGCGCTCAGAAAAAGCATACAGCGCTTTTTCCACATCATCTTCATATACGATAGTGCTGTAATCACGGCCGATAAGCTCATCAAGAGAATAGCCGAGCAGTGATTCAAAGCGGTTATTGATGTATGTGAAGCGGGCGTTGTCGTCAAGGATGTAGATGAGGTCCGGGGAGTTATCTACGAGAAAACGATGAATGAGTTCAGAGTGTTCCAGTCGCGCTGACATCAGGGCGTTGCTGCGTTCCAGGCGGCACCGGTACAAGGCACTGTCTACCTTGTGTTTAAGGGTGGGCAGCTCTTCCGGTTTGCGGACAAATTCTACTGCACCTTTGCGCAGAGCGAGAATGGCGGAATCGATGTTGTCGCTGGCACTGACGAAAATTACGCTTGTATGAATGTTATTTGTGGAGATCCATTCCATAACTTCCAGGCCGGAAATATCCGGGAGACCAATGTCCAGCAGAACAAGGTCAAATGCCCCGGATTCTAGCGCTGCAATTGCGCTGCAACCGGTGCCGCATTCAATTATTTCAAGCCCGATGCCTTCAAGCTGATGGCGAATGCTTGAGCGTATGAGCGGCTCATCATCAACTATCATCAGTCTCTGTGGCTTGCTGAGCGCCTCCGACAAGGCGGCAGTGTGGGAGATATTCAGCCGGTTCATGGCTCGGTCACCGTTGATTGGGGGAGTAAAATTGAAAAACTTGTTCCTTGGCCGGCTTTGCTCCGGCAGGTAATGGATCCTTCAAGCTGTTGTAGCAGGCTTGCGACAATGGAAAGACCGATGCCTGAATGACCCGGTCGCCTGTCAGGTTCGAGGGGGTGGAAGAGGCGCTGTATGACATCCGGGGGGATTCCTGGCCCCGTGTCATCCAGGCGAATTTCTACGTATGAACGTCCACCCTGATTAACACTTCCTTGAGTTGAAACGGTAAAACAGCCGCCTGTCGACATCGCATCTGATGCATTATTCCAGAGGTTTAGCAGCACCTGTTTGAGGCTGTCTCTATTGCACGATGCCGGCAGCAAGAGTGGATCAAGTGACTTTGTCACGGTGATGCCGCGACTTGTAAAAAGCGATGTGCCATACAGCACGAGCATGTTTTCGATCAGGGTATTTATGTTGAGAACATCGACTGCCGCTGACCGTTCCGGAAGGCGGTTCATCTGTCGCAGGATCTTGGTGACGCGATTGATTTCCTCGCTGAGAATGTCCAGTTCCTGATGCAGGTTATTTGTATCAGGGAGCTTGGTTCTGATGATGCTGAGATAGTTATTGATAATCCCGAGCGGGTTTCCCGCTTCATGTATCACTTTACGGGTCTGCTGTTCGAAATGTCTGGCCAAGCCCTCTTCGGCCAAATGTTCCCGCTCTTGCATATCACGCCACATTTCAATGCTGTTTGCGGCGACCCGTGAAAAGCTCGTCATCAACGACAGTTGGTTGTGAATGCGAAGGTAGTGAGCCGAACTTATGCCGAAAGCGATGACACCGATACATGTTGTTCTGCCGGTCAGCGGGAGATACACCACGCCTTCACTGCCCAGGGCACGGGCTATCTGGGTGTCAACCAGTTGTTTTGACACGGATATTCCCGCTTCGAACGTTGATCGGGGCTGGTTTCCTAAAGCAGCGTCGGCGGCCAGGCTGTGTGCCGCAATCAGCGGAATTTCGAGCCGCTTCAAAATCTCCGGTTGTGCAGATATGTCGGCGCCAGTCATGATCGCCGTATCAGGGCGAGCCAGAAGAAAGGCGATCTGCCCGGGACCAAAGAGCAGAATGGCCGATTCACGTATGCCGTGCAGGATCTCGGTTTCACTGGAAAGTGATGATAAGCCGTGCTGCAGAGGTTGAAGCAGTGCCATTTCACGCACTGCTTCATGTAGGCAGGAATCAGTGCTATCGACTTCAGCTGATTTCGTATGAAGATAGTCATGCAATTGGGTCGTCGGCTGCGGGAACGTTTTTGTTGCTGAAGCTTTGCAGATGCCGAGCCCTTCTTCAAGAACCGCAACGCGCTCTACACAATCCCTGTGAATAACGGCAGTGCTATGAGCGTCAATTCCAAGCAAAAGTGTTACCGATTTCAGGTCTGAAGTCTCAGTATTTTGGGCATGATCCTGAAGTATGATTTGATCACACAGAACGTGGGAAGACCAGATTATCTGGCTTAACCGGTCAGCACAAGCGATCTCTTCGGCCGTTTTGTGGTGGAACAGGATTGCGTCTGCCATGAAGGAGGAGAGTTTCCACTGATCCGCCAGCCAGGCGCCGACGGCTGTATGGTTTGTGCCGAGCAGTATTGCTTCGGCATTAAGTAAATCAGCTTCGTCAATACTGGCTTCAAGTACCCTGCCATAGCACTCTTCCATTCCTCCAAGCAGAAGCAGTTGACCAATATCGTGAAGAAGTCCGGAAAGATATACTTCTTCCGGGTCAGAATAATTCACTGCAGTAGCAATCTCACGGGCCACTTCGGCAACAAGCAGGGAATGACTCCAAAAACCGGACAAATCATATTTACGCTTATTTACCGCAGGAGAAAAAACGGACTGCACAATAAGACAGGATGCGAGAGATCGTACGAGCCGTGTACCGATATTGATCAGGCAATGGGTGAGACTTTTCGTTGAGGCCCCGTTGAGCAGCGCGGGAGAATTGGCAACGGTGAGAATGCGCGCGCTCAATGCGGGGTCCTGAGAAACAAGAGCCGCCAGTTCGTTCATAGTGGTGCGCTCTTGTTCTGCAAGGTGTAAAAACCGCAATAAAATCTGTGGTCTTGCTTGCAGTTGCAAGGATTCAATAGAGTTGAGTACCGCTAAGGGGATTTGCAACACTGAGGCCTCGTAATTAAATTTGTGCTACCGGCCAACGGTATTTTTGCACCTGCTTACTTACGTATATAATGGCATTTTATTTTCATAATTGTTTACCAAATTACATCATTAACATGCGAAGCGACGATGATCAAGTAATATATTATTTTTTACATATACCAAGATATTTTAGGATATATCCACATGATTAGTGCCTATTTATTAGTAAATTTAAAACATATATTTACCAATCTTCTCCATGGAAGTGGCAAGCGTATTGTGTTTTTGAGCGCTTCCCGCTATTGTGCAATAAATATAATTCAGGAGGGACCGTATGATTTCATTTGAAGAGGCGCGCACGAGCATTCTTGAATGTATGCGGCCTGTCGGTATAGAACGGGTTCATCTGCTGGCAGCCGCTGGCAGAATTCTGGCGGAAGACCTATCGGCTCCCTGGGATATGCCGTTATGGGATAATTCGGCCATGGACGGCTATGCCGTGCGTTGGCAGGATTGTACGAACATGCCGTGCACGTTGCGCGTGACCGGCTTTTTGCCGGCAGGTGCCAAAGCTGACGGGATTACCGTTGAGACCGGATGCGCAGTGCGTATTATGACCGGCGCACCGATTCCTGACGGTTGCGATGCCGTTGTTCCGGTGGAGGAGGCCGATGACGGCCAGCAGAAGGTAACTTTGCGGGAACCGCCACAAAAAGGGCAGCATATCCGTTTTCGTGCGGAAGACGTGACTGCCGGCGTCATTTTTGTCAGAAGCGGGACGCGTATCCGGCCGCCGGAAATCAACATGCTGGCCGGATTCGGTATGGCGCTGGTGCCGGTTTTCCGCAGGCCGATTGTGGCGATCCTCTCCACGGGAGATGAACTGGTGGAGTTAGGGCGAACACCTGGCCCAGGGGAAATTATCAACAGCAATACGCTTTCATTGGCAGCCGCTGTACAAGAGACCGGCTGTATTCCCCGAATAATCGGTATTGCCCGTGATAATCGGGAGAGTCATGTGGAAAAACTCGGCGAGGGATTACAGGCGGATGTTCTGATCACCTCAGCAGGTGTGTCGGCAGGTGACTGTGATCTGGTGCGGGATGTTCTGGAGGAGCTGGGGGCGAAGCAGATGTTCTGGAAAGTCGGTATTAAGCCGGGGGGGCCGACTGCGTTTGCGATGCACGGTTCGACGCCGGTTTTCTCCCTTCCGGGAAATCCTGTTTCAACCATGATAACTTTTGAGGAGTTTGTCCGCCCGGCGCTACTCAGAATGCAGGGGCATCAACGGGTGTTTAAGCCGTTATTCAAGGCAGTACTGCGCGACCCGCTCTGGAAAAAAACGGGTAAAGTACAGATGGTACGGCTGCGTCTGGAGAAAGAGCATGGGCGCTGGTTTGCCAGCTCTGCCGGAAACCAGCAGACCGCCATTTTGAAGACCATGATCGATGCCCAGGCGATTGCCGTGCTGCCGGCCGAGAGTACCAGTTTTGCCGCCGGTGACGAAGTAGACGTCCACTTTTACGGCAACTATATCGAACTGGAGTCACCATGAACGACTATCTCGGTGCTCACATGTCCATCTCGGGCGGGCTTCACTTGGCTATTGACCGGGCAGTGAGCGCTGGTTGCTCAGTGCTGCAGATTTTTACCCGGAATTCTAATCAATGGAAAGGAAAGCCGATCAGCGATGCTGATGCTGCTCTGTTTCGGGCTAAGTTTGCTGCTTCTGGCTTGCATGAGGTCATTTCTCACGATATTTATCTGATCAATCTGGCGTCCCCGCCGGGTGAAATGCGTGACAAGAGTTTGGCGGCCTTCCGTGATGAACTGGAAACATGTGCGCGTCTCGGAATCAACAAGGTAGTCATGCATCCCGGTTCGCACCTGGCGGACTCGCCCCAGGCCGGTCTGAGGCGGGTAATCGAGGCGTTTGATCAACTGTTCGCCGAGGTGCCGCAGTTTGAGGGACGGGTGCTGATCGAGACGACCGCAGGTCAAGGGAGCAACCTGGGAAGGACCTTTGATGAACTGGGGGCGATTATCAAAGGCTCACGTTTCCCCGGGAAGTTTGGGGTCTGCTTTGATACCTGCCACACCTTTGCCGCCGGCTACGACACCGCCAGCTATGAGGGGTACTGCGACACGATGACGCAGTTTGACTTTCTGATCGGCCTGAACAGGCTGGAATGTTTTCACTTCAATGACTCAAAAAAAGGACTTGGTTCACGGGTCGACCGACACGATCATATCGGTCAGGGTGCTCTCGGACTGAACCCGTTTCGCTTCATTCTCAATGATCCCCGTTTTACTACGGTCCCAAAAATCCTGGAGACTCCGAAAGGGGATGCCGATGAAATGGATTCGGTGAATCTTGCCCTGCTCAGGGGATTAGTTACACATCAGGAAATACCCGTAATTGCTTAACTCTGGTCAATTGCCGGCATAGGCCAGATTGTAATCATCACACTCAACACATTCGGTGCGTGCGGATAAAAAATCAACCATTTTTTCAAGCATATGATGTTATCTTCTGAATGTATGATACCCGGATAACTGTTTAACAGGACGCAGGATGGAAAAAAAAGATTACAAGACCGCCTTGATTGCAACTGCCACTCGCCTTTTTGCCGAGCGGGGGCTGAATGGTGTCAGCATACGGGAGCTCTCGACTGCCGCCGGCGTGAGCATTTCAATGATTTCATATTATTTTGACGGTAAGGAAGGACTGTATTCAGCGGTGCTGCTGGATCAATTTTCCTGTTTTAGATACATGGAATCGATTAAAGAGAGAGCCTCCGGTCCACTTGAAAAGATCGAGGAGTACGTTCGCTGGTCTATCCAGCGCAATCGGGACTACCCGTATCTTCTGCGCTATTACACCAGTGAACTTACTAATCCGACCCGTTATTTCAGCATAATTGTCCAGCCGGCTCTAGAAAAGGCTCTGCACATATTAATCGAAATAATTAAGGAAGGAGTTGAAAATAAACAGTTCAGAGAAGATTTGAATCCGGAGGATACTGCACTGGCAATGGCGGGAATGGTAAATTATTATTTCCTCAGTACGTTGGCAACTCAGAAGTTTATAAACCACTCACCGGAGAGGGATGAGGAATTAATTCGGCACTACATGGATCTTTTTACCAAAGGGCTCTGATTCTGATCACGGAATTTTTTTATGGTCAGAGGCGGCGCATATATCTCACAGGACTGAATTCCCCGTTTATTGAACGATTCATAACATTTTCCTCAAATATTGTCCCGTGTATGAACGGGTAACCCGGGCAACCTGCTCCGGTGTCCCAACGGCAACTATCTCGCCACCGCGGTCGCCCCCTTCCGGACCAAGATCTATAATCCAGTCGGCTGTTTTGATTACATCCAGATTGTGCTCAATGATAACGACTGTGTTCCCAGCATGGATGAGCCGCTGGATTACCTCAAGCAGCTTGGCAATATCATGAAAATGTAGACCGGTAGTCGGTTCATCCAGGATGTAAATCGTCCGACCGGTGGCGCGCTTTGACAACTCTTTGGCGAGCTTGACCCGCTGCGCCTCTCCTCCCGAAAGCGTTGTTGCCGCCTGTCCCAGCTTGATGTAGCCGAGACCGACTTCATCAAGAGTAGCCAGCTTGTTCCTGATGCGCGGGATGGCACCCATAAATTCCAGCGCCTGCGACACGGTCATGTCGAGTACATCAGCAATCGATTTACCCTTGAAATGCACTTCCAGCGTTTCGCGATTGTAGCGCGCTCCTTTACATACTTCGCACTCCACATAGACATCCGGCAGAAAATGCATCTCGATTTTGATGATGCCGTCACCGGAGCATGCCTCACAGCGTCCTCCTTTAACATTGAATGAGTAGCGTCCCGGTTTGTACCCGCGCAGTTTTGATTCGGGGAGATGAGAGAACAGATCGCGGATATCACTGAAAACGGCGGTGTACGTGGCCGGATTTGAACGTGGCGTGCGCCCGATCGGTGACTGATCGATGTTAATGACCTTGTCGAGATGCTCCAGCCCCAGGACATCCTGAACTGCTCCTGCTTTCTCGCGACTGCGGTACAGGCGTTGCCCCAGCACTTTGTGCAGAGTGTCAATCACCAGTGTAGACTTGCCGGAACCGGAAACGCCGGTAACACAGGTCATAACGCCGAGCGGGATTTCGACGCTGACATTTTTCAAATTGTTTTCTGAGGCGCCGATAATCTGTAGGGACTTATCAGCGTTACGACGTTTTTTTGGCACAGCAATGGAGAGTTCGCCGGAAAGATACTGTCCCGTCAGCGATGCAGGATTTTTCATGACTTCAGCCGGGGTCCCCTGGGCCACTACTTCGCCGCCATGCACCCCGGCGCCCGGTCCCATATCGATCAGGTGATCGGCTTCTAAAATTGTTTCTTCGTCATGTTCCACGACCAGTACGGTATTACCCAGATCGCGGAGGCGTTTGAGTGTGCCAAGCAGCCGGGCGTTGTCACGCTGATGGAGCCCGATAGAGGGTTCATCAAGAATATAGAGAACGCCGACCAGGCTTGAGCCGATCTGGGTCGCCAGACGAATGCGCTGCCCCTCGCCACCCGAGAGGGTTCCTGAGGTGCGGTCGAGTGAGAGGTAGTCGAGGCCGACGTTGACAAGAAAGGAGAGTCGTTCACGGATTTCCTTGAGGATCCGCCGGGCGATTTCCTGCTCCTTGTCAGTCAGCGTCAACGCTTCAAAGAAGCGGAGGCAGTCACGGATTGATAATGCCGTCACATCCCTGATGGTACTTCCCCCCACCAGCACATGCAGCGCTTCAGGCCGGAGACGGGCGCCCTGACAGGTGGGGCAGGGCATGATGTCCATATATTTTTCAAGATCTTCCCGTGCTGCATCCGATTCGGTTTCACGCCAGCGGCGTTGCAGATTATTCAGAACCCCCTCAAATTCTTTCTGATACGTATGGCGGCGATCACCGTCCTCCTCCCACCAAAACTCGATCTTCTCGCCCTTGGAACCGTTCAGAATAACGTCACGAACATGATCGGGCAGCTCTTTGTACGGGGTACGGATATCAAACGAATATGCTTTGGCAAGTGCGTCCAGAATCAGATGGAACCAACCGGAGAGGCGCTTTTCCCACGGGGCAATAGCGCCCTCACGCAGCGACAGTTCAGGGTTGGGGATGACCCGCTCGGCATCAAAATACATCCGGGTACCGAGTCCGGTACAGTCGGGGCATGCGCCATGCGGATTGTTGAATGAGAACAGCCGCGGGGTAATTTCCTGGTATGATAACCCGCAGTCAACGCAGGCAAGTTTTTCGGAGAAGAGGAGGGTTTGTAGGGGCGAGCCTTGTGATCGCCCGTTTTTCGGTGATCGCCCTTTTTGTGGTGGTTTTTCGTCATCTGGGGCGAATACAAGATTCGCCCCTACAACATCAACCGGTGCGACAACCTCAACCTTCACGACTCCTTCGGCGTGATGCAGGGCAGTCTCCAGCGAATCGGCCAGGCGCCGTTGTACGCCCTCCTTGACGACAATCCGATCCACGACGATGTCAATATCATGTTTTTTCTTCTTGTCCATCTCGATGTCATCAGCCAAATCGCGAACCGTTCCGTCAAGTACGACGCGGGTAAAGCCTTCTTTGCGCAACTGATTGAGCTCTTTTTTGTATTCACCCTTGCGGCCCCGGATCATCGGGGCAAGCAGGGTCAGCTTGCTCCCGGCCGGCAGGGTCATGATCTGATCCACCATCTGGGAAACGGTCTGCGATGTTATCTCCTTGTTGCAGGAGGTGCAGTGCGGATGACCGATGCGGGCAAAGAGAAGGCGCAGATAGTCATAAACCTCGGTGACAGTGCCAACGGTGGAGCGGGGGTTCTTGCTGGTGGTCTTCTGCTCGATGGAGATGGCGGGCGAAAGCCCCTCAATCGACTCTACATCAGGTTTTTCCATCTGCTCAAGGAATTGGCGGGCATAGGAAGAGAGCGATTCGACATAACGCCGTTGCCCCTCCGCATAAATTGTATCAAACGCCAGGGTGGATTTGCCGGAGCCGGAGAGGCCGGTGATTACGACCAGTTGATCGCGGGGAATTTCAACGTCGATGCACTTGAGGTTGTGTTCGCACGCGCCTTTGACGATTATGCTGGTGTGGGCCATAGTGTTCCTTCGGTCGTGAACATGACGTAGAACAGTAGCACATGTTGCGTGCAGTTTGAAGTGACTTTGCAAACGGGGAGTGATTGCAACGGTAATCTGGCCGCTATGTTAGTGGCGAAGCTCAATAACAATTTCCTTTACGGCGCCTCTGTGCTATACCCCCGCAATGTCTATTAAATATCACTTCAAAACAGAATAAGGAGAGTACCGTGACCAATAAAAGCGCCTATCCGGAAGGGGAACTGCTGCTTCGTACCTCTCCGATGCCGAGTGATACAAATGCGAACGGCGATATTTTCGGCGGATGGATCATGTCGCAAATGGACATTGCCGGGGGCATGATGGCAATCGAAATCAGCGGCGGCCGCGCAGTTACCATTGCGGTTGACGCCATGAAATTCATCAAGCCGGTAAAGGTGGGTGATGTCGTCTGCTGCTACGGTGCCGTGGCGAGGATTGGAAATACCTCTATCACCATCAGGCTGGAGGTCTGGGTGAAGCCGGGTTTTCGGGAAACGGAAATTGGTCATGAAACGGCTCTTTCCAAGGTTACGGAGGCGTCATACACCTATGTGGCTGTCGACCTTGAAGGGCGGAAACGACTGTTCCCGAAACTCGAGGCTCCTGCATTTTGATCGTCGATCACCGGTGATTTTCTTTACGGTTTCTTCTTGAGCCGCCACCCTTCCTTATTAACCTGCGGAACCCGTGAGAGCGCCAGCGAATCAGGCGGCACATCTATCGTGACCGTCGTTCCCGCCGCCACCAGTGAGTTGCGGCCAACCGTGACCGGCGCCACCAGCTGCACGTCACTGCCGATAAAGACATCATCGCCGATCACCGTGCGATGCTTGTTGACGCCGTCGTAGTTGCAGGTAATTGTGCCGCAGCCGATATTGACATCGCGGCCGATTTCGGCGTCGCCGAGATAGGTCAGGTGCGATGCTTTGGAACCTTCCCCCATGACAATTTTCTTGGTTTCGACGAAGTTGCCGATCTTCACTTTTTTGCCAAGTACCGTACCGGGGCGCAGATGCGCCATCGGCCCGATCGCCACATCCTCGCCCAACTCGGAACTCTCCAGTACGGACGCAGCCTTGATGTGGCAATCATCACCAATCCGGCAGTCGGAGATGCTGGCCGCCCCTTCAATTTCGCACCCGCTGCCGATGATCGTACCACTGCCAATGCGGCAGCCGGGATGAATGGTCGTATCAGCACCGATAGTGACACCGTGATCGATGTAGGTGGTGTCGGGGTCAATGATGGAGACGCCGTTCAGCATATGGTCACGGTTGATGCGGCGACGCAGGATTCGGCCGGCTTCCGCAAGCTGAACGCGGTCGTTGACCCCCATGATTTCGTCCGCATCGGCGGCAGGAAGCGCAAGACAGGTGAGCCCCTTGTTGACGGCAATCGCCAGCAGGTCGGTCAGGTAATATTCGCCTTGGGCATTGTTGTTACCGATGCCCCTGATGTTATTGAACAGGAATTCGGAATCCATGCAGTAAATACCGCTGTTGATCTCGCGAATTGCCTGCTCTTCCGGATCGGCATCCTTCTGCTCGACGATGCGGGTGACGTGACCGGCAGCATTCCGTACGACACGGCCGTACCCGTACGGATCTTCCATCAGTGCGGTCAACACGGTGATGGCGGCCTGATTGTCCAGGTGGTACGCCAGCATGTTTTTCAGGGTTTCAGCGCGCAGCATCGGAGTGTCTCCACACAGGATCAACACGGTGCCGCGAAAACCGGCCAGTGCGTCGAGTGCGCAGGCAACCGCATGACCGGTTCCCAGCTGTTCTTCCTGCATGGCACAGCGAATATCCGTTGCGCCGCGAAACGCACCCTGTACCGCAGATGCCTGATGACCAATTACCAGCACAATCGGATCTGAACCGGCTTCCCGGGCGGCCGCGACCGGCCAGGCAATCATGGGCAAGCCGGCTATCGGGTGAAGAACCTTGATCAAGCCGGACTTCATGCGGGTACCTTTTCCGGCGGCAAGCACTACTGAGGCAAGAGATTCCATAGCGATTAACTCCATTGGACAAAATGAGGGTGAAATTTGTCCGGACACTTTATGCGAATGTCGGTCAAAGCGTCAAGAGATTAGCGCAGTTGCGTAGCCGTGATTGCTCTTTAATCTTTACTTATCTGCCGGTTTGGCTATAGTGCTCTACGCTTCTTTATTGATTTTCTCAAAGGGCTACCGATGGCAATTGCCGATGATGTCATACTCCTTGATAAAAAATTAAGCGAACTCATCATCAAGTATGAGCAGTATTTTATCGGCCTGGAAAAGCGGGAGCCGCTGACATTATTGGGAGAGGTTGAGAAGCTGGTGCGTCGCTACACCGGCATGCCGATTAACAACACCATGTACAAATATCGCTTTACCTCACTGGTGGCGCGCCTCAATACCTATCGGGAACACTGGAACAGGGTTCTGAAGCTGATGGAAGAGGGGCGTTATTCCCGGGACCGTTTTATCAGCGATCTGCATATGCGGCAGAAGCAGACTCCCGACAGGAAGCAGGCTGAGGTGCCAAACCCGTCAACTGAATCCGATCTTGACCGTCTCGTTCATGAATTCCGTGAAGCACGCAAAGCCTGTAATCTGTCGGTGCATACAATCACACGGGAACTGATTGCCGCGAATATTGAAAAACAGAAACCGGCTCTGATTGCCAAGCTTGGCACCGAACATTTTGCTTTCAGGGTTGTGATCGAAGATGGCAAGGTAAAGTTGAAAGCCGGACTTCGCAAGCATTAACACACGACGCCACACCGATGATCTCTATGACCACTCATTTTCCCCAAACAATAGCATCTCTTGCTGCACTCCGTCACGGCGAACGGCGGGTCGTGGTGCCGGGCCTGAAAGGTTCCTCCCCGGCTTTGTATGTTGCCGAGTTGGTTCGCGCCGGGCTTGACAATCCGATGGTGATCACGCCGACCCAGGAAGCGGCCGAGGAATTCTGCCGCGAACTGGCGTTCTTCTCCACCGGTGATCTGCACGCGGCACTCTTTCCTGCCTGGGATGCTGTGCCGTTTTCAGCCTCTTCTCCGCACCCCGATGTGACCGGCGCCCGACTGGACACGCTCTTCCGATGGCAAAACAATCTCTCCCGGATAACCGTTATGCCTGTGGCGGCTGCGCTGCAGCGGGTACTTCCTCGAAAAACCCTCAACGATGCGTCCTGTTATCTTCTCGTCGGGGAAGAGTTTGAGCGGGACGATCTGTTGGCACGGCTTATCCGTATGGGCTACGCCAATGTGCCGCTGGTGGAGGATCGCGGTACTTTTGCTGTGCGGGGAGGTATTCTCGACATTTTTCCGCCGAACCTTAGGGCGCCGGTCCGAATCGAGTTCTTTGGCGATACGGCCGAAACCATACGTGCGTTTGATCCCCTGACGCAGCGATCCCTGCAGCCGATTGAAGAGCTGGTACTGCTCCCTTCCCGGGAACTGCTGCTGTCGGACGAGGTTTTAGCTGATATTGCCCCGCGACTGAAGCAACTTTGTGACGATCTCGACATACCGGCCAACCGCCGTCGTCTGATATTGGAAGACCTGCACAATGCGGTCTATTTTCAGGGCATTGATTTTCTGCAGCCGCTCCTGCATCCCGGCCTTGAAACTGTTTTTGACTACATCCCCGCGAATGCGCCGCTGATTCTGCTCGATCCCGACGCGATCGGTTATGCCTGCATCAGCGTCTGTGAAGAAGTTGCCGCAGGAATAGTCAAGGCGGCCGCTGCCGGATCGGCACACTCTCCGGCGGTTGAACTGTTCCTGGACGAACCTGCACTGAGCACCCTCATGGCCGATCGCCGCGTAATCGAACTTCCCGGCCTGCTTCTTGATGCCCCTGAACAGATCACGACCATCACAATTCCCTGTCAGGATAACAGCGACCTGCGGGTGAGTGTCTCGAAGGAGAGCAGCAACGCTCTGGCGCCGCTGGCTGCTACGCTGCGCGGATGGCTTGATGACGGTCAGATGATTGCAATCGCGTGTCATCAGCCGCCGCAGGCTGAACGACTTAAAGAACTTCTGATCCCGTATAAACTTCCCTGCTCCATCAGTGAGGCGGGGTTTCAGGATGCGGTGGGCGCCGGGACGCAAAATCGTGCGTCTCAACCGTTTATTACCATCCTCATCGGCGATATTTCCCGTGGTTTCCGTCTCCCCGATTCTCACCTGATCCTGATTGCCGAGGAAGAGCTGTTCGGCAAACGGGTCAGGCGACGCGGTGTGTCCGAGGTTCGCAAGAAACAGCTTCTCGCTTCTCTGGCCGAACTGAAACCGGGTGATTATATGGTGCATATTGACCACGGCATCGGTCTGTACCGTGGTCTGCAGCATATCAGCGTCGGGAGCACCGGCGGCGATTTCCTGCTGTTGGAGTATGCCGGCTCAGACAAGCTGTTTCTTCCAGTGGACCGTCTCGGTCTGGTGCAGCGCTATGTCGGCCCGGAGGGGAGTCATCCGGCGCTTGACAAGCTGGGTGGGGTATCCTGGGAGAAGTCCAAGGGTAAGGCGCGCAAGAATATTGAAGAACTTGCCGGTGAGCTGCTGGAGATTTATGCCCGTCGCCAACTCTCCGAAGGTTTCTCCTTTTCTCCCCCCGATGAGATGTACCGGGAGTTCGAAGCGTCGTTTGCCTGGGAGGAAACGCCTGACCAGCTCTCCGCAATTCAGGATGTGCTGGCCGATATGCAGCATTCCAAACCGATGGACCGGCTCGTCTGCGGCGATGTCGGTTATGGCAAAACCGAGGTCGCGCTGCGGGGGGCTTTCAAGTCGGCGCTCGACGGCAAACAGGTCGGCATCCTCGTGCCGACCACCATTCTGGCCCAGCAGCATTATGAAACGTTCCGCGAACGGCTGAAGGATTATCCGGTTACCGTCGAGGTGCTTTCCCGTTTTCGCACGGCCAAAGAGCAGAAGGAAACGCTTGAACGGCTCAAAAAGGGGAACGTCGATATCATTATCGGTACCCACCGTCTGCTGCAGAAGGATGTTGCCTTCAAAGATCTCGGCCTGCTGATCATTGACGAAGAGCAGCGTTTCGGCGTCAAGGACAAGGAACGGCTGAAAAGCTTCCGGGCGGTGGTGGATGTCATGACCCTTACCGCTACGCCGATTCCGCGTACACTCTATATGTCGATGATGGGCATCCGTGATCTCTCGATTATCGATACCCCCCCGGTCGACCGGTTAGCGGTGAAAACCATCGTCTCCCGATTTTCCGAAGAGCTGATCCGTGAAGCGGTGCTGCGGGAGCTCCGGCGCGGCGGGCAGATTTTCTTCGTGCATAATCGTGTTCAGACCATTGCCAAGCGGGCGGAACTTCTCGCGCAACTGGTGCCGGAAGCAAAAATAGCGGTCGGGCATGGTCAAATGGGGGAACATGAACTGGAAAAAATCATGCTCGGGTTCATGCATGGTGAAACCAATCTGCTCCTCTGTACCACCATCATCGAGTCCGGACTTGATATTCCCAACGCCAATACCCTGATCGTCGATCATGCTGACAAATTCGGACTTTCTCAGCTCTATCAGCTGCGGGGGAGGGTGGGACGCTCCACCCAGCGCGGCTACGCCTATCTGCTGATTCCCGGTGAGGCGGCGATCAGCTCCGATGCCCGGGAACGGCTCCGGGTACTGCAGGAGATCTCCGAACTCGGGGCCGGTTTCCGCATCGCCACCCATGACATGGAGATTCGCGGCGCGGGAGATATGCTTGGCAACCGCCAATCGGGGACGGTGACTGAAATCGGTTTCGAACTCTACAACCAGATGCTGGAAGAGACGATTGCCCGCATGCGGGGAGAAGAGTCTGTAGAGCGGGTCGAACCGGAGATTAACCTCAAAGTACCGGCATTCATCCCCGAGGCGTACGTCAAGGATGCCGGGCAGCGGTTGGTGATTTACAAGAAGCTGACCCAGGCCGAGAGCGAAGAGGATGTGCTGGATGTGCAGAACGAAGTGCTTGACCGCTTCGGTAAATATCCGCTTGCGACCTCATATCTGTTCGAGGTCATGAAACTGCGGGTACTGCTCAAAAAGCTGATCGTCCGCCAGATCGATTTCGACGGTAAAGCAGTGATCATTTCCTTCCACCCCCGCACCCCGGCCCCGCCTGACACCATTATCGGCATGATGCGCAGTGAACCGAAAAAATACCAGTTCACACCTGATTACAAGCTTGTCTGCACGTTAAAGGATACCTCGTTCGAGGGTATTCTTGAAATGGCGAAGAGTGTGCTGCAGCGGTTGCTGCCAAGTTCGTAGATACCGTTTCCTGCGCTATGCAGAAATTCTACGGATACATGATCCGTTTAGTGGATTGCCGGTTCACGCACGCACGTAAAATCGGCTTAAGATTTAGTAGAATATTGGTGCTAATTAGGTGAAATTATGATGTTTACCGCTGCCAATAAGGCAATGTTCCGCTATCTTGCCGTCCTCACCGCTGCCTCCATGGCCGCAATGCAGGGCTACTCCATTCTGTTCAACAACTACGCCGTAGAGACCATCCACCTTGAAGGGATACATATCGGCCTTATCCAGTCGGTGCGCGAGATTCCCGGTTTTTTTGCGCTCACGGCGATCTACGTCATGATGGTTATCCGGGAGCATCGACTGGCGGCGCTCTCCATATCTCTTCTTGGTTTTGGTGTCGCCTTGACCGGCTTTTTCCCTACTTTTGGCGGTGTCGCTGTTACCACGGTGATCATGAGTGTCGGATTTCACTACTATGAGACCGCCAATCAATCATTAACCCTCCAGTACTTCTCAATTCACCAGTCCCCGCTGGTGATGGGAAAGCTTCGTAGTCTGGCGGCAATCGCCAGCATTGTCTCAGCGGCCATCATCTGGTGTATGGGATTTTTTATGGGATATAAAGCGATGTTTATGGTGATTGGGAGTGCCGTTTTTCTGGCAGGCATCTGGGCATGTTTTCGTGATCCTACCCATGCAGATGTTCCGCGGCAGAAACTGCGAATGTTTCTGAAGAGGCGGTACTGGCTCTATTATATGCTCACCTTCATGTCCGGAGCCAGGCGTCAGATCTACATGGTTTTTTCCATGTTCCTGATGGTAAAGGTGTTTCACTTTTCGGTACAGACAATAACGGTGCTCTTTATTGTCAACAACATCATCAACTGGATCATTAATCCGATGATAGGCCGGGCTATTAACGCCTTTGGGGAGCGGACCTTGTGTACGATCGAGTACGCCGGAGTAATCATGGTCTTTTTGACGTACGCCTACGCATCCTCCAAATGGGTGGTGGCGGGGATGTATATCCTTGACTATATTCTGTTCAACTTTGCCGTGGCAATCCGTACGTATTTCCAGAAGATCGCCGATCCGGAGGACATTGCTCCGACAACGGCGGTGGGATTTACCATCAATCATATCGCGGCGGTCTTCCTTCCGGCCCTTGGCGGCTACCTCTGGATGCGGAATTACCAACTTCCTTTCATCATGGGAGCTGCCCTGGGAGTGGTTTCCCTGATCCTGGCCCAGTTCATCAGGGTGCCGCTTCGTCACGAAGCTGGGGAGATGCAGGCATAATAATGCTGAAGTTATCACGCATTAGAGGAGAAGAAGAAGCTCTTTGTAACATTGAATCACGTGATCCGGCTCTGCCGCCAGAATATCTTCAGCGGCATTTTCGCCTGCTGTTATAATCATTATCCTGATGCCGGCATTTTTTGCAGCGTTGACATCGTCCAGGCTGTCGCCCACAAAAATACAGGTTTCCTTGTTTACTCCCAATTTCTCGAGCGCAAGATGTAATCCTTCAGGGCTTGGTTTCAGATGTTTGACATCGTAGCGACTAAGGACGATATCAAAGTAGTCAGTCAGGCAGAATTTTGACAAAGCTGCCGTAAGGGTTTTACCTCCCAGATTGCTGACAAGAGCGGTGCGGATTCCTTTCGCCCTGATGGCAGCAAGGGAATCGAGTACAAACGGTCGCAGAGTCCACCGTGTCAGCGCATCCTCATCATATCGGTCATATACCGTACCGATTCTTTCACGCACCTGATCCGGTGATAATCCTATCTCAGTCGCTGCCTGCATTGCTTCTGACATTATCGTTGAATATTTTCTGCTCTGAATCCGCTTTGGTGGAAAACCCATTTCCCGGAGTATTTCCAGAGTCTCTTCAATCGCGGCAGAAAGCTGCCACTGAAAGTCGACCAAGGTTCCCTCAAAATCAAATAGCATTGCAGCTGCATTCAGGCTTTTTTCGTGTGCCATACTGTCACTCCTTTCGGAAAAATCGTTCTTATATGCTTTTCTCGAAGTTGACTTCATCGCTTTCCTGAATATCATTCAAATATGCTATGGTCAACACTCCTGCGGCAACATCGCATGTTATCTGGCTTCACAGATATTCTGGAATGTAGTACGTCTCTTCTTGCTCAACAATATGAAAAAAAACTGTGTGGTGCTACAATTACGACTGTGTATTATAGTTGTATTTTCATGATCTGATAAGGAGCCATTTATGCCCCGTTTAATTGCCGTTCTTTTAGGATGTATTATTCTCACCTCCTGCAGCACCGTTCCGGTTACCGGACGCTCGCAGCTCAACCTGATTCCAGGTTCGTCAATGCTATCCATGAGCGCCCAGCAGTACGGGACCTTTCTGAAGGAAAACAAGCTGAGCCAGAATCAGCAGCAGACAGCCACCGTCAAGCGGGTTGGCTCCCGGATTCAGGATGCCGTAGAGCGTTATTTTGCTTCAAGCGGCCTGCAGGATTATCTGAATAAATATAAATGGGAATTCAATTTGGTGGAGGACAAGCAGGTCAACGCCTGGTGTATGCCGGGTGGGAAAGTGGTGGTGTACACCGGCATCCTGCCGGTTGCCAAAGATGACACCGGGTTGGCGGTGGTGATGGGGCACGAGATTGCCCATGCGATTGCCGAACATGGCAATGAACGGATGAGTCAGGGGCTGCTTGCCCAGTTGGGCGGGACGGCACTTGCAACGGCTCTTTCCACACAACCGGATACTACGCGGCAACTCTGGATGTCCGTCTACGGTGTGGGTGCCCAGTATGGAGCATTGATGCCGTACGGTCGGATGCAGGAAAGCGAGGCTGATCATCTCGGACTGGTCTTTATGACGATGGCCGGTTATGACCCGAATGCTGCCGTTGCGTTCTGGGAGCGGATGGCCGCGCAAAAGGGGGGACAGGCACCGCCCGAATTTCTTAGTACTCACCCCGCAGACGCCACGCGGATTGCCAATATCAAACGGCTGATTCCGGAGGTCCTTGCAAAATACCGGAAGTGATTATGGTGTCATAAAAAGCGGCGCTTCTGACGCCGGAATGATTCCCGCCTGCTCGGCCCGCTGCAGCAGACAGGTGATGGCACGAACGCCTTCATCGCCCAGTTCGGTCGAAAAATCATTGACATAAAGACCGATATGGGCGGCGCAGACCTCCGGACTCATCTCCTGGGCGTGCTCGCCGATATAGCGACCCGCTTCATCGGGGTGAGATCGGGCGTATTCGACTCCAGCCTTCAGTGCCTGCTCAACTGCGGCAATCGTTTCAACCCCCAGTGTCCGCCGGGCCACAATGCCGCCAAGCGGTATCGGCAGGCCGGTCTCCCCCTCCCACCACTCTCCCAGATCGAGCAGTTTGTGCAGACCGAAACCCTGGTAGGTGAAACGCGACTCGTGGATGATCAGACCGGCATCAACGTTGCCGCACAGTACCGCGTCCATGATTTCATTAAAGGGCATGATGATAAAATTATCCAATGCCGGATCAAACAGACGCAGCAGCAGTTTTGCCGTGGTAAAGCGACCGGGGACGGCAATGGTCTTGCCGCGCAGTTCGCACAGATCACATTTTTCCGAGGCCACCAGCAGTGGCCCACAGCCGCGACCCAGAGCACTGCCGGAACGAAGCAGGGCATAATCGTCACGGATATGTCCCAGCGCGTGGTAAGAAACCTTGCTAATATCCAGCCTGCCGGCGAGTGCCAGTTGATTGAGGGTTTCGACATCTTCCAGTTGCTCACGGTAGTGCAACCCGCCGGTTTCAACCAGCCCGTGTACCAAAGGGTAGAACATGAAGGTGTCATTGGGGCAGGGAGAGAAACCGAGGGTTAGTTCGTTGGCCATCGTATCACCATTTCCATTACGAAAAATTTTACCGTTCAAGAATGAAGGTCACCGGTCCGTCATTGACCAGCGACACCTGCATATCGGCCTGAAAGATGCCGGTTTCTACCGGAATGCCGCTCCGTACGACGGCAGAGACGAAATATTCGTAGAGCCGCTTTCCCTCATCAGCGGGGGCTGCGGTGTCAAATGAGGGGCGCCTCCCTTTTGCACAGTTGCCGGCCAGGGTAAACTGGGAGACCACCAGCAGGGCGCCGCCAATATCAATGACAGACCGGTTCATCTTGCCCTCCTCGTCAGAAAAGATGCGCAGACCGGAGATCTTGTCCACCAGCCAATCGGCCTCTGCCTCAGCATCACCTTTTTCTATGCCAAGCAGAATCATGATCCCCCGGCCGATCCGGCCGACAATGTTCTCCCCGACAGCCACTGAGGCCGATGTAACACGTTGGATGACAGCTTTCACGTTCTCAGTCCTCTTATATACCTATTCCAGATCAAAGCCCCACCCTCGTTGGCTCGTCATTAACTCCTCAGCATACTGTTTGTATGCCTTCGTCGCCTCATTCCTCGCTGCCTTGATGGCATCTTTGATTTGAAATTGGAATTACCTCGTTATGGTGATACTCCATCCAGGATTTCACGTACTCTCTTCAAAAGCGTCGCAGGCATGACCGGTTTACTGATAAAAGGGAGGCTGAAATCGACGGCAATCTTTCCGCCTATGATGTCGTGCGTATAGCCGCTGATAAAACAAGCCTTAATTCCGGGACGCAATTCTTGGATCTCATCCCAGGCCTGTTTTCCCGTCATCCTCGGCATGATGGCATCCAGCATGACCAGATCAATCTCCTCAAGGTGGTTATTGAACATTTCTACCGCTTCAGCTCCGTTGAAGGCCTTAAGAACCTTGTAGCCACTTGATTCAAGGTGATTGGCGGTTATTTCCATGAGCATGCCATCGTCTTCCGCCAACAGGATGGTTTCAGTGCCACGGGGGGATATCTCTTCACTCTCTGCCATCGGAGCAACCATACATTCCGCTTCCTTACATAATGGCAGATAAATGGAGAACGATGTCCCTTCTCCCGGTTCGCTGTCGCACTGGATAAAGCCTTTGTGTTGGGCGACAATGCCGTGGATTATGGAAAGGCCGAGGCCTGTCCCCTTCCCCTTTTCCTTGGTGGTAAAGAACGGTTCAAAAATTCGCAGAGCCGTTTCCTTCCCCATCCCTTCTCCACTGTCGCTTACCCGGATCAAAGCGTAATCTCCGGGACTTCCGTAACCATAGTGATTGACAAAGCCGTCGTCCAGCACAGTTGAAGCGATGTCGATTGACATTGTTCCTCCGGTTGGCATGGCATCGCGTGCGTTGGTGGCAAGATTCATAAGAACCTGCTGGATCTGTGAGCGGTCAAGCAGCATGTAGAGCGGTGAGGGATTATATGACGTGATGAGCTCAATATCTTCGCCGATTACCCGCTTCAGAAACGTGCTGCTTTCAGTTGCAAGCTGATTGATATCAGTCAGTTCCAGATTAAAGTTTTGCTTGCGGCTGAACGCAAGCAGTCCTTTGGTCAGTTCTGCTGCCCGTTCCGATGCTTTCAAAATCTGGGTGGCATTGTCATATGCCTTGCTGCCCGGGGAAAGCTGGGCCATGATCAGCCCTCCATACCCCATTATGACCGAAAGAATATTGTTAAAATCATGGGCAACGCCACCTGCAAGGAGCCCTATAGCCTCCATTTTCTGAGACTGCCGCAGCTGTTCTCCAAGGAGGTCGTGTTCTCCCTGAATTCTTACGCGTTCGGAAATTTCCTTCTCCAGTATGCCGGCCTGCTCTTCAAGGCTTTGCTGGACAGCCCGACGCTCTTCAATTTCCTCTTCCAGTTCGGCAGTCTTTTCCTGTAGCTCTTCATTAACAATCTGTTTCTCAGCCATCTCGGTCCCAAGGAGTGCGGCCTGTTCGTGGAGATGGTTATACGATTGAAGCAGATCGTGGTTCATGCGGTTAATGGCAGAGGTCAGTGCGGCGATTTCTACCGACTGCCTCATCTCCGGTGCTACCGTTCTGTTGTCCGCTGTTGCGGTTGCAGCCCAATCTTTCAGGATGGTCAGTGGTTTTGCCACTAAACGCCGCAGGCTGGTATACGTCACTCCAAAAAGAATACCGGCAAGAACCATCAGCTTGATGATAATGAGAGTTATCTGCGTGCGCAGCAGTCCTTTGAGGTATTGGCCATTTGTGTAAAGGACAACCGTGCCGATGGTTTTGCCGTTGTGCACTATGTTTGTACTGATTTTCTTTGCGCCGGATTCAACCACGTTACGGTGGGATGGATTGTTCCGGTTCCAGCTTTCGACGCTGCCGTCCGGCGTTGCAATTTTTCCGGCATAGATGTTTCCGGCCTCATCCAGAACAATTACGGCGGTAATTATAGTGGCCCTGGTCTCAAACAGGATATCTTTTTCAACTTCCACTTGATTCATATTCCAGAGCGGATAGACCAGGTTATGCGCAAGGCGTTCCGAGGCCAGCTGTGCTTCACCGGCAAGTTTCACCGCTTCCGTATGCTGCACAGTAAGGATCTCAACGGCGCTCCAGCCGCCAAGAACAATTACAATGGTAAGCAGGAGTGTCGTAAGTATCTGTCTGGAAATGGATTGCATAAAAGCCCCTGTCTGTTTATTGCAGATGTTCCAGCATACTTAGTCCGGTTGATACCGCTTGACGATTTTGTTTAGCGTCCCATCTGCTTTAAGTGCATTCAGTGCTTCCTGGTACTGCTTTATGATACTGTCCGGGGTCTCTTTGTGAAAGGCGAAACAGACCTGAGCGCCGGCAATTCTGCGGATGACTTTGAAATTTTCCGGGTTTTGGTTAATGCTCTTGAGAAATTCAGGCAGCGATTTTTCCCCTTTCACCATCATATCGATACGCCCCGCAATAAGCTTGAGAACACTGGACTTGTAATCGGGCGAGACATCAAGACGCTCTTCAGGGACTCCTATTCCCCGCATGAGAATCTCGGAATAATCGTTACCAAGCACGCCGATCCGATACTTTTTGATGTCTTCTTCAGAATGCAAGGTGACGGTGCTGCCGCGAGTGGTTAATAAGATCAGCCGCGTCATTGTAATCGGGCCGACCCACTTAAAAAGCTTCTCCCGGGCCGGGAGCCGGGCAGTGACAAACAGTACGGTGCCGGGCCTGTTCTGAGCCGCTTCGTATCCACGTGCCCAGGGCACAACTGTGATCATCCTCTGCGGTTCTCCCGTTTTTTCCCATATACGCTGCAGTACCTCTACAGCCATTCCGCCCGGAATCCCCTTCTCCGAGTAGTTGAATGGCGGGTTCTCCTCTGTCAGAAACGTGAGTGGGTAAGTCTCGGCTCCGCAGACAACCCCGCATGTCAGCATAAGTAGTGCAAGTGAGATTATCAGTTTCATGGGTACTCCTTTACTGTGCCCCTCTCGTAATAATCAGAATTACACCCTCACCAGCTCATACGCCCTGTTCCCCAGGCCGATCTTCTCTCCGTGCTCCAACTGCACCTCCCACGGTATCTCCGGCGAAACGCCGCGAAATTTGTCGCCGCCCGGTTCATGGCCGCTCTTCAGCGCCGAACCTTCGTTGCCGCGAGCTCCGTTTACCAGGTCGGCGCAAGCCTGATCGATCGCCACCGGGTCGGTTGAGGCACAGATACCGATGTCGTTGACGATCGGGGCGTCGGAGTGGCCATAGCAGTCACAGGCAGGTGACACCTGGGTGATGAAGTTGATGAAGATGGCCTTGCCCTCCTTGCCGGTCAGGGCACCTTTGACATATTCTGCCATTTTGCGCATGGCAGGTTCCGCAGCCTGATTCCACTGCACATTGATCGCTAAAACCGGACAGACCGTAATGCAGCGCGAGCAGCCGGCGCATTTCTCCGGGACAATCACCGCCGTGCCGTTTGTGATAACAATGGCATCATGAGCGCATGATTTGAGGCAGATGCCGCAGCCGGTGCAGGTTTGCTGCGATATCCGGGGGGCAATTGTCGAATGCTGCACCAGTTTTCCCCGGCGACTGGCGCACCCCATCCCCATGTTCTTGAGAGCACCGCCGAATCCGGTCAGGTCGTGGCATTTGAAATGGGTCATGGCGACAATCGAATCGGCCTCGATTATCTCGGTACCGATGTAGGTGTGCGTCAGCAGATCACCTTCTATGGCAACCTCGGTTTCGGTAACGCCGCGAAGACCGTCGCTGATGATCAGCGGTGCGCCGACGCACGCATAGCCGAAGCCGTTCTCGATGCCGCAGGTAAGAGCTGAAACCGCTTCTTTGCGTTGACCGGGATAGAGCGTGGAGGAATCGGTCAGAAAGGGGAGCGCACCCAGCTTTTTGATCTCCTCAACGACCCGCCTTGCAAAGACAGGCCGGAGGTAACCGTGATTTCCCTTTTCCCCGAAATGGATTTTGACTGCAGTCAGATCCCCCTTGGCAACCGTCTGCGCAAGCCCGGCCAAGGCCAGTAGTTTTGCGATTTTGTCAAACAGATTTTCTCTGCTGTTGGTCCGCATATCGGTGAAATAGACCTTGCTCATGTTTCCCCCTATTCAGTGCGTTGTTCTCTAAAACAGTGACAGAATACCTGCTTGATAGTTTGCTGGCAAGAACTAGATATTTCCGTCCGAGAGGGAGGCTTTTCCCCGCTGGAGGCGTCAATCTTCGGCTTTGCTCGTGCGGCTTCCGATGTCTTAATGCGTCCACACTCGGATACTCTTCACGGCCGTGCGATTAACCGGAGCCTGATAAGCCGGTCGTTACTGAATATTGATCCTGCGGGCCAAACAACGCTGAATCATTGTGTCGCCCGCTGCAAACCATGCGGTTTTCGCCGGCGGCGTCTTTTCTTGCGCGGTGCGGCCCCGGCCGCTTCAGTGCTTTTGGACAGCAACGGCAGCGGTTCCTGCTCCATCTGTTCCGCCTGAACCCGCCACCACTGCAATCGACTGGCAACATCCTTCTTATTGCCGTGGACTATCCGGCTGTATGCGATGATGTCGGTGAAGTCCGTACGGGCGATGAATAGCTGCGGGCGGCGACCCGGGATATGCGTAAGGCGCGTCTGCTGGGCAATTATGTCGCGGAGTGCGGATCCGACACGGCTCGTGATCTGAACGAACGGGCAGACTTCTCCCAGAAACTCCGCTGTAGCGGCGTCGACACTCTGCTGCCACGGCATTCCTCTGGCGCGGAAGTTCTCTGCCTTCTCATCAAGATACTCACCGAAAAGCAGTGCCAGGAGGAGTTGCGGGGAGATTGTGTCTCCCTGTTGGATGCGGGAATCGACGCAGGTGAGCATCTCGCCGAAACGGGTGTGGGGAAAGCCCCCGCTTTCGGCATTAAGCCAGGCAGAGAAAAACGGGAAAAGCGCCGTGAAGAGGCCGGTCTGGTGAAGGAGGTCACAGCACTTCGCCCCTTCCCCCGAGAGAAGGATTTTGAGCATCTCTTCATAGAGGCGCGGTGGCGAGGCTCTGACGATGGTGCCGGCGGCGGTGACCAGCGCATTACGGGTCTCTTCTGCCATCGAAAAACCGAGCAGGGCGGCAAATCGTACCGCCCGCAACATCCGCACCGGGTCTTCCTGAAAACGGACATTCGGATCACCGATGGTGCGGATGATACCGGCGTCCAGATCGGCAAGGCCGCCGGCGAAGTCGATGATCGAGAAATCGGCAATATCGTAGGCCAGCGCATTGACGGTGAAGTCGCGGCGCAGGGCGTCTTCTTCGGGAGTGCCGAAGACGTTGTCACGTAGGATCATCCCTTCGTCATCTTTCAGTATCTGCGGGCGCCGCTGTCGCTGCTCCCCCCTGCGCGTTTCCACCGCCCCAGGTTCCGGCTCATCCGCTGCCTGGGAACGGAAGGTTGCTACCTCAATGAGTTCTACCTTGAAATGAATGTGTGCAAGGCGGAAGCGGCGTCCGATAAGACGGCAGTTGCTGAACATCCGCTTTACCTCGCCGGGGGTGGCGTTGGTCACGACGTCAAAATCTTTCGGCTCTCGTCCGAGCAGGAGGTCGCGAACACAGCCACCGACGAGATACGCGACAAAGCCGTTATCCTTCAGACGGTAGAGAACGCGCAGGGCATTCGGGCTCATAAGCGTGCGGGAGATCCCGTGTTCCTGCCGCGTGATGGTTACCCGGCCGCTCTTTTCGGGGTTTATTCTCGTTTTCATGCGGTTACAGTACTCCCAGCCCGGTAAGCTGAGGCCGCCACAGGAACCGATCAAGGGGGATGCGGCCACTGGTATCAACGCGTACCCCCTCGTGTTCGAGCCGCAATCGTTGTTCCATATCAGCGTCGCTGCCGTAGGAGCGGAGGCTGATGCGCCCCTGGACATTGACGACCCGGTGCCAGGGGATGCTTGACCTGCCTGCAAGAGCGCTCAGTGCGTACCCCACAAGGCGCGCCCGCCCCGGAATCCCCGCCAGGTTGGCGACCTGTCCGTATGTTGCCACCCTCCCCTCGGGGATACAGCCGACAACTGCGTAGATGGCGAGGTAGGTGTCGGAGTTTGTTGTCTTGCGGGGTGGTGGCTCAGGCATGGGGGCTCCAACGCCTCAAAATATATCTTGTTTTTCGCAAGTCACGGGCAAAGAAATCCATGCAGGGCAGGGTCTCCTTGGATTGGCTGCTTTTACTTCATCCGCCGAATCCGCACTTCAATGTCGGGATTATCCTTGAGCAAAGTGACAAGCCGGGTAGGGTCGGTCTCCCCGTAATGATAGGGATAGAGAACCTTGGGTTTGAAAGAGCTGGCCGCAGCGGCTGCCATTTCCGGTGTCATCGTATAGGGAAGATTCATCGGCAGAAAGGCGATGTCGATCTGTTTCAGTTGACTCATCTCCGGAATGTTTTCGGTGTCTCCGGCGATATAGAGCCGTTTGTCGGCAAATGTCAGCACGTAGCCGTTGCCTGCCCCCCTGGGATGAAACGGCTGGCCGCTGTCGCGCTTGTGCACGATGTTATATGCCGACACGGCCTCAACGGTGATCCCCTCGACTTTACGGATGTCCCCATTTTTCATGATGATGCCCCCCGGCACCTTCTCAGCACATGTTTCGGTGAGCACCACTACCGTTTTCGCGGTCCTGACATGCTGCAACGCAACCTGGTCGAGATGATCCTGATGTTCATGGGTAACAAAGATAACGTCAGCCTTGGGGAGCTGACCATAATCGGCCAGTTTGCTGTACGGATCGATATAGATGATCTTACTGCCGAATTTCACCATCAAAGAACCATGGCCGATGAAGGATATTTCCAGATTACCTGCCGTTGTCTTGATGACATCCTTCTCGAACGGTTCCGCCGCGCCAGCCAGGTTGATGCTGCATATGCCCAGGAACAGAAAAATCAATGCCGTTTTCATAATAATGCCTCCTTTTGATTTATAATGCCCGAAAGGATTCGGGACGCAGTTTTACCTGCCCACGGATTGCGGCATCGAGCAGAGCAATTGCCTCGGCTTTGCCCTGTGGCATCTCCACTTTGATAGGCAGATAGTTGGAGGCGTGGTTAGCCATGAACAAACCGTGCGACAATTCGGTGTTGGCAAGCATTTCCCGCAGTTCCTTGAGAAGATCCACCGGCGTTGGCACCTGGTGTTCTCCCCTGCTTACCCGCTCTTCCAGTTCGGTCCCCGCGCAGAAAATTACCGAAAGAGCCCCTACGTAGTCGGGATCCATGGTCGTGAGCAGGCGTCCGGTTTGCTGCCCATGGTCATGGCTGCGTCCAGGGGGCGCGATTCCGAGCAGAACGGTAACGGACAGCTCGATTCCGGCTGTTTTGACCTTTTGTCCCGCCTCGATCAGTTGCTCTGCCGTGGAGTCCTTCTGAACAGAGACCAGAGTCTGCGGATCGCCGCTTTCAACCCCCAGATAGATGATGCCGAGCCGGTGGTCGTGCAGCCACTTCAGCTCTTCAGGAGTTTTTTTGCGGATGGCCAAGCCGGTTGCATAGACCCCCACACGCTCAACCCATGGCAGATATTCATTGATGGCGGGCATAAGCCAGCGCCACTCGGTCATCGGCATAATCAGGGCGTCGCCGT
This sequence comes from Desulfuromonadaceae bacterium, assembly GCA_028687585.1. Taxonomy (GTDB): domain Bacteria; phylum Desulfobacterota; class Desulfuromonadia; order Geobacterales; family Pseudopelobacteraceae; genus JACRCG01. The sequence continues at coordinate 19,447 of JAQTZV010000028.1, read as the reverse complement.
CGGCGACGAAAAGCCGCTTGACTCCGGGATAAAGACGGGCAGCCTTTTGCAGATCCGCCTCGATAATGGCGCGGTTCTTGATCCTGAATTTCCGGTCTTTGTAGCTGACGCAGAAGGTGCACTTGTTATGGGCGCAGCCTACCGTGGCTTGCAGGATAATCGAACGGGCTTCGCTCGGGGGGCGATAAATGGCGCCTTCATAGTCAAGATTTGCGGTATTTCGCACGTGTTTCCCTCGTCATTTTATTTATTGCCCAAACATATAACGCCAGTAATTCAAAGACAATGACAAATTGGTTTTCGTCATGAGCAAAGCGGGAAAATTACCCTTTCGGCGGTTACCGTTTCATTTTGTAACTGAAATGACTATTTTTGACCATCGTCAAATTATATCCCAAATAGATGGTATACTGTCCACGTACCAATTAAACAAAAATACATTCGAGTTCACTCGAACACTAACCAGAGGGAGGATACACAATGAGCATGTTTTGTAACCAATGCGAGCAGGCAGCAAACGGTACCGGTTGTAATATTGTAGGAGTGTGCGGTAAAAACCCCGAAGTATCAGCGCTGCAGGATCACCTGATGTACGGCCTGAAAAGCCTGGCGCTGTACGCTGACAAACTGGGGCGCAACGCTGAGATTGACCGCTTTACCATTGAGGGACTTTTTTCCACTGTCACCAACGTGGATTTTGACGCAGCCCGTATCGGAGGCATGATTACACAGTGCTACGAGCTGAAAGAGAAGGCCAGGGCTGCTGCCGGTGTTACTGTCTCCGGTCCGGTTGCCGACTGGAAACCGGCTGGTGATCTGGCCGGTATGTCTGCACAGGGAGAAACTCACGGCCTTAGCACACTGCATGTCAATGAAGATATCCGTTCCATCATAGAAATACTGCTCCTGGGGCTTAAAGGAATGGCCGCCTATATGGATCATGCCATGATTCATGGCAGAAGTGACGATGAAGTCATGGCGTTTTTCCAGAAGGCGCTGGCAGCTACGACTGATACAAACCTTGGCTTGATGGATTACGTCGGTCTTTCCATGGAGTGCGGCAAGCATAACCTGACCGTTATGGGGCTGCTCAATGCCGCCAACACCGATGCGTATGGTCACCCGGTTCCGACCGCAGTTCAGCTTGGCACCAAGGCAGGCAAGGCCATCCTCGTTACCGGCCACGACCTGAAGATGCTCGAAGAGCTGCTCAAGCAGACCGAGGGTAAAGGGATCAACATCTACACCCATGGTGAAATGCTGCCGGCTCACGGTTATCCCGGCCTGAAAAAATACTCGCATCTGGTCGGTAATTTTGGTGGCGCTTGGCAGGACCAGGCGAAAGAATTCCTGCACTTCCCCGGCGCAATCATCTTCAACACCAACTGCATTCAAAAGCCGTCGGACAGCTACAAAGATCGCCTCTACACCTGGGGACTTGTTGCATGGCCGGACGTAAAACACGTTGACGGTTGGGATTTCTCTGCGGTCATCAATAAGGCTCTTGAGCTGCCAGGCCTGCCTGAAAACCCCGGCCAGGAAATTCTGACCGGCTTTGGCCACAACGCGGTGTTGGGTGTCGCTGATAAAGTAATTGCTGCCGTCAAGTCCGGCGACATCAAACACTTCTTTTTGATCGGCGGCTGTGACGGTGCTAAATCGGGCCGTAACTATTACACCGAATTTGCCGAGAAACTCCCCAAGGATACCGTCATTCTGACACTCGCCTGCGGCAAGTACCGCTTCAATAAGCTTGATTTCGGCGATATCGGCGGCATTCCGCGTCTGCTTGACGTTGGTCAGTGCAACGATGCCTATTCTGCCATTCAGATCGCAGTAGCACTGGCGGGTGCCTTCGAGTGCGGCGTCAACGACCTCCCCCTCTCGATGATTCTCTCCTGGTACGAGCAGAAGGCGGTGGTCATCCTGTTGACTCTGCTCCACCTCGGCATCAAGAACATCAAGCTCGGGCCGTCACTGCCGGCTTTCATCACCCCCAATGTTCTCAACTTCCTGGTTGAGAACTTCAACATCGCTCCGATAACCACTGTTGAAGCTGATATGAAGGCAATTCTCGGGTAGTAACAACGTACGCATAAAACGTTTTCATCGCCCCCGTTGGATATTCCGGCGGGGGCGCTTTAATGCCGTACCATCCCAATGAAAGTTAGAATATGTTTGCTTTTCCACCCTGTGATACTGTACAGAAATAGGCTTATGAAAACTTTGGCTAAACAATGTATATTCGTGCCTTTTTGTCTCCTCGCTTCCGTACTGTTGTATGCAACCTCTGCGTGTGCCGATTTTAGGGAAGATGCCGAGTTTGCGGTTGCAACTCTCCACCAGAATGGTGATGCGCAAAAACTTTCTGATGATATGAAAAGCCTTGAGCTTGTTTTCGAAGTTGCCCGCCGCTATTATTCAAAAGGTGACTGGGAAGCTGCTGACAAGTTTTACCTGTTGGCGCTTCAGAAGTCCCAGATTATTGAATCAATGCTCAAGACATCCAACTCTCCTCTCCTTCCTGATGTCGAAGATGTGCAGCCTGTCCCGGGAGTGTCGAATGAATCGCCGGGAAAAGAACAGGTTGCGGCGCGCGATGCGGAATCAGGTTCGGATAGGATCGTCGGTTCAAAGGGTGTCTATACGGTTGTGAAGGCAGACACTCTCCGCCTTGTTTCAGCAAAACTGGGGGTAACGCAGCAGCATCTGCGCAGCCAGAACAGTCTGGACGTCAAGGCGCACCTTAAAGTTGGGCAAAAGCTTGCTTACAACAACCGCAAAATTATCCCGCAGCAGCTTAAGAATGGCATTATCATCAACATTCCGGACCGCACGCTCTATTATTTTCAGCATGGCGCTCTCGTAACGGCCCTTCCCGTGGCACTGGGGTCAGTGGTAAAAAATGAAAAATACGTATGGCAGACACCGGTCGGAAAATTCAAAATTACCGGTAAAGTAAAAGATCCAACCTGGACAGTCCCTCCCTCTATTCAGACAGAAATGGAAGAAAAAGGTAAGGAGGTTGTTACCACTGTCCCCCCCGGGCCTGAGAATCCGCTTGGCAAATATGCCATCAAAACCTCAATTCCCGGGATTTTGATTCATAGCACAACCAAGCCGTCGTCAATTTACAGTTTTTCCAGTCATGGCTGTATCAGGCTTTCCCCGGACCAGATGGAGGGGATTTATCCACAGATAAAGGTGAACACCAGAGGAGAGATTGTCTATAAGCCGGTCAAACTGGCAGTGACAAATAATGGGCGGGTTTATCTGGAGGTGCATAAGGATGTCTATAAAAAGAGTGCCGGTCTTGTCGAAGAAGCTCGTAAATTGGTAGAGAAGCAGAAGCTTTCAGCGCTGGTGGACTGGGGGAAACTCAAATCGGTAGTGCAGCAGAAGAGGGGAATTGCCGAGGATATTTCGCTGTAACGGTTCTTTCTGATGGGCACTCTTCTTCTGCTATGAAAAACAACATGAAGTAAAGAGCATTAACGCAATGGGTGCACCAAAAGCAGGCGCCTTCAAGCGAATTTGCAAAGGCGCAAGGAAAAGCTGTAAAAACTGGGTTTAGCCAAAAAACGATTCAGTTTTTATTCAGAATCGCTCCGGGAATAACTGGTTTAAGCCCGAGCGGAAGATCCGTGCTATTCAGTAGGTAATCGTACGATGTCGGCTCCGTCCCCTTTATAAAGCATTCCGTAACCGCTCCGACGGTTCCCTCTTTTGCAAGCTTGCCGGTGCGCGGATTTATCAGGACAAAGGAAACATTTTCCGGTGCCGTGAAATCTTCCGCAGGCAGAGATAAAACCGCTTGCTGCATGAAATCACCCCAGATCGGCGCTGCAGCCTGTCCTCCGCTTCCGCCTGCCCCCAACGACCGCTCCTGATCGTAACCGACCCATACTCCTGTTACTAATTGCGGAATATAGCCGACAAACCAGGCATCCTTTGCACCGTTGGTTGTGCCGGTCTTCCCAGCTACTGGTCTGTCGATAATGGATGCGCGATGTCCTGTGCCGCTCGATACAACACTCTGCATGAGATTTGTTATTACGTATGCGGTTTCCGGAGAAATGACCGGGACCGGCACGGGTGGTGGGGTTGTCTCGAGAGAATTTCCCTCATTGTCAGTTACTCTCGTAATATAATACGGTGGGGTCAATATCCCATTGTTTGCAAAAACAGCATATGCAGATGTCAACTCAAACGGGGATACTGACGCTGCTCCGAGCGCCAAAGCTAGGTTGGCCGGTATTGGTGAGGTGAACCCAAGTTTTTTTGCGTATTCTGCCGTGTACGGCGCGCCAATCTGTTCCATTATCTTCACGCTGACAATATTTATGGAATAGGTCAGTGCCTCACGCATGGTCACCGGGCCGCGGAATTCATGGTCATAGTTTTGCGGTTTCCATAACCCGCCGGCTCCGTCCGGGTATTCGACCGGTGCATCCTCGATGATCGTTGCCGGTGTCAAGCCCTTGTCAAGAGCAGCGGCATAAATTATCGGCTTGAAAGCTGAACCGGCATTACGTTTTGCCTGAATGGCACGATTGAACTGGCTCTTTTTAAAGTCGTATCCTCCAACCATTGCCTTTATGCCGCCGCTGCGAGGATCTATGGAGACCAGAGCCGCTTGTACCTCCGGTGTTTGATCAAGGGCAAACTGGGCCCCTTCCTTGTCGGTTTCGGGGGAAACTACCGATACTTCAATGACAGAGCCGAGTGTAAGTCCCCGTCCCTTGTGGCCTTTATCCGGTTTTCCGTAATGGTTGATCATGCCGACTTTGCCTGCCCATGCCATGTTTTTACGGGAGAGGACGCCGTTACGTTCTCCTACTCTCACGAGCGCGTCACCCCTGCCGGGGTTAAAGCCGACCACTACACCTTGGTAGGTTTCACCGGTTTTAAGTGTGGCGGAATCAATTGAATCCTCGATCTTGCTGCAGAAACTTTCTACGTCTGTTTCATTTAAATATTTTATCGGTCCGCGGAAACCCTGGCGCTTGTCTACCTCTTTCAGTCCCTTGCGGAGAGAGTCATAGGCCGCGCGTTGCATAGCGGCATTCATAGTGGTGTAGATTTTCAGACCACCTTTGTAGAGTTGATCTTCTCCGTATTTCTGCTCCAGATGAATCCGCAGGTACTCGAGAAAATAAGCGGATTGCTCATTATTTACTTTTTTCATCGGTTGCAGAACAATGGGGTTTTTTTTGGCATGATCGGCCTCAACCGCCGTTATGTAGCCTTCCGAGATCATGCGTTCAAGGACGTATGCCTGGCGATCACGGGCCTTGTCGAGATGCTTGATCGGGGAATATGAGTTGGGTGCTTTCGGCAGGCCGGCAAGCATGGACATTTCTGCCAGATTGAGCTGCTCAACATTTTTGCCGAAATAGTTTTCTGCTGCCGCCTGAACGCCATATGAACCGCTTCCGAGATATATCTGGTTCAGATACAGATAGAGAATTTCGTCTTTAGAGAGTCGTTCTTCCATCCTTTTGGCAAGGATGGCCTCCTTGATTTTGCGGGAAAATTTTTTCTCCGGTGTCAGCAGCATTGATTTGGCAACCTGCTGTGTGATCGTGGAAGCACCCTCTTTTTTGCTCATGGAAATTATGTTTTTACCGGCTGCCCGAATAATGCCAAGATAATCAATCCCTTTATGGGAGTAGAAATTGGAATCTTCCGCCGAGACGAAAGCCTGAATCAATTTGCGTGGCATCTTGTTGACCGGCACTACGATGCGGCGTTCCAGATAAAACTCGCCAACCAGCGTGCCGTCATCTCCAAAAACCTGTGAGACAATGGGTGGCTTATAATCCGTCAGTCGATCAACCCGGGGAAGTTTAGCCATCAAGTAAAACACGTAACCGGAAATACCAAGGAGAGCAACAACGGCAAGAGTCACCGTAAATAGAAGTACCGTCGACCAAATGCTGTTGTTTGTTGTGCGAGAGGGCATCTTTCTTTCCATTGGTACAAACCTTCCTGAATATCTGAATGGGAATACTGCCGCCTTTGCGTTCCGGTTGCGGCAAAATAGCATATCATTTCAGGAATTCAAACATATTCGGGTTTGGGAATACGTAGAGGAACATGACAGTATTGATATCAGGATTAAAAAAATGTGCTAATAATCCGTGGATTATGGTACTACGTCCATGAGTCAAGTTTTTTAATTTCCGTTCTTGAGGAGATGTATATGTGCGGCATCGTTGGATACATTGGTGGGCAGCAGGCAACCGCGATTATTCTTGAAGGTCTTAAAAAACTTGAGTATCGAGGCTATGACTCAGCCGGAATAGCCACGTTGTCAAATAACGAGTCAGCAATCCGCAGAAGTCAGGGGAAGCTGGTTAATCTTGAAAAAATTCTCAGGGATGAGCCGCTTACCGGAACAGTCGGTATCGGCCATACCCGCTGGGCAACGCATGGCAGGCCTTCGGAAATTAATGCCCACCCGCACAAAGCCGGGTCGATTATTGTTGTACATAACGGCATCATAGAAAATTATCTGCAGCTAAAAGAGCTTATGAAGAAAGCCGGGCATACTTTTAAGAGCGAAACAGACACTGAAGTTATTTCGCACCTTATCGAAGAGGCATTCAAGACGGAGCCCCTTTTTGAAAAGGCGGTCAGGACGGCGTTGGCCCAATTACGCGGTGCCTATGCAGTTTGTATTCTCAACGAAAAAGACCCTGAATGTTTAATTGCTGCCAAACTGGGTTCTCCGATGGTAGTTGGTCTTGGCCAAGATGAGTTTTTCGTTGCATCCGATATTCCTCCCATTTTGGCCTATACCCGCGAAATGGTATTCATGGAGGATGGTGAGATGGTGGTTTTCCGGGGAGGGGAAGCTCGTTTTTCCACGATTGCAGGCGGCGCACTTGATAAAAAGGCTCGTCGTATCGATTGGTCACCCATGATGGCTGAAAAAGGGGGGTACCGGCATTTCATGCTGAAGGAAATTCATGAACAGCCGCGTGCGGTACGGGACACGATTGCCGGCCGACTGCTGGAGGGAGAAGGGGACGTCTACCTTGAAGATCTTCAGTTCAGTGACCGGCAACTGGCCGCTGTAAAGCGAATTGTCATCATAGCCTGTGGCACCTCCTGGCATGCTGCTCTGGTTGGCAAATTCTATATCGAGGGGCTCTGCCGCATTCCGGTTGAGGTTGATATAGCGTCAGAGTTCCGCTACCGAAACCCGGTAATTGATGACAGCACGCTGGCGATTGTTATATCGCAATCGGGTGAAACTGCCGATACTCTCGCTGCCCTGCGCGAAGCAAAATCTCGCGGTGCCATGAATATTGCCATCTGCAACGTAGTTGATTCATCAATTGCCCGGGAGTCATCCGGGGTAATTTATACCCATGCCGGTCCGGAAATCGGTGTTGCTTCAACCAAGGCGTTTGTTACCCAGTTGACCGCCCTGTATCTATTTACCATTCGATTGGGGCGCGCTAACTGTTCGATTGATATTGCTCATGGTCAGCGGATGATCGCGGCGCTAAAAAAAGTGCCGGGACTGCTGGAAGAGGCGCTGGAGCTGAACGAATATACTGAAAAAGTGGCAAAAAAATATATGAATGCCCGTGATTTTCTTTATCTCGGCCGTGGCAAAAATTTCCCGATAGCCCTCGAAGGTGCGCTCAAGCTGAAGGAAATTTCCTACATCCATGCAGAAGGTTACCCCGCAGGAGAAATGAAGCATGGCCCAATTGCCTTGATTGATGAAGATGTGCCGGTCGTTGTTCTGGTGCCCAAAGGGAGTACCTACGAAAAAACACTTTCGAATATGGAGGAGGTTATCGCCCGGAGCGGCCGGGTGATTGCCATCTGTTCTGCCGGTGACGAAGAGATGCATGGCCGGGTGGAGACAACCATCGAAATTCCGCATCTTGATGAAGATCTTGATCCGTTGCTGCTCTCTGTGCCGTTGCAGCTTCTTGCCTATCATATTGCCGTATTAAAGGGAACTGATGTTGACCAGCCGAGGAATCTCGCTAAAAGCGTGACGGTGGAGTGAGTAAAAATACTGCTCTATGAAACCTGTTCAACCAAAATAAAGTTGTTTACTGGAAAATATAGTCGTTTACTGAAAAATAAAGTTGTTTACTCAAAAATAAAGTTGTTTACCAAGTGCCAAAGCAGAATGAATCAGTTTTTTGTGTGGGTCATAGTGGTGGTCAGACATCGGCACACAACGTATTGCCGACTACCATTCTTCCGGGTCAAAATCATTGAAAAAATGAATGGATTTAATTGACGCAGTGCAGTGATGAAGGCTTGAACCGTGCAGATGAAAAAACCGGATGCGTTTCGATTCCAGCATAGGTGCAATGAGCGGAAGTGAATCTTGCGGGATTGAACCGATAAACTGTCGATGGTCGCCTCGGATTTTAAGAAAACCAAGGCTTATTGGTTTGATAGTAGAAGCTGGATTGTTTATGTCAGGTATCATATTTCGGTCTCCCATGAATGTGACGTCGATTTCCTTCCCATCAAATTTCTTAGGTTCGCGTAGTATGCCTTTAATTTCCAGATGCAGATATTCTTCATATGGGGTTGGGCGATATTTTTGATCATGGTTTATAGAAAACAGATATGTTAATTCCCAATCAATAACTTCTACTACAAAAGTGCAGTAATCCTCTTTTGGTTTTTTCGGTCGGGTTTTTTTTACTGTTTGTTTCTTTGCCTGAGGCGCCTGAGTTTTCATACTGATCTCCTTTCGTATGAGCGGCCTTTATTACCAGCCCCGGTACTTGGCCTCATCATCGAGAACCGAATAGGGGCTTTTAACCAATGGGTCGAGTCGATCAGCCTGTTTCTCAGCCCAGATCAACCATTCATCCATTTCACTGCCAGGATTTATTCGTCCATGCTGTGCTATTGCAATCTGCCTCGCTGCGTCCGCATATGTTCTGATGCGCTGGCTTTTGTGCCAAGCATCTACCTCTTCGCCCAGTTCCTTGAGTTTCACCCTCTCCAGCTCTATGAGTCGCCGCATCTCCTGTCGATGTTCCTCACGTTCCCGTCGCTCGCGCTCCTCCTGTTCGCGACGCAAGCGTCGCTCCTTAACACTCAGAGCGTATTTAATTAGTCTGGCAATAGTCTCATTGAGATTCATCTCAATCCGTGTTTTTTTCTTATCGGATGAGACCAACTCCCATGGATCGATACGAGTCGTTGCTTTGATAACCAACCGACCTGAAGAAACATATTTGTAAAGTGGATAGGTGCGGTGTTTGAGACGTTCAGCTCTCCTCAGCTCTTTCGGAGTTGGCTCGTAGTCAACCCTTTGGCCTCGTTCCTCCAGGCATATTTCGATTACTTCGTCGAGAATAGTCACTGTGGTGACCCTGTTTCCGGAATCAATTGCGACTGTAAAACCACGATTATTCATAGCTTTGATGATTGTGTCCATGAGCAGTAGGGCACGGTTGACGCTCTCAGGGTAAACAGTGATATTCAAACCGTCTCGATGCCGGCCATTCAGCCTGCCATCATCATCTAGTTTGGCTTTACTAAACACCTGCGCGGTCTTCTTTGTTAGAGGGTGGGGCGATTCGAGTGTTGGAGGGACGGTGACCCGGTTTGCAGGGTCATCTTCAAAGGCAATCTCGGGAACGACTGGTTCTTCAGGAACAGTATCCTGAAGATGTGCTGGCGGGTGGCAGTAGTAGCAAACATACTTTGTGGGAGTGCTTTTGGTCGCGGGTGGTAATGGAGGAGGAGTGCCCCTTCTTTTTCGCAGAAAATATCCCTGTGGTGGAAGCGGAATTTGGAGATATTTACATATTTTTCGTAAGCCGGTATCTGAAAGTCCGTACTCCTTGGCAAGGGACATCATTGTCTTGCTCCACACCTCCTCATAGAGTCTTTCCCGAGTAAACTTAACTTCTAGTCTGTTCATAGTCTCAGCACCTCCGATGACATAATGCCAAGTAATTGCTTTAATGAAGAGGCTTTCCGGTGGCTATTTAAGCTTAATTCTGATATGGAAACTTAAATTAAAAATCCTGATAACCAGTGAAAATAATGACCATATTTCAAGAAACCGAAACCACTGAACTGAAAAAATCCACCTCCGAGTTGAAGGAGGCGGTGATCTCTATTGTGGCGATGCTGAACAAACACCAGCGGGGTGAAGTCTGGTTCGGCGTTAAGAACGATGGTACGGTCGCGGGTCAGCAGATCTCCGATAAAACTATCCGGGATATTTCCAAGACTATTGCCGATAATATTGAGCCCAAAATATTTCCAATTATCGAACAGGTGTCGGTTGATACCAAGCAGTGTGTCAAGGTGCAGGTCGTTGGCAAGGATCACCCGTACTATGCCTATGGTCGGGCATATATCAGGGTTGGGGACGAAGACAGGCAGCTAAGTGCCCGTGAACTGGAAAACCTGATTTTGGCAAAAAACCGTGACCGGCTCCGTTGGGATACGGAGGTCTGCGACAAAGCATTATTTGACGATATTGGGCCAGGCAAGTTGAAGTCATTCCTCAAGCTCAGCAATCTCAAGTTCGACACAGTCCCCAACTCCCTCGAAAAATTGAATCTGATCAGAGACGGCAAAATGCTGAATGCTGCCGTGCTCTGTTTTGCCCGCAAACCCGAGAAGTTTTTCCCCAACGCCCGGTTACGCTGTGCGGTATTCGGCACGTTGGACACTACTGTTACCCTTGATATGAAGGATTTCTATGGGGATGTCTTTGCTTTGATCAACAAGGCAGAGGAATACGTTCTGGAGCATATCAATATTGGTATGCGACTGGAAGGGTTGCTGCGGGTAGACGTGCCTGAGATAGACCGTGAAGCATTTCGTGAAGCGATTATCAATGCATTCTGTCACCGTGACTATCGGGAGTATGATTCCGTCAATATCGCTATTTTAAAGATCGGATAGAGATCAGAAGCCCCGGCCTTCTGTATGGCGGGCTTACTATAGACAGCATCAGAAAGAAGATGGTCTCTGCCCGTCGTAACGAGCTGCTGGCTGAATTGTTTCAGCGCAGTCACCGTACAGAGAAATGGGGACGTGGCATCAAGATGATTCTGGAGCGGGAGCCTGCTACTGAATTCGAGGAAGTGGGAACCGTACAGTTCATCGTCACGTTCAAACGAAAATCTGTAGAGAAAACAATCACCGAAGATGTTAGCAAAACGTCGGTGAAAACGTCGGTGAAAACGTCGGTGAAAATTCTGGAAGCTATTGCTGGTGACAACAGGATTACCATTCCAGAGTTGGCTAAGTTGGTTGGTTTAACAGAACGGTCTATTGAAAGAAACATTCGGCAATTACAGAGTGCTAACAGTCTTCGTCGTATCGGGCCTGATAAAGGTGGGCACTGGGAAATCATCACTACCACTCAGGACGTCAAATGACCCAAGACAACCAAATCTATCATCGACCACCTGCGTACGTAGACGGTGAGCCGTTCAGTAATGATAAGTTCGAACGTAAGCTACTTGCAGATCGACTTACCCAGTATATTGACCGTTTGAATAGCGGATGCGTCATGGCTATAGACGCACCATGGGGAGAAGGGAAGTCCTATTTCGGGAGCAACTGGGCTGCACAGCTGGAAGTGAATGGCTACAAAACCATTTTTCTCGATGCCTTTGAGCAAGATTATACTGATGATCCGTTTTTATTGATTTCTGCGGAGATATTGTCTGCTGTTAAAAAGTCCGAAGGCGACGAGAGTTGGGTAAGTTTTCGTGATGCTTGTGTGAAAACCGGAACCGTATTGCTTCCGGCTGCCGCAAAGATGGCCGCTAATGCTTTTGGAAAAATGGTATTAGGCATAAATGACCTTGCTGAAATAAAAGATAAGCTGGCTGATCTTCTCGAAGAAAAACTTGGCGATGCAACTGAGAAGTATATTCAGAAGCGGCTAGCTGGGAGTGATGCGGTCGTATTTTAATAAAAGTACAATAGAACGTTTTCATGGCAATGACCTTTGAAAATATTGGTAACCCTTAAGCCGAAATAGAACAAGATGGGAATATAATTTTCGTAAATAGGTTATCCATGGCTATAAATCCACAATCCTTCTTCAACTTCGCGGCGCAGAATTACTCTCTGTTGCACGATATTTTCCGCAGAATCGGCGGGATGAATGACGCCGAACTGACCGAGTTGATCAGGCGGCACCGCACAGGTTTGGAATCTCCCGCCGCCCTTATTGAAAAGCTCATCAACCTCAAGATAATCGAACCACTCCCCGATGCAACCGCCAGCTACGAGATGACCAGGACGGTTGCCATCCTGTTTCGCTTCCTGCTCCAGGAACAGCGTCTTACCTCTACCGCCGTAATACAGGCATACCTTGATGAACTGGAACGGTCACAGGCCGCTCTTGACCTCGCCATTCGCGATGACAAACACAGCATGATCGAACGGGCGCTTGACGAGACAACGGAAACGATGGAGCGGATTCGCCAGGATTCACGTGCCAACCGCGAGGCGATCATCTGCGAGGTGATGACCGTCAAGTCGAACAGAGAGAAGCGGACGGTTTCAGAGCGATTCGAAAAAATACTCCATCTGTGGAAGCATTACCTGGAACCGCTCAAAGACCTCATCGATGTTCGCAAAACGATGGATTCCTCGCTTGATAACCTTGAGAGGCTGTTGAGGCATGGTTCGGAGCAATTTCTGCTGGATGGTGCATTGCACCGTGAGTTTTCCCGATGCTCAGTACGCCTGGTCAGGCTGCGTCGTGATATGACGGCTGATTTTCACGAGTCCATGCATGAGGTGGAGCCTCTCTATGCCTCCCTGAAACAGGACAGCTCACTTGCAAGAGGCGTAGCACGTGCACTGGAACGAATCGGCAAGGAAGGGATCAAAAGTCTCAATCTGCAGTCGGAACTGGCGATTCACGCCGGAAGACTCCGCGAAGGGCTGTTCGATAATACGGACATTGAAGCTTACCTGCACAATGTCCGTGGCTACCAACCACAAGAGCCTCCAGTGATCAGCTTTGGAGCGCAACAACCTTCTCATCAGTTTATCCCACCTGACGAACTCACAGACAAGCTGCTACAATCGCTCCCCGTTAATGACGTTCTGCAATGGATTCTCGATAGCTATGAAGAATATCCGTTCCCAGAACTGCTTCGGGCTTATGGCCGCATATTCGGCAGTGATTCATTCTCGGCTTCATTTTCCAGAGATGAAAAGAAATACCAATTACCCGGCATAACGGTTCTTGCCTGTCCGTTAGCTGTTGAGGCAATTCGATGATTGAAAACCCATGCGAGCTTCCTTTCCTTGACGAGATATTCCAGCGTCTCTGCCGCGGCAGGCATATCTGTGCGGAAGATGGCAATCAATATCATGCCATGTATGATAACTTCGACCTATACCAGAGGCTTTTTGATAGTCTGGGATTCAAGCTTGAAGCGCATCCCCGTGACTTTTATTATTTCCGAGGCGAAAAAACTCTGAGTGACGCCAGCTCCCGGATGGCGTTGTTCATCTTCATATTGATGGAGTTTCTTGAAGGGCAGGGAGAGCCAGTTGCCGAAAGCATCCTCACCAAGGAATTTACCATTGCCGACATGCCGCACTTTTCTACCGAGAGATATCGAATCTACATGAAGGAGAGTGGCGTTGCAGACCATGTCGGCCTTGAAGGGGTAGTAAACCATCTGGAGCGATTCGGTTTTGCCGTGCGCAAAGGTGGTTCGTTCCGGTTTCGTTCGCCGGTGTACCGATTCTTCGACATCTGCCACTCAATCCTTCAAGCGGACCTGAAACAGGCGGAAAGTGGGGTTTCTTTATGAGTGTCGTGGGGCCTACTCGATTAATCTTTTTGAAGTCAGGCAAATACGATTACGGCGAAGTGGAACTCGTCCTTCCGCTGCACCTGGTTGGGCCTAACAACGTAGGAAAGACCTCGCTGATAGCGGCCCTGCAGTTTCTGTATATTGACGACCAGCGCTACATGCACTTCTCCAGGGATATGGACGCCACCAGGCGCTACTATTTTCCCGATCCGAACAGCTACATACTATTCGAATGCTTGACACCCACCGGCTACCGAGTGGTTGGAGTTCAGGGACTTGGTCCGCTTAAACGCTACGAATTCAGGCGCTTCAGTTACCAGGGGAAGTTCGACATCGCTGACTTTCTTGATGAATCGGACAAAATGCGACAGGAAGACGATATCCGGGGACTTCTGGCAGGCAGGGACTATCGAAAGCTGGAACCGAACCAGTTAAAAGCGGCATTGACCGGCAGCGGTGAAAACAATGGCGTTCATCTCGGCTTGGTTCCAACCCGCGATAGTGATGCCTATCGCCGGTTTCGACGAGTATTCAGCAACCTTCTCCGGTTGGCTCATCTGAGTCAGGAAGACTTGAAATGTTTTCTCTACGATATCTATGAATCCGAATTCAAGCAGAAGAGCATAGACCCTGAAACTGACTATTCGAGCCAGTTTGAAAAGGTGATGCGGCTGGCCGACGATGTACGCGGTCTGCAGTCAGTGGCTGACGACATCAGACAGGCTCTCTTATTGGCTGCCGAACGGAATGATGTCCGCGGTAATCTGCCGCTCCTCTTTGCCGCTATCAGTGGAGCCTGGGATGGGATACGGGCCGGACTTGCTCAGTCGCGGGCAACGCTCACCCTGCAACTGGAACAACTCATGGAAAAGGAAGGTGAAGCGAAGAAAGAGCACCGTGAGACCGAACAGTTAATGAGGTCTCTCGACCAGCGATTGGGGGCACTCAAGCAGGATCTTACAAAAATTGAACAGGAAAAGACAGAATTTCAAGATTATCTTGCAGACATCGAGGATGCCAAGATCACTAAACTCAGATTGCAAATCGAAGAGATCGATTATCGTTTGAAGTCTGCAGGGCAAGAACCGGCTGTCAGGGTAGCCGCACGTATCAAGACGCAGGAAAAAGAGCTGGCAACACAGAGGGTACTATTGGAAGGGATCTCGCTGACTGTAGCGACAAGACTCAAGGGGTTGTGCGGTGAGGATGCTCTGAAACAGGCGTTCCGGATACTGAACCACAAGGTTCTCGGCCTTCAATTAGACAATGAAGGTTTGCATATTGAAGATGAATTTAAGCTGAAATCTCGAATCCTGGCCATCTCGGACAAAATGTCTGATGGAGTTTACAGTGATGACGCAATAACATTGTCTCTTGCGTCGCTCGACCCGCCGTGTCTCGATGAGTATACCGATCCGGCATTGATCGCTGAAAATATAAAGGGTCTCGAAGAATCAGTGTCGCGAGATAAAATGATATTGCTTGCAGCGGAAGAGTCTGAAACTTTAACTCAGCAAAAAAGGGCGTTGAGTCAGGAACATGAAAGTTACCAACTGCTCCGCCACCGTTTCCTGGAGTACCAGAAGAATCTGGTCAAATCCAGAGAATGGCTGAAAGAACATGATCAGTTGGAAAAGAAGAGTTCCCATCATCTAGAGCGTATGGAGCAACTTCGCCAAATGCAAAGTGAAATAATCAAGGAGCGTAACGGGATACAGGTGCGTATAGGGCAAGCCAACGCGAAGGAAAAAACCTATCTGGATCAAATCCGTTCTTTACAGAGCCCAGATCAGTCATGGCCGTTGTGCAGGACTCTTCAATTCCCCGATCTGTTCGAAGACATGCATGTCCTATATCTCGATTTATTTGATCGGCAGAAGATTCTTGATGGAAAATTGGGAAGCAGATTGCTGGTAATCGATAATCGGACATATGGGCGAAGTAAAGGCGGTACTGAGGCTGAGACAATACGGATTCTTGGGGAGGAACTGGATGCCCTTGCCCAGAAAGAGGAAGCTGCGGAAAAGCTATGGTCCGGGCTCGCAGCAGTATTGCAGAGTTCTATCAAAAATATGCTTGATGACCTGGATAGGTTAAGAGGCAAGGTTGAGGATCTTAACCGCCAACTGGCCAAGGTTTCTGTCTCAAATCTCCAGAGACTGCGTCTGGAGATTGACGAGAACGACCAATTAGTCCCATGGCTCAAAAATGTCATCCGTCAGGAGGATTCGCCTCTGTTTGCATCCACTCAGGACACCAGTAAGGCATACGGGCTTATTGGTGAATTCCTGAGAAAATCGGGTCGTATCGAATTACGCCAGCTCTTTGAGCTTAAATTTGTCGTGACCACGGCAGACGGGAAAGAACGTGAGTATCCAAAACTGGAAAGCATCGAGTCGAACGGTACGACGATAACAATCAAGGTGCTTATTAACCTGATGTTATTGCGGGGGTTATTGGACAAACGGAAAGATGTAAGTATCCCCTACTACCTCGACGAAGCGTCGAGTCTTGACCAGGACAACGCCAGAGCAATCGTTCAACAGTCGCTCCAATTGGGTTTTACCCCGGTTCTTGCAAGCCCGGAAGCGATGGACGCCGCCGATAATATCTATTTCCTCAAGGATAATGGCGGTCGGCTCATTCTCGATTCAAGTGCTTTGGTAAGAATCCATCGGGAGGAGACCGATGAAGTCTGCCCCAGTTGATTCATTGGCAAAACACCTTGCGATCCTATCGGAAAAGTCCTCGTTGCCTTCCAGCAGTATATCAACAACCGACCGGAGGCGCCTCCAAAGCCTTTTCGATGCCAATGTTATCGATGAAGTGAAATCCGGTGCCGGCCGTTGCCTTATCGTCAGAAACCAGACTGCTCTTAATACTTTTATTCTGTCACTTTACCCGTCGGGACTGGAAGGATACAAAGGCGATCTTCCGTCAAGAAGTAAAGCTGTAGCAGATCGCAGGGACTCAAAAAAAGCGATTGGGAGGAACCCGACAATAGTATTGGTCCGCGGGTTCAATGGCTGTATTTTCGAAAAGAATGAGGCACTGTTACCCGTTGCAGAATGGACCAGAATTGCCGGGGTGGCTTCGCTTTGCCTGGATTCGATGGATGGTTGGAAGTGTAATGGGACAATTGGCACGGTGGAAAACCTGGAAACATTTTGGCACATAGAAAAAATAGCCCCTTTCGTTGATTTGGCAATCTATGCCGAAGGAAGAATCGGAGCTGATGTCCTTGATTGGCTAAAATCTCCAGATATGATTGAAGCCGAAATGGTTCATTTTCCTGACTATGACCCCGTTGGCATGGATGAGTATCTGAGAATCAAAAGCGCCTGTCCGGATAGGGCGAAGTTCTTCTGTCCTGCTGATTTGGAAAAGCTTTTTATCCGCTTTGGAAAGGCTCAACTATTGTCTGACAATAGTGCCGTTTTAGCGAGGCTGAGGAAAAATGTCGACAGTGATATACGTTATGTTGTGGAGTTGATGGATCGATATGGCGTTGGCTTGGAACAGGAGGCGTTGTTAATTGATACTTCAATTTAGATGATATACGCATAGCTTCCCTCAAACAGGAAAAGACGAACATGAAATCCGAAAACCCCACATTAACGGAAATTTTACCATGGCAATGACCGTTGAAATAAAGAATAACAGTGCTACTGAAATTACTCAGTTGGCCTTGATGTTAATACCTGCCCATCTTGACTTATAGCCTTTATTATTGAGCCATTATGGGAGAGCGTTACCACTGACACAATCTGAGGGTTTTTAAGCACTTTTCTCTTCATGATTGCGGCACACACACCTTTAGACCTAGCGGACTGATACCTTATCCCACTATGATCACGGTGTAGTATATACCTGCCAAGTCGCTGACAATCCGAGTAGTCATTAGATGCCAGCCAGCGGTTACGATTCTCCAAGCCTACGGTGTCTATTAGATCGCAATCACAACTGACGTTAATTAAATAGCGATATTCGTCAGTCGTGGGTATACCAGCGGCGTTACCTATATGGTACATCGATTCCTGTAATGCTGTGACAACGGAATCCCCTCCGTACCAAACAGGAAATGTTCCGTCCGACCATCTGGAGGTGCCCATTCCAAATCTGGTGAAAATTCCAAAGAAATAATTTTCTGGAGCCGTGGCCGCCATAGCCCGGAGACCCGCTGCTGTTGGCTTTACGCCAATTGTTTGTGAGCGCAGAATATCTGACTCATAGGCGGATTGGGTTCTCCATAGAGGATTCGGCGATTTCGTGTTTTTTGACACAAACCTTGTCAGGTCATCTTGCGCCATACGCCTCCAGCCAAGCCCGAATCGAGCCAACACCATTTGGGCTTTTCATCAAGTCTACGGGTCTAGCCCCATTGACTGCCACGTTAGGCGTAGTAACCCATTTATCAGCTTTATCCGGATTGTTTACATTATAAGACCGGAGTAGATAGAAAATCGCCAGCAGGTTACCAACCCTCCAAAGAATGTCATAGTTTTGAGGTAAAGGGTATCCGTGAGAAAATCTGGTTATCGTAGACCTCCCAACAGTAGTAATGCCAAGCACCATAGCTTGTTCAGCGGTAGAAAGCTTCCATGCCTTAAAGACACTGGTGACTTCTTTTGCTAAGTCGCAACGTTCACTTTCATCAAAATCAAGATCAGATGCGTGTTCTTCTTCAGTGTTTATGATTGCAAGATTGCTCATGGTGACCCCTTTTTTAAGTGTCCTATTTGGTACAAATTTAGTACCAAATAGGACAGTGGTCAAGTGTTATTTTTTCACGTATTATTTTTCTATGTGTGTAGTTTGTTGCAGAAAGAACCGATACAAAAAATTTTCTATTTTTGGTTTCATAATTTCATCAGATTAAGTAAACGCCTAGAATAACTTGGAGCCTTTTCGAATATTGACTGCTTAAATTATCAACAGATTAAAAGTATACCGGACAGTAACAACCGGCGGAACTGATGAACGTCAACTACTTTTCCCGATCAACGACAACTATAATTCCCGTTCTTAATTATTGAGTGCGGCAGGTGAAACGAGGGAGCCCGAAGGGCGACCAGAGTTTCACCTGCCGCACATACTCTCTACTGATGTTGCTGCATGAGCTCGCCTGCCTTTTTCTGGTTATATTCTATGTCAGCCCTTGATCCTATAAAAAGCAGTTGACCCTTTGATTTTGTTCCAACCTCCTGATATTGTGTTGCAATCATAGATCAGGAGGTTCACCAAATGGGTGAATGTAATAATCGTGCTTCGCGCATTCCTGTTGATACCTTTGCCGGTCGCATTCATGTCGAATGGGACCCCAATGCTGAAGTCACACCATTTGGTCAGTTACCGTTTTTTATCGAGTTTTTGAAAGCCAGCGGTCTGTTCGAATCTTTTGTTTCTGACTGCCCACTTCGCTATACAAGCCCGAATGCACCAAATGTCCGTGATGTTCTGGGAACTCTTGTACTGTCAGTTCTTGCTGGCCATAAGCGGTATGCTCGTAACCGTCAACCGAGCACCATCTATCTCCCCACTGATTTTCCCGCTATGCTGCCCCTGTAGTTGACAATTCACTCAGGAGGTCAGTAGATGGCGGATAATTCACCCGACTGGTCAGCCAGACTATC
>JAQTZV010000027.1 GCA_028687585.1 Desulfuromonadaceae bacterium | reverse complement strand
TCAACAGGAATGCGCGAAGCACGATTATTACATTCACCCATTTGGTGAACCTCCTGATCTATGATTGCAACACAATATCAGGAGGTTGGAACAAAATCAAAGGGTCAACTGCTTTTTATAGGATAAACGCATATTTTCCATATCGTCCGTAATTACATTTTATTTTTGGCGACCAACTCGTATTTGACCGGAATACGGTCATCATCCACTCATTTACGACTCTTCTGAATAATTTACAAAACAATACTTACACAACAAGCCAATAAATATACATTTGTGAATATGGATAATGCTCCATAACGCCTGTTGACCGGTTTACGGTCAATACTCCGGGAACCACCATCAGGGTTGAATCTCAACCCGATACAAAAAAGCCGCCCCACCGGCCCCTGCCGGTAAAGCGGCTTTTATCATCTTCCCCGTTCTCTCATACACCTCATATAAACCTCATGCCATGAAAATGCCCTCACCTTACTCCGGCGATACCTGCCTGTCAACGAATCAAACGGCATCCTCCCGCTGTTTCGACCTGATCGCCACCAGCATGATATTTCCGATCGTAAACAACAGCGCCCCGGCCAGCGCCATTGAAGCACCCGGCTCGCGGTGGATTTCAAGAAGCGCCCGTTTGACCGGATATGCCTCTGCCTGTTTGATGTACACGCCAAAACCGTCACGGAACCAGGGGTGATTTGGAGAGATGACCACCTGTTCTGCCGGTCTGGTTACATCAGGCACCAGCACACTGCTAAAGCCGAGCGGCATCCCTTGCGGGGATGTCGCAACAGATATGGAGGCAACACCGAACCGGCTGCCGTTCGGCAGTGCCGCAAGCGACATCTCACCCACCGTAACCGCAGTGAATGACGACCCCATGGCACTTATCAGGTGCGCCAGCACAATAAGCAGAAATCCCGCATGCATACACTGTGGGGCAAAAAGTGCCGACCACCCTCCCCTACCCCAACGCGACCAGAGCGATTCAGATGAACAGAGCACCGTATTTACCGCCAATAATGCGAGAAGAACCAGCACTACCCAGAGCCACCACGAAAAAAAAACGGGCGTTTCCCGCAACCATTCAAAGAGCGGCATGCTGTTAATAGCTGCGGCGTACTCTCCGGAAAGACGAAACGAACCGGCCGCCATGACAATGCAGACCAGAGCCAGCAAGCCAAGGCAAAGCTCAACAGAAATCAACAAACGCCACAGTTTCATAGCCTGATCAGATCCTCATGCTCCTCTTCATGCGGGTTGATGTGGATCATGACATCGCCAACCCCCGGATAGCGGTCGAAAATCAACTTCTTTACATTGGTCGCCACGTCATGTGATTGCTTGACCGTCATGTCTGGGTCCATTTCGAGTTTTAGATCTACGATCATATACTGTCCGGAACGGCGGGCACGCATCTCGTGGACATGCTCGACATTCTCAACACTTTCCGCAAGGGCCTGCAGAGCATCGATAAAATCGGCCGGCGCGGTGCCATCCATCAGATCATGGGCAGCTTCACGAAACGTCTGATAGCCGATATGCAGAATGAAAAAAGAGGTCAAACCTGCAGCAAGCGGGTCCATGATTCCCCACCCGAAAAAAGCGCCAATAACACCAATCAGAGTTGAAATTGAGGTAACGGCGTCTTTGCGGTGATCCTTGGCAATTGCCAGCAATGCCGGACTTTCAAGGTTTTTGCCGGTGCGTGTGGTAAAGCGATACAGCCACTCTTTAATGCCGATAGTCATAGCTGCGGCAGCAACGGCAATCCACCCTGGTGATTTAAAGTGCCCGGCAATGATGGACATAATGGACTCGTACAGTATCCAGCCGCCGGTAGCGGCGATGACCAGCGAGACCAGCAGCGCCGCAAGACTTTCCGCGCGGCCATGGCCGTACGGGTGGTTGGCATCAAACGGCTGACGACCGAGCTTCAGAGCCATCATGGTGGCAAATATTGCGACAAAATCGCATGCGCTTTCGATACCATCGGCAAAAACAGCATCGGAGCGCCCCCAGTATCCGGCCGATAATTTCAGAACCATCAATACGGCATTGACCCAGAAACCGATTTTTATGATCCGGTCTGCACTGTCAAAACGTTCATTCCGTTGCATCAGGCCTCCGCACTTCGAATCGCTTTTATCCGTAATTGTAATGTTGTTGTGTTGTTCCAGATGTTAGCTTCCGGGAAAAAAGCGATGTCAAGCAGTCCGTCTGTCGGGCATTCCGCCTGTCGAAAGGCTATGGCATTAAACATCTTCCCTGCAGCCGACAGTCGAAGCTTCAGATGGCTGTCTCCGACAATCCGGCGTTCCACGACGGTAACACCACGCATCATCAGGGTCGGTTCCGGGTTTCCGGAACCAAATGGCTCCAGGCGCTGCAACTCTTCGAGCAAAGAAAAATCGACTTCGGACGGCGTTACTTCCGTATCGATCTCAAGGAGCGGCATAAGTTCAGCATCGCCAAGCATTCTGGCTGCAACCGTTTCAAAGGCAGCAGCAAAGGACGAAACCGCTTCAGAGTTCAATCCGATCCCTGCCGCATACCGGTGCCCACCAAAGCGCAAGAGATGATCCGAGCAGGGCGTAAGCGCCTCCAGCAAATGAAAACCGGGAATACTGCGACCCGACCCCTTGGCATTGCCTGCTTCATCGATGGCAATCAGTATTGTCGGACGATGATAGCGTTCAACCAGTCGGGAAGCAACTATTCCGATAACCCCCTGATGCCAGTCGGTTGATGCAATGACAATACTTTTGCACGCCGGATACCGGCCATCACCATCGACCTGTGTAACCGCCTGCTCCAGAATTCCTCGTTCAACGGACTGTCGCTCAGCATTGGCAGCATCCAGCTCATCGGCGATACGAGCACATTCCACCGGATTGCTGTTCAGCAGCAGATCAACACCTGGCACCGCACTTTCCATACGACCGGCGGCATTCAGACGCGGAGCCAGCCGGAAGCCTACCTGACCGCAGGTGACGGAGCCGTTGATTCCGGCGACCTTTTTAAGCGCCGTAATGCCCGGCCTGATACTCTGTGCAAGCTTTTGCAGTCCGTAGTAAACATATATACGATTTTGTCCGGTCAGTGGCACCACATCAGCGATTGTTCCAAGGGCGACCAGATCGAGCCAGTCACGCAAGTCGGGTTCAGTTCCTGAGCGAAAGAGCCCTTTTTGCCGCATGCGACTGCGCAGGGCGACCAGCAGATTAAAGGCGACACCGACACCTGCCAGCAATTTAAACGGATAGGCACAGCCGGGCTGAAGCGGGTTGACCACCGCAGTTGCCGCAGGGATCTTTTCCTGTGGTGTGTGATGGTCGAGTATTATCAGATCAACTCCGGCCTGTCGACAGAAGTCGGCCTCCCTGATCGCAGTAATGCCGCAATCAACAGAGATAATCAGGGTGGCGCCGAGAGTAATAATCTGTTGAAGTGACCCTTCGTGCAGGCCGTAACCGTCATTAAATCTGTTGGGAATGAAATAGCTGCAGGCAATGCCAATCGTGCGCAGGAATGAGACAAGCAGTGCCGTTCCGCTGATACCATCGACATCATAATCTCCGTAGATGCAGACGGTCTCGCGGTTGGCCCGGGCACGCAATACCCGCTCGACAGCGGTATGCATACCCGTTAATAAAAACGGGTCCGGCATAGATGCAAGTAATGGAGCAAGAAATTGTTTCCCGTCCTCTTCTGAATCTATCCCCCGGCAGACAATGATCCGCGCAACAAGTTTGCTGACACCAAGAGACCGGGCAAGGTTTCCGGTTTTTTCAGTATCAGCATTTTTAATTATCCATTTTTTCTGCATGCATTACGCATCCTGTCAGCTATCAACGTGTCAACGTGTCAAAAAAAATCCCCCGACAAGCGGGGGACTTTGCAATAGTTATTTGCCGGTGGGTGACGCTCCACCGTCTCCCTGCATCATACTTTTAATCTGCTGGGCAGTTGCCCCGTTGGGCTCTATTTCAAGAACCTTTTTCCAATATGGCCGGGCTTTGACATGATCTTTTAAATCGACAGCGTAGACAATACCGGCATTAAAAAGACTTTGAACATGATTGGGATTAAGTTGGATGGCTTTTTCAAAATTAGCCAGTGCTTTGTCGTACCAGCCAACTTTCCGGTACATAACCCCCTGGTCAGTCAGAACATTAGGGTTGTTAGGATTTATCTCAAGCGCTTTGCTATATGCGTCAATCGATTTCTGCGACTGCTCCGTATCAAAATAATCATTACCGAGAGAAATCCAGGCATTAACGTTTTTAGGATCCTGGGCAACGACTTTTTCAGCCTGGGCAATGCGCTGGGTATAATCAGACGGTGATCCACTACCAGGTTGAATTGCAGGAGCGGATTGCTGGGATTTACCGGCATTACTGATGCTGAAGATCAGATACCCGCCAAGTAATCCAACAATCAGAGCAACGACACATATAAGTACTGATTCTTTGTTCATAAGACACCTCTCAGAATTGTTTCATTACCCGGTTTATGCTGTTTGAACATTTTTTGCCAACGCACGATTTTCAAGAATTACCACAATCGGGCTTGCCACAAAAACAGATGAATATGTGGCAACGCCGATCCCGATCAAAAGAGCCAGAGAAAAGTCATGAATAACCTCACCGCCAAACAGAAATAACGACGCGGCAGCAACAAAGGTAGTCAAAGACGTAACGATGGTTCGGGAGAGTACCTCATTGATGCTGTTGTTAAAAATATTGTGCATGGCTCCTTTGAGGTTTTTATGAAGATTTTCGCGAATACGGTCAAAGATAACTACCGTATCAGTCAATGAATAACCGGCAATAGTCAGAACGGCAGTTATAAAGAGCAGGTTAATCTCTTTATTCAGCAGATAAAAAACGGCAACCATAGCAAGAACATCATGAATGGTGGCAACAATTGCGCCAATACCGAATTTAAAATCAAAACGCCAGGCAATATACAAAATGATGCCAAGCAATGAGAGTGCAACGGCGATCAGCGTGTCTTTACGCAACTTGTCACCGATTGAAGGACCTATTTCAGTAGTACTTTCAACAGAAAAAGGATTGTCAGCAAGCTCTTTTTTGAAAGCGGTCTGCACCACTTCTGATTGTTTCCCGACAGCGGCTCCGGCCATCTTGACCAAAAGCATATTACCCTCTTTGATTTCCTGCAGATCCGCTTTGTCAATGCCATGCTTATGAAGCGCACTTCTGGCATCGCCAATTAAAAACGGCTTGCTGAACTTAAGCTGCATGGCAGTACCACCGGAAAAGTCAATCCCCATATTTGCGGCGCCGCGACCAATCTGAATTATACCGATAATTCCGATAATCGCAACAAGCGAGGAAAGTACGAAGGAAATATTCCGCTTGCCGATAAAGTCTATATGTGTCTTGCCAAGAAGTTCCATGTACGGTGCTCCCCCTTATATGCTCATTTTTTTAACTCTGCCCTGGTGCAGAAACAGGTCAAAGATCACCTTGGTCCCGACGAGAGAAGTAAACAGGTTGATGATAACCCCAAGGCTTAAGGAAACTGCAAAACCTTTTACCGGACCGGTGCCGAACTGGAACAGTACCGCTGCCGTAATCAGGGTGGTGATATGAGAATCCATAATCGTCAGAAACGCCTTGTCATACCCGGCATCCAGAGCAGCTTTGGGGGATTTTCCCAATTTAAGCTCTTCACGGATTCGCTCAAAAATAATGACGTTAGCGTCCACTGACATACCAATCAGAAGCACGATAGCAGCGATACCAGGCAATGTGAGCGTGGCGCCCAACACGGCAAGAATTCCCATCAGGAACAGAATATTCAGTAACATGCCGAGATCAGCAATCAATCCCGACAGCTTGTAATAAACCGCCATAAAGATAATTACCAGCAGCACTCCGATCAGTCCGGCATACAACCCTTTGTTAATGGAGTCCTGCCCAAGGGACGGCCCGACAGTAACGTTCTGGATAATATTGACCGGTGCCGGCAATGCTCCGGCACGCAGCACAATGGCAAGGTCAGCAGCGGTTTTTTCGGTGAAATTACCCGATATCTGGGCACTGCCGCCGGAAATTCGTTCGCGGATAACCGGTGCCGAATGAATGTTGTTATCGAGAACAATTGCAAAACGTTTCCCGACATTTGCTGCCGTAACCTGATCAAACAGTTTGGCGCCCAATGAATTAAACTCAATGGCAACATAGGGCTGGTTGAACTGTGAATCAATCCTGACTTGCGCGTCTGTCAACAGATCGCCGGTTATCATCGATTTTTTCTGAACGACAATCGGAATTTCCGTGACCGCACCGGTCGCAGGATCAACCGATTTTTCCTTGAGAACTTCCGCATCATCCGGAATTGTACCGGATGTTGGCGAAATATCCTCACGAACCATCTTGAAATCGAGACGCGCAGTACGACCGATAAGATCAATTGCCCGCTGCGGATCCTTTATACCCGGCAACTGTACAACGATATGATTGATGCCTTCGCGCTGGATAGTAGGTTCTGAAACGCCGAACTGGTCAATTCGGTTACGGATCGTCTCAAGAGCCTGCTGGACAGCTTTATCCTTGCGATCCTGCGCATCTTTATCGTTAACCCGCAACGTCATGGCAACAAAGCCGCCTTCATCAAACGTCGGGCTCTGTTCATAGGTAGGATATTTATCCTTGATCAGTTTCAGAACGGTATCGGCTGTCCCTTTTTCATAAACCACCACAGAAATCTTGTCAGGTCCGCTTCTGGATATCCGCTTGAAACGAAGGTTTTTACTGTTCAGAGTATCTTCAAGATCTGTTGCAACAAGATCCAGAGACCCCTCAACCGCTTTCTGGGTATCGACCTCCATTACCAGGTGCGTGCCCCCCTGCAGGTCAAGTCCGAGATGGATCTTGTCTTTGGGCAGAAATGTTCCCCACCACGACGGCAGTTTGCTCGCCAGAGTCGGGGTCAGATACAGAAAAGACAGCACAACAAACGCTGCTATCAGGCTTATACGCCAGCCAGTTCCTTTTGGCATAAGGCTTGTTCTCCTTGTCAGATTTTGAACTAGTCCTTCTTGATTGCAGCGATGTAGCTTTTGGTTATCTTAATATTTACGTTGTTAGCGATCTCGAGAGTCACCAGGTCGTTTTCAACGGCGGTCACCTTACCATGAACACCGCCTGCAGTGATAACATTATCTCCCTTTTTCATCGCTTCGAGTAACGCCTTATGCTCTTTGGCTTTTTTCTGTTGTGGACGAATGAGTAGAAAATAAAAAATTGCGAACATGAATACCAGTGGAATAATCTGCTGAAACGCCGCCATTCCGCCACCTGCCGCACCTGCTCCCCCTGGTGCGCTTCCCATCGCAAAAGCCAATCCAAACATGTTATTATCCTCCCCTTTCAGTTTAGTTGTTTTTGATGCATCATCGATGTAAATTGCCTGCGAAATTCGTCGAAACGGTCATCCCGGATTGCTTCCCTGATTCTCCTCATAAGATCAAGATAAAAATGAAGATTATGGTAGGTATTCAGCTGTGACGACAGAATTTCTCCTGATCGATACAGATGCCTCAGATAGGCACGTGAATAGTTTTTACATACGTTACAGCTGCAGTCAGGATCAAGTGGACCTCCATCGTCTTCGTAAATCTTTGCCTTGATGTTGACCCGCCCCTGACTGGTAAAAAGCATGCCGTTACGGGCATTTCTGGTCGGCATGACACAATCGAACATATCATAGCCATGCCAGACCGCCTCAACCAGGTCTTCAGGTGAACCGATGCCCATTATGTAGCGTGGAGCTTCCTGAGGCAGTAGCGTAGAGCAGCACTCCATAACCCCGTACATCTGCTCTTTTTCTTCACCGACCGACAGGCCACCTAACGCATAGCCATCAAAACCGATGGAGCAGATATCATTGACACTGCGGGCACGCAGATCGAAATGCATCCCCCCCTGAATAATACCGAACAGTTGTTGACCGTCACGACTATGCGCATTTTTACAGCGCGCCGCCCAGCGGGTGGTCAGTTCAAGCGAGCGACTGACATACCGGTAATCAGCTGTGGCAGGTGGACATTCGTCAAAACACATGATGACATCGGCGCCCAGCGCCTCCTGAATAGTGGTTGCCAGCTCAGGAGTCAGCATGTGATACGAGCCATCCAGATGCGACTGAAACTTGACCCCTTCTTCACTGATTTTGCGTAATTCCCCGAGGCTGAAAACCTGGAAGCCGCCACTGTCAGTGAGAATCGGCTTGTCCCAATTCATGAAACGATGCAGCCCTCCCATCTGCGCTACCAATCGATGCCCCGGCCGTAAATACAGATGGTACGTGTTAGCCAGGATGATCTGTGCCTTCACGGCAATCAGGTCTTCCGGCGTCATGGCTTTTACCGTTGCATTCGTGCCGACCGGCATAAAAATGGGTGTTTCAACCTCACCGTGAGGAGTTTTTAGAGAGCCGATCCGCGCTTTGCATGAAGAATCGCAATGAATAACAGAAAATGTTTCTGACACACAACCTCTCAAGAGATAAACATTGCATCGCCGTAACTGAAAAATCTGAATTTCCGCGAGACCGCTTCCCGATACGCTTCAAGAACGAATTTTTGTCCGGCAAACGCAGAAACCAACATAAGAAGCGTCGATTCCGGCAGGTGAAAATTGGTAATCAAAGCATCGATGACTTTGAAACAATAACCGGGATATATGAATATATCAGCCTCTCCGCAACCGGCAACGACGTGTCCGTACAGTTGCGCAGAATATTCCAGTGTTCGCGCCGATGTTGTTCCAACCGCAATTACGCGACCACCCGCAGCTTTCGTCCTGACGACAGCCTCGGCAGTTTCGGGCGGAATACTGTAGCGTTCCGTATGGATCTGGTGCTCTTCAACATGCGCCACACGTACCGGCTGAAAGGTTCCCAACCCGGTATGAAGGGTAAGAAAGGCCGTTTCAACACCATGCAGAGCTAATCGGTTCAGCAGTTCATGCGTAAAATGAAGACCGGCAGTTGGCGCGGCAACCGCACCAGGCTCACGCGCAACAACCGTCTGATATCTCTCACGATCTTCAAGACAGTCATCTCGCTGTATATAAGGGGGAAGCGGTATGTGGCCTTCCCGCTCCAGCCAGAAAGAAAACGGCTCATTTCCGGAAAACTCGGCCAGCCAGTTTCCGGAAGCAGAGCGGGACAGCACCGTTGCTGTCATACCGGATTCAAGAATAATTTCCTGACCTTCACGAATCGTCTTCGATGATTTGAACAAACATTCCCAACGTTCTTCACTACCGTTCACGCGACGTAACAGAAAAATTTCCACTCTGCCGCCGCTCTGTTTCCGTCCGAATAACCGGGCCGGAATGACACGGGTATCGTTTAATACCAGCAAATCACCCGGCCTGAGATACGCGTGAAGGTTGCTGAACGTATCTTCCGAGACTGATTTTGACGAGCGGTCAAGCAGCATTAAGCGCGACCCATCCCGCTCTGCCGACGGGTGGCGGGCAATCAGTTCCTGCGGGAGAAAAAAAGTAAAATCCTTAACGAGCATTCAAACCTTGCATGCAATTCCGCATTTATCGAATATCAGAGAGCTTTTTCAACACGGTGCCGGGATAGTAATAGGAGAGTATTTCTCCGCTGGTAAAACCGTCGAGGGCGCGTTGTTTTGCGCCCCATTGGCAAAGGCCGACACCATGGCCATTACCGCTTCCGGAAAAACTGATGTCACCCTTGCTGTTTTTCATGGTGAAACGTGTGCTTTTTATGACCCCGTACCCGACCGCTTTTCGAAATTGTTCGCCGGTAATGGTACAACTACCTTTTGTCGCGAGCAGCGAAACATACTTGAGACGCCCTCGTGAATTAAGTATTCCCGGCCTGATATCGTACAGGCCTGATACGTTATGTCCACCCAGGTGGAGCCGCTCTTCAAGATCTTTCAAGGAAAGCTTGTATTCCCAGAGAGTACTTGCGGGTGCGGTCAGACAGTACTGGCACTCAACCCCTTTCAGGTACGGTAAGGAAGCCCCCCAGATATTTTCGGAATCTTCGGTCCGGCCACCACAACTGGAGTGATAAAAAGCCTGAATTATATCGCCGTTAAAAGTCAGCACTTCTCCTGTAGTTTCAAGAACGGCACGACGGGATCGGCTGTCTTCTATCAAACACCCTTCATACACCTGATCAATAACTGATGATTCCATATGATACGGCGCGGTGATACGGGCATTTTTTTTATTAACTGCATATGTCCTGGCAATTATTGCCTGGGCTTTCACCGCTTCAATCGGCCACGCAGAAGATATTTCACAATTAATCAATCCGACCAGATATTCTTCAAGCGGTAATTGGTTAACAACCAGAATACCTTTGTCTGCCACGGATAACTCTGCAAGACCCCGGTACGGTTTGTTATTCACATACACTGCAGAAGAAGCGGAAAATGACAGGCGTTGGTAACGCTTACCTTCAACCAGTAATCCATCTTTCAGAGGCTTTACCGTAACAGGAAGCGGCATGACAAGCGGCGCGCCACCCTCATTGGTCACAAGAATTGCGTCACCCGCCACCGTTACTTCGGAAGCAGACTTGACAATGGCAACCCGGATGGTTTCATCCAGAATTGCTGCATGTATCCTGTTACTCCCTGGCCATGACAAAGCAATTATCACCAGAGCCGGAAGGATACATATGCGTATACGATAGAGTAGTTGCAAAACCTGAGGATAAAAACACATTATACGGTAGTATGTCAATTTTTTTGATTGCCGGTTTTTCCGGCCTGGTGTACAAATGGCAGCATTACCTTATAATTAAAATCCATCTTCAACGCAGCGAGTTTCCCGTGACAGTGCTTCTCTCTGTAAACGACCTACACGTATCTTTCCCGGTTGAAAAAAATATTTTCAAAGCCGTCCGCGGGATTTCCCTTTCTCTTGCGGCCGGATCGGTGCTTGCGCTTGTAGGTGAGTCGGGGTCCGGAAAGACCATGGCTGCCCTTTCTGTTATGCGGCTTGTTCCGCAACCCGGATATATCAGTTCCGGGGAAATATTTTTCGAGGGGCAGAATTTGTTGGAACTCTCGGAAAAAGAATTGCGAAGCATCCGGGGCCGCCGGATTTCTATGGTCTTCCAGGAACCGATGACCTCACTGAATCCGGTATTGCGAATTTCCGATCAATTGTGTGAACCGCTTGTTCTGCATATGGGAATGTCGCGGCGCGATGCGGAGGAGCGTGGAGTAACGCTGCTGACTAACGTCGGGATTCCGTCTGCTGGTGGCCGGATGCGTGACTATCCTCACCAGTTAAGTGGCGGAATGCGACAGCGTGTCATGATTGCCATGGCTCTGGCATGTCACCCGTCACTTTTGATCGCTGATGAACCAACAACAGCGCTGGATGTAACCATTCAGGCCCAGATATTGGAACTTCTCGACGTCCAAAGGAAAACCGCCGGCTTATCAATCCTGCTTATTACGCATGATCTGGGGATAGTCGCTGATCGGGCTGACCATACCGCAGTCATGTATGCCGGTCAGGTAGTTGAGTCCGCTCCGACCGCAACGCTCCTGACGTCACCACGACACCCCTATACACAGGCGCTCCTTGCCTCTCTGCCGCAAAATACAGAGCCGGGGAGACCACTGACTACCATGCCGGGCCAATTGAACATCCGGACAGCGCACGCCGGCGGCTGCAGTTTTGCGGAGCGCTGCCCGCTCGCGACAGACACCTGTAGTTCCGAACTGCAGCAGCTTCGGGAAATTGCTCCGTTACATTCACTTCGCTGCTGGAAATGCTCATGAACGAGCCAAACCTGCTCCGCGCAGTAGATCTGCGCAAAACGTTCAAAGTCTCCGGACAGAATCATTCCAACCGTTTTTTGACCGCTCTTGATCAGGTTTCTCTCCATATTTCAACTGGTGAAACGCTCGGAATCGCCGGTGAGTCAGGCTGCGGCAAGTCAACACTGGCAAAAATAATGGCCGGCCTGTTACTCCCTGACTCTGGCGAAGTTCTGTACAAGGGTACTCCGTTGTCGCAACTGGGAATGAGTGAGCAGAAGATGTTCCGTCAAAAGACCCAGATGATTTTTCAGGATCCGTTTTCATCGCTGAACCCTCGCATGCGAGTAGGTGACAGCATTTCTGAACCACTTGTCATCTCCGGCGTGCCGTCACAGCTGCAAAGGATGGAACTTGCCCGGATCATGGCAGCAGTCGGTCTCCCCTACGACACCACAAATCGCTTCCCCGATGAGTTTTCGGGAGGGCAGCGGCAACGCATCGGTATCGCACGCGCACTCGCCGCATCTCCGGATATTCTGATCGCCGATGAACCGGTGTCATCCCTCGACATTTCAATTCAAGCACAGATTATCAATATTCTGCTTCAGATGAAGTTGGACAGTGCGTTATCCATGATGATTGTCTCGCACAACTTACTGATACTGCGGCATATCTGTGACCGGATTATCATCATGTATCTTGGGGCGATTGTTGAGTGCGGACCGGCTCTAGAGCTGTTCAGCCGCTGCAGGCATCCCTATACAGAGGCTCTGATTGCCGCAATTCCCGGCTTGAATACATCAGCTGCATCCAAGGGCGAACTGCTGCAGGATGACCTCCCCTCTGCTCTCTCCATCCCCGCCGGGTGCAGATTTCATCCACGCTGCCGCCATGCAATAGACCTCTGTCGAAGTGAAGTTCCAAAAATGTCTGAATATTCAGCGGGGCATACCGCAGCCTGTCATTTGAGCGAAGCGTTATACGGCAGTAACTATCTCAGTTAAGTATTGACTCTTCTTCTTCCCCCCCCTAACGTCAAAAACTTCAACGCAAAGACAAAACATTCGTTCCGGCACGGTAGACAGACTCGATATCTCTGATAGACTTGCACCATGAGCAATCAGATTGTAGTAGTGCCCGGATGCGCTCAGAGCTTCGCAAAGACAGGAGGAGGAATGTCACATGTCATTATTCGTCTGGAAACCAGAATATTCCGTTCATGTAGCGGACCTTGACAGCGACCACCAGAAATTATTCTCCATACTGAATTCGGTATACGAAAACGTTATGAGCTCTCGGGAGGTGGATTGCGTACTCCCTAAAATTGACCAGTTATCGACATATACCAATTATCATTTTTCAAAAGAAGAGCTGTACATGAGAGAAAAAGGGTATTCCGGGATTGAAGATCATATTGCAAAGCACAGGGAGTTCACCCGTTCAATCGAGGCGCTGCGCAATGGCTACCATAACAACGATCTGGAAGTCTCCAAGGAGCTGATTATCGTACTCGGTGAGTGGCTGCTTCGGCACGTTCTCAAGGAAGACCGGAAGTATGCGGAACTGCCCACCAGCCTCGGAGAATAACGCGAAGATCTGTGTTTCGCAAACGTATCTATACAGGATAAGAAACAAATCAGGGTACTGCCCGAATTTTTTTAAAATCCGGGCAGTACCCTTTTATCCTAAAAACGGCTTTTGAGTCCACGAAAAGCACGAAAAAACACGAAAAATTAAAGCATTACAGTAAAACAGTGATTCACCAAGCAGGTTACGTCGTGAAGTTGTTTATCTTTCTGATTTCGTTAGTGTATTTCGTGCTTTTCGTGGATAACTGCTTTTTCTAGGTTTATTAACCTACGCAACTGCTCATTGTCGTCGAGCCATTCGGCTTCAGTCCGGGAGACACACCTCCGGAATTCCTACCGGTTGGCGCTTACTGCTTATTGGTCAAAACCCCGTTTTTTATGACCTTGTTGGCACTGGCAATAATGTTCTGCGGGATGGTCAAGCCGAGTTGCCTGGCCACATCAAGATTGACGAGAAGGTCAACATCCGACGTTTTTGTCATAAAACGGGTTGGAATCCGTTCCGCTTTTTTCCCCTTAAGGATTTCATCAATCAATTTTCCGGTGGCCCTCCCCATCTTGTAGTAGTCGAATCCCCATGCAATCATGACCGGATGCGGTTCTGCAGAAGTCGTGTCTGCCGACAAGATCGGCACCCTGTTTTTCAACGCGACTTCAGCTACGGAACTCATGGCGGAAACAACGGTGTTGTCGGTGCTGATATAGAGCGCATCGATGCGGCCGATGATCGACTGGGTCGCCTGCTTCACTTCGGCCGACTTCGTAACGGTAGTTTCCACGTACTCGATGCCAAGCTCCTTGCAGGACTGTTTGACAATACCGGCGATAACGGCGCCGTTTACCTCGGAGCCGGTGTAGATATGGCCGAGACGTTTTATCTTCTTGACCTTAAGCAACAGCTCGAGCTGCTTTTTGACCGGTGTCATATTGGAATAGCCGGTGACAAACTTTTCACCTCTGTCCAGGGAAGCGACCAGACCCGCCTTTACCGGATCGGTAATGCCGGAGAATACGACCGGTGTGTCCTTGAGGGTTTTAACCAGCGCCTGCGCGGTTGGAGTGGCAATGCCGACAGCCAGGGCAACCTTTTCCGACTGGAATTTTTTCGCAATGGCCGCGGCAGTGGTGATGTCGCCGTTGGCATTTTGCAGGTCATACTCCACGGGGACTTTCAGATCGGCGAGTTCATCCTGGATGCCTTTCACGATCGCATTCAGGGCGGGGTGGGATACGACCTGGGAAATGCCGATGAGCGGCTTATCCGGTGGCGATGCCACGGCAGCTGCTGCAAGAAACAAAAAAGAAACCAAAATAAACGACAGTGCTCCGCTGATTCTACTTTTCATCTGACCCCTCCTGGGTATTGTAGGTAATGCATTCGTATGGTGCAATGACGTACGCGGCAGCTGTTATTCTCCGCGGGCAGCCGAATCCATAAAAGAGCGGCTGAGACCAACCTCCTCCCCTGCCTGCAGGATTTCCTCCCACGTGACCTCTTCAATCTGAATCCCTGCCATCGACCGCTCGGCAAACTTCTGCCGCTCCGGATCACCGGCAACCATCACCGTCACGCCGGGATCGGCCGGCGGCGACGCTTTTACATGATTGACAACGGCGTCAATTTCCGCCTGCATCCAGGCATGGTCCACCAGGCGGCGGGGATCGACGACAAAGGTCAGCATGTTGTTGACGATGCCGCCAAGTCGCGGGTTTCCGGGCTGGATGGTGCCGCCCCCCGTCAGAACGCCGGCCAGCAGTTCGCAGAAAAAGGCGAGGCCGAACCCCTTATGCTCCCCGAACGGGAGCAGCGCCCCCCGCGGCTGCTGGAACAACACCCGGGGATCGGTGGTTGGTTCTCCTCCGGCGTCAAGAAGCTGTCCGGCCGCAACAGGTTCACCACGGTTCATGGCAACCCTGGCTTTGCCGATGGGGATCCTGCTGGTGGCCATGTCAAGCAGTATCGACGGGGTGGATTCAGTTGCCGGCATCGCCATGCAGACCGGATTAGTGGAATAGCGGGCGTCCCTCCCGCCGAACGGGGCAACAACCGGATCATGGTCGATAACGTTGACGAAATGGAGTGAAACAAGTCCGGCAGCAATGCTCTGTTCGCCATAGGTGCCGACTCTGCCGATATGATGGGCATTACGGAGCGCCATGACAACCAGACCGGTCTCACGGCAACGTTGAATGGCGGCGGACATCGCCTCGGCGGCGACCCTCTGGCCGTATCCCCTCTGTCCGTCGAACACCAGGATCGCACCGTCATCCCGGATCAGAGTGGCCGCTGTGCCGGGGCGTAAAATACCTGCCCGCACATTTTTGACATAGGTAGGGAGCATTCCGGCGCCATGGCTGTCATGGCCGGTCAGGTTGGCCCTGACAAGATGCTCGGCGACCAGTCGCGCCTCTGTGTCGTCACTGCCGCTCCGAAGTAAAATTGCATGTACCACGTTTTTCAGCTGCTGCCCGGCAATATGCATCGGTAATATTTTCCTTACTGTTTAATGTTTTGGTTTTGCGGGTGTCAAGTGAATGTCAGATCTTCTTGAACTACCATTTTAAGCCAGCCAAGCGCTTTTTCCTGGTCTCGGAATGCCCTCATTTTCCAGCCGAACTCATCTGGCAAGTGAACCTCCCATTGTTTTGTTATGCAATAAAGTGTCGAACTGCGGCACGCAGATAGCTACAATCAACTGTTTATTATCCAAAGCAATTATTTTCGCGATTTTGACAAAACGCATAATATTAACATTCGATAATTTAAATTTGTCAGTTCAGTATAATCAAGATAGACATAGCGAATAACCGCCAGTGAAGATTTGTGTTCCTAAAAAATTCACAATAGCTTAGCAAAATCACCACTGCTGGAAGCAGAACCGACCGACCTCTTGAATATCAAACCCTTTCCGTGGTCTGCGAAGTTAATTTTATATGGCATATTTTGCCCCCTTTGCTAAAAATCTGCCTAACCCAGATAAACAGGATACGTGCGTTAACGAAGTTATTTTCTCCCGGCCCCGGTAAACGGGATAAGTACGCTCACGAAATCATTTCTGCAAAAACCCTCAGAAATGGTTTCTACCGTACTAAAAATGCGCAGAAAATAACTTCTAACTTACTAAAGACATATCATTTGTAATAAACCATCGTCAACATCTACTGGGCTTGAACTGTCAAACGGGTTTTGCCTGGATATGGCCTGAGCGCTCGTTGGACAACCCTATAAGACGCTACAATTGTGCCAGCAATTGACTTTTTCGATCTTTATAATCGCTTTCATCAATAAGGCCTTTATCAAACAGCCCTTTTAATTTTAGCAGTTTACTTTCAACATCATTACCTGTTGATGGTGTTTGGCTATTTGTATTTTGAGGTGTGTTGGCCATTGAAATTTGAGTTCCGCCAGCTGCAGCTCGTTTTTCTTCAAGCTCAAGGTCCCGTTTCTTTTCCCACCACTCTCTTTCAATTTCTTGAAGACGTGAATAAAAACGTTTTGATTCCTGCAATGGTAAATCCGTTATTGTCACGGCTCCGGCATTATTACCTTTATCGGCATTTATTGTTATTGTGCCCCCGCTTAACACAGTCATATCGAACCGCGCATCTTTCATATCTCTGAAATAATAGTCTTTAAAGCTGGAGCTAAGCATTCCATGGTCATAGACGATGATTCTTAGATTTGTCAAAATCACTGTCTTTGCACTGGTAGCAACAGCTTGCGTTATCGTAGAAACAAGCGACTCACCTTGAATCAGCAGTTTTTTCAGTTCTTCTTCTGATACAGATAGAAATTTCGGACGAATATCGTTTTTTGTTTGCTGAATTTTTTCCGTTACCTTGTCAAATATTCCCATTGCAGTCTCCTCATAACGTGTAATCTTCGATTTTTGCATCATCCAAAACACTCACTATCTCATCCCGCAGCTGATCAAAGTTATATGGCTTGTTGATTAACCCGGTTATCCCCCCACCGGGGATTTGTGATGTAATATCAACGTCACCGAAACCACTGGAGATAATGATCGGCAGTTCAGGCTTGAGTTTCTTCAGCTCTCTGATCAGTGCATAACCATCCATAACCGGCATTCCTATGTCCGTTATAACCAACGTGATGATCGTGGCATTCTGCTGATAAAGTTTCAGACCTTCTCTGCCGTTGTATGCCTTTAACACCCTTAAGCCGAGTTCCTCAAGCATCAATTCTGCGATGTATATGACCTCTTCTTCGTCCTCTACCAGCAAAACAGTGCCGTTTCCCTTCCACGGATTTGGCGGGTTTATGTGCTGATGAGGTTGGTACTCTGCTGATTCAGTCAACGAAACGGGTAAGTAGACTTTGAATGTCGTGCCGTTGGCCGGCTTGCTGAAGAGTTGTAACGCTCCGTTATGAGATTTTATGATACCGAGTACGGCTGACATCCCCAATCCGCGACCACTAAATTTGGTAGTAAAGAACGGCTCAAAGATTCTCTGCCGGATTTCGGCGTCCATGCCACAGCCGTTGTCTGAAACTTCCAGGCAGACATACCGACCGGTGGGTATGATGGCGCCAAGATTGTCTATTTCCATTTGATCGCCCCTGACACTCTTTTTGGCGAGAGAGATTTTGATCTCACCCGGTGACTCACCGATGGCTTCCGCTGCGTTAATGATCAGGTTCATGGTAACCTGCCAAATCTGGCTGGCATCGGCTATGATGGGCGGAATATCGGATGCGAGATCACAGGTGATCTTCACGTTCTGGCCAATTGTGGATTTAGTCAAATTGACCATTTCATCTACCAGGCCATCAAGGTGTATCTGTGATTTTGTAATATTGGCTTTCCCGGCATATGCCAGCATCTGTTGGCAGAGTGAGGCGGCACGCTCAGCAGCGGTTTCTATATGTGGAATGTTATCCACAGCTGCTAACGGCCTGAGTTTTGCCAATGAACATCGGCCAATGATAACGGCAAGCAGATTGTTAAAATCATGGGCAATGCCACCTGCCAATACGCCAAGACTTTCCATTTTCTGGGCCTGTTGGAATTGTTGCTGAAGTGCAACTCTTTCTTCTTCAAATTTCTTTCGCTCGGTGATATCCCGTATGAAATTAAGGCTGCACTTCTTGCCATCAATTTCAATGATTTCACTGGAAAGTTCAAAATCCCGCACTTCATCATTTTTTACCCGATATTTGACTTCATAATTTTTCAGCGAGCCATCAACAGAGAGCTTATCAAAAAACTGCTGTCGTTGTTGCTGGTCGACCCAGAAATCCAGCTCAATGGACGTGTGGCCGATTACCTCATCTCGTTGCAAACCGGATATTGCAAGAAAAGCGTCATTAACCTCAATATGTCTGCCATCTTCCATTGAAGTTAATGCCAACGCCTCAGGGATTGCTTTAAATGCTGTCGCAAATTTAGCTTCGCTCTTCTCTAATACCGATTCCGCCTGCTTGCGTTCAGTAGTAATTTGCTTAATGAAACGGTTGATTAAGGAGTACAGAAGAACTGAGGTACAAAAAATGAAGAGAAAACCTTTGATTACGGCAATTTTAACCATAGTGGCAGGATCATGTACCAGCCAGCCCACCACGGTATCAGACCAGTATATCCAACCGAAACCAAACAGCGCGTAGATTGCTACAATTTTTATGGACGCTGTCCTGTGCAGTGGAGGAGTCTGATAACTCATGTAAAATTCCTTGCCATTATTTTTTTATTATTTATTTTTTCTGGTTAGGGCATTTTAGACCGATGAAGCGTTATGTCAAACATTTATCTGATTACAGTCGGTTTCTGCTTACCGTTGGTCTTATTTACCGGCTGTCACAGAATATATTGATTAGTCGCTGTAATTCTGATACTCAAAGCATATTGTAAATAAGTTACGCCGTAACTAAGCAACGAAAGGTGCGCTATGGGACGCGACACAACAGCAAGTATACGAATGGCGGCAAAACGAGACAGGGAGAGAACTGCTGGTCTTCGTCGGCTGAATGTAGCAGTGAAACCGGAACTGTTTGAAAAACTGGCTCTGTTGGTTAAACAACACAACTGCACATCGCAGGCAAAACTCATCGAATTGCTGGTTGAAGAGAATTCAAAGGTTTCCGAATCCCGCGAGAAGAGAGGAAAGCGTAACGCAGTTACTGACAAAGGAAGTAAGGCTATACAAAATGCATCAAAAAGACAGCAGCAAGAAACTCAGAAAAAAATACCATCAGCAAAATCACTAAAGAGTGAACGCAATGCAGCCACGCCCACTCAGATGAGTCTGTTTGAGAGCTGAATACATTCGTGAATTGTTAATAAACTTGCGACCGGGAGCGGTAAATTTACCGGGATTGATTCCTTCGTCTATTGCTCAAGTGTGACAAGTGATTCGCCGGGCAGATGCTGGCATTAAAACGGCAGAGTAACAGCCAGTTCTTCATCGGTAATATCAAACACCAGTCCGCTGTCCGGGAGGGTCTCACTGTACATAAACTCCGGCAGACGGTCATCCTTGGCAGTAAAGCCGGCGTCCCTGTTGAACTTTTTCTCCATTGCCAGTGTCTGAACACCGAGTCCCATCAGTTTCGGAATATCCCACTCGCCGCCAAACTTGGCACCCACCATGTTCGCCAACAGAGTGATGTTGTCCGGATTCTCGAAGACGAAACTGGCAAATAGACACATGCCGAGGCTATCAATCACCGCCATGGCCACCTGAACATTGCGCGATGTTTCCACTTTACCTTCCTTATCGCCCGGGTCACCCGGCGTTCCCAGAGTATGCCCGGCGGTATGGTCGGCACCCATCGGCGACGTGGCATACGTGACACCGGTTCCTTTGAGACCACGCGGGTCATAGGCCGCGATAGCCTGACCCTTGACGGTCGGAATCCGCTTGACACCCAGCGCCTTGCCGGTAACTTCCGTACCCTGCCCCATCAAATGGCCGAACTCGCTCCCCTCTTTCATTTCCTGCAGCAATTTCAAGGCGCCGGCACCATCACCAAAAGAAATCCTGCCCGCTTCCATGCAGACTCCGATGGTGCAGCCGGTCTCCATGGTATCTATACCCAGATCATCACAGATCCGGTCAATCTGCGCCACAACATCGATGTCGCGGATACCGCAGTTTGCTCCGTTCAGGCCGATGGTCTCGTATTCAAACCCGGAAGTCAGATAGTTGCCGGCAGCGTCATTGATGACGTTGGAACAGTGGATAACGCATCCTGCATGGCAGGCATGTTTCGTAACTCCGTTACGGGAGGACTGGAGTTCGGCAATTTTCTCACCGCTGATCTCCTCGGCATACTCGAACTGGCCCCGGCTGAAGTTATTGGTGGGCAGGATGCCCATGGCGTTGGTCATGTTGACGAGGACGGCGGTTCCCAGGGCCGGCAGACCCTGCCCGGAGATTGGGTTGGCAAGCACCTCCTTCGTGTAGAGACGATTATTTTCGTGAAATGCCGCCCGGTCATGATACGCAACTTTGTACGCTCCCGTTTCCTTGATGATAAATGCCTTGATCCGTTTGGATCCCATAACGGAACCCAATCCGCCACGAGCGGCGGCACGGCTTGGGCGACCTTCCGGATCGGTGATCTGAATGGTCGAGTTGCGATAGCCGCGCTCACCGGCACATCCGATTGATGCGATACTGACCGTGTTCCCGAACTCCTTGCGCAGCTCATCGGTCAATTGATAATTGTTCATGCCCACATATTTTGCTGCCGGGAGTATTTCAGCCGTGTTGTTGCCCAGAACAACAATCGACCACTCTTTTGAGGAGGGTTGCCCTTCCACGATCAGGGCCTTTAATCCGAGGCTGACCATTTGTTTGGCAAAAGTACCGCCGGCATTGGCCTCCTTGATGGTGCCGGTAAGGGGGCTTTTCCCGCCGATCGATAAACGGCCGTGACAGGGGGCCACGGTATCCCCCAGCAGCCCGGGGCAGAATACCAGTTTATTATCCGGTCCCAGTGGGTCACAGAGTGCCGGAACCTCTTCGGTAAGAATCCTGGCAATCAAGCCGCGGCCACCGAACAGCTCAGAGCTTTTATCCGTATCCTGGAAGCTTGCAGTGGCATCATTCATGTTTATTCTCAGAATTTTGTTCATGATTAACTCCTGTCTTTTGATGATAATTCAACCATATATGCCGTTACCCGGGCACAGGCAAACGAGTTTCCCCAGAGGTTATCCGACGTTTTAAGGCCGTCAAGATCGCGCGGACTCCCGGAAGCGGCATAGGGGTAGCAGTTTTCTTGACGCATGCTGATTTCTCCAACCGGAACAGTATCATCCGCAATGGCACCAAGCACACCGGAGATCGATGCGGGCAACAGGCCGGAATTACCAGGATGACCCGCCGCAACGATCGTGCAGCCTGCCTCCATAACCTCCTGGCATGCCATAACGAGCAGTTCGGAACCGGGACCGGGGGACATTCCCAGGCTCATATTAAGAATTGTGCACCCTTCGGCTGCCGCCCGCAGCATGGCACGCGCTACCAATGAGGGATAGCAACTGAGATCCTGTTCAAAAACCCTGACGGCAAAGAGCTCAACCAGCGGAAGCTGCTGGCGAAGAATGCCGGCAACGGCGGTGCCGTGGCCGACCAGATCGCGGAAATCGTCATCTTCCCGAATCCTCCCATTGCTATCGAGATACATGCGCAGGCCGGTCACTCCGCCCCTGATGTGGGAATGCCAGGGATTAATCCCGGTATCTATTACTCCGATACGGGTCATTGCCTCCGCTCCGCCGCATATTTGAGAGCACGGACCTGATGAAGCATGACCAGATTCGAGGCTGACTGTCTGACTGCCGCACCGTCAAGTTCGACAGTCAGCTCCTGACTGTTAACCTGCCGCAGCTGTCCCGCTTTCAAGAGATACAGGCGGTCGAAATCATCCAGACCATGGAGGCGATGGGTGATAACCACAAAGGTCCGCTCGGGAAAATGGTTGAACAGATTGCGCCGTACCTTGGCCTCAGTGTCGGGATCGAGCGCAGAAAACGCCTCATCCAGCACCAAAATTCCCGGATTGCGCAGAATCAGCCGGGTCAGGCCGATTCGTTGGCGTTGCCCGTCAGAGAGCGCCAGTCCCCGGCCGCCGATACTCGTCTGATATCCGTCAGGAAGCTCGCTGATAAACCCGTGAGCTTCTGCCAGAGCGGCTGCAGCCTGCAAATCACCGTCGTTGACTCCCGGGTTGCCATAGCGCAGATTCTCGGCTACAGTCGCGTGCAGCAAAAATGGATCGCCACCGGCGTAGCCCAGCGTTGCCCGGCAATTGTCGGCTGCACTGCCAACCATAATTTGCCCTTTATGCGGCGTACGCAGACCAAACAGCATCTGCACAAGGGTTGACTTACCGGCCCCTGACATCCCGAAGACCGCAATGCGCTCTCCCGCTGCAACCTTCAGCCGGGCTCCGTCAAGAACCGCTGGTAAGCCGGCATAGGCAAAACTGACGTCCTGAAGAACAATCTCGCCCGGTTCAGCTGATCCATGCGTTACCGGCGCAGCAACAGCCTCGTGCGCCAAAACCTCAGCCACACGATCCAGACTGACCCGGGCTTCCTGAAGGTTGCGCATCAGCCCCAGCATCCCCATAGCCGGGCTGACCAGTCGCCCCTGATACAGAATAAACGCGACGAAAGTTCCCAAAGTTATGGCCCCGCTTTCGATCAGCCGCCCCCCCAGGAGATAGATCCAGGCCAGACTTGCGGCAAGAGCCAGGGCGGGAAATCCGGAGGCGGCGGCATCGAGGTTTTGGAATTTCAGCAAGCGGCGGACAAGGGTGGCATTGTAGGCGGAAAATGAGTGTTGGTCCTGCGACTCTGCTTCATGGAGGCGAACTGCCCGCAGCGCGCCAAGGCGCTCGGTGAGGAAATGCGACAGGTCAACCATGGCTTCACGAACGATGCGGGTGCCCCGTTCTACCGGCCTGCGGAACGCCGTCGTAATAATCAGGGCAACAATAATACCGAGAAAACTCCAGAGAGCAAGCTGAACCGACAGACGCAGAAGGATTGCAGCCGCAACGATCAGGAAGAGGATGTTCTGGAAGAATCCAAGGAAACCGTCCACCAGCAGCGTCTGGATCTTCGTGATATCAGCGCTGAAACGGTTCAGCAGGTCACCCTGGCGGAAGCGTTCCATCTCGTCCAGCGGAGCGTGCAGACAGTGCGCAAAGAGCCGTTCCCTGAGCTCTACCAGCACCCCGGCCGAGAGTGTTGTGTGAACCCGCCGTGTACAGGCACCGAGTATCAGATCGGCAACAGCCAGGCCGAGGAGTGCCATGGCAATGTACGGCACCAGAGCATAGTTATGTTTTCCAACGACGGAATCGATGAAGGTCTTTCCGATCAGCGGCGATGCCAGAGAGGTCGCGGCACCAGCCAGTCCGAGCAGAAACAGGGCGCAGATGAGAGCCTTTTTCCCCTGCAGGTGCCGACTGAACAGCCCCAACCCCTTCAGCATATTGATTCCTTTCGTTCCCACAGATCGGGGTAGTAGCATAAATGCCGCTCTTCGCACATCTGGGGGGAACCGCGTAGATCTATAACGGCCTGACGGATCTCCTCGGGGCGAGCCTCATCCCGAGCGAGGCGCAGTGACAGAGCGGCAATACGCACCGAGGCAACCTTGCGTGGCAGGGAGGCCTCCCGCCCGACCACTTTAAAACTGGCGATCCCCGATCTGAGCAGTCGGGGAATCGCGCACAACCCGCATGGCCCCATCGGGTATTCGTTACCTGTCCGGCAGCCGCAATGGTTAAGTGTCCACTTCCAGAAGGCGTAGCGTTCCCGGGTCTCGGGAGAAACCGCCTCGTCCCCCTCCCCATCCATGGTGCAAAACGCTCCGGCGGCATGGGTCGTCGCACAGAGACCTTCCTCGAAGACGCAGCCGTCATTGAGCAGGAAGGTCTCGAACTCCAGACCTGGAATCTGAATAGCCTCTATTTCGTTCAGGGTCAGGTGGCGGGGGAGAATTATTCTCCGAATACCGAGGTCGCGGTAGAATTTCGCCGCTTCGGCGTTACTGCAGGTGGCAAGGCTTGAAAGGTGAAGGTGTGGTCCGTGCCCCGCCTCGACCAGCGCCAGCAGG
The DNA here is from genome assembly GCA_028687585.1 of Desulfuromonadaceae bacterium. Taxonomy (GTDB): domain Bacteria; phylum Desulfobacterota; class Desulfuromonadia; order Geobacterales; family Pseudopelobacteraceae; genus JACRCG01. The sequence goes on along the minus strand of JAQTZV010000027.1, from coordinate 43,299 downwards.
AGATCCATATCCGCAACAATCAGTCCCGCTGCCCCTCCGCTCAGGAGTTCATCTCCGAATGACGCCAGCATCTCAACCGCACCGGACGGGTAACCGGGGGCGTTAAGCGCCACAAACACCGGCCGCCCCTCGGCACGGGCGATAATCCGATCAAAATCGGCATCATCCCGAACGCCCGCAGAGTGCGGAGCACGTCGGTTTGCCCAGGTATGGCCAAAGCGCGCTTCCCAGTCAGGCGGCGTCAGACCGCAGAAAAACTCATCCGCACCCGCTTCAAGCAGCGGCACGACCTCATCAGAATGTCGCAACGGCGCCAGAATCTTCACGGTGTCGGCCTTTCATGGAGAACAATGCGGTCTGCCTGACCAATGTGATTTTCAACGCGAGCCTGCGGAACTTCAAAAAAAACGGTATTACCAGCTCGCCAGAGCGGCAGATGTGTGTCCGGCCTGTTAATGCGATGCGACTCTCCTCTGCAGATGCCACTGCAGGTGGTGCCGAGCCCCTTGGTAAAGCAAGCATCTATCCTCTGCGCACTATCCGCTTTAATCAGGCAATTTCTGCTGCTTGCCGCAAATGCATAGGGGAGATAGAGGACACGCTGCATTCCTTCACCCCCACCCCCGAGAAAACCACCTTCCAGATCGGGATCGGTTTCGAGCGCCGAAACGCCAAAGCTCACCAGCATCGAGCGTAGGCGCTTTCCACGTTCTCCTGTATTACCGGAGAACGGCTCCTTTTCCATCAGTCGCGGATCACGGATGCCTCGGTTTATCAACCTTCCCGCCCGTCTTTGGAGAGCAGGGAAGAATTCACGCAGCAGAGTTGCGACCCCCCAGTCGTTAAAGACAACCGCCGGTGCATTTCCTGCAGCAGTCAGATCGTACAGCAGCTGTTTGATTCGTACAAGCCCGCCTGGAGTGGCTACCGGGGTCAATAGTACCGCCTCTATGCCGGCGTTTTGTGCATGTTTGCAGTAACGTGCGACCTGTACAGCATCGGGCAGCAGAAATTCGCAAAACTCAGACCCGAAATAGATGGCCCGCAGAGGACCAGGAGGCAGAATATCCAGCCACGATGCCGCACAGACCACCCGGGGATCTGGCGGCAGCGGGGCGACATCGTGGACGAGGATTCCGTATTCCATACAAAGAACGCCTAGAGGGTTATCCTGCGCAGCAGCATTCCGTCGGTCGACATTTTAAGCTCTTTAACAACTTTCAAGGTTCCTGCGTCGAAAATTGAAATTGTTGCTCCACCCTGCGTATATATCTTTTTACCGTCGGCGCTCGTGCTGATACTGAAGGTTGTACCGGATGGAACGACTATTGTGTTGGTAATAGTCTTGGTCGCAAGATCGATCACGTACAGCTCATCCATATTGGCGTAGGCCTTTTTCATGTCAGGAGAGTAGATAGCACCGTAAACCATCATCGGATTCTTGAGCATCGATTCCGAAATTTGCCCTGTGTTCGTATTGATGCTCAACAACCCGGCGGTCTCACCGATCCAGAAGGGCAGAAGCGTGGCTCCACCAGTATCTCCATACGTGAAAAGAGGAAGTATATTGATTTTCCGGTCGAACATGGCATACGTATCGGTGATTTTCATGTCCTGGCTGGCAGTGTCGATCTTATAAATATCGAGCCCAACTGCGTAGATTGACTTGGTGTTTTTGATGTACTGCAGGCTTGCAACCCCCATAGGTACTTCTATGCTTCTCAGAATTTTTCCGCTCTCAAGATCTATCTGGGCAACCGTCGGTGGGCCGACTACTGCTTCACCCTTGTCAGTCTTGCGTGAAAAGAAATGGATATAAGCGGTCTTACCGTCTTCAGCGAGAGCCATGCCGAACACGAGACGCTGCCAGCCGCCATAATGCATATCGATGGTATTAACCACTTTCATCTGCTGCAAATCGATTTTGTGGATCATGTGGCGACTGGCCGTCACGTACAAGAACTTTTTGTCGGCCGAAAAATCCATTTCCCGCCCCCAACCCTTTATCTCAATATCGGGCAGCAGTTCATCTGTAGCAACATCAATAACCTGGACCTTCCCGTAACCCAGATTGAATATCAGCTCTTTGGCCTGGCTCTGTACGATGCCTGCCAACAGGGATATCGCTACTATCCCCAGCATAATGAACATTTTATTTTTCATTGAATACTCCTTGTTGTTTTTAATTGCTTTCCGGCAGGAAGCTATTTTATATCGCGCCAATCACGGATGATGCTACTGCAGGTCAGTTCCAGGTCCAGGTAATTGGTCAAACCGTCCGGGTTCTGTGCCGGCCACCAGCAGTCACCGGCGCAGCCGAGATAATCGTGGGACATTGGCTGGCACATACCGACCGGGTTGGATGCGCGGGGATTGGTCTCCCAGCCGGTATCATAAATGGTGGTACAGCCCACCGGCATCTTGAGCAACCCCCCCTCATCAAGAGCCGCAACCGATCTATCTTCGCCATGTGTAAGCGCCTCAATGGCGCGGGCCTTCTCGTTCAGAGCCTCGATCCGTTTTTTCTTGTCCATAATAAGTGTAACCTCCATGTGGTATGCGTCACATCTGTATCAGACTGTTAAAATCAACATTTAACCCGTTTTTCAAGACGTTGCAGAAACTCTTCCGCTCCTGAGCGCCTCAGTTCCGCGTAGACCTCGATCCCCAGTTGAAACCAGCGGCGGATGAAATCACAACTCCCGCCGGGAGCAAGCCCCAGCAGGTTTTCCCGGAGATGATTCTCGTAATGGCAGCCACCACAACAGAGTGTCCTGGCCCAGCAACTCCGGCACATTTCCTGTCTGCCGCAGGTGACCTCGTCCAGTGCACGGCGTATTTCAGCGGGGTCTGCTCCCGTGTCAAGAGTACCGACCCGGAAGGATTCTTCTCCCACCAGGCGATGGCAGACAAACAGCCCCCCCTCCGTATCAACCGCCAGATATCCGTACCCGGCGCCGCAGGAGACCGCTTTGGTCTGTCCCAGGTGCAGCCGTGCCAGAAGATCGATCAGGTTGGTAAATGGCAGCAGCCTGTTCTGCCGCGCTGCCGCCAGGAAGGCCCGTGACAGGACCGCAAAGCCCTGCAGCAGGGCTTCCTCCTGTTCTGCATCCGGAAGCAGCTCCAGCCGGACCGGACTGACCGGAGCGATGCCGACTTCATGGAAACCGAGTTCCAGCAGGTGAAAGAAAACCTCTTCAATCCGCTGCCATTGATCCGGTTTCAGCGTCACCCGTGCCGCAACTGCCGACGTGGCACCTTTCAGCAGGCCCTCAAGGTTGCGGGTAATGGTTGCATAACTGCCAAAACCATTCACATCCGACCGGTTGGCATCGTGGAGATCAGCAGGCCCGTCGAGGCTGACCGCAACTGCGATCCGGTTTGAGTGGACAAAATCTACAATATCCTGATCCAGCAGCGTACCGTTGGTTGTCAACGAGACGAAAACCTTCTTTCCCGTTTCAAGCGACAGTGCCTGAGCTTCTGTAACGGCAGCCTCGACAGCCGGCATATTGAGCAACGGCTCTCCGCCGAAGATCACCAGCGTAACCGTTTCAGTGTCCCCCGAGTCATTAATCAGTTTCCTGACCGCCTGTCGTGCGGTTTCCGGATCGAGCAGACGGAGCGGCCTGCCGTATGAACCTCCTTCCGCATAACAGTAAGTGCAGGCCAGGTTACAGTCCTGAGCGACCTCAAGCACCATGGTTGTCAGCGGAATCGATGCGATATCACCATCAAACGCCTGCAGACGGTGGCGCGCACCGAACGGTGCCAGAAAACGGGCATCCCGTAAATCATCAAGAATCTCACGGTCCGCCTGCGGAACGTCATCAAGTTCCAGAGTGGTTTCCCTGCTCCAGCGCGTGAGCACGTCCTGTGTCTGCTGGTCGATGAAGAACAGAGTCCCCTGGTCAACGCCAAACAGAATCGCACCGTCCTTTACACCAAAGACCTTATGATCGGTCCATTCGCAGAGCATGCCTATTTTATCCTCGGTATCATGTCAGGCAAGGTTACCACCATTCGGCCTTTGGCCTGATACTGACGGGCACCCCGTTTGTAGGTCGCCTCAACCTTGGCCAATCCGGTTGCTTCAACATGCTGGCTACGGGTTGCAATTCCACCGATATCGCCGAAAGGAAGATATTTGCCTTTCGGACTGATCATCCCCATCCACTGCAGATCATCATCATTGGGCCGTTTGACTTCAGCTGTGAGCTTGAACGTCGCCGGAACCGGTCCGAGACGTACGGCATCCTGCTGTTTAGTACTTTTTCCTTTTCTGGCAAAGGCAATCGCATCAAACTGCACCCCCTCAGACGGGAACGCCTTGCCGCCAGCCAGTCGTGCACGCCCAATGTCAGGGGTGATGGAGATAAAATCAATCCCTTTTGTCAAAGTGATGGGAACCGTGTTTATCCCTTTTATGCCAATTGATGCAGTCACCAGGCTGTTTGCGGATGATACTGCCTCCACCTCCATCGTTTCAGGGCCAATACGCCGCACAGAGAGTACTTTCACCGGGCCGCCTGAGAACGTGATGTCTCGGGTAGAAGCCGAGGGGAGTTTAATTCCCTCCAGAACGAGCTTTGTCTTCTCTCCCTTGAGCAGATAGGCGGGGGAAACCCTGATCAGCTTCGGATTGCCGTCAGCGGGGTACCAGGTGCTTGACGATGTTCTGAAGTCAGGAGCCGGAAAATGGTGTTCACCCTTGATCGTGCCGTTCGCAAATGAATAGGCACCCAGCGTTTTCAATCCGTTATGCGCCGTGCGGGTCCGCAGGGCGTGGCCGCCGTAGAGGGTCGCTTCACCACGGAAGTTTTCAGAGGTGTTGTCGGAGAAAGTAAGTTTTCCCTCAACGGTGTACTCATCATTGCTGTCGGAGGTTATAGTTGCCTGTCCGCGATAGACCCCCTTGCCCGGTTCATAGCCCAGAATCAGCCAGGAACCAGCCGGCTTTTCTGCCGGTGTCTTCCACGCCTGACCATACGGATGTGATTTTGCCAGGCCGGCAAGCACGACATCGGCTTCTTTAACCCATCTCATCTCGCGCATCTGGTAGACAACTGTCGGATACAAGTTCAGGTGAAGGTCACGAACCTTCGCCCAGGACGACGCATTCATCCTGAAAGAATTTATTTTCCCGGCACTGTGGCAGCGGACACAGGTGGTAAACATCTTTTCCTGTTCCGCCCCGACCGGATTTTCCACGGTTTGCGGATTGTTCAGCAGGTTCAGATACGCGACCTTCTCCAACTCGGCAGGAGAAAGAATCTGGGTTGCGCAAAGCTCTTTCAGTAGAGTGTCCATATCCTGCTTCGTCAGTGCCATGCCATAGAGCCGAGACATGCGATCAATGATGACGGTCCACTCCTCCGGAGTTGTGCGAATCTCCTCAACGCGCGGAATTTGGCCATTTGACGGCTCATGGCAGGCGGTACATTTCTTCCAGACCAGCGACTCCGTGGTAAACGCTCCTGCCTTTGGAACGGCACCGATTATCAGAAAGAATAAAACGAGTGACAGACATAATGTTTTAAGCATCTAATTACCTCCTTTCATTTGTAATATAGGATCTTGTTCTAATTACGCATCATACTTGGTTCATACCTGTTCAGGCACCGCTGATGAATCCTTTACTTTTACGTCGTTGAGCAGGAAGTGAGAGAGAGCCGGGATCAGCACAAGCGCCCCGATCATGTTCCAGAGAAACATGAACGTCAGAAGGATCCCCATGTCGGCCTGAAATTTGATTGGCGAAAACGCCCAGGTGATGACACCTGCTGCCAACGTAATACCGACCAATCCAACAACCTTGCCGGTAAACTGGACCGCCCGTTTGTAGGCTTCGCGGAGCGGCAGGCCGGCCCGCTGCTGGTGAAGTTGTACACTCAGCAGGTAGAGCGCATAATCGACACCGATACCGACACCAAGGGCAATAACCGGAAGCGTCGCCACTTTCACGCCGATGCCGAGGATTACCATAAGCGCCTCACAGAGGACCGATGTGACAACAAGGGGCAGGACCGCCACCAACACGGCACGCCAGCTGCGAAAGGTGATGAAGCAGAGCAGGATTACGGCAGAATAGACATACAGAAGCATGGTGCGGTTTGATTCTCTGACGACGATATTGGTGGCGGCTTCGATTCCCGAGCTGCCGGCCGCCAGTAGGAATTGTCGATCCGGCGTGTTATGTTTTTGAGCAAAATCAGACGCCACCTTGACCACACGCTCCAGAGTTGCCGCCTTATGGTCGGAGAGGTAGGCGATAATCGGCATAACGGTGCCGTCGTTATTGAACAGGTCGGGATTGTTGACCATCGACTGGTGGCCGCCATAATTCAGAACCGCCTGGTTGCGGGAGAGAGCCAGCCATTTGGGACTCCCCTCGTAGGATCCGGCGGTGATCTGGCGTACCGAGTCAACCAGGGAGACGGTTGTCTGAACGCCGGGAACCTGCTGCAGTGCCCAGGCAAGACGATCTGCCTCAATGAGCGTCTCATACTGCTGACTGCCATCAGGAGGGGTCTTTAAAATTACCGCAAACTGGTCGCTGGAAAGGGCATAGTTTGCCGTAATAAAGGCGTTGTCCTGGTTGTAGCGGGAATTGGGCCTGAGCTCGGGCGCACCGGGATCAAGATCGCCGATTTTCAGATTGAGGCTGATGATAAAACCGATAACGGTCAGAATTCCTGCGACCGAAATAGCCCCGATCGCCCAGCTTCGTTCGGTAAAACGGTCAAGGAATCCCCAGAGTGCTCCGACACCTTTTCCCTTACTTTCCTCGGTTTCTTCCTGCAGACTCCTTTTGGCAGCGGTCATACTAACGCCGAAAAAGGAGAGCAGTACCGGCAGCAGCAGCAGATTGGTGAAGATCAACACCGCGACACCAATGCTTGCGGTTAACGCCAGATCCTTGATCACCGGGATGTCGATGAACATCAGCACGGCAAAACCGACGGCATCGGCCAACAGAGCCGTCATGCCGGCGAGGAACAGACGCCGGAAGGTGTAGCGGGCAGCAACCAACCGGTGGGTGCCGCGCCCGACATCCTGCATAATACCGTTCATCTTCTGCACACCGTGGGACACGCCGATGGCAAAGACCAGGAACGGTACCAGAATGGAGTATGGATCCAGTTCAAAACCAAACGTGGATACAAAACCAAGCTGCCAGACCACTGCCACAATGGAACAGGCGATAACCAGCAGCGTGCTCCGTATACAGCGGGTGTAGATAAAGATCACAATTGCTGCTATGAGGGCTGCGATAAGAAAATAGGTCATGACCTGCAGAAGGCCGTCAAGCAGATCGCCAACCAGTTTGGCAAAGCCGATGATGTGAATTTTAATCTTACCGCCCTGCTTCCCGTTGACGCCGGCAGGACTACTGAATTTTGCCCTGATTTCTTCCAGTTTTTTGGATAGAGTGCTGTAATCAAGCGGCTTCCCAGAAGCGGGATCGATGTCAAGGAGCGGACAAAACACCGCCGCAGATTTAAAGTTGTCTGCCACCAGATCCCCGACTACCCCGGAGCGGCCGATATTCTGCCGGAGTTGATCAATACTCATCTGTGAGCCGTTGTAGTTATTGGGCATGACGGGACCGCCGGTGAAACCCTCCTCGGTGACCTCATCCCAGCGCACTGCGGGCATCCAGATAGATTTCATCCAGGGGCGGTCGATGCCGGGGGTGAGGAAGAGGGCATCATTGACCAGTTTTAATGCCTCAATGTACTCCGGGTCGAAAATGTCCCCCTGGGTGTTTTCCACAACAACCCTGATGGAGTTACCAAGTCCCCGCAATTCGCTCTTGTTCTTGAGGTAGTTTTTGATAAACGGCTGGCTCTGCGGGATCATCTTCTCAAAACTCGCGTTGAATACGATTTTGGTCGTTTGGTAGGCAAGGGCGAGTGTCACCAACGCACAGACGGCCACCACCAGTATCCGGTTGTTGAATATCAGGCGTTCCAGCAGGTTGCCTGAGGACTGATCAAAATCCTTCAACTCTTTTACCACCGGCATATCTTCAAGTTTGTCCATTCCAACGGCCATTATAAACTCTCCGTAACAGTAATTTATAGTGAGTTAGAAATTATTCCCTGCGCCTTTTGCAGATAATAGTTTCGTTAACGCACTATCCCGCTTGCCGGGGCCAGTGGTTGCACCAGTACACCGCGCAGACCGGCAATCAGCAGGGTGTCGTTGTCGATGGCAGCAACCGAGGTGGCGAAGATTGACTGCTTCATTTTAATTTCTTTGAAGCTGGCCGCATCGTCGCTGCTGACTAAAACGTCACCATTCTGACTGACCAGCACGACTTTGCCATCCCCGGTAATGGTTCCGCCAGTGAGCCCTGCCTGAACGCCTGTCTCCACTTTCTGCCAGGAGACTCCGCCATTTGTGCTCCGAAACACATTACCGCGCAGTCCGAAAGCGACCACAAACCCGGCTTTTCCCGTAATACCGAAGAATGAGCCATTGTAGGGAGTTTTTTGATCCAAGAAGCGCCCGGTCTTGCGGTCAAGCTTCAGCACCAGACCCTGCTCACCACTGATGTAAAGATCCTGTCCGACGGGACGTATCGCATACAGGTGCAGACGCTTGCTGTTCTCAGTGCGATCGAACCACGGCTCCCAGGTTTTTCCGCCATCAACAGTGCGGAAAATGAGATTGAAAGCACCGACTATGAAGCCGGTAGTATCGTTTTCGAACCAGACATCCAGAAAGGGCTTGTCCGGTCCCTGTTCCGTAAAACTTTTGAGGTCTGCCATCAAGGCACCTTCACTCCCTTGGGGTGTTCCCTTGGGAGTCTCGATTCTATCGTGGCAGCTTGAACAGTTTTTCCACCCTTTGTGATAACTGGCCATCACCTGAGCGGCAGCACGGCCATCAAACTGTTTGATCCACGAACTGCCGCCGTCAGAACTGTGCAGCACCACGCCGTCATGTCCCACAGCCCAACCCTGCAGCGGAGAAGGAAAAGAGACCGCGAGCAGATCGGAACTGACCGGGACATTTGCCTGGGTCCATTTTTTCCCCCGGTCATCCGAGTAGAGGATATGACCGCGCTGGCCGACACAGATCAGGCGTTTTCCGGCTACTGCTACACCGTTAAGCAGATTTTTGATGGCTAGCGGGCTCTCCAACGCCGGTGTATCGAGTACATCCTGAAAAACAGGAGAGGCCGCGGTGACGGGCAGTGCGAGTAAAGAGACAGCTAAAATTACGGTCACTATTCTGCGGATCATATCTTCTCCTGGATATCCGGGTCAGCGCCCCGCCTGATATCCGTGTTAAAATCTCGGTCATTAAACGTAACAATCCTCTGCAACCGGCTGAACTGAAAATCGCTTTGCCAACGTACTACCATGTTGTGTGATTGGTGCGCGGAATGCCCCCGGCGAGTTGCGTCGCCGGGGGGTGTTCAGAATAATCTCAGCGGACGCCGCTCCCCGCCAGTGAGTCGGGACCCCACTCCCTGTCGGGGCGGATCGGCTTATAGACAACGCCACCGGTTTCGGCAACATTGACGTCCAGCGTGTAGACGTTAGAGTTGAAATCGTAAAAGCCATGGGTAAATGAGTACGGGGTGAGCACGTCGTAGTTCTGCACCATATACAGGAAGGCACTCCGATAGAGCTGGCCGCGGGCATCATACTCATCGCTGGCAAGTGCAGTCCAACTGTCTTCATCCAGATAGAAGACGCGTTTACTGTAAATGTGCCGCTTGCCCGGCTGGAGGGTCGCTTCAACAACCCAGACCCGGTGCAGTTCCCAGCGAACGAAGTCCGGATTGATAAACTTCGGCGTCAGCAACTGATCAGACTTGGAACCATAGACCAGTTTGTAATTGTTGTACGGGACGTACATCTCTTTCTTGCCGATCAGCTTGAAGTTGAAACGATCCATCGAGCCGAGGAACAGGCACCATTCGTCATAGGCCGTAGCACCGTTGAGCTGGGTGTTGGGTGTATCGTAGTTGATGTCCGGGGCCAGCTTGGTCCGCCTCTGGCCGGGAAGATACTGCCAGGCACGCCGCCCTTTTCCGTACATGTCGAGCGGGTCGAGAACCAGCAGCATTTCACCGACGTTACGGGGCGGGCCGGTTGCGATGTCTTTGAGGCGCCAGAACAGTTCAGACTTGTCTCTTTTTGGATCCCAGTACGGCCAGTCGAGCAGCTCGTCCAACTGGTAGGTCATGGTAGCCCGCCCGGACGCATTGACTACCCAGGAACGGGGGTTATGCTGGAGAGAAACGCCGTTGTAACGGATAATATGATTCCACATCGCCTCAAAACCGTCCTTCGGGATCGGAAAGGGGTAAGCCGCATGTGCCCCCACCAGCGTCAGGCCGTTATTGGCAGTCTTGGTCGTAGTTGCCTGCTTGATGGTATTGTCGGTCACATACTTGGGAAAAGCGGCCGTTCGATGGGTTTTATAGACATCCATACGGTAACCGGGATACTTTTTCATCAACGCCTTCTGTCCTTCAGTCAATTTGTCGGCGTACTTGGCCTCATTCTTCTGATCGATCACAAACAGCGGCTTTTCGGCAGCAAACGGATCAGGACGGAGGTGTGATCCTTTTTTGAATGAGGACGGAGCGGTGGTCAGTCCACCGGTATATTCGGGAATGCTGCCATCCTTGTTACCAGCCTTCTCGGCACCGATGGGGGTAAGAGTCGTACCGAGTTTTTTTGCCTCTTCGGCCGTAATCGCTCCGAAGGCGCTTCCTGCGCACCCCACCAACAGCGTTGCAGCAATTAAACTTTTTCGTAACGTCATATTCTGTTCCTCCTTTTAGAATGTGTACCTGTAGGTAAATGAAACTGTGCCGCGGTCCTTGAGGAGAGCCGGATCTCCATTATTGGCGGCGACTACACCGGTTGTCGGATCTACTCTGTTGTCGCCAAAGAAATCTACATACAGCAGGTCGAATTTATGCCGGGCAAGATAGTCAATCGACAGGCCAGCGCTATAGGAACCGGCGTTCTTTTGCATGATATTTGTGGGGCTATTGCCGTGTATGCCCCGGCCATAATACAGTGGTACAGTCAAATTCGCGCCGGGAAAAACCTCGAACCAGGTCGGAGCAAAGTTAAGGTCAATCGTGACAAAATCTTTGGTGGCGCGGTTGATATCAGTATAGGTCTGATATCCCATGAACGTTCCATTAGGATTGTTTTCATCGAACAAATCAGAAGTTACTTTCAAATAATTGCCCCAGTTGAATTCCACAATCCATTGAGCTGAATCAAATACCGGCGTCCGGTTGATCAGTCCGAGGAAGTTAAGCACCGCATGCAGTGTGTCGCCACGTGCAGTGCGTACGTCACCGCGACCCGGAAGATCAGCCGTTGTGACCGCCGCGCCCTGGTTTAAAAGCGGCATATTCTTACGGTATGACAACTCTCCCCCGACGCTGACACCGAGAAGCTGCTGGGAGTAGCTGACACCGTACAGATCAATGTTATCGGCATAGGCAAATCGTAGCTGACCGGTATCGATGTCTGCATGAGCCTGAGGCATCATGTCGGACAATTTACGATAGTAGAATCCAAATGTTGTTCCGTTCATCGCCTCCGGACTCCAACGCAGACCGACACCCCAGTCCCCGGCGTCTTTCGGCTTTATATCGTTGCCTCTGGTTAAACCGAATGCATTGTACTTTTGAGACCCAATGCCGCCGTTAAAGAGATAGTCGTATGGCGCCATATATGACCCCGCTTCGGGGTAGCGGTTGGGCTCCCACTCGAGGAAATACTGCGCCATGACCGTCACCGTACTGGTCGGGTTGGCAGTAATGGCGATATTATTGAGCGGACGGAACAGCTCTTTTGCCCCGGTGTTCGGTACTCCGTATGCTTTGGCGACATCAATCGGCATCTGAGCGTACGAGATGCCATTCAGTGCCGCGTTAAAACCAAGCCCTTCACCCCAGAACTGGGTATTTCTCCCCACTTTTACCTGGATCGGAATTTGAGCAATTTCAATTTTTCCAAAAACGAAAGCGTCCAGCAATTCTCCGCTTGGACCAAGATAGTAGCGCTTGGTGTAGGAATTGATGGCGATAGGATTCCCGTTTGCGTCAACTGCGTTGGAAGTGGCAAGGTCCTTGTTCAGTTTCCCTTTTGAATATGCCGGGTCATACCAGCCAGCACCGCTTAAACGGAAGCCGTACGTTTTCTGGTAGGAGACATCAAGCTCTGACAGAAGGTCGAGCCGGTTCGTTACTATCCCGCTCCTGAAATTGCGTTCTCCGTCATCGAGGTCGTTATTTCCCACAACGGCCGGGTCAACTTTATTAGCCCGATACCCCAGGTTATACCTGATCGAGTTGTCCCAGTTGACCTTGACCTCCTCGTTGCCGGTCGGGACCTCAAATGCGTTAGCGCCGACGCTCATTCCCAAGAGGGTCGCCATTGCTACGGCGACCAATCCTGGCCGGATATACCGCGTTCCGTTATTTTTCCCCTTTTCAATCAATGTTTTGCCCATGTCCACTCTCCCTCCTTTTGATTGCTTAAACTCTTACCTACTTCGCAAGGCCTTCGAATCGGAACAACACGCCCTGACAATCACTTGGTTTCGTGATGTAACGAATTAGCAAACACTGTTCCAAAATAATTTCATCAGCGAAAAAATCACATTACCACCGTAACATGCTTATTTTACGGATATAATTTAATAACGTTTTGAATAGTTACTGATGAAATGATTGTTCAACACAACCAGAAATCGGCATTAGAGACATAAATGTCTCTAATAGGTCGGAAGTAATGGGACATAATTGTCTCATACAAAGGAAAGAGGGTAGAATAGTGGGACTTATTTGACTCAGTTGTTGCGGAACAAAGCCGGGTTGATTCCCCATTCAAGAAGTAGCCGATGGATATGCCGACGGTTAATGCCGGAATAATCAGCCACTTTGGTGATATTCCCGTGAAAGTGGTTCAGGAGTGACTGGAAATAGTTGCGCCCCGCTTCTTCAAGAACCTGTTCCTTGAGCTCGGAAAACGTCTGGGAAGGCAATGTGGAGGCGAGAGCCTGCAGAGTGCCGGGAAGGTGCTTTACATCAAGAATTTCAGGGTTGTGAAACGTCATGACCTGTTCCAGAAGATTAACCAGTTCACGGATATTGCCGGGCCATTGATAATTAGTGAGAAGTTTCATTGCTGTCGCAGATATGCCTGATATATTGCGGTTAAGCTTGCGGTTCAAGCGAGACAAATACCACTCGACCAGCGGAAGGACGTCTTCACTCCGCTCCCGAAGCGGTGGGATTGGGATTTCTATCACCTTAAGCCGGTAATAGAGATCTTCCCTGAAACGACCAACCTGGACCTCGTGGAGGAGGTCGCGGTTAGTTGCCGCGACGATTCGAGCGTGTGCCTCGCGGCGACGGGTTTCACCAACGCGGACAAAAGTCCTCTCTTCGAGAAAGCGGAGCAGTTTCTTTTGCATGCCGAGTGGAATCTCACCAATTTCATCAAGGAAGACGGTGCCGTCGGCAGCCGCTTCAACGTGACCGGCCCTGTCCTTGTGTGCTCCGGTAAAGGCCCCTTTCGCGTGGCCGAATAGTTCACTTTCAATGAGCGTATCGGGGATCGTGGCACAGTCAACAGTGATAAATGGTTTTTCCCGCCGTGAACCGCCGGTATGAATGGCATGGGCGATAACCTCCTTGCCGGTACCGCTTTCACCGGTAATTAATACGGTCGATTCGGTGTCCGCAACGGCATGTACAGAATCGAGTACTTTTGTGATCGCCGGGCTCTGCCCGACAATCCCTGCGAATTCTCCAATGCGCCCTGTCGCTTCCGCAAGCAGTCGAAAACGGCGCTTCTGATCGTGGTGATCGAGCGCTTTTTTTAGTGTAAAATCAATACTATTCAAATCAAACGGTTTTGTCAGATAATCATATGCCCCCGTTCGCATAGCCTGCACCGAACTGTCAATGGAGCCGAATCCTGTCAGGAGAATGATCGGCAGATCCGGCATGATTTCAAGCGCCTTTGCCGTCAGTTCCACGCCGTTCATCCCCGGCATATTGAGATCGAAAATCGCCGCATCCGGTTGCCAGGAGATAATCCGTGAGAGACCGTCACTCTGCTTCAATTCACCGATAACCTCATAGCCCATTGACTCCAACGCAGTAACAAGGGCTGTCAATAAGGGGCGCTCATCATCCACTACCAGAATACGTGCGCCATGTGCGGTGGCCGTCATTTTCCCCCCGTTATCGGAAACGTAACGTTAAACATGCAGCCTTTTGGAGTTCTGTTTTGAACATTTATCGTTCCGCCATGATTTTTTACAATGTTATAGACTATGGATAGACCAAGACCGGTCCCTTCACCAACCTCTTTGGTGGTGAAAAATGGTTCAAATATGTTGGCGAGGTTGTTCTCTGAAATTCCCGGTCCCTCACCCGCAACTTCAATAACAAATGAAGAAGCTTCACCCTCGACTGACATGAAACAGGTCACTACACTAATCGTGCCACCTTTCTCCTGGACATCAAGAGCATTTCTCAGAAGGTTCCAGACAATCTGCTTGAAACCGGAACAGTCTGCCGGAATGGTCCGGGCATCGTCACACAGGGTGGTGTATAAATTCACGCCTCGGGCAGACGCTTCATAGCGTACGAGGTCAACGATTTCTTTTACGATGCTATTAGGATCGATTTCAGTAATAACGGGACTCTGGAGGCGGGACAGGTCGAGCAGATTGCGCAACTGCGCCTGAATCCTCTGAATCTCACCCATCACTACTTTCATATTTTCAGACACATCTTCAGGAATATCATTTCTGCGCAACACCATCTGGGTATAGGTGGAAATAGTAGCAAGAGGATTATTGACCTCGTGTGCAACTCCTGCGGCCAGTCGCCCGACTGCCGTGAGTTTTCTCCCCTGCTCCATTTCGGCAAACGCCCGCTGCAGCTCTCTCTTTTTTTCCTGGAGATTATATGCCATGGAGTTGAGCGCTTTGGCAAGCTGGCCGAACTCGCTCTGGTCTTCCGGTATGCGGTGCGAGAGATTACCGTTTCCCAGTTCGAAGATCCCCCGGAGAAGAGTCCGAAGTCCCTTTGACTGGTAAAAAATAACAACACTGGTAATGCCGACAACGCCAAACAGGGCAAACAGGAGAATGTGGATAAAGTTGGAACGCATTTCCTTCGTTTCCGCAAGGATTTTACTGGCGCTTTCACTCGCAGGAGTCGTCACTTCATCCTCGGGAACGAAATACACAATCTTCCAGCCGAGTGGTTCAACAGTGGCCTGAACCGCAAAAGCCCGCAAAAGTGGCGTCCTGATATGTCTGATGTTACCTTTCTCTGTCTGGAGATTGGTCATCAGTTCCTTGATATCCTGGCTGGTGGATTCAGAAAGTTTCTGGCCGTGAGGGGGGATTTTCGGATCGAGCCCCAGCGTCTCCAAAGGGAGATTGGCTGAAGCGGCAATAATCTCATTCCCGGCCACCAGCAGTGAGCTTGAACCTTTGGATAATCTGTTCCCGGATATCTCTCCGAGCAGGTATTCTATCGTGAGGTCGATGCCGATCGTCGCCTCGTATCGTCCCGTGACATATACCGGGAAGAGGCATGAGATCATCCATTCCCGGCTCAGTGGATCGAGATACGCAGGTGTGAACAGTACCTTTTTGCGCGGATTATGGGAGGGATCTGCGAGGTAGTAAAAAGGCCATGATGTAATGTCTCTATCGCGGGGCATCCGCTTGAAATCCCGCCAGGGAAACGCACGCGTGACCCCGCTGCGGTGTATCATATATGCCAGCAGAATTCGCCCTTCCCGCTCAGCCAGAGGCTTCAGCAGGAGGTCCATCGATTCCGAGACGATAATTACCGGATCCTGAGCCGGCTCATAGCGGGGCACGTACAATACCGAATTACCGTCATTGATTGAGTTCCCGTAGTAACCCTCACGATTCATGGCATAGCGACTGCCGTTTCTGAATGAAAGCTGGGCTGGATTATTGAGAAGGGATTGGGTAAATGAACCAAGCATATAGGTCTCATCCTGAATCCTGGTAAACAAGACCGAAAGCTTGCTCGCTTCCTTGATGAGCAGTTCCTGCAGGTGCTTTTCCTGTGAGGAGATGAGCACGTCTCGCGCACCTTCAACAGCAGTGTTCTTAATGATCTGCAGGTGCCGTGACGACATGAACAGCATGAGTATAATAGGCAGCACCCAGATAAGCCCAAATCCCAGAAGAATCTTTATGCCCAGCCTGGATTTGTAGCCGAGCGATTTACGCATAAGAGCACATTTTTTTCACAGATCCTTTTGTACTATCCAGTTTCCTTTGTGGGCCAAAAAATGTTTTGGAGTATAGATTACCAGGCCTGTTCCGACAAGGTATTATTCTGGAAGCAGCTTGCTTGAACCGTTGATAATCGTTGGAATGAAGCCAGGAATTGATGTTTATGATTCCACTATTGACAGCCTGCGTCAGGAGCATTGGTGCCATAGATATGGCTGCTTCAGGCAACTCGGGAATTAATAGGTTTATTGGTGAGGGCTGGTGCTTTGATTCACCGGTGCAGATTAAGCATAAAAAAGGGCCAGCTTAACGCTGACCCTTAGAATGTATGGTGGAGGTGAACGGGATCGAACCGATGACCTCTTGGCTGCCAGCCAAGCGCTCTCCCAGCTGAGCTACACCCCCATGAAGTGAGAAGCTTGTTTAACAAACTAAATCTTACGTGTCAATGTTTTTTTACCTGCCAACCTGTTAATATGGAATCAACAACCACCATCTTGACGCCCCAGGGTATCCGATGTAATGTTCTAAACTCGATATCTAAATAATCAACCGGAGAACCTCATGCCACATACTGATCTGACCTGGAACACGACGCTGCTCTACCCTGCCCCGGATTCGCCGGAATTGGAGGCAGATCTCAGCTCATTTGAACGGTTGGCAGCAGATTTTCGCAGCAGCTATTTTGAAAAGGTAGCCGTTCTTGACAACCCGGCTCTATTGTCAGCTATTCAAGCATACGAGGCCCTTCAGTCCCGTATGGCAAAACCATTCTGCTACGCACATCTGCTCTTTGCTGCTGACTCGGGAAATGAAGTTTTTCGTGCCCTTTCCCAGCGCTGCTCTGAATTAGGAAGCAGGCTTTCTCAGCAACTGCTATTTTTCGACCTGGAGCTTATGGAGTTGCATGATGAGCGCCTTGAACTGTTCCGATCATATACCGAGGCCGCAGGATATCTCCATTTTCTGGATGGCATTCGTAAATTTCGCCTCCATACCCTTAAAGAGAACGAGGAGCGGCTCCTGACGCGCAAGGATTTGACCGGCGTACGCGCATTTACCAAGTTGTTTGACGAACTTTCAGCGTCGTTCGTCTATAAGATGGAGCTGGATGGTGAGCAGCGGGAGTTCACTGGTGAAGAACTGCTGTCACTGCTGCACCACACATCTCCTGATGTCCGCTTCCGGGCAATGACAACTTTTCTGGATCGTCATGGTGAGCATGGCATTATCTACAACGCCGTCTTCAACAATATGGCCCTTGATCATGGCCAGGAGATGGAACTGCGCAAGTATCAGACTCCGATCCAGCCGACCAATATCGGCAATGAGATCCCGGACGAAGCGGTTGAACATCTGATGTGCGTTACTGAAGCCAACTACGGCCTGGCCCAGGAGTATTTCCGGCTCAAAGCCGGAATGCTCAACATGGATAAGCTGCGTAATTGCGATATCTACGCGCCGGTGGCAGAATCGGAACGGAGCTATGACTTTGAAGAGGCAAAAACGCTGGTAGTTGACTCTTACCGCGAGTACGACCCTGAGTTCGGCGCCATTGTCGATGCGTTTTTTTCTGAACGACGGGTTGATGTCATGCCGCGCACCGGAAAATCGGGGGGCGCCTTTGCCATGGGAATATCGCCTGAGCTGCCGCCATTTCTGCTGCTTAACTATACCGGTACGTTGCGCGACCTGGCCACGATTGCCCATGAAGCCGGACACGGCCTGCACTTTGTAATTTCCCAGAAGCAGAGCGCCTTGAACTATCACGCCCCACTCCCGCTTGCCGAGACCGCATCGGTTTTCGGTGAAATGTTGCTGACACGCAAACTGCTGGATAATGAACAGGATCTTATCGTTCGCCGATCGCTGCTCTGCGCCAAAATTGAAGACATTATTGCCACTACGTTCCGACAGACCGTGTTGACACGCTTCGAACTTCGCCTGCACAACGAGCGGACGGAGGGACTGCTCTCAAATGACCGTATTGCCGAAATCTGGTTGGAAGAAAACGGCAAACTGTACGGCGATACCGTTGAGATGATTCCCGCCTATCGGTGGGGATGGAGCTACATCAGCCACTTTATCCATAGCCGGTTCTACTGTTATTCCTACACATTTGCCGAACTGCTGGTATTGGCGCTGTTTCAGAAATATCGCGAAGATGGTGAAACATTCAAGC
The DNA here is from genome assembly GCA_028687585.1 of Desulfuromonadaceae bacterium. GTDB lineage: Bacteria > Desulfobacterota > Desulfuromonadia > Geobacterales > Pseudopelobacteraceae > JACRCG01. The sequence continues at coordinate 24,824 of JAQTZV010000027.1, read as the reverse complement.
CTGGCTACTACGCCCTGCTGGAATCGGGTGGGGCACTATCACCAGCCGATTCCGCCCGTCTTGCCGGTATCGACATACATGACAGCGGATTTTGGCAAAAAGGGTACGATGTGCTGGCTGATTTGATCGAAGAGTTGAAGCGTATTGCCTGATATTAATCAGGACAGGTCGTACCTGGAGAATTAGTCCCATATGGCAATTCATGAAAAAGAGCTTCTGGAAGCTCTCACCAGTTCCCGGATTTTGACCTCGATGATTACCCCGGCCGTTCTGATATCGGCATGCGGAACGCTGATATTTTCGACATCGGCGCGCCTGGGGCGCATCTTTGACCGGGTAAATGTTATGAAGGGTGAAGTCGAAGCGATTATAACGGGGGAAATTTCCTACCCGGAAGAACGGATGAAACACTTGCGGGGACAGATCGATCTGCAGAGACGCCGGGCAATGTTGATCCAGAAAGCTATGGTATCCCTTTATACCGCAACGCTGCTCTTTGTGGCATCCAGCCTTGCTATCGCGGTTAACGTTGCCTACGGCGGCACAGACCTGGCGTGGGTGCCGACACTGATCGCCCTCTGCGGTGGGCTTTTTCTTTTTATCGCGTCGCTGCTGTTACTCTACGAAAGCCGCTTCAATCTCCGCTTTGTCCACCGTTCGATCGATTTTATCGAATTTCTTGAAATTAAAGCGGAGGAACAGCGCAACTTCCCCTCTTGAAAAGAACGGAACCTGCCATCCTCCATCTTGTCCTATGATGATGTCAGAAAGGTTCACTGAAGGAATATGCTTATACTTTGAAGGTTTTGATGCTGGTTGCAAGGCTATCGGCTTTGGTACGAAGCGAGTCTGCCTCCCGCTCCATAGTGTTAGCCGCCTGACCGAGCTGGACAGCTGATTCTCTGATGTTGCTGCTGGATGTGACGATAGCATCGCTCTTTTGCTTCTGTATATCAATTAACTGATTAATTTCCGTGGATTGATTCAAAAGATTTTCCGATATCAATGAAATAGCTGTACTGGTTTTGGACTGTTCCTGGGTTGCCACCGCAATTTCACGTATATTCTGCTTGATCTCCTCCATAAGAGTGTTGATATCACCGGTATTGCCGTTCTGCTGATGGACAGAACAGGATATTTCTTCGATCTGGCTTCGTAACGTATCGATTGCTTCATTGATACGCTCGATTACTACAACCTCTTCTCTTGCTTCCTTTCGTATCGCATGAGACATTTCCGTTGAAATAAGAGCGTTGTCGTAGATACTTTCCAGAGCATCCTTTACTTTGTTTATTAATATAATTCCCTGTTGAACGGTTTCCATGCCTGTGTGCGCCATCTTGACACTGGAACCGGCCTCATTCTGAACAGATGTTACAACGGTAACAATTTCTTTTGTGGAGAGAAATGTCCGCTCAGCCAAGGAACGTATCTCCGAAGCTACAACAGAAAAAGCTTTGCCATGCGGCCCCGCCTGAGCAGCCAGAATTGCGGCATTTAGCGCCAGCAGACTTGTCTGGGAAGCTATATCCTCAATTACCGTGATGATTTTACCTATCTGCATTGACTTCGAACCGAGCCGGTTAACAACTTCACTCAGTTCTGACATGCTGTTGCGGATATTTTCTATGCCTCTTACCGCATCGGTTACAGAAGCGATACCCATTTCAGAAGATGATCGAGAGACCTGTTCCGCCAGCACTACAGAACGGTCGGCAGAGTCCTGAATATTCTTGATTCTGAAACTGATCTGCTCCATTGAAGTGCTGGTCTCTTCAGCAAAGACGGCGACATTCTCAACACTTGCAACAATTGACTCGCCGGTTAACACCATTTCCTTAAGATCTCCGACCGCTCTAAGGGCAGTGGTGTCAAGAAATCCTGCATTCGTTGCCACCTGCAGTATTGACGCAGACAGTTCTGCAGCGGAAGAAGAAGTTGAGGTTGCTGCGTTAAAAAGTTCATGAGAGCTATTCTGAAGCATGGAAATGGAGTTATCGACCTCCTTAATTGAATGAGCCGTGCTTTCTATGGCGTTGTTCTGAACATGTACCGATGAAATTACGTGACCCGAGGCTTCCGTAATGGTTGCTGCCGCCAGGATTACTTGAGAGGAGAGGGAAGATGTCTGGCCGATCATCTGGCGGAGATTCGCCACCATTACTCGAAAGGTTTCAGCCATAACACCGATCTCGTCGTTGCGGGTTACGTTAAACTCAACCGTCAAATTGCCCTGGGAGATTAATCGTGCACTGTTTGAGATATCTTCAAGCGGCTTCGAGATGGAGCGAAAAATAGAAAGCAGAATAACCGTAGTGACAGAGATCAGGAAAAAAGCGACGCCCCCCATGTAGTTGGAGACTCTGAAGATATATTTTTCCGACCTTTGACTTGCAGCATTCTTAATTTCGGTCAACAAGCCTAACAGTTTGTCGGTTTTAGCGGAGAGTTTCCCGAACATGACCATGGTGTCGACATCATCCGGATTGGGACGCTCTATCTTTAAGAATTCATTAACTTCTTTTTCGATTGAGCGCCACTCTGGCTCAATCCTGTCACTAATTGCATCCGAGAGCAATTCGTCATCACTCTCGGCTACAATAGTGTCAATCGTTGTATTAAATTGCTTAATGGTGTCCCTGACAAGCTTGACAGTCTGAGGGTTATCCGGAATGAGAACGATTTCAGTAATATTGCGAAGAATCTTCTGCAGGTTTGTTGTCTGCTGCTCCAGCAAGTCTTCAACTTTGGCTCTCTCCTGAATGAGACGGAAAGTATAATACCCGGCAAACCACATGGTTGACATGGAAAAAATCACCAACACAGTAAGGATTAACATCCTGAATTTTATGGTATTACTACGCTTCATTACGGTTCCTGACCAAAACTATACCCCTATAATTTTTCAGCCTATTCCATTGGATATTTATTGGCTTCCCACGCTTTAAATCCATCTCTTAACCACATAATTTTCTTGTACCCAGCTTTTTGAGCCAAATAAGCAGCTTTATAGGATTTCCAACCGTTCGGTCCATCACTGTAGAAAATGAGAGTTATGGATTTGTCGGAAGGCAGCTTTTTGATATCGAAGGAGTCTTTTGCTGAGTCAAAACCAACTTTAAACTCGCTCTTTTCCTTATACGGAACAACAGTAGCGCCCGGAATATGACCTTTTCCGAAGTTTATTGCAGATCTAAAATCAATGAAAGCTGCCCCCTTTTTGTCAAAGAGAGCTTTTGCTTCGACGGCAGAAACAACCTTTACCCCCTCAAGAGTTTTCGGCGTATCAGGTTTGGTATCCTCGGCAAAAGCCAACACAGAAAAACAAAAGATAGAAATTACACCCGCTTTTACAATAGCGCCGAACAACATTCTAAACTGTTTTGAAATTTGCATGTGATGCCTCCGATTTTTTTCTGAGAGTAAAATTTCCGCCCGTGGCGCGATTTAAGTAGCAACGGAGAAACAGATACCACGCTCTGCTTGCGGTGGGTTTATTCATTTCGTATGAGATAGATTGCTGAACGATTTATACATAATCAACGGTACTGTCAAGACAGTTTCGCCAATCCGGCCTCTTTTGCCAATGCACGCCACGCCGGTATGCTCCGCTCGATCATCTCCATATCAAAACAGTAGGCAATCCTGAAGAAACCAGGGGCACCGAAACCGGCTCCCGGCACCAGCAGGATGTGGTGTTTCTGCGCCATCCTGACGAACTCCACATCGTCAGTCAGCGGCGATTCCGGAAAAATATAAAATGCGCCATCCGGTTTGACAATTTTGAATCCCATGCTGCTCAACTCACGAACCAACAGATCACGTTTTGCCTGATATTCGGCAATATCCACTGATTCGTCCTGCAGTTTGGCCACCAGTCGCTGCATCAGCGCCGGGGCATTGACAAAACCGAGAACCCGATTACTGAAGACCGCTCCTTCCATAAATTGTCCGGCAGTTGCCATACGGGGATTTGCCGCCAGATAGCCAATGCGTTCACCCGGCAGAGCCAGATCCTTACTGTGCGATGTCACAATGATTGAGCTTTCAACCAATGGGAATATATTTGGCACATGATTGCCGTCAAACGCAATTCGGGCATACGGTTCGTCAGAGATGACATATATCAGGTGGCCGTTTCGTGTATGGATATCTTTTAAAACATCACCGAGACGCTTCAGGCTTTCCGCAGGATAAATAACGCCGGTCGGGTTATTGGGGGAACAGATGATTATCGCACGGGTTTTTGCGGTGATCGCCTTTTCTATGGCGTCGATATCGAGCTGGAAGGTATCGCGATTCGTCCAGACCTCAACCGGTACACCACCATGGTTATCGATATAGAACTTATACTCTACAAAATATGGCGCGAGAATAATGACCTCTTCACCAGGGTTAAGTATGGTCTTGAGTACCACGTTAAGAGCACCGCCGGCACCGCATGTCATGATGATGTTGTCCGCAGGCACGGTAATACCGGAATCTCCTGATATTTTTTCTGCAACGGCGCTGCGGGTTTCGGCATACCCCGCATTATTCATATATCGATGCATGCCCCGCAGCGGATTCTTCGCCAATTCCAGTAACTCGCGACTGAACGATTCGGGTGGTTCCACATCCGGATTGCCAAGCGTAAAATCATATATTTTGTCGGCGCCGAATTCCTGACGTAAACGCTCGCCTTCCTCAAACATCTTGCGGATCCAGGATGATTTGGATATCTGACTGGCGATCTTCATTGCAATTGCCATACGTATGTTCCCCCATAATTCTTTTTCTGATATAAATGATAGGCGAAAATACTACAGTCAATTATCGGATAACTCAAATGAAAATTCCAACGTACCCGGCGTCACGCCCGTTAGCACTCACAGACAAACCGCTCCTTGATCAACTCTGTACCAATGTTCAACCCCGTGTTTCCGAGTTGTCCTTTGCCGGTCTCTACCTTTTTCGCAAGGCACACGAGTACAAACTTGCGACAGTTGCCGGTTCAATTGTTGTAATCGGTACCGGGTATGACGGGTCTGTATATTTCCTGCCGCCTCTCGGCGGTGATACGGCAGCCGCCCTGAACGTCCTGTTTACAGATGGCTTGCCACTATACGGCGCTGACGATATATTTGTCGAAAAACACCTTTCGACACATTCTGTGCAGATTGCAGAGATGCGCGATTCATTTGATTACCTCTATCTTCGTGAGGAACTGGCACTTTTACCGGGAAGCCGTTTTCACAAGAAAAAAAACCGGATAAACTATTTTACCAGTCGTCATGACTACAGAGTTGACCACTTTTCAGATGAGCATGTACACGGCTGCCTGACTCTTCTGGACACGTGGCAACAGGTTTCTCGAGTTGAATCTGGTGGATCGGTGCGTATGGAGATAGAAGCAACTGAAGAGGCGTTACACATTGCTAAAACTCTTGGACTTGCAGGAATTGTCATCATGGTGAATGGTGTGGTGGCAGCTTTTGCACTCGGTGAGCAACTCAATCCGGAAACCGCTGTATGTCATTTTGAAAAAGCCGACCCCTTTTCAGAAGGATTGTATCAGCTCGTAAACCGGGAATTTGCCAAAAATCTGTTTCAGGACTGCACATACCTGAACCGGGAGCAGGATTTGGGTAATACCGGTCTTCGCAGTGCCAAATTATCCTACCACCCGGTGGAACTCATAAGGAAATACCTGGTTACCGGCAGCAATCATAAAGATTTTGTTGCACTTTACTAAAAAACATAGTAGAAGACTTGTTCTTTTAAAGACGGCATTTTTGCCGAAATCTCCTTGCTCCGGCCAGGACCGGGGCTCGAATCCGTGAGGAGGATTACCAACATGAGGAAGTATGAAACAATTTTTATCCTCCAGCCAGAACTGAGCGAAGACGACATCAAGTCGGTCACCGCAAAGGCTCAGGACGTCATCTCGTCGTATAAAGGCGAGTGTTTAAGGATGGATGACTGGGGTATCAGGAAACTGGCCTACCCTATCAAGAAGGCCGCCAGGGGTCGTTATTACTACCTCCGCTTTGATGGCGGGAGCACTCTTATTGCAGAACTTGAGCGACGTCTGAGGCTTGATGACAAAGTGCTGCGTTACCAGAGTATCAACATCACTGATCTGCCCGAGCGCATCGCACCGGAGAAAAAGATTGAACTGTCCGATGCCGTAACCGAAGAAAACGTAGAAGAGACATCCGCCGCTGAAGAAGCCGCCGAATAATTTACTGGAGGAGATATACTCATGAGTGACGAAAGACCAGCAACGACATCATCTTATCAACGTCCCGCTAGTGCCGGCCAGCGACCAGCAGGCGGACCGGGTCAGCGCCCGGCAGGCCCCGGCGGCCCCGGCGGACCACGCAAGAGACGCCCGTTTCAGCGCCGTAAAGTATGCCGGTTTTGCGCCGAAAAAAATCTGACTATTGATTACAAAGAGCCACGCACGCTCCGCTTTTTCATTACTGAGCGCGGCAAAATTGTTCCTCGCAGAATTTCCGGAAACTGCGCTGCCCATCAGCGCCATATTACAGAGGCTATTAAACGGGCACGCAATATCGCTCTTCTGCCTATTGCAGCAAATCACGCGGTCAACTGATAGAAACTTTAATGAACTTTAAACCATCTGCCGACCACCACCTGTATGCACGTCTTAAAGCGTCCATTCTTGGAGTGGTCGGTTCGTTTGTATTATTTGCGGCCTATCTGGCAGTACCACCACTCGGGATTTTTTCCGGGATACTGGCACCGTTTCCTGCTGCTTATAACCGCCTGATTCACGGTCGTTTGTCAGCACTGATTGTTTTACTTGGCTCAACAGCGATCATCTCTGCTCTGTTCGGCATTTTTGCCGGATGTCTGTATCTCGGTATGTGCGGCATGATAAGCCTGTTAATGCCGGAGCTTCTGATGCGAGGTATCGGTGGCAGTCGGGTGCTTTTTTGGACAACAGCAGCAAATCTTCTGATGTATGCCATTGGAATAGCTGTATACAGTTCTGTCTCCGGCATCAACCTGCAACAGCTTATTTCAGCCGAAATATCCGGCAGCTTGCAACAGGCGGTTACGTTGTACGAAAAGGGTGGCGTGACAGGAGAAGATCTCGAATTTATCAAGCATTCCATGACCGTTGCTTCTGACCTCCTAAAGCGCCTTTTCCCGGCTCTTATAACGGTAATGCTTGTTGTTATTGCCGGTGGCAACATGCTTCTGGTAAAAAAGAGCACTGCAAATACATCCGTAACTCTGAATATCGATGATTTCACCACGTTCAAGAATCCTGATCTGCTTGTGTGGCTTCTGATTGCGTGCGGTTTTACTTTATTGTTGCCACTGTCGCCGATTACCACTCCGGCACTCAATATTTTGCTGATTATTACCATGTTGTATTTTTTTCAGGGAATGGCTGTTGTCTCGGCAATGATTAAGAAATACTCCGTACCCACTCTGCTACGGATTTTTTTGTACGCCATGCTGATTGTTCAACCATACCTTCTGGCACTTGTTGCCGGAATTGGCATTTTTGATCTCTGGGTTGATTTTAGAACCCCGAAAACACAGGAAAACCTGTAATTCAGATTCCAAATCAAAGATGAAATCAAGGCGGTGAGGATTGAGGCGACGAAGACATACAAACAGTATGTTGAGGAGCCGAAGACGAACCAACGAAGATAGCGCTTTGATCCGGGATTTGAAAAACTACTTTAACAGGCTCGAAAGGAGAAGTATCACATGAAAGTTATTCTGAATGAGAACATTGAAACGCTGGGGCACATTGGTGACATTGTAAAAGTAGCCCCCGGCTACGCCCGCAACTACCTGCTCCCTAAAAAGCTGGCCATCGTTGCCACAGACAGTAATGCCAAGGCGCTTGAACACGCAAAACGTCAGATGGCCTACAAAAAGAACAAAGCCTTTGAATCCGCAAAAAATCTTGGCGCAAAGCTGGAAGCCCTGTCTATCGTTCTGACTCACAAAGCCGGTGAAGAAGGCAAACTGTTCGGCGCCGTAACCAATATGGACATTGCGACCTACTTAAAAGCCAACGGCTTTGATATCGATCGTAAAAGCATCATTCTTGCCGATGCTATCAAGCATACCGGTGAGTATTCTGTTGCTCTGAAGATTCATCCGGAAGTAACGGCAACTCTGAAGGTCGTTGTCGCTGCGGCATAACTTGTACTTCCGATTCTAAATCTAGAGTGATATCAAGACGGCGAGGATTGAGGCGACGGAGGCATACAACCAGTATGTTGAGGAGCCGAAGACGAGCCAACGAAGATAGCGCCTTGATTTAGAATTGGTATAATATCTACCAAGTAAAAGAGAGCCCACAGATTCAGCATCTGTGGGCTCTCTTTTATTAATCCTCGATCAGTATCGTATTGCCTCAAACAGTTAATTCACGGAAGGGGTATCACAACGACTCCCCAATTTTTTAATTCTATCAACACATTAGAGACAAGAGTATCAAGTTGAGCTTCAACTTCCGGTGTCAGCCCGATCTCCATCTCTATTGATCCTGGCTGAACGCCGATCAAGACCATCTCTCTTGGCGAATGCCCCATTAGTTCGGACACTGCCAGAAGATCCTTAAGACCCATCTGGTGCGGCGATATCTTTGTCTCCAGGGCAATGGGCAACTCCTGCCCGAACAACCGTATACACGTCCCGGCTTTTTTTCCGGTTTCAACGGCGTCAATGAGAATAAGATGTGATACGTTCTCCAGTTTGGGGAGTAAATCCAGCCCAAGCGTGCCGCCATCCATAACCTCAACATTGTCAGGGAACCGGTAACTCTGCTGAAGCTTTTGGGCGACTATAACACCAACGCCATCATCACTCATAACAAGATTGCCGATTCCGAGAACCAGAACTGATATTTGTGGCTGAATTGATGTCATGCAGGATTCCAATCAGGCGGATCAGTTTTTATACATTACGGGCGCATAAATGCGCCCGTAATGACAGTCAGCAATATAAATACACGCTATTCTCGAACAAAAGTATCCATGTCAGACTCATGCACCATACCCATCAAACGGGCATATTCAGACTCAATCATTTCATAGTGGTGATGGGTTTCTGTAGCATTTGTCTCATAGACCGCCCTGATTGCAGGATCAGCAATCTTTGAAGCAGTTGTTCTTAACGCTTCTTCAAGATTTTTTTCCTTCTCCATAGCCAATTCCAACGCCTTCTTTTCAGTGAAGTCCTCAGCAATTGTACGGGTAATAGTAATAATCCAGCTCGACTCATTGTCAGCAAGTGCATTCATAAAGTCATCGAACGAAGGGATGTCAGTACCTGTATAAATCTTATAAAACTGGGCAGCATGCTCACGTTCTTCTTTGGCGAGTAACTCAAAGGTTCGACGCGCATCGCTATTTTTCATCTGTTGAGCGCCGAGCTGATAGAAATTCATGGCATTCTTTTCGGTCTGAATAGAGCGCTTAATTGCTTCTTGAACATTAATATCCATTTTATACCACCCTCCTCATATTTTTATTGCGGGACGATATCACACCCGCTATTTTTGTCAAGTTAATGCTAATTTCGCTTTTTCTATTGCTTCATGTAATTGTTAACCAAAGGAATTGACTTTTAAAGGAAGCGACGTGTAAAAGATATGCTCAAACATTTATAATACGGGGGAATTCATGGCAATAGATCCAAACAAAATAATTTATTCAATGATGCGAGTCAGTAAGTTTTACGACAAAAAACCGGTTATAAAGGATATTTCCCTCTCTTATTTTTATGGCGCCAAGATTGGTGTCCTTGGCTTGAATGGCTCCGGCAAATCATCTCTGTTACGGATAATGGCGGGGGTAGATAAAGATTTTAACGGTCAGGCGATTCTGTCTCAGGGGTATACCGTCGGTTATCTGGAGCAGGAACCCCGGCTTGACGAGACGAAGACCGTACGCCAGATTGTCGAGGAGGGAGTGCAGGAAACCGTGGATCTGCTGGCTGAATTTAATGCCATCACTGACAAGTTTTCTGAACCGGATGCCGATTTTGAAAAACTGTGTGATCGCCAGGCGCTCCTTCAGGAAAAACTTGACCACCTTGATGCCTGGGATTTGGACTCCCGTCTGGAGATGGCGATGGATGCCCTCCGCTGTCCTGATGGAGATATGGTGACGAACGTTCTGTCCGGCGGTGAAAAACGTCGGGTGGCTCTCTGTCGTCTCTTACTTAAAAAACCTGACATCCTCCTTCTGGACGAACCGACCAATCATTTGGACGCGGAAACGGTCGCCTGGCTTGAGCATCATCTGCACAGTTACCCCGGCACAGTCATCGCCGTTACTCATGATCGCTATTTTCTTGATAATGTAGCCGGGTGGATTCTGGAGCTTGACCGCGGTGAAGGTATTCCCTGGAAAGGCAACTACTCTTCCTGGCTTGAACAGAAACAGAACCGGCTTGCCAACGAGGAAAAACAGGAGACAGACCGGCAGAAAACACTTAAGCGCGAACTTGAATGGATCAGAATGTCACCCAAAGGCCGGCATGCCAAGTCGCAGGCACGTATCACTGCTTATGAAGATATGGTTTCCCAGGAGAATGAAAAACAATCTCGTGAACTTGAAATTTACCTGCCCCCCGGGCCTCGCCTGGGAGATATCGTCATAGAAGCAGATACCGTGGCCAAAGGATACGGAGATCGACTGCTTGTTGAAGATATGACCTTCCGCTTACCGCGTGGTGGTATCGTCGGCATCATCGGACCGAACGGCGCCGGCAAAACGACTCTTTTCCGTATGATCACCGGACAGGAGCAGGCAGACTCAGGATCTTTTAGAATCGGCGACACTGTTCAGCTGGCATATGTTGATCAAAGTCGTGACATACTCAATCCGGATAAAACAATCTGGGAAGAGATTTCTGAAGGGCAGGAGGCCATCCAGCTCGGCAAGGTACTTGTCAACTCCAGGGCGTATGTTTCCCGCTTCAATTTCTCCGGCAGTGATCAGCAGAAAAAGGTCGGAACACTTTCCGGAGGAGAGCGCAACCGGGTACATCTGGCGCGGATGCTGAAAAGCGGGGCCAATGTGATCCTGTTGGATGAGCCGACCAATGATCTGGATGTCAACACCATGCGGGCATTGGAAGAGGCGCTGGAAAATTTTGCCGGCTGCGCAGTAGTCATCAGCCACGACCGGTGGTTTTTGGACCGCATAGCTACCCATATGCTGGCGTTTGAGGGTGATTCAAAAGTGGTCTGGTTTGAAGGTAATTATTCGGAGTATGAAGAGGATCGTAAAAGACGGCTCGGGTCCGCAGCAGACATCCCGCACCGGATCAAATACCGGCAGTTGACAAGAGCTTGATCAGCGCTGTGTTTCCAAACTGGCTTGCATCAACTCGATAAACGCCTGTCTGGTTTCCGGATCTGAAATAGCGGTTGATTGTGTTTCAATTAAGGCCTGTTGCCGGGAAGTCAGGGAGCGCGGCGAGGGGGAATCATCCGGCACTTCGTCGACTGGCTGATCTACCCTGCCCGCCTTGAGCACAATGTCCCGGACAACTTCGGCACCAAGGCGGAGGTTGAGCTTTTCTTTCATCATGGCGGTCATGAAGCGAAGTTCCTGCATCCATGGAGCACTCGATACCGCAACCGTCAGCGTACCGTTGATAATCCGCACCGGCTGCGCCCGGCAGGCAAGAGCAGTTCCGACAACTTCCGGCCAGACACGCCATATTTCGGCTTCCCGTAATCGCTCAGCTAAAGCGGAACCGGTGAAACTATCGTGCATAACCCCAGATAACGGACGCGGGAAGGGCATCCTAGGTCGCTTTGGCATTCTGCTTTCTCCGACGGCTTAAGACTCCGCCAATTATCTGTCCAGCAAAGGAACCCACAAGCGTAAATGGAATAAAGTGCCAATCAAGCCCCGCTTCAATACGCAACAGCACAATAAAAGGTATCGGGATATGGATAAGAAAAAACCACATGAACGAATATTTTGCAAAGTTTTGGCGGATATAACCGCAGGGAATACTTATTATCAGAGCGAAAATAACAAGCCCGATTACCATAATTGCACCATCCATTAACAACTCCTTTCTGGGCATATTAGAAACTCATACGATTATTGTCAATCAGCTTTGCAGTATTGTTTGAATTATGGCCGGCATTGTATTTCGAAAATTACGGGGAGATTTGTACGTATGATTCAAAACGGACAGCTACTTGCGGTATTTAACTCAGCACATCGAGTAATGAAAGCTGAAAGTATTCTCAAAAAGTGCCGACTGGCTATTCTGCTCATACCTGCCCCGCGAGCTTTATCAACGGACTGTGGCCTGGCTATTCGCTATGACAGTGACATTTCTGACACGGTATTTCAGTCCCTTACATCTGAAAAACTATTGCCGACCTCAATTTATCGAAAAGTAAGCGATATTCACTATGAACAAATCTGGACATCTGAGAATATTGAAGATCCTGTCGAATAAATACGTTAATTTTATCTGCACCGTCAAAAACCAATCACCATCTAAAATAATCCCCTCTTCATTCACTATAATAGAGCTTTAAAAACAAATAGTTCTTGACATCGCCGCTGAATCACCTTTATAGTGACCCCCTTTTGGAATAACTCTGTACCGGGACACCATAACCTACGATGTTTGATAGCCTATCCGACAAACTTGAATCAGTCTTTAAGAAACTCCGTGGTCAGGGAGTAATGACTGAGGAGAATATCAAGGAGGCTCTCCGAGAAGTCCGACTGGCTCTCCTTGAAGCTGATGTTAATTTCAAGGTAGTAAAAGATTTTGTAGAGAATGTCCGCATCAAAGCCGTTGGCACGGAAGTGCTGAACAGCTTGTCCCCCGGCCAGCAGGTTATCAGAATCGTCCACGACGAACTGGTTGCCGTCATGGGCGGCGGTGAGGACAACTCACTCGACCTTGCAGCAAAGCCGCCGGTTGCCATTATGATGGTTGGATTGCAGGGAGCCGGCAAAACAACGACATGCGGTAAGCTGGGAAACCTTCTTAAAAAGCAAAAACGTCGTCCGTTACTTGTACCGGCTGACGTATATCGGCCGGCCGCTATTGAGCAGTTGAAAACGGTTGGTCGTCAACTCGACCTTGAGGTTTTTGCTGCAACATCCGACCAAAAGCCGCTTGCTATATGTGTCAGTGCGATGAAGTACGCAGAACTGAATGGCTATGACACCGTAATTATTGATACCGCAGGTCGTCACCAGATTGATGACTTCCTGATGAACGAACTGAGTGAGCTTAATGAAGCGGTAAAGCCACGAGAGATTCTGTTTGTGGCAGACGCGATGACCGGCCAGGAGGCCGTTTCCATCGCAAGTGGATTTAACGATCGCCTTGAAATCAGTGGCGTTATACTTTCGAAGCTGGACGGTGACGCAAAGGGCGGGGCCGCACTGTCAATCAAAGCGGTTACCGGTAAACCGATAAAATTTGTCGGACTTGGTGAAAAGCTTGACGCACTGGAAGTATTCCATCCGGATAGGCTTGTTTCGCGTATTCTTGGCATGGGTGATGTTCTTACTCTAGTTGAGAAAGCACAATCGTTATTTGATGAGAAGGACACCATACTTCTTCAGCAGAAACTGAAGAAGAGCCAGTTTGACCTTGAGGACTTTCTCGCCCAGATGCAGCAGATAAAAAAGCTGGGTTCTGTTGAATCAATCATGGGTATGATTCCTGGTATGGGCAAAATGATGAAACAGATGAAGGGTGCCCAGCCAAGTGAAAATGAAATAAAGCGCATTGAAGCTATTATCCGTTCAATGACTCCGGGTGAACGCGCCAACCATGGCATAATAAACGGAAGTCGCCGACTGCGGATTTCCAAAGGAAGCGGAACATCGGTACAGGAAGTGAATCTTTTGCTTAAACGGTTCACTGAAGCACAGAAAATGATGAAGATGATGCAGAAACTTGGCCCGAAAGGTCTCCTCAAAGGAATGGGGGGACTTGGCGGACTGGGTAAGGGTATGATGCCTTTTCGATAAAAAGATTCATAACCATGGTTTCATATAAAAAATAAAAGAAGTTCTACCTCAGGAGGAAACACAAATGGCTACAAAAATCAGGCTTGCCCGTGCAGGCGCTAAAAAAAGACCTTTCTACCAAATAGTTGTTGCTGACGAACGTAGTCGCAGAGATGGCAGCTTTATTGAAAACGTCGGCACATACGACCCGACCAAAAACCCGGCAGTTGTTAAATTAAAGAGTGATAAAGTAACCGATTGGCTCAGCAAAGGTGCCCAGCCAACCGATACCGTTCGTCAGCTTTTGAAAAATGCCGGACTTCTTACCAAGGTACCAGCAGCGACTGCATAACGTATCCAGTTTCTCCGGTCCGCCGGTCACTCTATATGAGCAGCAGAGGTTACTTCCATGAAGACTCTCGTTGAAAGCATTGCAAAAGCACTGGTTGATGACCCGACTCACGTAAATGCAACCGAAGAGACAGAAGAGGGAACGCTGGTTATTAGTTTGAGCGTCGCAAAGGATGATATGGGTAGAATAATTGGCAAAGAAGGACGGACTGCCAAAGCAATTCGTACAATTCTCAATGCCGTTTCTACAAAAGATAACAAGAAAGCAGTCCTCAAGATTGTTGAATAAATGACTGATCAAGATGAATTGGTTCCCGTTGGCAAAATCAGCGGTACACACGGAATAAAGGGACTTTTGAAGGTCTATTCATATTCCGGAAATATTCAGAGCTTACAATCAGCTGCAACCGTTTACCTGAAAGATAAAAATGGCAGGTTGAGTAAGCATGTCATTAAAAGTGTTGCAGCCCATGCCGGTGGTTTTATTTTAGGCCTGGATGATTATGCCGATATAAATCAGGTTTTACCGCTCAATGGTTCTGAACTATACGTGAAGCTCAGTCAGTTACCGGCACCTGATAAAGATGAATATTACTGGCGTGATCTTATCGGTCTTGCTGTTTTCACTGATCTGGGCGCCAGTCTGGGTACACTTGTTGATATTTTTGAAACCGGCAGCAGTGATATATATGTCGTTCGCGGTGCTTCAAAAGAGTATTTGATCCCTGCAATTGCCGATGTAATTTCAGTGGTTGACATACCCGGAAAAAAGATGATCATCACCCCGCTCGACGGCTTGCTTGATCTATGAAATTTGACATCCTGACGCTGTTTCCCGGGATGTTTTCCGGCCCCTTTGACGAAAGCATTATCAACCGCGCCAAAGCCAGACAGCTCATTGACATTTCGCTGCACAACATCCGTGATTGGGCAACAGATAAACACCAGACTGCAGACGACGCTCCGTATGGCGGCGGAGCAGGAATGGTTATGAAAGCCGGCCCACTGGCATCATGTATTGAGTCGGTAAAGGCACGTCATCCAGCATCGACTGTTGTTCTTACCTCACCGCAGGGACGGCGCCTTACCCATAGCGTTGCTCTGGAACTTGTACATAGTTCCGGCTTGATAATTGTCTGCGGTCGATATGAGGGAATCGACGAAAGGATCCGCTCAATCTACGCAGAAGATGATATTTCACTTGGAGATTTTGTGCTTTCCGGTGGTGAAATTGCTGCTATGGCGATAGTTGACTCCGTAACCAGATTGATTCCCGGAGCACTTGGCAGCAATGAATCAGCAGAAACGGACTCTTTTGGTGATGGACTGCTTGAGTATCCTCATTACACCCGTCCACCGGAATTTAATGGCATGATCGTCCCTGAAGCCCTGCTTTCGGGAAATCATGAATTGATCAGAAAATGGCGACGCAAAGAATCGCTTCGCAAAACCAGATCACTGCGACCCGATTTGCTCTCACAGGTTACGCTGACCCGGGAAGACCGGAACATGTTAGCAGAGATTGAGCAGGAGGAAGCCTGTGTTCTGTAATAATCTGGCTATTGCCCTTGTTCACTATCCGGTCTACAACAAGCACCATGAAGTTGTTACGTCCGCGTTGACAAACCTTGACCAGCATGACATTGCCCGTTCATCGAAGACATTTGGGCTGGATCGCTTTTATATTGTGACCCCTTCCGAAGAGCAGCGAAAACTCGCCGAACGCATCAGCGGGCATTGGCAACAGGGATGGGGGGCTGGCTACAACCCTGATCGCAAGGAGGCGCTCGACATTGTTCGAGTAACCCCTTCAATAGCAACAGCAGTTCAAGATTTTCAGAGCGGATTCAGTAAACCGGTAAAATCAGTGGTAACCGGAGCAGCAGCGCGAACCGGTTCAATCGCGCTGGGATCGTTCAGAATGTTGCTTCAGGACTCAGATCAGCCTTATCTGCTGCTGTTAGGGACTGGATGGGGATTGACTGAGGAATGTTTTGCAACGGCGGATTTAATCCTGAAACCGATCGCCGGAAACGGCATATACAACCACCTCTCGGTACGTTCTGCAGCTGCAATAATGCTTGATCGAATCAGAGGGATTGAATGAGAAGATACATAAACTCACAAACTGAGCAGCATACAGGAGGAAGGTAAAAAATGAACACCATCGATTTTCTGGAATTTGACCAAATGAAGAAGAATGTTGTCCCTTTTAAAGTCGGGGATACGGTAAAAGTACACGTAAGGATTGTTGAGGGCGACAAACAGCGTATTCAGGCGTATCAGGGCGTGTGCATTGCACGCCAGAATGGCGGTGCCCGTGAGACTTTTACTGTCCGTAAAATATCGAACGGTATCGGCGTCGAGAGGACATTTCCACTTCATTCACCAAATATCGAAAACATTGAAGTTATGGTTCGCGGCCATGTTCGTCGTGCCAAGCTTTATTATCTTCGGAAATTGCGCGGTAAAGCAGCTCGTATCCGCGAGAAAAAATATATACCGGTTGCCAAATAGCCAACAAGAAAGCCCCGCTCATGCGGGGCTTTCTTGTTTACAGGATTGAGTATGCCACATCAAGGCGAGCTGTTTTCAACTGCCCCGCTCGACACGCTGTCATTCGAAAATAGCGCGTATAACAATGGATTTATTCACGTAGCAGGTATTGACGAGGCTGGTCGTGGGCCGTTGGCTGGACCAGTAATGGCTGCTGCTGTAATCCTGCCTGCTGGGCTTGTGATCACCGGCGTTGATGATTCCAAAAAACTTACTCCCGACAAGCGGGAAAAACTTTTTGATATAATCATGGCGCAAGCGCTCGCCGTTGGTATTGGCATCATTACTCCGGCCGATATTGACAGGATTAACATTCTGCAGGCGACCCGGCGTGCCATGCTCGCTGCAGTTCTAGACCTTTCCCAACCTCCTGACTATCTATTGATTGATGGAATCAGCACCATCGACAGCATGATCCCCCAGAAAACAATTAAAAAAGGCGATTCATTGAGCCTCTCCATAGCTGCCGCGTCGATTATCGCCAAGGTCACCCGTGACCGGGTCATGATTGAAATGGATATGAAATACCCCGGCTACGGCTTCGCCGGACATAAGGGATATGGCAGCGCAGCCCATATGGATGCAATTAAAAAGCTTGGCCCCTCCCCGATCCATCGCCTGACTTTTGGCGGTGTCAAGGAACATGTACCGTGTATTTGTTCCTGATAACTTTCCTCTCGCTCTACGCGGGGATGCATTTTCAGGATTCGCACTGAACATGTTGTTATTCGATCGCCGAAACTTCCCACAGCAGGATTACGTATTCACGTTTCGCGTGGCACAGGAACATGGGGACCATCCATGCGTTTGTTTGCCCCAACGGAAATTACTATTATCGACATTTTT
Organism: Desulfuromonadaceae bacterium; assembly: GCA_028687585.1. Taxonomy (GTDB): domain Bacteria; phylum Desulfobacterota; class Desulfuromonadia; order Geobacterales; family Pseudopelobacteraceae; genus JACRCG01. Next base: position 7,083 of record JAQTZV010000027.1, on the reverse strand, counting down.
TCCCAGCCCCTTGATTCTGTAAAAAAGGTGAGGCATCTTAAAAACAGTATTACGTTCAACAAAATTGAGTTATAACTTTTATCAACTCTCCTGATTATACAAGGTCATATTATGGACGCAAAATCCAAAACTGTCCCAGCTTCAGCACCTGATATTGGTACGATTACAAAACTTTTGCTGACAGAACAGATCGTCTCGGAACAGCAACTGGCATATGCCATCCGGGTTCGCAGTAAACTCACCACTCATAAAACCATGATTGACACACTCGTCGATCTTGGCTACCTATCGCGTGACATTCTTCAGGAGGCACTCAGAAATAATCGCGTCAATATCCGCCTGGGAGATTTTCTTGTCGAACTGGGGTATCTTCGTGAAACCGACTTAAAACAAGCACTCGGACTGCAGGCTGATTCAAAAGGCAAGCAGCGATTGGGAGAGATACTGGTTGATCGGGGTTTCATTGAGGAACGGAAACTGCTGGAAGCTCTTTCGTATCAAATGGGGTACCCCTTAATCGAATTGAGCTTTGTGGCCATTGATCGTACGCTGCTGTCAATTATTCCTATCTCTGTCTGTCGTGAGCTGGATATTGTTCCGGTTCGCCGGGAAGAATCTTTTATCATTCTGGCGCTGTCTGATCCCCTTGATCAGAAATCGCACGATTGTGCCCGAAAATTTATCGGGGATAATGCCCGTTTCGCCATAGCATCCAAAGAGACTATCAGAAACACTCTTAATGCTTTGGAACGATCAGCGAATCAACCGGTTCTCGCAGATGAGAATACCATCATCGGCATGATAAACACTCTTTTGGATGACGCAATTCTTGAGGGTGCCAGCGATATTCATATCGAGCCAATGAAAGATCGCCTTCGAGTTCGTTTCAGACTCGATGGGGTGATGCAGCAACACAAAGACTTCCCGAAAGAAATTGCCCCGCAACTCTCATCGCGAATTAAAGTCATGGCGCAAGCTGATATCGCTGAAAAGCGCCGTCATCAGGACGGCCGCATGCTCTTTAAGAGTCATCTACACGGAATAGATCTGGATCTCCGCGTTTCAATCTTTATCACTATTTATGGTGAAAAAATAGTTATGCGGCTTCTCAACAATAAAACTTCTCTTCTGGATATTAAAGAGATCGGTATGGCTCCGCGAATGTTAGAGCATTTTATCTACGAAGCGGTTGAAGTACCTACCGGGGTCATGATTATCACCGGTCCAACCGGTTCAGGAAAAACGTGCACACTCTACAGCTGCGTGAACTACCTTAACGATGTTAACACAAGTATCATCACCGCCGAAGATCCTGTAGAAATAACCATCGATGGCGTTTCGCAATGCTCCATAAATGCCAAGATTGGCGTCACTTTTGAAGAAACACTGCGACATATCGTCAGACAGGATCCCGATGTAATAGTGCTGGGGGAGATTCGTGACCATTTTTCTGCAGAAACCGCCATTCAGGCTGCATTGACCGGCCATAAAGTGTTAACAACTTTCCACACCGAAGATAGTATTGGCGGGTTGATCCGCTTGATGAATATGGAGATTGAAGCATTTCTGATTTCGTCTACGGTAGTCTGTGTTGTCGCGCAACGTCTGCTGCGAAGGGTCTGTCCCGACTGTGCCGAACCATATTTCCCGACGCCGCTTGACTTGAGTCGGCTAAGTGTAACGGCCAACGATCTGGTCGGAGCCGAATTTAAACTTGGCCGAGGCTGTAAAGCCTGTCGTTTTAGCGGTTATCGTGGTCGCGTAGGTGTTTTTGAGCTATTGGTAATGAATGAGATGGTAAAAAATGCCATTCTGGACAAGAAAAGTTCATATGAAATTCGCAAGATCAGCATCGAAACCTCCGGTATGGTTACACTCATTGAGGATGGACTGGTCAAAGGCGCCCGCGGAGAGATATCAATGAAAGAAATTATTACCGATCTTCCCCGATTGGGAAAACCACGATCTTTGGCCGAATTGCGAAGAGTATTGGGAGTAGTGAAATGAATTCAGCGGAAAAGCCTCTTGTTGAATTAATTAATGAACGCATCCAGGGAAACCTGCAGCATCTGCCGGTGTTCAATTCTGTAGCGGTCAAACTACAGCAGATGCTTGCTCGTCGTGACTTCAAAATTGATGAGATCATTGAAATGATCAGCGAAGATCAATCGCTTGCGAGCAAGGTGCTTAGAGTGGCCAATTCCTCTTACTATGCCGGTCTGTCTTCGATCAATACCATAAAAGACGCCGTTGTCAGACTGGGTGCTCAGGAAGTAGCCAACATGGTTATGATGGCTTCTCAATACGAACTGTTCCACTCTGAACACGAATATTTGAACCGTTCAATGCAGAAACTTTGGGACCACTCGCTTGCCTGTGCAACAGGAGCAAAATGGCTGGCTAAAAAAACCGGGTATAGCAACCTGGCGACCGAATGCTTTATGGGTGGCCTGTTACACGACATTGGGCAATTGGCGTTACTCAAGGTGCTCGATGACATTTACCGTAATAAGGAAGCAAAATCCGCTTTTTCAGAGACTCTGATTAATGAGATTCTTGACAGGATGCATGAAGACGTCGGATACCGGTTAATGAAATCGTGGAGCCTGCCTGAAGCGTACTGTTCAATTGTCGTCAATCATCACAAAGTAGATTTTGACGGAAATGATATATTGCTGCTCATAGTACGACTCGCTGATAAAGCGTGCAAGAAAGCGGGGAAATCTCTTCAGCCGGATCCTGCAATATCGCTCATCTCTTCACCGGAAGTGCAATTTCTGGGGATAAAAGAAATGGCGCTGGCGGAATTGGAAATAACGGTGGAGGATATCGGAGAGCTGCAGATGTAACGGTAATTCCGATTGTCGTGCTATTTAGTTTCTGTCCGGAAACTCCGGACAGAAACTGTTGGTTTCCGAATTGGAAAACGGGGATTTTTTCTCCTGGCAAGGAAATCAAGGATTTGCGCGGAGGCGTACACCGGTACGCCGCACAAGCAAAGCCGAAGATTGACGCCGCCAGGGGGAAAAAGCACCCTTTCCGGACGGAAACTATTTGAGGTAGCGCACCACAGCGCGGTTATGATCAGCAAGATTTCCGGAAAACTGGTGGGTTCCGTCCTGGCGTGCAACAAAATAGAGAAAATCTGATTTTGCGGGGTTCATTGCTGCAGTAACGGCATCTATTCCCGGATTGCCAATCGGACCGGGAGGGAGACCTTTGTTGCGGTAGGTGTTATACGGAGAATCTCGCTCGATGTCAGATTTGCTGACTTTTCCCGAGAATGCCCGAATCCCGTAGACCGCCGTCGGATCGCTCTGCAGCGGCATACCAATCCGTAAACGGTTATGAAACACTGAAGATATAAGCTGCATTTCATCAACTGAAACAGCTTCTTTTTCTATTATTGATGCCAGCGTAACAATTTCATGCCGGGTGAATCGACTGTCCTCCGGTAAAGAGGTATAGACCTTGTTGAACTGCTCCACCATCTGCTCAATCAGCTGTTCCTCTCCACCATTCCGTGAGAGGTTGTAGGTAGCGGGGTACAAATACCCCTCGGCACTTGACTCATTCAGTCCAAGACGTGCCAATAATTCCGTGTCACGACATTTTTCAAGAAATGCTTCTTTTTTGAAATACCCCTTCTGTTCCAGCAACTCAGCAGCCTGATACATGGAATATCCCTCAGGCAGGGTAAATTTGTGATAATCCACCTCACCCGCAACAATCTTCCGTAAAATCACATCTGGAGTCATATCGTCGCTGAAACGATAATCCCCTGCTTTAAGATGGTGAGCGTCTCCCCGCAGCCGAGTCAGAAGCATAAAATGCCAGGAACTGCGTATAACGCCACCAGCTTTAAGATCTGAGGCAAGCGAGCGTATTCCTGTTCCCGGAGGAAATGAAACGTCGCAGATAATTGTCCCTTTTCCGGGAGAGATAAAAAGACAGACAACATACCAGAGGATACCAGTAATTAAAAAAAGGCGGACAGCATTCACAAAGAAGTTTTTGGGGGAAAGGAAGACAAAAGACATGGCCGCATTATGGTAACTTTTCGATGCGGAGTCAAGCCCTGGACAACTGTGGGCTCACATCCCGGCCACCTTAACCGCAATAAACCAGTTCTTGCACTTATGATTGGGCCGGAAGATTTCCGATTTTACTACCAGAACCGTGACAGTCATCACATTATACATTTTTAAATTTGATACGGTGTAGTCACAATGATGAAATACGGTTTGAGAAAACTCGTCATCTTGATCTAACAAAACTGAATTAATCACCGAAAAGGCACGATCCGGGGAACCGGATTTCGCAAAGCCACCTACCCAGAACGGGAAGAGGAGCCGTCGAAGTGGTAGCAGCCATTGCATATGCGACGGCAAACTTGAACCCGCCTTTTCAACAAAGAGGCGGGTTTTCTATTTTACTCTCAAAAAAACCGAGGAGGCACGCATGAGCTTTTTAGTTGCGGACGTAAAGAGAAACAAAATATGGCATGTACCGGCATCGATTGCCACGCTTACTATGGGTATCTATCTTGCGCTGGTCTATTTTGTTCCGTCATTCGCCCCTGAATATCACGAAATGGTAACAACAGGAAATGCCATAAAGATCATTCCATACGCGCTTCTGCTGCTGATTGGCGCTCCGGTATTCAGCCTCTGGCACTACATAAAACTGGATACAGACCCCGAATTTGTTGAACGTTATTACGAATAAATCCGCAAATAACTGTAAACATCACATCCAGACAGAAATTATCTAATAAGGAGATCAATATTATGACTATCAAAACTCTGACATATGTAATTCTGTTTGCAGCGTTTACAGTAATATCAAGTTCAAAATTTGCACATGCTCTCACCGAACTCAGCAATGTATCGGTTATAAATGGCAGTTGGACATCGGATGGCTACAGGCATGACTATTCCCCCAAGCATGATACATATGGAATGTCAGGTTGCGGCGGATATGACATTGTATATGGTTCTATAGAACAAGATGTGAGTTCTCATGCTCATAGTATTAAAACACTTAATAATGGCGTTTACAATGAATGTTCAACTGCCACTCGAACAAGTACAGTGACACTGTGGGGACCAGATGTTCCTACGTGCGGTCCTACAACAACAACCGTCAATTTTCCCACAGATTGTCATACTTACAGTGATGATCCTTATAGTAGGCAGTACTATTTATCCGATGGTAGTTATACTTTTTTAGCTGCGGATTCCGGTAATAGAAACTCTCACGCCAGCAATATTCGATTGGGAATCAATCTAAGCAGGAATATAAAAGTAAAAGTTCTTTTGTCTGGAACGCTTTCAATATACTCAAATGCTCCAGTCATAAACCCTTTTGATTACAAGCTTAATAATATACCTCCAAAGAGTATATCGACTCAATACAGTTACTACTTAAAATCTGATAATGCATATGTCTGGGTTGGAGGTGCCGAATGGGAATTTGAGTTCAATAATTCGAGCGGTTACCTTGATTTGTCTCCAAGTATGGCTAACGGCATGGGTACAATAACTCTTGCTGTTATTAATGCTTCTGTGGCCAAGCAGATATGCGACCTCAAGATCGACACCCTTACCGGCACCAGCGAGATGCTGAACCCTGTTTCAGGCGGTAACGTTGGTATCAAGGGTACAATAAGTGACTCCTCCGGACAGCCAATAATCTGGACACTGAGCATACTCGATCAAACCTTTACCGGTAGCAGCAAATCGGTAAACGAAACCTGGAACGGCAAGTATGCCGACGGCACGATTGTGGAGGAGGGTGAATACTCTGCCACACTTACTGCGCAAACTGCCGATGGCAAATGTACCGGCAGCAAGACGGTCAACTTCACTGTCACCGAAGCGCCATCGGGCCAATGCGGGCTTTATGTCGATTTTGGCTCCTCGGCCCACATGGCTAATGGCAACTTGTTCCACTCTCAAGAACTGTTTTCTTCTCGCGGCGGGACATTACCTGCCAGCATGACTTTGTACTACAACAGCCTCGATCACCATAATGGATCTTTGGGGCGCGGTTGGAGTCATAATTACGATCTGTCACTCAAGGAAAACAGCAACGGCTCAGTGCTGATCAATGAGGGTAACTGGCGACACAAGTACTACTCGCTTGCCAATGGCGTGTACACGGGACGAGCCGGCAACAGCTCCACTCTGGCAAGGAATGCCGACGGTTCCTTTACCCTTACCCACAAGGACGGGCAGGTGTACACCTTTGCCAACGGTAAAATTGCTGCCATTGCTGACCGTAACGGCAACACCACCACCTTTGCCTACAGCGTCGGCAATCTTGCCACGGTCACCGATCCATCGGGGCGGGTGGTCAGCTTTACCTACGACTCCGCCAATCACCTGACCTCACTCACCGACCCGTCCGGTAATGTGTATGCCTACACAGTGGGCGATACGCTTACGTCCGTCACTCAGCCGGACGGCAGCACATGGCAGTACACCTACGACGCCAACTCGTTCATGCTCACCAAGGCTGATCCGCTGGGCAATGCTACCAGTTACGCCTACGATGACCAGCATCGGGTGACCACCGCTACCGACCCTGAGGGAAAAATCAGAAGTATCACCTATCCCCAGACCAGTGATACCGTCAAATCTACCAGTTTCACCGAAAAAGACGGCGGCTTATGGAATTACAGCTACGACACAACAAGCGGCTATCTGCTCAGCAAGACCGACCCGCAGGGTGGCACTACCTCCTACGGCTACGACACCAACGGTAACCGCACATCCACTACAAACCCGGACAGCACCAGCACCTCGGCCACCTATGACGACTCCGGCAACATGCTTACCAGCACCAATGCCTTAGGACAGACCACCAGCTACACCTATAACAACTTTGGGCAGGTTACCGGCATTACCGATCCGCAAGGCGGCACCACCGCATATGCCTATGACGACAAGGGCAACCTGACCGCGCTGACCGACCCGACCGGCACGACCACAAAATACGAATATGATACAAAAGGCAACATCACCAAAGTAACCGACCCCGCCGGACTGGTTACCAGCTTTACCTATGATGCCACCGGCA
>JAQTZV010000053.1 GCA_028687585.1 Desulfuromonadaceae bacterium | reverse complement strand
ATCTCAGACGGTTCTTCTTTACTTGGTTCCGGTGCTTCCTTTGGCATCCATGTTCTGGTGCCATAGACGGCAAATCCGCATCCAACAGCCGCTGAGATGCTGAGTAACAGCATGCTCATTGCTCGTCGACCTCTTCGGACTGGAGGGGAGAGAGCATCGAGGTAATGACAGCCGGCGCCTCGGGGAAAATGATCTTCATCTTGGGATCGCGGGCATCGAGAGTGACCCCCTTGAAGCGCCCGGCATAGGTCATCAGATAGAATTCGCGGGGTTGCAGGCTCAATATGTCCTGCACGCGGAGGATATCCTGTTCCACTTCGCGAGTTGTGACCTGGTTTGATCCGAATATTCCGGTCAGGACGTTTTGCACGCCGAAGTGCTTGACCACGTAGTCACTGGTCTCGGCATCGGAACAGCGCATGAAGATCTTGGTATTGGTGTTATCGAGAATGCTTTTGCCGAACTCCTCGCCGATAACCGCATAGATCTGGTTCACTGATTGGGCGAAGGCGGTCACCATGACATCGGCTGAACCTGCTTTGGCGAACAGCTCTTCCACCCCCTGATAGAGCAGGCTCTGGGCTTCGTCGATAAAGATTGAAAGGGGCGGATCAACCTTTTGCCGGTTGGAAAGATATACCCTGCCCACAAAAGACTGGATCATGGAGAGAAGCACTTTGCCGAGAGTAGCTGATGCCTCGCGGGTGATCATGGCGCCGGTATGGACAACCAGAATTACCGATTTTTTAGATTCCAGGTTATGAATGAATCTGTTTGAATCTGCCTGGCCGATTATCTTGCCGATGTTGCCGGATGAAAGTTCCATCAACGCGGTACGCAGTGTTGAGGAAACCTTGGCGTAATATTCCATGGGCGACTTGAGGATGTCCTCAATCATGCCCGCTGTCAGGTCTGCTTCGGGGGTGCCGATGCTGCGGAGTGATTTCATGGTTGCATCGAGGGACTCCCGGCGAATGCGCTTCCGTATTTCATCGATGTTCATGATCGGCAGGTTGCCATGTTTTTTTGCCTGAATGATGTAGGCGGATACCACTGCTGTAGTGATCTCCTTGGCGATGTTCCGGTAAAATGGTTCTCGGCCACCCATAATGCCCGATACGATATGTCCAACCAGTTCGTCCGGCATGAAGTAGAATGCCATCGGATCAACCACGGCGGAATATTCGGGAAAGATGGGAGTGACAAGCATCAGATCTTCCAGTCGCTCTGCGTCTCTGGCGACCTCATAAATCTTGGTGAAAATCTGCTGATCACCCTTGGGATCAAAATAGACTACCGAGTAGCCTTTTTTTATATCCTGTTCGATCAAATTCTCGCACAGGCGGGTTTTGCCGACGCCGGTGGTGCCAAAGACAAAGGTGTGACGTTTCCTGTCGGCGTCAGGTATGGCGATGGGAACGATCTTTGTCCGATGATCCAAGTTGACGCCGGTTCCCAACTTGGTCATGTGTAAGGTCGAATTATCGTTGCGCTTCTTGAATGGAAACATGCAAGTGCTCCTCCAGTTCCTTTCCAACAGAGTTAATGATCTCTTTCGGTATTCTTACCGGAGTCACTATTGAGCTGTAGGCCCCCGGGATGCGTTCAACACATGTGATTCCAGCAATGCGACTGCGCTCCTGTAACAGGAGTCGTGGCAATTCTTTCGACGTGCGACTGAGCAGAATCCTGACTTTGGAATACCTCTTGTTGACCATGACCGGGACAACGCTTGAGATGTAGAATTCCTTCACACTGCCGATGCTGTAACGTCTCGATTCATGATGCGGTTGGAATCGGGCCGGGCAGACTCCGCAGAGGATCAGACGCCGGTAATAGTCGACAATCTCCAGAGAGACGATCAGTGCACCATCGTCGGCTATCCGGGAAATCTCGCCAGGGGCGGAATACCCCCGCAAATCCTTCAATCGATCAGCTTCGTTCACGGTTCTGCGTTTCTGCAGTTCCATTTTGATTTCATACAGCAGATGTCTCCGTAATTTTCCGTTGATAGCATCAAGGGATATCTTGATCGGTTCTCCATTGCCAATTGGGTAGGCAACAATCTCCAAGTGCGTATCAATTTTGACACACACATGTGACCGGAGGGCGCCAGTAAGAGTTCTGGCAATGGCAACCTCAACGGCATCCATCGCTTCATCAGTTGGCAATCCGCTTTCAGACAGGATTTCAGCGGGAAGCGACGATGCCAAAAGCTTCCTCCCATGGGGTTGCCTTCGATGCGTTGGTAACTGTGGCAATTTGTCCGACTCTCTGATGTGGCCGTCCCATTCTGACGATGCGGGCGATTCTGGCGGCATACCTGTCACGTTTGGACGGAGTGCGGGAGTTGTAGCAGCCGACAGCCGGCCAGGTGTAGCCGTAGTCACGAATGCACTGGGATAGCACCCAGGCACCGACCATGACATTGGTGCAAGGATCGGCGAGGGCACCCCAAGGAATGCCGAGTTTGCGTAGTGTTGGCTCCCATGAAGAGTTGATCTGCATGAGGCCATAATCATAGCTGCCGTTTGTGTTGTAGTTGATTGCAATCGGGTTAAAGCTGCTCTCTCCCTTGGAGATTGCGTAGAGGAGGTTTGGCGAGATGCCGTATCTGTTACCGGCTACTTCATAGCAGAAGGCGTCTGCCGGTCTTGTTGAAACGGCAGACATTCCCAGTAACAGTATCAGAGTGGCGAGCCGCATGATTCCCCCTACGTATATAATCTATAGGGGGGGCAGGTTTTGGCAGTGACTGCCGGAAAATCAGTTAATTGAAGCAGTTCAGTATACCACTGGCTCTGCCGGTGAGACTTGAAAAGGCTATGCCGTTCCTGCGACACTTCCTCCTGAGGAAAGCCCCGAAGGGTAAACAACAGGAGGAAATGCCATGCGAGAGTGGCAAAGTTTATCCCATGTTAATTGGGAGTGCAAATATCATGTAGTGATCGTTCCGAAGTACCGTAAGAAGGTACTTTTTGGTCGCCTACGTGGTGAAGTTGGAAAGATCATTCGTCAGTAGTGTCGCCAGAAGGAAGTGGAGCTTACCGCCAACGATCAGAGTCGTGTAGTAACAGAAAATAAGCAGGATTCAAGTTTTAAAGAGCAGGCGGTGTAGTGTCACTGGCAAAATTGTGTACCGTAACATGCTGATATAGAATGACTTTCAAAAATCAACTGTAGAAGATGAGTTAAGCTATTGTCCGGATTATTGGGCCCACTATAATCAGGAGCGGGCACTCACGAATAACGATGGCCGAGCTACTTGAGAACGACATAAGGATTGATCAAAACAGAGCGGCAAGGTCCATATAGGCTTGCAAATTTCGATATAACCAATTTACATATTATCATAAGAATTTTTGCACTATCCCCATCAATCATGATATCTTCTTCACAACGTGCAGGCCTTTTTTAATCAAAAAAGCGAGAAGTTACGTAGGCTGTTCTGGCGACACTATGTGTTGAAGAACGCGCCCCTGATCTGATGCAATAGGTTACAAGGCAATTTTTAGAGTTGGTTATAGCGCCCTACCAGGCCTCACGAGTCGTGCTGTAATAATAAACTTTATTTGGACATGATTAACGTGGTAAGCATGTGAGGGTATTTTAAGCAACCGTGAAGCTGAAGCGGGAATGACCGAAGAGTGTTGGCCAACATCCCAAACAGGTGGATGGTCGGGTCTGATCAAGAACGAGTAGAACGCGAAACTAACTGAGAAAAAGATTAATTGGGGAAATGAAATAATATTGAACAGGAGTTTAATTGGATTTTCGATCATAGCGTTCTTCTAGAATTCCCAACAGTTCCCGGTGATTCTGCAGCACCTCCAGATCCATGAAGCTGTCCTTTGGTCATTTTGAGAACACATCGAAGAGAATGCTTGCCACAAATTATGTTTGTGGTATTACTTTATACCTTGAACTCTTCCGGCAAAAGTCACTTTCATATCATGCGAAACATGCAAAGGGCTGGAATGAGTCGTGCCACCAATCCGCTAGCTGCGGGAGAGCCAAGGGAGTGTACTCATATGACGGAAACTTCGGGATTCACGAAACTTAATCGCTCTAAAAGAGCCTACGAAGAGGTCGCGAATCAGATTCGGGCCGAAATCAGAAAGGGAAATCTAAAGTTATCGGACCAACTCCCCACCGAACGCGAGTTGTCCGAGCAACTAGGAGTAAGTCGGGTGGTCGTGCGGGAAGCGATCCGGACATTGGAATTATCGGGTTTTCTAAGGGTTAAAACCGGAAGTGGGGGTGGAGTTTTCGTCGCCCAGGATTATGACCGCCCCATTATCGACCTAGTAACGAATCTTGTTGCCAGCGGTGAAGTCAATATGGAAGACCTGTTCACAGTTCGCATACTTGTCGAGTCCTATGCCATCGATCACCTTGCTGGCAACGCTTCACCGGAGACGCTAAAACCCTTCCTTGATCTGCTGGATGAAACCGAAGCAGCGAAGAGCGAGGGAGAAAACATCCGTTCCTACAATATCCGTTTCCACCGTCTGCTCGTGCGGACGTGCGGAAACTTCCTCCTGATGGTCATGGGCGAAATTGCCCTGGCATTGACTAGCGAACGCATTTCTAGTGTAGCGAGTAAAGAGTTGTCCAGCTCCCATTATTCCTTCCACAAGGAGATTCTGAAGAGTATTAAAGCTGGAGACGCCGCTAGTGCCAAGCAGATCGTTGTCGGAGACATTAAAACCCTACTGAAGGTGTTGGCTGAAAAAAAAGTCCCGGTAAAGACCTCTTGAAAGAAGGTGCAAAAGCTGGCGAAGACGTAGATGAGAAGAAATGATGTCGTTACGACCTGATATGCAGATCAGACAGTCAGGGATTAGCAATTTGCTTTGGATATAAGGCCATAATGAACTTTATTGGTTGGCTGTGGGATTATACAGATAGGTTCCCGATTTGTGTTCGGAGTAACCAATAATCACATTATTTATTATCTCTGTAAAAATTGGGGGCAGCTCATAACTGCCCCCCATTGTAGGGAGGAACTACTATATGTTATCGTCTTGATCCTACCATCCACTGCATACACTCCCTCTACAAAGATCATGAGCGGTTGTTGGAGTGTACGGGCAGGTCTTGGCGTTGTGTTAGATGATGCCCTATATATATCTCTCCTTGATGCAGCGACCCGTGTAGTCGTCCTAAAGGACAATGAGGAGCACAATGTGGGATTATATCTTTGAATCTGGATTCTAAGTCTCTATTACCAACATTGGTCAAGATCTAAAAAACTAGGAAATTATTGACCCATCTTCATTTACTTCGCAGTCTTCCCTGCCAGCAATATTGATTCTTCCCGCTATCATAACTCCAGCGGTAAGGACAAGACCAGCCAGCGCCAGATTGGTAATCAGGTAGGCATAATGGCTGCCTCGATGCGCCAGTCCCGCCCACAGCGTTCCTGCCACCATGCTTCCCAACGCCTGACCAGTTACCCGAGCAATGGATAGGAAAGCGGAGGCGGCCGCCTCGGTATTAGGTGGTGCCTGCCCAAGAACAGCGGCATTATTGGCTGCGAGGAAAACCCCGCGTCCCACGCCGACGCCAATTAGACCGGGAAGGATCGTGCCGGTAAAACCCTGAACACAACAAGACAGCGCCAAAATGATGCTCCCCCACCAGCAAACCCTGTCAAAACCCTTCCGGTCAGAAAGCTTTCCCGCCCACGGTCCCACAAAGAAAAGCATCACGGGCGGAACCAATAGTAGCATCCCCATCTTGGTTGCCGACATACCCCCCGCCTGGAAGTAGAAGGGCCAGAGAACGACCACGCCGAAGGTCTGAGCAAAGAAGAAGATGGTTGCCAGAAGAGCCAGGAGAAACCGGGGAGTACCTAGGGCACGGCGCACGCTTTCAGTGAGTCCCACACCTTTAAGTTCGGTCAACCCGCCTGATAACAGCAGTGCCAGCACACCGAAAGGAAGATTTATCAAAAAGATGCTGCGCCAACCGAAGGCATCTACCATCACCCCCCCCAAAGCGGGACCAAGGAGCGTTCCCGCCGCCACAGCCGCGGATATCATTCCCAGTGCCCATCCTTGCCTTTCCTTGAAGATGCTGGCGGCAAGCCCTGGTACAAGTCCTACGATCCCTGCACCTGCGACACCCTGCAAAAAACGGAGCGCAAGTAGCACCGGGAGGGTTGGTGCAAAAGCTAGTAATAGGGAGATAAGGCTGAAGGAAAACAGCGAGGTCCGATAGACTTTGACAGTACCGATGCGAGCAGCCAACCCGGCCAGAGGAAGAAAGGCCAAACCGGAACCAATGAGGTAGAGAGAAGCTGTACCTTGAATCTTCCCAGCATCACTGGCAAAATGCACCGCCAACGAAGGAAGGGCAAGGTTCAGCGCACTGGAGTCTACCGTCGAAAGTACAACACCGGTTAACAGCGCGGCCAATTGCAGGTCGAATGCTGGTACTTTCCTGGGCAACAGCATTAAAATTCTCCTAGAATATGTCAACCTGCACCCTTCCGCTTCGGCCACCGCTAATGTGATTGCCGGAACCAATCTCGAATATAATCGGCAAACAGAAAGGCGGCGCTCCGGTGCTGCCTTTTCGTTTGTCTCGACAATGACGACAACTCCTCGTACCACGGTAATTACGGCCTGAGGGCCGAATAAACCAGGAAGAGGAGAAAGAGTCATGACCGTATTACGACGCAGGATGTTGAAAGTTTACAGCTTGCCGGGTATGCACGGCATCTGCGTAAGCTGGCAAAAGACCAGAAAAATGGCTTCGCCTTGCAATTGAGGATGATTAGCGTCAATCAGATAATCTTATACCCCCTGAGATGTGCCTAAGTTCAGCGGTTATTTCTGATCTTATGTTGTTTATCCCTGACTCGGCGGTGCCCACTAGGGCACCGTACCCACGCTCGTCGAATTGCCATATCAGTTTTCAGGTGTTGGTATTCGCCGGCAACTTTGACGGCGGTGTTCAGATCGTAGGTAACGTTGGCATAACGACTCTCGTTGGACTTTTCGTAGTTGGCGATGCCGGCGTAAACACAACAAGATCCCATGACTCTCCCAGTTTAAATGGGTAACTCCCATCGCACAGAGCCGGGTTTTACTGTTTCTTTGATTCGTTTAGAGCTTTCTGGAATTGTTCATACACCTTTTTCCCAGGAAGGCCTTTCTTTTCCATGTCAGCTACCCATAGCAGACCCAATTCAGAGGAAGATTTCCTCCAATTCGCTTTTTCTTGAGAAGACAGCTCGTAGACTACTATACCCTTTTGTTTAAACTCCCTTAACAACCTTTCTTCCTCTTTATCCCATGCCTCACCAGCAATCTTTGAGGTTTCTACACTGGCCTGATTTATCGCTTTCTTAATATCCTCAGGAAGAGTTTGCCACTTTTGCTCATTTATCGTGTAGACAACGGGATAGCAGCCGAAATTAGCTCCATAGGTTAGATATTTGACTATTTCGAATAATTTGTAGCTCTTAACAGCGGGGTAGCTCAAAAGAAGCCCCTCCACAACACCGCGCTGAGTGGCCTCGTACATTTCAGGACCGGGCATAGTTACTGAGACGATTCCATATTGCTTCGCAATCTCATTGTAGAGGCCTCCGGAGGTATGGAACTTCATGCCTTTCAAGTCAGCTGGGGATTTTATCTGCTTGCTCTTCGTAACTACGTCATATGGAGGTGTGGTATGAACAAACAGTGGCTTCAGCCCGTATCTTTTGAATTCGTTTGCCAGCACACCGCTAGCGAGCAGACGACTATAGATTGCCGTTCCCTCAGAGGCCGTAGAAAAAGAGGGCAGAATCATAACGGTATTCAAAGGCAATTGCCCAGCTAAGTATGACGGAGGCAACAAGGCAATATCAGCAACTCCTTGGCTATTGAGGTTAAGCAAGTCCTTTTGTTTGCCTAGTTGTTCAGCTGGAAAATATTGTATCTTTACCCTACCGTTAGTCAGTTGCGTCACACGATCAATAAAGGTTTTTGCAACAACCGTTGCGTTCAGGTGGGTTACGGGTACAGAATCAGCTAATTTCAAGGTGATCACTTCCTGCTGGGCCCCAATCCCGCGTGTAGCTACAGCTAAAACGATAAACATGGAAACAAGACCGATACGCTTTTTCATTCTCAATACCTCCTTGGATTTTCGATTTTAAAACTTTTCTCGGGTCCAGACTGCCTCTTTCTCTGCAAGCGATGTAACTATAGACAGCTCTTTCTTGTTAATCCTCTATTTACATAAGCGACGGAATCCAGGTGGAGATGATAGGAAAGGCCAGCAGGAAAATCATTGTGATGATCTCAAATGCCAGCATCACCACAGTACCCCGGAATACCACGTCCAAGGGGATTTTGGCTGTGGCGCTAACCACATAGGCGTTCATTCCAACCGGAGGAGTAATCAAGCCAATCTCGGCAAGTTTGGTGACGATAATCCCGAACCAGATCGCATCAAAGCCCAATTGAGTGACTAAAGGGAAGGTTAGCGGCAAAGTCAACAGGAGAACTGCCACTTGGTCCATAACGCAGCCCAGGAATAGGTACAACACCACCACAAGCCCCATTACCCCCCAAGCCGGGATACCGGAATCCCCAATCGCTTTCACCAGATTTTGCGGCGTTTGAGAAAGAGTAAAAAAGTATCCGAGAATCATGGCTCCGACAATAATTGTAAAAATCATAGTTGTGAGCTTAGCAGTACTTAAGGCTGCCTGATAAACATCCCGAAAAGTGGCTCGGCGACTAAGCACTGTTATAACGGCAGCGCCCATGGCACCGACGGCAGCAGCCTCTGTGGAGGTGCCGATTCCGGAATACAGGGTAACTATGACAATCGTACCTAGGATTAAAAAGGCCCATAACGGCTTTAGGGAAGCAAACTTCTCCTTCCAGCTATAAGAATATCCATCCGGAAAAACCCCAGGCTTAAACCGCCTCCATAGCAATATTCCAATGCAGTAACTTACGGCGGTCAGGATTCCCGGGAGTATCCCGGCCATTAAAAGCTTGCCTGTTGAGGTCTCGGTAACAATTCCGTAGATGACCAGCGGGATGCTCGGGGGGATCATGATTGCGAGCGTACCGGCCACAGTTACAACTCCAGCAGCGACCTGTGCATCATACCCGGCCTTACGCATCTCAGGAATTGTGATCGATGATAGGGAGGCTGCGGCAGCCACGCTGGAGCCGGACATGGCCCCCATTCCAGCTGAAGCAGCGACCGTGGCATAGGCCAAGCCCCCTGGAGTTTTTCCAATCCATTTCTGAGCAGCCCCGAAGACATCAGAGGCTATGTTTCCCCTGGCAACCATTTCAGCCATGAAAATAAACAACGGCACAGTTGAAAGATTAATGCTCGCCACGCTGCGGAACGGAGTGTTGCTCATTATGGAGTAGACGGCTTGCAATCCGCCTTCCCAAAAAAGGCCTATTACTCCCGCAACACCCATCGCAAATCCAACTGGCATGCCAAGTGCGAACAGTAACAACATAATGATAAAAATAACGCTAGCGATCATTTAACTCCCCCCCCATCTCGGAAAAATGCTCTTCTTCATCCCACTTGATTTTTGACGGATCGATAATTGTTTGTAAAATTCGTATGCATAAAAGTGCAGAACCCAGGGCGAGGATTAAATAGGCCGGGGCGAGCGGATAGGCAAGCACGCAGCTGGATAACTCGCAGAATTGAAAGGCTCGCAGCGTCACAACGCAGCCCCGAACTGTTAGAAGGATAAAAAAGAGCAAACTAACTACAGATAAAGCTACATCCAAGGGCCTTTTTATAAAACCGGGTATGAACTTTCGAAAGAGCGTGATCCGAACGTGCCCTCCTTCAGTGTAAACATAGCTCATCGACAAGTAGACCAGTGCGATCATTAGGTAGTCCTCGATAATTTCCAGGCTTCCATGAATTGGCATGTCTAACACTTGACGCCCGAAGACGTCGGCGTTGACCAAGATTATTGTTGCGATTAGCGCGAAGACACTGCCGGCCAAGCATATTTTTTCAATACGGTTGATAACTTCGCCTATAACTTTAAAAAGAATTTTCATGGAACCAACCTTTCTTCTAAAGAAGTTAACTTCGCAAGATCGTTTTGAACCGCATTGTACGGCTTTTTTTCTGAAGATTGCATGGTATTACACCTGCTTGAGGCAACGACATTGGGGATTGCACGGCCAATACTCCCGTGCTCCCCGCAGCCGGTTTCTAAATATTAGTGGTAACGGGTACCACTCTTCACTAATTGTAATTCCGCTTGTAGCAATTCCACCAGCAGCCTCACTACCGACTTGCCAAAGTTGTCGTTACAGCTTGATGTCGTACTTCTCCAAAAGCTCCAGGATTTCCGGATCGTTGTAGTAGACCAGCAGTTTGCCTTTTTCGACGCACGGCTGATCGTCGATGTAGATAGTAGGTTCCATAATGTATTGGTCGAGATGGATGCCGGGATTTACTGTTCTGTCGCGGTCAACACTCATACCGATGCAGGTATGCAGCCCGCCAGCATGACGATGAGCTTCCATGTGAGTCGGGTCATCGAAGTTGAGTCGCGACCAGGGGTTGAGCCCGATCATGAACTCACCGATGTGGTGCGCGTCCGGGCCGAATCTCTCAGGCAACCGCCGGAAGAAATCGGCTACTTCTGGATCTCCTTCGATTTCCACAACTCGCCCCTTCTTGATGACAAACTTCAAGGGAGTTTTCAGCCGTCCGCAGAACGTGTGAGCCGCGTCGTAATACATAACTCCCTCTGCGCTCCAGCCAGGCCATACCCCGACGACACCAAATCCGCCGGCAAAATTG
This sequence comes from Desulfuromonadaceae bacterium, assembly GCA_028687585.1. Taxonomy (GTDB): domain Bacteria; phylum Desulfobacterota; class Desulfuromonadia; order Geobacterales; family Pseudopelobacteraceae; genus JACRCG01. The sequence continues at coordinate 4,709 of JAQTZV010000053.1, read as the reverse complement.
CCGAACTTGTTCATCCACGAATCAGCACCTTCGTGGTAGGTTCCCAGAGGAGCAGCGGTGCCGTGCCATCCTACAACATTCAGGTCTGGGTTCGTTATATCGCCAGAAACGTTAGTCCCCTTGTCGCAGGTGATGTGAATCCGCTTTCCGCTGGTCCACTGCTTGGCAACCTTCTGGGTGACCTTGAACAGGATTTCAACTGGAAATTTTGCTGCTTTTGAAGCGAGCCCTTCGACATCAGTAGAAGCGTACATGCCGATGACGCGAGTCCCATAATTATTGCATGCGTCGAACCGGGCTGTTGTGTGGCTGATGGTGTAATAGAGCGGTAGAAAAGCAATGTCTGCAGCCTTCATCGCAGCGGCAACCGGCGCTGGCGGCTCCTGGTTGGGCAACTCCTGCGGAGCAATGACCGTAGTGGTCACCTTGGCTCCAACTTCGGTACAAACCGCTGCGATAGCTTGAGCGTTGCGGAAATCGCAGTTCGTATCCGTGACTATGAGGACGTTTTCTCCTTTCTTGACATTACCCCAGTTAATACAGCAGTTTCGTGCGCCTTCCATTAGATCCGCGAGTTTCATCGGGTTGTTCATCATTGGTCGATCTCCTTTTGTTTTTTTGTGACGAGTCACATTTAGTTTATGGGCTAAGGTTATACCTTAGCCCATTTATTGTCAACTTATTTTATACTCTTTTTTTTTAATGCCATTCCTCACGGCTTTAACTTTAACTAGAAGAAGTAATAAGCAACCATACGGAAGGTATTGTTTTGGGCATACCCATTGGTCCCTGCCTTCAGATTCCCATAGGTAGATTCCATATGCTCATATTCGGAGCCGACCCTTATCGCTGCGTTGATGTCATAAGTCGCGTTGACGTAGCTCAACTGGTTTTTCTTGTTGAAATTGCTTGGATATGCTGAGTAATTCTCCGCCTTACGAGCAAGGTGTCCTGCTGTCAGCCCCAGGTTCTGGGTAACGTAACACTTTAATTGCCCATAGTAACCAATAGCCCTTGCGCCGGTTTTATCCGGAAAAACTCCCAATAAGCCAGAATTTGCTGGTGCGACGGAGTTAAGAGGGGCACCATTGGTGGCACCTTGGACGTCGAGGCCTGAAGCACGGTAGACCTGACCCTCAAGAGAGAGAGTCATGGCTCTGTTCTTTCCGTCTTGTGACTTGAGGATCGGAACAAATCCATATATACCATAACCATAGTTGTCGACGTCATTGTTGCCTACCAGTTTCATGCTGCCAGTCATGCCGAACAGCCCGAGTTGTAATGGATTCATCCCCAACCCCATGAACCCCGGGGAAACACCAAGTACCTTGCTGTTAAAAACCGCCTGCCCGGCGATGTTAACCATGCTCCCATAGGCCCCCTTACCATCGGCTCCCAAATACCGAGACATAGAACCGGCCCCGGTAGAAGCCGCGTCCTGAACGGGGTTTTGCGCAGCGACGATAATTTTGAGACTATTGTTCGGAGTGAGAGCGATTTTTTGTGTGACCCGAATTTGAGGCACACGTGGATTGTTGGGAGTCCCAGTAGCTGCACCTTGGCGTTGATCGATGGTGTCGGCGAAAGCCGGGCCGAAGACATCCCAGTATTGACCAAAGAGGAGTTGCGTGTTGGACCAGTTTAGGCTGCCATAGGCGTGTCGCATGCGGAGATTGCCGAACTCGTTGGCAGAAGAACCACCACCATAGAAATCCATTTCGATAACCGAATTCGTCTTCGCTCCCAGGAACGCAGGACCATCAACTTTAAGCCAAAAACGCGAAGCCTTTGCCGTAAGAATAGATTCATCTTTGGTCCCTGGAGTGAGTGCGCCGCCTGGCGCAGCAGGAGACAATGGACCAACCGCATTTGTGTTATGGGCGTAGTCCAGCCGTACATTACCGCCGATGGAAAGATTGAACTTGCTCATTACCGTTGAAGCCATCGCACCGTAAATTCCTGGAGCAACCTCACAGGAGGGTGAGAAGTCACAATTGTAGGAAGTAACTGTCTCCTGGGCAAGGACGGATGTTGTGGAAAGCATAGACATTGCCGTTACGATTATAGCCAATTTCTTTATCATTTATTCCTCCAATAGTGTTGTGTGCCGTAGTTACCGAGCAGCAGCTGATCCTAACTCTCTAGGAGAGGTAGCTACCTCCGACTCAAAAAGTGCCAATTTAATCTGCTAGTTCTATTGATTTTAAAGTGCTTTTTATCAACATACTGGCTGCTACAAGTCTGATAGGCCCTTATAGCGGCTTCATCGCAACCCCGGTTGCAGGAAGATAATGCCCCAATACTACGCCTAGAGTAATTGCGATAATGACCTGAAAATATATCGACCGTACCAGTTTTTTCATTTCAACCTCCGTGATTTAATTCGAACTTGTGGTGGCGCCACACCAATGATCTAAGGTTATACCTTATACCTATTGCATGTCAAGTTTTTTTCAAACACTTTTTTAACAACTTTAACGGAGAAATTTTCTAGTGGATAGCCGTATGCTCCTCCTATGAAAGAATTCTACTTCTCATTCTATGATGTGTTGCATTTGTGCTTCTTTCAGAACGAAGTTCGAAAAGTCCTCTTTTATAATAAGGTAACTGTAAGCAAAATTTGATATATTAAGTATTATTAAACTCCTTTGTCCAATTCCGGTCATTGGGGCTTCTTTTGCCCAAGACCCACCAAAATGGGGTCACCATGCAACACCAAGAAATCGTAACCCATCTCTCCGGCATCACTAATGCAACTTTGGGATCACCCATTAAAAGGCTGGGTATTCCGGTCGAAGCCGACCGGGGTTCCGGTGCAAGCCGATCGGTTGTTTGTGATGTAACCGCGAGGTAACTCAACGGGTATCTTTCTCCTAATTCTATTTGAGGGGGAAACGATGCCACAAGAAAGAGTTACCATGTCATGCGAAAGAGTAGAGACATCCTACGTTTAGCCTGGTCATGTAACCAGAGCAGACAAACCATTGCCACCAGTTGCGGTATCGGAAAGACTACTGTCACCGACATCCTCTACCGGGCTTCATCCGCCAAGCTGTCTTTGCCCTTACCCTTTGCTTTGGATGATGTGGGGCTGGAAGCCCTTCTATAAACCACTTCTGGCAGGATTTGACGAAGGAAAGAACATTAGAGGGACAGACCTCCGCATTTGTCAAAATTAGATAAACGAATGGCAAGAACACCGAATATTCAATCAACGGTAGCACCGGTCAGCAAGAAAAAGCCCCAGCCGAGCCGGTGTGTCTTACCACGTTGATAGTGTCATAAGTTCCATGAAAGACTGGGATGTTGACATGAAAACAGTCCGATAAGTAACGAATGTCATCAAGAGAAGACTTCCCGTGCCTGTCCACACAGTGGCTTTTTTGATTTTGTGATTACTTGGCGGAATTCTGGGCAAGCCACTCTGTGGCCAGACACGGGAGACTGTGAATCAGGCTAAAACAACAAGCAGTAAATTGTTCTTTGAGCAGGAGTAAATATGGATTCAATAGAATCGATGGCATCGAGCGACGGCTCAACCATGGTCAGAAAATGCGAGTTATATGAATCCGGGTCCAGTTCGTGCACAGCCATATCATGTTGTGCAATATGACATATGATGCAATATGCTTGAAATTTAAGAGGTAACTATGTATCCTGCTAAATTGTTTTCATATTTGATTAGGGTATTTGGAGAATTTATGGCAAGAGAGTCAATGAAACAAAAGAGAGCGGATAAAAGCAACCATATAATAGAAATAGCAACTGCGGTTTTTTCAGAAAAAGGTTACCACGGCGCTTTGACTGATGAAATTGCTGATCGAGCCGGCATTAGTAAGAGAAGTATGTACTATTATATTGGCGATAAAGACATGCTCTATGAAGCAGTTATGAAGAACATAATAGACCAGGTCAATGATTTTTTATATGCTGAGATAAATGAAAATATCGAGCCTGAATTAAAAATAAAACGGCTTATTCGAGGGATGGCGAAAATATCCAAGATGCGTCCACTTCATTCTATCGTTATGAGGGAATTATTTGCTGGTGGTGGGAACCTTCCAGATAGTTTAAGAAAAGATATTGATCACTATCTTGAAAGATTCGCTTTAGCTTTTGAGGAGTTAAAATTATGCAAAGGAACCTCAGATGCTTCTCCAGTAGTTGTTGCATGGATGGTTTTTTCATTTTTCCAGCAGTGGGAACTCGCGATGCCTTTTGTTATTGAAGGTAAAGACTGCACTCAGCATGATGCGATTGAGGCGGTTGGAAAGGATGTTACTGAAAAACTCGTTAGTGAAGTAGAAAAATTGGTATTTAGGATGTTAGGTGTTGAAATGTAACATTCTACAGCACGGAAAATATACAACCGTTTAATCGGTTGTGATGATATTACCCAGGCATGTTATCATAATTTTTTAACACATATGCGTGATCTGGATTATTATTAAGATACTGCGCACGTAATACACTTTTTGCGACCCCTCCTTTATCGCAGTTTAATAAGCGCCCCAGAATTTGTACCTGAAGTTCCTCTTCCATTTTCATGTTTCACGCCCCAACAAATACGCTCAAATTTTTACGGACCTATAACCGAAAAGCAGGTCTTGGTATTAAGATCCCACCAACAAGGGATCTTCTAAGTTGAGTTCCTACCGCATACCTGAGCAAGGATCGAAGTTGCTCAAGTATCGGCTTTGCCTTGTAGA
>JAQTZV010000026.1 GCA_028687585.1 Desulfuromonadaceae bacterium | reverse complement strand
TTGGTTGTGGCTCTGAGCCGTAGTAGATTCCCTCTCTACAGCATAACCCACGTTTGCAAGGATGGCAGGTCTTTTAGCTTGTTAGCTCTGCTTGGCAACTGACAACCATAATGTCTAGGATAATTTATATTTCTCTACCCTGTTAAGTCAAGTTCGTTTCAGTACAAAATCACATTAGATATCTGTTGGATAAGCGATTATGTGAATCGGCTTGCCGCTTTGACCCACTTAGGTGCCGAGGTTGACCCATCCACAAAAGTTAATACCTATCGATATTACAATGAGGTGGGTCAAGCCTGACGCCGGTGCGGGGTCAAATTTTGACGCCTGTTAACAACATTTTAGTGCTAAGTTGAAATCCACGCTCCTGGACGTTTGTCATGATTGATGGTTATGTGGTTAGGAATCTGGCAGGGAATATGTTTCTGTGAATGTGATGGTCCACGTGATCGGAAAGTGTTTTTTGGCGTTTACGGGCTAAAACAGAGTGATAAGTCAGTATAGAAGTAGTAAATACCAAATAATATTTAATGCTTCAACGCAATTTATGGGTACAAATTTATTGTACCCATAAATTGCGCCGAATGTTCCCATTTGTTGCGAAAATCCTACTTTTTGCACCCAATTACTGAGTTTTCCTATTCGCAAATATTGCGCATTAATCAGAAGAAAGTCAGATTTTTCAATGCCAGCAAGGTTCTGGGCAGCGGTGTGGACTTTAATCGGAGTATTGTCATCAGGATTGTATCATTCCCACCAACAGTCGATCACACGGTTGCTTTTACCCTGATGAGCAGGAAATGAGACAGAGCCGGAATAAGAATGAGAGCTCCAAGCATGTTCCAGATGAACATGAAAGTCAGCAGAATCCCCATGTCGGCCTGGAATTTAATCGGCGAAAAGGCCCAGGTGACAACTCCGGCAGCAAGTGTAACACCGACCAGACCGACGACCTTGCCGGTAAACTGAATGGCATGCCTGTAGGCGTCGACCAGTGACTCACCCTCACGCTGTTTAGCCAACTGCACACTCAGCAGATAGAGGGCGTAATCTATGCCGATCCCTACTCCAAGCGCGATTACCGGCAGAGTGGCAACCTTTACGCCGATGCCGAGCAGTACCATCAGCGCCTCGCAGAGGATTGAGGTTAAAATTAGTGGCAGTACCGCCACCAGCACGGCACGCCAACTGCGAAAAGTAATGAAACTGAGTGCGATAACAGCAAGATAAACGTAAATCATCATCGTACGATTCGCGTCACGCACGACAATATTGGTAGCAGCTTCAATCCCTGCGCTACCGGCCGCCAGCATGAACTGGCGATCTTTAGTGCTATGCTCTTTTATAAAATCTTCTGAAACCTTTACCACTTTATCCAGAGTCTCAGCCTTATGGTCGGCCAGATAAACAATAACCGGCATAACGGTTGAATCGCCATTGAACAAATCCGCATTATTGGTAGATGCCTGTTGCCCACCAAAGTTGAGGATATCCTGATTGCGGGAAATGGTGTACCACTTGAGGCTCCCCTCGAATGTACCAACCGTAACTTGACGCACAGCATCCACCAGGGAGACGGTTGTCTGAACACCAGGCACCTGTTGTAGAGCCCAGGCCAAACGATCGGCCTCTATCAAAGTTTCATATTTATAACTCCCTTCTGGTGGAGTTCTCAGAATTATGGCAAACAGGTCGCTGGAGAGAGAGTAGTTTTTGGTAATGTAAGCATTGTCCTTATTGTAGCGTGAATTGGGACGCAACTCCGGTGCACCTGGATCGAGATCACCAATTTTGAGATTTAGACTGATGACAAAGCCGATTACTGCAAGAACGCCTGCTACCGATACGGCAATCGTTGCCCATCGCCGTTCAGTGAAACGATCGAGTAAGCTCCAGAGCGCGCCGATCCCTTTTCCTCTGTTTTCTTCCCCTTCCGCCTGGAGAGTGCGTTCGGCAGCTTTTTTGCTTACTCCAGTAAAGGAAAGCAGCACTGGCAGGAGCAATAAATTGGTAAAAATGAGTACCGCTACCCCAACACTGGCAGTCAACGCCAGGTCCTTGATAACAGGGATATCGATCATCATCAGCACTGCGAAACCGACAGCATCTGCCAGTAATGCGGTCATACCGGCCAGGAATAGCCGCCGAAAAGTGTAACGGGCAGCCACCAGCCTGTGGGTGCCGCGTCCAACGTCCTGCATGATGCCATTCATCTTCTGTACACCATGGGAGACCCCGATGGCGAAGACCAGGAATGGCACCAGAATCGAATATGGGTCAAGTTCAAAGCCAAGGGTGGTAACGATTCCCAACTGCCAGACCACCGCTATAATTGAGCAGGCAATTACCAGGATAGTGCTGCGCAGGCAGCGGGTGTAGATATAAATAATAGTTGCTGCGATCAGCGCTGCTGCCGCAAAGTAGGTGATAACCAGCATCAGGCCGTCGAGCAGATCGCCCACCAGCTTGGCAAAACCGATAATGTGAATTTTTATGTTTGCGTTTTGCTTGCTGCGGATGTTTTTTTCCAGCGCCTTGGAGAATACGCTATAGTCCAATTTTTTACCGGTAGCAGAATCGATTTCCAAAAGTGGTACCGTGATCATCGATGATTTGAAATCGGTAGCCACCAGACTGCCAACTATGCCCGCCCGAGCAACGTTCTGCTTAAGTTGTTCGATGCCCGATGCAGATCCGTCGTATTTTTTCGGCATGACCGGACCACCCGTAAAACCCTCTTCGGTAACTTCAGTCCAGCGCACCGCCGGTGTCCAGAGTGACTTAACCCAGGCACGATCCACGCCTGGGGTCAGGAACAGTTCGTCGTTGATCTGACGTAGCACCTCAAGATACTCCGGATTGTAAATATCCCCCTTGGTGTTCTCAACAACTACCCTGATCGAGTTACCGAGACCGCGGAGCTCGTTTTTGTTGGCCAGATAATTTTTGATGTAGGGGTGACTCTGTGGGATCATTTTCTCAAAACTTGCGTTGAATACTATATGCGTCATCTGATACGCAGCCAGAAGAGTGATGATTGCACAGACCTGAACTACGACCTTGCGGTAGTTGAAAACCATTCGTTCCAACCTGTTGCCGGATGCCTGGTCGAAATTCTTGATATCCTTTACTACCGGCATGTCATCTATTTTATCTGTTCCAACAACCATAACTGTTCTCCGTTGCCGATTTCTTTATTTCACTGTTTGTTTCAACATGCCGTGAAGGCCAGCAAGCACGAAGTTTTCCTTGTCAATTGCGACGAGCGCGGATGCCGGAAAAGGTTGTCCGAGCTTGAATGTGGTGAAACTGGCACCATCATCCCCGCTCACCAGTAGACGTCCCGCCTGGCTCAGCAGCACTATCCTGCCATCCGTTGTTACAGTGCTACCTATCAATCCCAGGGACATCCCGGTTTCAATCTTTTTCCAACTGTTTCCAACATCTGTGCTGCGAAATACATTACCGCGCATGCCAAAGACTGTTACTGATCCCGGTTTTCCGGTCAAGCCGAAGAATGTTCCGTTGTAGGGAACCTTCTGGGCCCTGAATTGCCCTGACTGTTTGTCGAGCTTCAATACCAACCCCTGCTCACCGACGATATACAACTCTTGGCCTACCTGCCTGACCGCATACAAGTGGAGGCGTTTTTTGTTCTCGGTCCGATCAAACCACGGTTCCCATGTTTTGCCACCATCAACTGTTCGAAATATCAGGTTAAAGGCTCCGATAATGAAACCAGTTGTTTCGTTTTCAAACCAGACATCAAGGAACGGCTTGTCCGCCCCTTTTTCGATCAAACTCTTTATTTCGGCCATCATGGCAGGTTCTGCGCCTTGCGCTGTTACTTTGGGTATCTCCATGTTATCATGGCAGCTAGCGCAGTTTTTCAATGCCTTGTGATGGGCAGTCATGACCTGTGCAGCGGCACGTCCATCAAACTGTTTTTTCCAGGTAACCCCTGCATCCGCACTGTGCAGTACAACGCCATCATGCCCCACCGCCCACCCCTTCTGCGGAGTCGGAAACGTGACCGCCGTCAGGTCAGAGGTTACCGGCACAGACGCCTGAATCCAGTTGTTGCCTTGGTCGTCCGAATAGACAATATGACCACGCTGCCCGACACTGATCAGGCGCTTGCCGGCAAGGACGATGCCGTTATAAAGCGTTTTCGTCGCGAGTGCGCTTTTTGCTGAAGGGGTGTCAAGCACGTCCTTAAAGCTTATTTGTGAATAGGCAACTGAAAACATTATTGCCGCCGCGAGCAGCGATACGGCTAGTATGCGGTATTTCATCTGTTACTCCTGCTTTATACAACTCCCCCTCTTTAAAATGAGGAGGGGGAGTTGTATTAGTGTATGAAAAACTCCTACCGTATACCGCTGCCAGAAAGTGCATCAGGACTCCACTCACGTGCGGGAAGCGGTGAAGAATACACTGCGCTTCCGTTATCACCCAAAAACCCGTTAAATGAATAACTACCGGCGATCAGGTCATACGAGAAGGCGGGATCGGTAAGCACTGCATTGACGTCATAGCTCTGGGTCATAGCGGCAAACTGTGTCCGGTAAAGCTGACCACGCATATCATACTGGTCGCTGGCCAGCCCAGCCCAGCAATCTTCATCCAGATAATAGACCCGCTTGCTGTAGATATGACGTTTGCCCGGTTTCAGAGTTCCTTCTACAACCCAGACCCGGTGCAGCTCCCATCGGACAAGGTCAGGATTGCCATGTTTAGCCTGGAACAATGCGTCCGACTTGACCTGGTAGACCATTTTGTAATCATTGTAGGGGACAAACATCTCTTTTTTACCGATTAGCTTGAAGTTGTAGAGCTCCATGGAACCGTTGAAGGTATAGGCGTCATCGTAGGTGGTGTTTCCAGCCGTTCCAGCGTTAGGGGTATCAAAGGAGATTTCTGGCGCCATCTTGACCCGCCGCTGACCAGGCAGGTACTGCCATGCTTGGCGACCCTTTTCCGCCATATTAAGCGGATCTTTCACCATTAATGCTTCGCCGTTGCGCCGTGCAGGTCCGGAAAATAATATTTTGACCATAAAGTAAGTTTCTGTGCTTGGATTCTTTTTGTTATAGTAGGGAAACTCCTCAATCATAGCAGCCTTCGTTGCCAGGGTCTTCCGCCCGGATGCGTCCACATTCCAGGCAGTATACTTCAATTCGAACGCCTCCCCGCTATAACGGAGCAAATGATTCCACATAGCCTCGTAGCCATCCTTCGGTATCGGAAAGGGAATTCCAGACTTGGCATTCCGTATCGACAACCCTCCGTTAGTTGTCTGGGCCGTTACAGCATTGCGTGCTGTGTTTTCCAGCACATATTGGGGCATTGCAGCCGTACGATGTGTCTTGTAGACATCGATCCGATAGGTCGGATACTTTTTCATCAGCGCCTTGGTTCCCTCGGTCAGTTTATTGGTGTACTTTTCCATGTTCTTTGCGCTTATCGAGAAGAGCGGTTTCTCCTCGACAAACGGGTCGGGACGAACACCGGACCCTTTCTTGAAGCTCGCTGGAGGGGTGGTAAGACCGCCGGTATATGCCGGTATCGATCCGTCTGTATTGCCCGCCTTTTCGGCGCCAACAGCTGTCAATGTAGTGCCGAGCTTTTTTGCCTCTTCAGCGGTAACGGCTCCCAGTGCGCTCCCTGCATATGCCAGTACAAAACCGGCTACTATCAACCTTTTACACAGTTTCATATTATATCTCCTTTTCTAGAATGAGGCTTTTATTGTTAAGGAAAGCAGATCGCGGTCCCTGAGTAACGCAGTTGCATCCGCTGCCCCTTCGCCCGGTGCTGCAAGGCCAGCAGGCAGAATCTGACCTTGTGCATTTGGATGGACATTGCCGAAGAAGCTGGCATAGGTCAGATCAATCTTGTATTTGGCAAAAACATCAAAGGAGAGACCGCCGCTATAACTGCCGCTTCCGTCCGCGCCGCCGGTGAGCGTCGCCGCATTACCGTGCATACCCACGGAAAAGTTGAGTGGCATTGACATATCCACTCCTGGAATGACCTGAAACCATTGCGGGGTAACGTTAATACTGACCGTGGAATTGTCCCTAGTGGCGTGGTCTATTCCGCTATATCCATTATAGCCGGTGTAGAACTGGCTGCCAGAGGTAACGCTGTCCAGTCGGCCATAGGCAAATTCCAATATTGCGGAACCGGTATCGAACACCGAGGTCTTGGGCAGGAGCGTCATAAAGTTTAAAACAGCGTGCATGGTATTGCCTCGCGCGCCTTCAGGGGCAAACCATGCACTTGCTAGCGGCATGTTTCGTCGGTAGGATAGCTCCGATCCAACGCTGATGCCCATTATTTTTTTGGCGAAGCTGATGCCGTACAGATCAATGTCGGATTTGTAATCGAAGTGATAAGTAGTAGGCGCAGGCCCACTCGGCGTGAGGATATAATTTCCCCCGAGGACCTGCGGCATCTTGTCGGAGAAGTTGCGATAGTATAAACCAAAAGAAGACTGTAGCGCCTCGGGGTTATACGCCACCTTGACCCCCCAATCTCCCGACTGTCGCGGCTTGTGATCACCGCTATTACGAACAAAAAAACCTGGCGCCAGTATGAAAGACTCCCCACTGTTCAGTAAACCGTCAATAGGTCCCAAATAACTGCCCCCCTCGGGGAAAGTGTTTGATTCCCATTGCAGGTAGTATTGCCCGGCAACGGTGATCTCTGGGGTCGGCTGCACCTGAAAAGAGACCTGATTCAGAGGTCGGAATATCTCCTTTAACTCGACACCAGGCATTGCCAATCCTTTGGCCATGTCGATAGGTGATTGGGCATAAGAAATCCCATTGGACCCGGCAGACGAGAAAAACGCTTCGCCCCAGAAGATTGTATGGCGCCCCGCCCGGATATTGAGCGGCACCTCGCCCAAATAAAATTTAGCAAAAGCAAAAGCATCGAGCAGTTCTGCATCAAGTCCGAACTGGTCTTTTGTTTCTGAATTCAAGCCAATGGCTTGTTGCCCGTTTACAAAATGGTTTGAGGTGCCTACCGAGTTGTTGTCCAGTTTTGCCCGGTAGACCGGGTCATACCAGCCTGCGCCGCTCAACCGGATGCCAAAATCTTTTTTGTAGACCACATCCATCTCTGAAAGAAGGTCCAGTCGGCTCGACACAATTCCCACATTAAAGTTGCGGTCACCGTCATCTGTATTGACACTGTTGATAATACCGCTGTTCTGGCCCTTGACACGCTGGGACAGAGTATAACGAACTGTATTGTCCCAATTGATCTTCACGTCGTTGTTTCCAGTTGAAATCTCTACTGCTCCGGCGCTAGAGCAGACCCCAAGGAGTAGTACGGCGGTGGATAAAATATTACGATGACGATTACCTTTACTAAAAGCTACCCTGCATATTCCTAGTATAATCCCATCCATTTGCTACCTCCCTTGTAAATTTATCCGAATGTTTACTGTTGCTCTGTCCAGAGTGAACAGTCTCCTGATCCTGATGGATTACCTCAATTTGGCCTTACTGCAGAAAGGCCTGCTACCACTACTCACTCAATTGTTTTTAATTTTTCCGCCGCAGTTACGCCTGTAACTTTTCTAAGCGATGGAAAACATTCCTTTTAGATCGTGCGCCCAACTCCCTGCCAGTATTCCTTGCGCAAATCTTTTTTCAAGACCTTACCGGCCGGACTACGGGGCAGCAATGCAACGAAATCGACCGTTTTCGGAGCCTTCACCGAGCCCAGTTTTTCCTTGCACAGCGCGATCAATTCATCTGACGACACACTCAGGCCCGAGTTCAGCTCAACAACTGCTTTCACCGATTCGCCCCACTGCTCATCCGGCACACCTATGACAGCACAGTCCTGCACCGCCGGATGACTCCATATGACTTGTTCAACTTCGTTAGGATAGACATTGAAGCCACCAGAAATGATCATGTCCTTTTTACGGTCGGTGATATGCAGGTAGCCATCGAAGTCGATGTGGCCAACATCACCAGTATGCAACCAACCAGCACAGATCGTTTCGGCCGTCTTGTCCGGTTGCTTGTAGTACCCCTTCATTACCAGATCACCGCGCACACAAATTTCACCCGTCTCGCCATTACCGAGGATACGGTTACTGTCATCAATAATTTCCACCCGGACCAGCGGACTCGGACGACCAACCGAGGAGAGACGCTCGTCGCTGGCCAATTCGCAACCATCGAAATGCTCTTCTGGACGCAGAAAGGAAACCCCGGCAGGCGCTTCGGATTGGCCATAGCAGCCCATCATCACCGGTCCAATTATTTTGAGGGCCTTTTTCAACTTTTCCAGCGACATCGGAGCGGAACCGTACATAAGGTATTTTAATGACGAGAAATCGATTTTATCGATGCCCGGCATCTCCAGCAGGCGGTAGATAACTGTTGGCGGCAGGAATAACTCTGTGACTTTATGCTTGGCGATGGCATCGAGAAGCAGGGCCGGATCAGGTTTTTCCAGAACCACCACCGTGCCACCACGTGCGGTGCAGGGAATGCTCACGAAACCCGAAGTATGAGTCATTGGAGCCGCTGCAAGGCTGACTGGCCGCTCGTTACCGCCATATGAAAATGCAATCATGAAGTGAGCCAAGAATGTCTGGATGCTGCGATGAGTGTTCATCACCCCCTTTGGCATGCCGGTAGTCCCGCCCGTTGCCATTACAACAACGATGTCATCCATTTGGTAATCAACAGCGGGATCGCTGGTCGGCTGTACACGGCACCACGTTTCCAGCGCCGGTGCATCCGGGAGATCTGCGTCAATACAAACCCACAACTTAATTTTTGGCAGCTTCGGGCGCAGCTCAGCAATAATCGGAGCAAAAAATTTCTGGAAGAAGAGCACTTCGCAATCGAATGAATTAATTACGAAAAGGTTGTCTTCCACAGAACCACGCGGGCTGACCGGAATCCAGGCCAGTCCGGCACGCCAGAGACCAAGGGTGCACGTCCATGCCACTGGATCGTTATTTGCCCAGACAGCACCTTTGGTCTCCTTAGAAAAACCCTCAGCGAGAAGCCCGTTGGCGATACGGCAGGAAAGCTCGCGTACCGCTGTGAAAGAATAGGTGCGTTCACCCATGATGTAGGCAACACCATTCGGGTTAGCCCTCCAACCCCTATCAAAAAAATCTATAATTGCCATGTTGTATCCTTTCAATAAACCCGGAACCGGTAAGTAGAAGACTGTCCATAGCGGAACCGCTGTGGCGTGTGTCGTCTTGCAGTTAAACGGCCGTGAACCCGCCATCAATGATCAGATGAGTGCCTGTGACAAAGCTGGATTCATCGGAGGCAAGATAAAGAATGCCATTGGCAATGTCGTCCGGCGTACCGATTCGACCAATTGGATGAAGTGCTGTGAATGCAGCAATCGCCTGATCATCAGTAGGCAGACCAGTTGCAAGCCTCGCCATTTCCTTGCCCGCCTTAGTATCAATGAGTCCGGGATGAATCGAATTGACGCGAATGTTGTAGCCTTTCTGGCCACAATAGACAGCTGACGATTTCGACAGTAGATGTATACCCGCCTTGGCGGCACAATATGCGGCGAGATTAGGTGCACCACTAAAAGCAGCAACGGAACTCACATTAATGATGCTGCCGCCACCGGTCTCCTTCATCCATTTAATCGCATACTGCGTCCCGAGAAATGTCGCATCCAGATTAATGGACATAACCCGCCGCCATTCCTGGAAGCTGACGGTCTCGATATCGTTGTAAGTGCCGCCGCCGGCATTGTTGACCAGTACATCAAGACGGCTATACTCAGACCGGATTTGCGAAAAGACTCGTTCCCATTCCTCTGGCTGGCTGACATCGTGATGTAGGTAATTGGCACGTCCGCCTGCAGCGTTGATTTCGGCAGTAACCGTATTGCCGGCAACATCATCGATGTCGGACATCAGGACTACGGCGCCTTCGCGGGCGAGTAGACGTGCTGTGGCGCTCCCTAACCCATTGGCAGCTCCGGTAACCAGGATCGTTTTGTCTTTGACTCGGGACATAGTGTGTTTCTCCTTATTCATATAGTTTTGGTGTGACACCGAATGAAACGCTTTTAGAACGAGTGTTCGTTCTTAACGTGAACTAAAAAAAATCAGTCGTTAGCGGCATCGCGCAGCAATGGCAAGTCCTCGACCATGCGGCCTCGCACTGTACGACATTGAGCCTGGGCAACAGCGATCACCCGCGTCTTGTGATTGGTCACCTTGATCTCATATGTACCGGTACGCCCGCTATGGGCGCTTTCAACCGCTACGGCCACAAGAGTGTCATTCAGTGTCGCCGGCGACATGAATACAATATTGACCGCCTGCGACATCGTATTTTGGTTATAGGAGTTACAGGCATAGGCGCAGGCCGTATCTACCAGTGAAAAGATGTAGCCGCCATGGCAGATATCATGGCCGTTGATCATCTCTGCGCTGATGTCCATTGAGATCCGCGCGTAGCCTGGACGGATTTGCTCGATGTTCATTCCGAGTCGCCGTCCGACTTGATCCTTCGCATACATTGCCTTGCCGACCTGCTCGGCCACATTGTCCGTATCAACCGTCATGTTTTGCTCTATATTCATTTACGACTCCTCTTTGCTCATAATCATGACTTTTTCAAATTGTCAGTACGGTTACAGTCATTGATTTGGTATCTGCCGCCTTATCCCCGCCCATGCAATGCGCCAGTGCAACCCGGGCACCCTCCACTTGTCGTCGGCCGGACCTCCCCTCTAACTGACGAGCGAGTTCGACGATTTGCTCAACTCCGGTGGCACCGACCGGATGACCGCGGGAAAGGAGGCCTCCGGAAACATTGACGGGTATCGCACCGCCGAGCGATGTGGCACCTGACTCCACCAGTTGTCCGCCCTCGCCTAGAGGACACAGCCCCAAGGCTTCATAATGCATGATCTCGGCGATCGTAAAAGCATCGTGGCATTCGATGACATCCACGTCTTCGGGACCGATCCCGGACAGTTCGTAGGCGGCGTTGACGCCATCGTAGTCAGTCTGCCATCGAGCCAGATCCTGGGGATTCATGTAATTGCCGCTCTTCAGCACAGAAGAGCGCACGCGCACCCGAGCGCCTATGCGTCGGCCCATATTTTCCGAACAAAGAACAATAGCCGAGGCGCCGTCGGCTATCGGGCAAGACTGCAGCCGAGTCAAAGGGTCAGAGATCATCGGGGATGCAAGTACTTGCTCGACCGTCACGGAATCGCGGAACTGGGCCGACGGATTAAGTGCTGCATGGCTCCGGCTTTTCACTGACACCATAGCCATCTGTTCCCGGGTCGTGCCATACTCGGCCATGTACCGCCGCGCCCTCAAGGCAAAGCTGGCCGGGGTCACCAATCCGAGCAAGGTATCCAGTTCGCTGTTGCCCGAACTAAGCAGGCCAATCTGGGGCACACACATTTTTTCAGCACCCACAACCAGGGCACACTCCACTTCACCGGAGCGAATAGCCAAGCAGGCCATGTAAAACGCCGATGAACCGGAAGTACAAGCGTTCTCAACATTGAGCACCGGGATGCGCGACATTCCCATGTCCGCGAACACGTTCTGACCAATGGTGAGATCGCCGAATAACTTACCGGCCAGCGCGCTGGCAAAAAATCCGATTTGTACCTCACGCGCCACTAAACCTGCGGACTTGATTGCCTTTAGGCCGGCTGCAACAGCCATCGACGCGAGTGAGCGATCCGGATAACGACCGAACGGAATATTGCCTGTGCCAGCGATCATGACGGCGCTCATGAACTGCACCTCTTTGCGCCCGTATCAGCCAGCCTGAAGACGGGACGTAAGCAATGCCGGCCCAGCGCGTCAACGCCGATTGCTTTCACCGTCAACTGCACGGTTTTCCCGACATCGAGGTCATCGAGGTCGCCTGGGTCGATCAGGCCGAAAATGCGTAGCGGCGATTCTGCCAGGTCGATGTAGGCGACTGCATACGGTTCCGGCAGACCGAACGGCGCTTTCGTACGCACCACTGTATAGCTGTAGACACTCCCCCTTTCGCCCACAATCATCCGCGTCAATGGTTCGCAGCAATCACTGCACTGTTCAGCTAGAGGGAAAAAATATCGGTCACAATGTGTACAGTAACCACCAACAAGGCCAAAACGTTTACCATCTGAACCTATCGGCTCAAACAGGTTTGGCAGTAACGGGTGCAACTCTTCCGCGATCACGCCGCTGGATGACGATTGCTTTTCGACTCTCATAACGCGGCTCCGCCTGCGACGGCAGCAGGATCGGGATAAGCACCGTAGTAGCGCAGTACTTCGGGTTTTGGGCGCAAAGCCTGCCAACTCCTGTTAAAGTCATCAAAAGACTTGGCAGTGCGCTTACGCTCATCGCGCGCTGTGCTACGCGCAACTTCCGTCGCTGCGGCATCAAGCCGAAGCGTACTCTTGTCGTAAACAATCTTGTAAATCCGCTCAGCAGCATCGGATGTCACCAGATTGCGACGCAGATCGGCAATCACAAACTCAGGGTCGCGATCCAGTACATCCCCGTACCCAGCACCACCCGAAACAGGAACATAAATTGTATCCCCACCAAGGAAGGGTTTGGGGGGCGAGCTGACATGACCGAGCACGCGGGTGCCCGTTTCATTCGAAGTCTCACCATAGAGCTCGCCCATGTTGCACGGCAGGTCCAGATTTCCCTCTGCCATCATCGTCCCCATGTTGCTGCCGTGCACGGATTGTACGAAAACAGTGGGCGCGGCACGACCGCCGAAGATGCCGAGCGTGGCCGGGAAACGAGTGCCAAAGCCCATGCCACCAATGGCGACCCAGGGCACACCATGCACCATCATTCCGAAACCCACGCCGGAACCACCACGGAATTTGCCGTGGCCGTAAGAGTTGTTGAAAAAATTGCGGAAAAGATAAACGAAGGGTCTATCCGCTTCCATTGACTCAATATCGCCACAATCGCTCATGGTAGCAAAGAAAGCTCCCGCCGAATCGACGCCATCCATGTCCGGTCGCGCCCCGGCGCCAGTCGCATTAATCTCGGGAGTAATATCTGCAATAGGGTCGCCCCACTGGTTGAAGCCACCAAAGGGGGTTACCGCAAAACCGGAGTTCCAGCTACCAACAGCACGTTTCGGATCTATAGAGTAGACCATGCGTGCTGCACACATGAACATACCCTGCGCGAAAGCAACCTGGGTGGCGGGTGCATACGACACAGGCATATCTCCCTTGGCGTTGACAAAGGTATCTTCCGGAAATTCCCATTCGAGGCATTCTAGCAGCCCGTTGTTGGCAGGCAGGTCGTGAAAGAACCAGCCGCAGAAATACACCATGGCAAGGCCGATAATGCCTTGGAAATAGCTATTTACGGGACGATCAGGGATTGCGGGCGATGAACCGGTGAAGCAGAGCTTGATCTTGTCACCTTTTTTGATTACTGTCAGGTTGATCTTGAGCAGCGCATCCTCCGGACCTGTCGTGTCCAGGAAACGCGGCTGACGATAGACCCCGTCATTCAATCGCGACACCTTCTTGCGGGCTGCTTCACCAGTGATTTTGAGAACTTTGCGTAAAGCGCCTACGTAGAAATCGGCACCCTTCTCACTCACAATTTCGTTGACGCGCCGCTCAGCAATACGGCAGGCGGCCAGTCGTGCCTTAATGTCCAGTATCATGGTGCGCGGATCACGCGTCATGTTGGACAGCATGGCCAGAATATCTTCCTTGAGCACGAAATGTTCACCAATCTTGATCGGCGGCACCAGAAGTCCCTCGTCATAGCGAGAGCGCGCACCGTTCACCATGCCACCAGGCTCGGAACCGCCGCATTCCCCTGTATGCACGGCAGCACCGATGAAACAGATCAATTCGCCGTCCGCAAACACGGGGATTGCGAGCCCCATGTCGGCGTTATGCACTCCTCCATAGAACGGATCGTTAAAAAAGAATGAATCACCCTCACGCAGGCCGACCGACTGGTCGTCGCGCCAATGTTTGACGATGTACTTCATCGGCAGTTGAGACAGCACTGCGTGGTGATAGATACCGGTTGCACAAATGGCAAGATCACCCTGGGCGGTATAGATGCCGAACGCTACGTCTCCCCAGCGCATTGCCGTAGACGCACCCAGCTTCATTGTGGTCTCCTTGCCTTCGAGCGCAATCATACCGGCCTTGTGCTGAAAAATTTCGAACTCCAGCCCTTCGATAAGATGTTGCGCGGCCTGTTCGCGTTCTGTCATCGGTTCAGGCCGCAATCGCTGAACGACTTCAAAATCTCGCCCATAGCGGAAAGTTGGTGGTGTTTTCATGCTCAAGTCTCCTTGTCGTTCTCTCGTTAGTAAATTACAAATTATATTCCACATATATTTCAGAAAATAATTTGGCTAACGCACTCTCCTGCTTATCAGGGGTAGGGGTCATGCATTTTGTTTGAGAATGCCGTTGCGCCATGGGTCCATGGTGTAAGTCCATCCGCGTTCGATCACATAGGTAGTTTCCGGTGCCTCGATCAGCACGGGGCCATGAATAACATTCCCTGGCATTAGCGCCGACCAGTTGTACACCGGCGTATCCATCAAACCGGCAGCCGGGTCAAAACAGGCAGGACGGGAGCCGCTTAGCGCTTTCAGTGCATCTGCGCCGGACAAAGAATCTTTGTGAAACTCCGCCCGCTCCTGGCGCACAGACGCCGCGAGATAGAAGCACTCGACGTTGATCCCGCCAACTGGAAAGGCGGCCTCGGGGGAGTAAATCTCGGAATAGCAACGGGTGAACAGTTCGCACAATTCGTGCACGTCCTCTACTCCCTGCAGCACCAGACGCGGTGTCTCGATTTTCGTCATGTTGTATTGACTGCCGTAGCGCATATCCAACTGCAGACAGAATTCAATCTGTTCCTCGCGGAAACCTTCCAGACGGAGATCGCGCACCGCCAGATCTTTAAGATCGTGGACCACCTTGTTAAAGCCGTCGAGATCGTCGAGGTAGGCCTGTTTATCCCAGCGAAACAACTTCATTGTGCGGGATACGTCCCAAACCTGCCGAATCTGCATTGTTGATGCACCGAAAGCTCCGAAGACGGAGGCCACCGCGGGAACCACTACGGTCCGGGCACCGACATACGGCGCATACCCACAGGCATGCGCGGCGCCGGCACCGCCACAGGCGAATACCACAAATTTACGCGGATCGTGTCCCTTGAGGGCAACCTCGTTGAAGACCTCCTGGCCCATGCGAGCGTCAACCAGACGCCGGATACGGTGTGCCGCCTCTAGTACGCTGATACCAAGCGGACCGGCAATATGCGTTTCGATGGCTTGGCGCGACAGCTCCACATCAAGCAGCATTTCACCAGCCAGATAGTTGTCTGGATTGAGGTAGCCCAACACCAGGTCGGCGTCGGTTACCGTTGCCTCGTTGCCGCCTTTGTCGTAGCAGGCCGGACCGGGCATGGATCCGGCAGATTGCGGACCAACTTCGAGGGCATTGCCCATCAGTTCGTTGATCCATGCTATTGAGCCTCCTCCCGCGCCGATCGATTTGACTTCTATGGCAGGGATGTTCGTGCGCCAGCGGTCTATGACCGGAATGAAGTCGTGGGCGCGCAGTTCGCCAGAAACGATTACGCCGATGTCGAAAGACGTACCGCCCATGTCGGTGAATACAATATTATCGTAACCGCAAAGTCGTCCTACGGTCGTAGAACCGTACATACCGGCAACTGGACCTGCATTATGAGTCAGTACTGCCTTGGTTCTCGACACTTTCTTCGTGCCGCCGGTGTTGTGCACAAGAATCAGCGGTCGTGTGTAGCCGCCATCACGCAGTTCATTGCCGAGCCGATTGAGGTTTTCGGCCATTATGCTGTGGATGTAAGCATTCACTACAGTGGTCATTGTTCGTGTGTATTCACCGGCCTTCGGTGAAATCTCGCTCGACAGCGTCACAGGCATCGCGCCCAGATAATCCTCGGGATATTCCTCTTCGATAATCTGCTTGATCATGCGCTCGTGCTCGGGATTGAGGAACGACCACATCAGGCTCACCACAAAGCCCATTGCTCCCTTGTCAACAAGCTGTTGGAGTTTGTCGAGTACATTTTGTCGTGATAACGGTGCGATCACATTACCTTTGCAGTCGATACGCTCGTGAATCCCGACAACCATATCCGGATTGACGAGTGGCAGCGGCTTGACAATACGGGACATGTCGCGTGCCTCATGGACCGGGAGACCGTCAGCCCAACTACGCGAGCGGCCGATAAAAATGGTGTCTTCAAAACCTGCGGTGGTTATTAAGCCAAGCTTGGGGCCGCTGTGTTCGATGAGAGCGTTAGTGCCCACTGTTGTCGAATAGCGCAGGGCATGAACCTGGGCAAGATATTCCCGTGCAGCAAGACCGGATCGTTTCCCCAGTTCGTGCATTCCACGCATGAAACCGACCGAAAGGTCGTAATGAGTGGTCGGCGTTTTGTAGACGGTGCTCCGTCCATCATCTCCTACGGAACAAAAATCGGTAAACGTTCCACCTATATCAACCCCTACATTGAAACCCATAATCGTTCTCCTCCGTTTCATCCCCGCCCTTCTGGTTGCGGGTTGGTTCTTTACATCCGACTCGTCAGCGCCGCACCGATCAAGCGCAGTCGCTCGGCATAGGTATCCTGTCCCGCTGAAGTGTAGTAACAGTGCAACCCAGGTGATTCAAGTCCCTCTGGCTGGAGTCCCGCAACAACCGGCAATCCCAAACTCTTCCAGCCAGAATCCCGCGTCATTCCCAGAAATTCTGGCGTCAGGCTAGGCGTGTTGCCATCGGCGGATGCGCCGAGCAACAGATGATCGATCTTCAGGATGCCGAGATCTCTCACAGCGTCTTCTGCTCGTTCGTACCCACTCACCCTCAGCCCCAGAGCGACGTTGAAGTATCCGGTGACATTCTTTAATGTGTTGCAGAATCGCCTGAAGTCCGGGGTCGCAACAATCATTTCCTGCTCCAAATATTCATCCAGGACCACCATGTCGGGTCGGCATGCGCAGAGTTTTTCCAACGTCTTCACCAGGCCCGGCTTCAGCTCATCCAGTGCACTGCGGTCCGGTGCCGAATTGAGCACGCGGAGAGCCAGTGTCGCTGGACCACTAATAGCTACGATCACGTCCCTGACCGGATGTTCTATCTCAACAAGGCGATGAGCGGTTTCTAGCAGCGACTCCAACAATGTATCGTTCCAAGGTTCCAGCCTGTCGGTGTCGAAGGCTGCCGCGCAAAGGCCAGGCATAAAGCCGATGGCCACTGCGTCCGCGCTCACGAGGCGCGCGGCCCTCGGCACTGCGTTTGCCCAAAGTGTAGGGTCATGGAGCATTTCTTCCAGCGAGCATCCTTCCATCCCGGCAGCGAGTGAATCCAGAAACGGAATCCAGGCCGGACGCTGCGGATCGACACCCTTTGAAATGTTTTCGAAGAATCTCATTGCGCGGCACCTTCTACAACCACATGACGCGCTTTCAACGCCGTAATATCGAGTTCGATATCATTCGTAATTGGATGTCCAGGGGGCAGATACTCATTTTCGATAGTTGTGCCGCAGCCAGGGCAATAAAACTCGATCAGACGGCAGTAATCAGGATCGGGCGAAAATGAGAATTCGGCTCCGGTCATCCCGGGATGGGCCTCTTCAATCGGCACCTCCGCCACCAGGCAACCATGTTTATAGTTAGTGCGTGCATCGGCCAGCTCATGGCCGCAAGCGTGGCATTCCCACTGCTCGGAAGCGAGGTCAACATTTAGGTATTCAGTGATGCGAATTTTCATTGGGCGCTCCTCTCTATCAGTGCGTTATTAAATCCATCGACACGCACGTGCCATCCTGCCGGGATCACCATGGTCGTCTGTCGCGATTCGACGATGACTGGACCGATGACCTTGTGCCCGTTGCCCATACGTTCACGGTTGTAAACAGGGATATCGGTCACACCGTGCTCTCTCCCCTGGTACACCGCACGAGACCCAGACCGCGCTGCATCGACATGCGATTTCGCGAGAGCGATTTCTTGCGGCCTGTAATGCGGGACCGACGCTTTTCCAAATACACCGAGAGTAGAAAGAACTATGGGGGTGTCTGGTGATACAGACAACATGGTCGCGGCTCGTTGCAGCACCAAGCTGATTGCTTCCGGGC
This sequence comes from Desulfuromonadaceae bacterium, assembly GCA_028687585.1. Lineage (GTDB taxonomy): Bacteria > Desulfobacterota > Desulfuromonadia > Geobacterales > Pseudopelobacteraceae > JACRCG01. The sequence continues at coordinate 54,172 of JAQTZV010000026.1, read as the reverse complement.
TTTTGTGAAAATCGCACGGCGCTCCGAGTTTTATTTCCGCGCCCTCCGCTGTGCAGACGATCAACTCAAACATCCATACTATTGAGTCCGCTTCAAACCCTTCACCGCGCATGTCCTGCAATGCTCGACTACGCAGTTCATCTATGACCTTGTGCAATATTCCCATATCAGCATCTGCATGAAGTTCCATGTCAAGCCGTCGATAGTACAGATGGCCAACATCCATCAAGGACGATGAGTACGCCGAAAAGACCGCAGAGAACGGGGTCACTACCAGTGTAGAAACGTCCGCGTGCCGTGCGATCTCGCAACTGTGCAGAGGACCGGCACCGCCATAGACCACCAGCATTGGATCAGGATGAGGACCCATGGCAGCACGCATTTTTTTCAATTCCACACCAACATTCTCCTCTACTTTCTCCTTCACCAGCCAGGCAGCCTCTTCCACTGAAATTCCCAATGGTTTGGACACGTCGCTCTCGATCGCCTCCCGCGCCTTCTCAAGATTGAGCTTTTTTGCTCCGCCCAGAAAGTAGTCCGGATCCAACCAACCGAGTACGAGATTAGCGTCGGTAACAGTTGCGCGCTTGCCACCCAGACTGAAACAGGCCGGACCGGGCAGTGCTCCGGCTGATTGCGGTCCGACATGGAGAACGCCATCCTTCACCTCGGCAATGGAACCACCACCTGCGCCAAGCGCACGAATAGCCAACATCGGCAGATTGCACTGAAATCCCTCTACGTCCGGTCGAAGTGCGTAGCTCGGCTCTTGCTCTATTACATGGCCTATGTCGAATGACGTACCGCCCATATCGCCCGACAAAACGCAACGTGCGCCATAAAGTGCTCCGATCTCCCCAGCACCCAACAGACCCGCCGCTGGACCAGAGTTATAAGTATTGATAGCACGAGTTTTGGCTACGCGTGCCACGGCGCCGTTATTGTGTCCGATAAAAAGCTGGCCCCGGTAATGATGTCTTCTGAGGTCCTCTTCTGCCTTGTAAAGCAAACGAGTTAACTTGCCGTGGATGTAGGCGTTCAGAACGGCTGTATTCAATCGCTCACGATAACCGGATCGCTGAATGATATCGCTGCTGAGAAATACCGGCACTGAGCCTAAATAGTATCGTGGATACTCTCGCTTAATTGTCTCGCGGACCATACGCTCGTTGGTCGGATTGACATCAGCGTGATTGAGCGCCACTACCAGGCAACGAGCACCGCGGTCGATCAAGCCCTGTGCCGCTTCCAGAACCGATGCAGCATCCGGCGTCTTGTGTACGCGGCCGCTCTCGAAAGTTTCTTCATGGATGCTTGCCAACATGTCCGGCGGGATCAGCGGTTTCTTGCCGTCCGGATCCTGTGTCGGTGCCAGTTCTTCGTGCCCGGCGCTTACGAGTAAACCAATTTTTGGCCCGTCGCGCTGGATTATCGAATTGGTTCCGATCGTGTTTGAAAAGCGTATGATCTGAGTGTCATACAGGAAATCTGCCAGGGGCAGCCCGAATGCTTTTGCGGCTTCTTTGATACACTCCATGAAACAAACCGTCAGATCATGTGGCGTCGTCGGTGTTTTAACCGTCCGTAAATCGTCGCCGCAGGTTATGAAGCCATCTGTGAAAGTGCCGCCGGTATCTATATCGACAGTAAAACCCATGTTCCCCCCCCCGTATATTTTTATGTATTCTGTTGGTTCGATAGACGGGAGATTTGTTCGCTCCCCGGAGGAACCCCCACCGACCCATACAGAATGAACGTAATGATTTCTTCATAAAGCGCGTCGGCCGTCAAGGGACCATCCGAGCGATACCAACGCAAATACCAATTGATAACGCCGAGGATGTTGAACGCCAGAATTTTGGTGTTGTGGGCTTTCACCAAACCTTCACGCTGCAGTTCTTCAAGGATTTGTACGTAGATGTAAAGCACCTTGATTTCAATTTCCTTGCTGGCAAGTTCGCCAGTTTCCGAAATTCGATCCTGTTTACTGAGGAAAATTATTGTTTCCTTTGAGTAGTTCGACGAAGCGGTCAGATGAGCGCGCAGTAGACGCCTCAATCGTTCCAGTGCATGGCCTCCCCCCATAACCGCCAACTCCAGTTTTTCCGGCAGATGCTTAACCGAATATTCAATAATCGCAGACCAAAGCTCCTCTTTATTATTGAAGTAGTGGTAAATGACAGAGATGCTAACACCGAGTTTATTTGCTATGTCGCGGACTGAAGTTCCCTGAAAACCGTTTTCTGAAAAAAAATCCACCGCGGTCTGAATCAGTTCTTCGCGGCGACCAATTTTTATTTTTTTTGTTTTGGCGGCAGAGTTCAAAGTTGAATTCACACTTTTATTTTTTACTCCCGACATTTTGACTACCCCTTATACCGATGTTTTTAGATCGATCACTTGTTCTATTTAAGCGACTAGCAAAATAGTAACTTAAAGGCCCTATAATAGAGGACCTATGCCATAGTGATATACAAGTAATTAGTAAACATCAGCCTTATTGATTGAATTGCTAGAACGATCGTTCTAGCTTTTTATATTCTTCTTAAAATGACATGTCAACAATAAAATAATAAGATCTAAAAAAAGATTCTAAATTTAATCATTCTAGTATTTGTTTTAATAACAGTGAGTTGTGATTATATTTAACGAATATTCTATTTAAATTTAATATTATTAGATTGGTTAATAACCGTATTTTATTGAAGCAGAATGCAAAGTGATTATTTAATCACTCCGGAACCCCCGGCCTGACGAACAGAAATAGCATACGAGGCAGGCATATCCGGGCGAGAAGGCGAAGTTCTTCAAAGCTCCATAACCATCCAGGAGGATGTGTCTGTATAGCGGCGGGTATATGGAGTGAAGGTCACGCGCATAACCTGGATGTTTTCATCCCGGTTAAATAAATGTAAATAAATGTCAGAAGGATATTTAAGGCGGTAGCAAGCTGCAAAAGTACAACTAAAGTACAACTTATGTCACAAAACAGAACAGGCACCTGCAAAATATCATTGCAAGTGCCTGTTTTTATTGGCGTCCCCGAGTCGATTCGAACGACCGGCCCCTTCCTTAGGAGTTCTTTTCTCTATATATTATGCGTTTCTATCCTTCCCCTATTCGTTGCTAAAATCCTTGTATTTTAAATAGATAGTTGTATATTGGTTTCTAGTTGTAACCCAGATATATTTCAATTTTACTGCAACCCATGTGCAGCCCAGTGCCTTTTTGCAACCCATACGCAACCCAGAAAAGATACCTTTAAGGGGGTAAAAATGGCCATCCGCGTTAAACTGACCAAAGATCGAGTCAACAAAATGCTGGTCGAGTACAAGGCATCAGGATCGACAGAGCGTAAGGACGTCTATGATACGGAGATAAAGGGATTTCTGGTGCGTCTGTCTGCGACAAAAGCGACTTACTGTGTTGCGAAGCGCGTCAACGGCAAAATGACTCGCGTGGTCATTGGTAGCCATGGTGTGTTCATACCGGATCATGATGACCCGAAGCTGAATGCTCGTAAACGGGCTGCGAGCATCGTCGCTGAAATGGAATCCGGTGTTAATCCGAATGAAGAAAAGAAGGCGCGGCGGGAACAGGGCTTGACCGTATCAGATGCCTTGGAAAACTACTTTCTGGATAATCCGACTCTGAAGCCGAACACCGTCAAAATTTACCGGGGATTAATCCATAATCATGCTGCTGACTGGTTGAGTAAACCGATTAAGAGCATCACCAATGAAATGGTAGTCAAGAAGCATACCGAGATCACCCGAAAAGGTTTCAAGGAATCTGCCAACAAGTTTGTCCGCACCGTCCGTGCTGTGTTTTATCAGAATGCGCAACTATTACCTGAGAATCCGGCCAAGATACCCAGCAAGAAATGGAACCCATCAGAACGCCGGGAAACACTGGTAAGAGCACACCAACTGCCGGATTGGTTTATGGCGCTTTCAGAATACCGCAATCACGATTTGTCTGATTATCTCATGCTTTTGTTGCTGACTGGATTACGACGCAGTGAGGGTTTTTCGCTCTTGTGGCAGGATATCGACTTGAAGGGCAAGACGCTGATCGCCAGAGACACCAAAAACGGTAAGGATCACACTCTGCCCTTGTCTGACTACATCTGTGAAATCTTGGAACGGCGCAAACTGGATAAAGTGAATAATTTTGTTTTCCCCTCCCTGACCAGTGACACAGGGCATCTTGTAGAACCGAAGAAAGCAATAGCCAGCATATCAGCAAAGGCCGGTTTCAAGGTAAATGCCCATGACCTCCGTCGTACATTTATGAGTGCAGCAGCGAGTCTTGGCATATCTGAAACCCTTATCAAGCGTCTTGTGAATCATTCAATCCAGGATGTAACCGGCGGATATATATTTGACTTCGAGCAGAGCGTTCCACACAAGAAGATGCAGGAGATTACGGACTTGATAATTGATTGTATTATCCGCCCCTCGTCAGTTGTGCTGGCGGTGAAGATGGTGATTGAGAATGCAGCGAAGCAGACGTCAAAAGAACCGGCAAAGGTTATTGATATGAAAGACCGGAGAAAGGCGGTAACAGCATGACCACAACCACCTTGGGGGAATTATCAGGAATAAACAAAATAACGATAGATCAAGAAGCAGAATTTAATAAATTGGTTAAAAAAGATTGGGCCAGCATTCATGAATCACTCAAGACAGCACTCCGCAAATTGATAGAAGGAGACATAATACCTGGAATCGCTCAAAAATATACAGATAAAACACACTTGGAATTAGCTCTTGCATTAAATATAGACGGCAGATTACTACCGAATAAGAATGCAATATGTTCTTTGTTAAAAGATTTTCCAGACACAGCTATTTTACAAATTATTAAAATTTTATTTGCAATTGATTTAGAGAGACTATGGAATAAACAGTCTATTGGGCTACGTAAAAAAATAGGAATTGCAAAAAATAAAAGAACTTTTTTGAATAAAACAATTCAGGCAATGAACAAACATAAAAAAGTATTAGAAAACCATTATTTTTCTATATGGAGTTGCCCATCATACCCATCAATAGTTACTGAACCGTTTAAAGATTCTGTAAATTCTCTCCAAGAATCATTGGCCATTGCAACAGCATACCGGGACTTGCTTGATGATGAGATAGCAAAAGAAAAAGGGGCATATACAACAAAACATCATCCAATATGGAAAACCATCTACAAGCCGATTGCATCCATTATCCATGACGCACAGACAATCAATCCAGAGCTTAAATATGAAAGCCATATCAGCTTGACTGCCAAACTTATGGCGACAGTTTATCCGTGGCACTGGGGAAAAGACGCTCAAGGCATGAACCATATAAAAGCAGAAAAACATATAAGAGCCGGATGCAAAACTGATGATTGACAGAAAAAAACGCCACTAGTGATAAAAAATAAAGTCAATAGAAACAGATAGTTACAACAGTTAACAAATTGACATCTACTAGAATCCCGTCTACCTTATAGAAAAGGTATGCGGGATTTTTTTTGTGAATAGGGAGATGGCATGACGACGTTACAAACAAAAAAACAGAGGAAAATGACAGATGCGGAAAAGCAGGCGGACCGCGTCAAGCGTAATGAAGTACACACTACAAAACGCTCTTCTGCAATGGCAAGCCTCGCCGCAAAATATCAAAATTTTGGTGATGACGCCATGCTGGACGAATACGAATTATGCGCCTACCTCGGGCGGTCAGTGCAATGGGCACGTAATCGCCGCATTTATGGTGGATCGCTACCTTTCAGGAAAATTGGCGCTGCCGTGCGCTATCGGTTGGGCGATGTGAAGGCAGCAGCATAACCACAAAACAGCACGAGGATTCAGACCATGAGCATTGAACTGCACAAAACTATCACATTCCGCACTGACAACATAGACCATGCCACTGGTATCTACAACGAAACCGGCGAACTGCCAGAAACCGAAGTTTACCGCAACACAGTAAATTTCCTGTTCTCAGATCCAGATGCGCAAAAAGCTGCTCGCAAGTTCATGTCAGATGCTTACTTGCAGCACTACCTGTCTGCCAAGCGGACAATATTCCGGTTGTTCCGGCAGGCGAAGACTGGGCGCGGGTTATGAGTTCCGATTTCACGATCAGCAAAATATCATCCTCCAGCGACAATAAACCGTTGAAGGTAAAGACTTCATGGCCGGAGTTTGTAGAATCTATTCTGACACCTGTTATCAGGGGTAAACTATCGCACTCTGAATATTTGAACGCGGAGAAGGGAATAAAAGATAAGCAGAAGGATGGTTCTGCAATCATTGCCGGTACTTATTCCAAGCCGGAAACTAGACTACAGACGGACCTTGTCGAACTATCACTTATTACACTTGATATTGACGAAAGTAATTTAACTTTTGACCAGCTTTGCAAACGCCTGCAAGGGTTTGAAGCGGTTGTTTTTACCTCGTACAGTCATTCTTTAAATCATCCAAAATTCCGGGCATACATTTTACTACAGCGACCTATTACAGGCGAAATCAAGCGAGACCTTGGACGGATCATTGATTTTTTTGATGATCGGATAGGCAACATTGACCCTGTCTGCAGGAAGCCAGGACAGCTATTCTATACTCCTGCATGTCCGCCTGACGGGGAAGAGTTTTTCCAGTCCAGACACCTCTCGGGAACTGCTCTTGACCCGGCAGACTTCCCAGCACCACCGACACAGGCCAAACCAGAGCGAGCCACTGGTACAAAACCGGGAGACGATTATAACAGCCGTGCGTCATGGCCGGATCTGTTGGAACCATTGGGCTGGTCACGTTTTTTTAGAAACCATTATACGCGGCCTGGCAAGCAACGCGGCATTTCCGGTAGTATTCTAGACGCTGGTTTCTATTGTCACACCAGCGCACCGGAAGCTACCCCGTTCAAATGTGACAATATCTACAGTCTGTTTAGCGCGTATGCTTTGATACATCATAGCGGCGATTATTCTGCAGCAGCACGGGATTTGGCAAGTCAGGGGTATGGTGGACCATTTCAGTGTGAGGTGGAAGCGCCCGACGATATTACAACCGCCATTGCTGTTGAAGCACCCAACCTTCTCACAGACCAGCGCCTAAAAAATTATTTTGCCAAGAGTTTTGGACACTTAGCAAAATTCGTCCCCGGCATAGGTTGGCATCGATTTGATGGCAAACGTTGGTGTACAGATATGCCGGGAGGTCTTCACCCACTTATTGATAAAATGCAGCAGCACCTGATGGAAGAGTCTGCGAAGATAACTGACGAAAAAGCCAGAATAGACCGCAGAAAAGCATTGATAGGTATGGAGTCGCATAACCGGCAACTAACGTTGATACAGGCATGTCAATGTGTGCCTGCCTTGATTGTTACTGCCAACCAACTTGACCGCGACCCTATGTTTCTGAATTGCCAGAACGGAACCATAGACCTCTCAACCGGAACATTGAAGCTGCATAACCCTGATGACCTGATAACCAGAGTAATCAATATTCAATTCAGTCCATCCGCTACGTGTCCTACCTTTTTACGGTTCATTTTTTGGGCAATGCAAGGTGATATGGAGCTGGTGTCATACATGCAAAGGTTCATTGGGTACTGTCTTACTGGTAAGACCTCGGAGCAGATTTTCAATTTCTGGTACGGAACGGGCAGCAACGGGAAAACTACTTTGATGAACGTTTTGCAGTGGTTGTTGTGCGACTATGCAGCGACAGCGGACACCGGGCTTATTATGCAACGCAGCAATGGCAATGATGGCAATAGGCTATCAATGCTGGCGGGTTTGCGTGGTTCAAGATTTGTTACACTGTCTGAAATCAATGATGGTGAAAAGTTGGATGAAGCCGCCATCAAGTCGTACACCGGGGGTGATAGCATATCATGCCGCCTCTTGTATCAAAACTTCTTTACCTATACACCGCAGTCCAAACTCGTTGGATTCGGAAATTACAAACCAAATGTACGGGGCACTGACCACGGAATATGGCGGCGTATCCACTTAATTCCATTCAGAGCAGTAATTTCAGAAGACCAGAAAGACCCACGCCTACCTGAAAAGCTGCGTTCTGAACTGCCAGGAATACTGGCGTGGGCTGTACAAGGTTGCCTTGAATGGCAGCGTATTGGGCTTATGCCTCCCAAAGTGGTAATGGAGGCTGTAAAGGAATATCGTCAAAACGAAGACACCTTCCAAAGTTGGCTCAATGACAAATGCATCTTAAATGAATACGAGCGCACACCAGCATCTGAATTGATCGCATCTTATCGAGATTATTCTGGGTTGAAGAGTATTACTGAAACGAGATTCGGAAAGATGTTGTCCGACCATGGTTTTACCAAAAACCGCTCAAATGGCATTAAGTGGGCGGGATTAGCTCTTGGAAGCAACAGTAATACTTCACCCGAAAAATGGAACGGTGGAACAGTTGCCACCTGTTTTCATAAAGTCCCTAAAGAAATATATTTTGGGAAGTTACTGGAAAACGCTCCAACTGTTCCGCACTGTTCCATTTCCGATTTTGACCCAAATGAACATAATCCACAATTGTACAAATAGGAGTAAGTAAATGAACACTCAACTACCAAAAATATTCGCCGCTCCGGAATTGAAAGCAGGGCAAGAGTTGCGTTATCTCTGCCGGGATCAGGACGGAAATGAACTTCGCGTAAAGAAGGGTCATTTGGTGACGCAGACAAAAACCGGATGGATAATCCAGCCCGTCCGCCAGGGTAAAGTATTTAGGCCGCCAACCGTTGAGGTACCTTGTATCGATATCATGACCAAAGAACAGATGGAGGAACGGAATAAGCATAGATCGCGGGAAAAAGAGATGGGTCGTAGCAACGAAGAAAGGAGAATTTCTGAAGCGAAATGTTACAAGGTACGTTCCTTCCGGCGACTTGTTTACGGTCGTGATGAATCCATTCCACCAGAAGCTTCAACTCCAGTGAATAATTTGGAAGCGCACCCGCTCGCAGAGATAATTCCGGAAATGAGTGAACAACAGTATCACGACTTACTGAAATCAATAAGGCAATACGGGCAGCTTGAACCGTGTTGGACATTCGAAGGAAAATTGATTGACGGCAGGCATCGGCAAAAAGCCTGTAACCACCTTGGCATCAAATGCACTACCCGTGAATGGAGTGGGGAAGGTCGTACACTGGCTGCGTTCATAGTTGGATTAAATGCCACGCGCAGACATCTAACTAAAGATCAGCTGACACTTGTTGCACTTGGTATGCTGCCGATTCTGGAAGCTGCTGCAGGGATACGGAATAGAAACGCCGGGGCATCACATAAAGGAAACCAGCACACCGGTATAACAAAATTGGAGCTTACGGATGATTACACCGTAAGCTCCAACGTAGAACCGATTATGAATACTCCCTCAGTCGAAAAGCCGAAACGGAACCTCACTGCTGTTGAATCCGCTGCCAAGGCAGCTGGCATTAGTGTGCAGATGCTGCAGCATGCGAAAAAAATAGTTTCAGATTCTCCTGAACTCGTAGAAGACCTCCGCACTGGAAAGACCACCCTTTCGCAGATCAAGAAACAATCAGCCAAGAAGCCTATAAAATCACTTCTGCCAACAATCAACTGGCAAGTTGAGGGGCCGCGCCTTCGTAACATCCTGGAACGGATCATTGTCGCAGATGATGGTGAAAGATCCGTAATCATCGAAGAGGCCAAGAAATTAGTATGTGAACTGCCATGACCATTCCGTCAATAGCCTGGCAGATTATCCCAAAAGCCAATTGAACAGGATAGATTGGTTGGCTCTCCTGCTCAAAGGTGTACGCGCTAAATGCAACGCCGCTGCCGGAAGCATACCACCGGACAGGGACAACAGAAGGTAATGCCATGCAAGGCGAATTTGAGACAAATTCATTAAAACACTGTCAATCGATAAAGCCGGAATAAAGGAGTCAAAAAAATGCACAACGACATGACAGCCATTAATCTGCTACTGCAGCCCGAAATGATTGATGCACTCAAGCAAAGCAAAACTGATTGCATCTCAGAGGCCTACGCAAACGGAATGATCCAAGCGAAAGAGCTTTTAGAGCAAGACCTGAGCTACGCTTTTTTATGCAGGCTGTCAGATTCCGCTGATAACTGGGCGCATGAAAGTGACGAACCAACTGACGCAAAATATATTAACATCGATAACCTGCCACGAGAATTGGCGGGAGCTGTTGTGGCGGGGTTTTATGACACCATCTTGGAAATCAAAGCTGCATTGGAGGAGTAGCAGTGACCGGAATTAATAAGACCTGTGCTTTGTTATGGATATGAAGACGCATTCAACCACCCGTAACCACCTAGCTCTCATCAATCTTCTGGTAGGCGGAGATATTATGTCTTAACTCATTGACTTTATAGTTAATATGTCCATGTTACTGCCAAAATAATCTACTTCGGGGATAAAGAAACCCGACGGACAGGAGAACAACATGGCACGAAGAGACAAAAAACGAGGATTTCTTAGACCATACGTGAAAGGCAGTTGGGTACCAATAGAGGACGACCTGATCCTCTCAAACGCTTTTCGCGGCCTGCAGCCATCGGCGGCAATTCTGCTACTACACTTGCACCGAATCGACAAGGTCCTCGCTTGGAAGGAAGGCGACTCTTATGGAGGCGAGTTCAACATGACCTTCACCGAGGCTGAAACACTGGGTTTGTCTCGCGGCACAACGATGCGAGCTGTGCAGGATTTGGCCAGTCGTGGCTTCATCGAGATAGTTGTAAAGGGTGGCCTTCGCAGCCAGGGAAGGACCTCCAGCGTTTACCGGATTGTAGAGAAATGGCGGACATTTGCTGGGTTGCAGACATTAAAAGAGTTAAAGATTCTGAAAGATTGCGGTAAATCATCGTGAGTATATGGCTTGTATATGTTCAGTCCAAAATCGGTACAGTGATTCCAGGCGGTTTGCCGCTACAGGTGCAATTATAGATACTGTGGCACAATTGCCGAGTCCCGCTTTTGAACCAGTAGCGATAATTGTAGTCGTCAAAATTGAACCAGAGAAAAATTGAGGTGAGCCATGCGTCAACGGAGCAATAATGCACTAACATACCAAAAGGTTGTCCACTCGGAGTTGCGGAAACAAGAAGAGAACCCTGACGATCCCGTCGCTCATGCCCATATCAAGGTTTACTCTAAAAAAGCGGAAAAGGAACTGGAACCTCTCCCGCATAAAATTGTCGCTGGGGAATGTCTTCCCGACTTATCTGAGGGAGCAGAAATGGACGTGTGGTCGCCTACCATCACATTGACCCATCCAAATAGTATCCACTTGACAGCGAGCCTTGACCGGTTGATCCTTGCCGAAGCGACAGGTTATCAAGAGATGTGCATCGATGCGGCAGATACGATCGCTGCTGAAAATTCATTGGAAAAGATGCTGGCTCATCAGATGGCGCTCTGTCACGCCCAGGGAATGAATCTTGTCGTCAAGGCCGGAAAGACCCGCGATGAAAATATATCTCTCAAAATGCTATATACCGCAACTCGGTTTATGGACATTTACCAGAAAGGATTTGACGCGATACACAGGGCAAAACGTGGCAACCGACAGACGGTCGTAGTCAAATATCAGCAGGTCAATGTCACCGATGGTGGCCAGGCAGTAATTGCTAATTCCACCGGGGGGAGGAGTATAAGGAGGGGTGATGTCTAAAGCAGGGCACTACCCTATGCATGCAGAAATTGGTTCGGAAAATACACGGAAGGTTTGTGGCGCTAAAACCCGTGCTGATACTGCTTGCAGGAACAATCCAGTCACTGGAAAAAAACGTTGCCGAATGCATGGTGGCTGCTCACCTTCTGGTAAGGACCATTGGAATTACAAGCATGGATACTGGTCGAAGGAAGAAAAGCAGCAGCGAGCAGGAATGATGCGGTTGATGAAAGAGTACATGAACGAAATGTTGGCGTTTTAAGAGATTTTTCTATTCTGTGTTATTACTAAAGGACACCGCTACCACGGCTATTAGCACCGGTGAACCCCATGTGATTTTATTATCAATACGCCCCGCTCGGAAATTATCCAAGTGAGGCGCGTTTCATCAGACTTTCCTTGTAGCTATATTGGCAATCTTGAGGATGCTGTTTTGAATTTCGCGGTCTGGAATTCCTCGGTAGGCATCGATTAACAATCGTTCCGAAACAGCCAGCGGCAATGTATCGTCTCCGGTAGTAAACAGCTCCTGTACAGATACAGAGAGTGCTCCCGCCAGTAGTTGTAGCTTTTTCGTATTCAACATGTTTTGGCCAGATTCGTATTTTTGTAACTGAAAAGTCGATACTCCAACAAGTTCCGCCAATTTCTCTTGACTGACTCCTGCCCTCTGCCTCAGTTGCTTTAGCCTGAAACCGATTTCCTTACTGGTTAGAATACTTGCCATAAATAGCCCCGTTTTGGGTGGAGAATACCCCGAGGCGTCAGCCATAAACTACATACTAGAAATATATAATTTAAACATATTATGAGTTGTTAGCAGTGTTAGTCTGTGCTATCAGTCTCTCAGATATAAAAGATGAAAGTATAATTGGGGGAGAGTTTATGCAAAGCCCATTGGCAGGCTTGTGCGAAGTACTGGTTGAAGTAAAGAGGAGGGCTCAGGTTTATGCACCGAGCAATGAAGCCCAAACCAGAACGGCATTGATCAACCCAATACTCGAAGCGCTCGGATGGAATTTATCTGATCCACATGAAGTAGAGTTAGAAAAACATTATAATTCTGCCCAAAAGTCTGATTTTATCGATTATATTTTAAATGGAAATAGTCGAATAATTGTTGAAGCAAAAAAAATGGGAGCTGCTTTAGATAACGGATTTGATCAAATTTTTCTTTATGCTCAACGTGCAAGGATAAAGAACGTATTCCTCACAAATGGTATTGAATGGCGTCATTACATAAATCAAAATTCTGAAAATAATTATATAGCCGGCCACATTAATTTTTTGCCGGGTCATGACCCAATAAATTTAATAGAGATTGCTGACGAAGACTTACCGATAAAAGCAGGAGCGTATTTAATCGCAAACCTTGACGCAGCACTATTTATTAAGCCAGTCAAGGCAGATGAGACTGTTGAGGACGAGCTACGAAGCAGAATCGATGAGTTGGAAAAAATGATTGTTGAGGTTGAGGGGACAGTAAGTTGCATATCAGAAGGGAGAGTGTCGCCCACTGTTGTAAGAGTTGGACAGGAACCTTGGCTTGTCTTGGGAGATGGTCGCTGGGATCCAAAAGGCAGACGGCCTAAAAGGCTTCGATTGCCCGATAACAGTGAAGTTGCTGTAGGCGGATGGTCCAAAGTTCTGACTGAAATATGCACATATTGTCTGACTAAAAAACCGGAATTACTTGATCCATTGCCGATTTTGGACAAAGCAGGCCGCAATACAAAGCTGGTTGACACTATCAGCTCAACAGGGAATTGTACTCAAGTGACTATCAACGATAAGGTCTATTTTGTGAACGTTTTGTACAGTGCTTCTGCGTCAGTTGCAAACGCCGTCTACATGCTCGAAAAACTCGGCGAAGGGAATGTCGCCAAGGCAGCTGTTCTACTGGCTGAGTAGCCACGATTTATATTCATAGATTCTAACCAGCTTATCTGGTAATACTGATGGCCTCTCTGTTTCTAGCTGAGAGGCCATGTTTTATGAATGTTATGGAGATTTTTGATGTCCACTCGTTTTTTCACAAATTCTGGTGACAATACCCTACTCAATAAATTTAAGGGAATTTTTGGAAATAACAGGGATATCGAATGTTTTGATGCCCTGGTCGGGTTCCTGCGAGCTTCCGGCTACTTCTCGATTCGCCCATATCTTCAGGATGTTCCGAACATCCGCATTCTGGTCGGGATCAACGTTGATACTATCATTTCAGACTACAGCAAACAGGGGTTGTTATTTCATCCAGATTCAGACCGGGCCGTTGATGAGTTTCGCAAGACATTAAGGAGCGACATTCAGGAGGCTCATTACTCAAGCGAAGTTGAAGAAGGAATTGTGCAATTTGTGGATGATGTGGTTTCCAAAAAACTGGAGATCCGTGCCCACCCTTCAAAGCGTTTGCATGCCAAAATTTATATATTTAGACCCACTGGCTACAATGAGCATAAAGCTGGAGCTGTCATAACTGGGTCATCAAATCTTACCGATGCCGGCCTCGGTACGAAAGAAACGTCGAGGAACTATGAATTCAATGTACTACTAAATTCTTTTGAAGATGTACAATTTGCCACTCAAGAGTTTGAAACACTCTGGCAGGAAGGGGTTTTAATACTTCCGAAGGACGTTTCAAAGGTGAAGGAAGAGTCCTATCTCCGATCCGACCTGACGCCTTTCGAGCTTTACATCAAATTTCTGACAGAATATTTCGGGTCGGCCATCGAATTTGACCCCAACGCCCTTGAAGATATGCCGGAAGGCTTCATGCGTCTTTCCTACCAGGGAGATGCCGTAAAGCAGGGATTTGATCTACTGCAGAAACACAACGGTTTTTTCCTTGCTGATGTTGTTGGTCTTGGCAAGACCGTTATTGCCGCCCTGATAGCGAGAAAGTTCTATTTCCACAACGGCTTTCCTGAACACCGCTCTCACACTCTGATCATCGTTCCTCCAACACTGAAGGATTCGTGGGAGAAAACCCTTGAGAAGTTTCGTCTGGACAACTACAAGCTGATCTCCAATGGCAGTCTCCATAAACTTACCCATCCAGAAAAATATGATTTGGTTATCATCGATGAGGCACATAAATTCCGTAATGACACCGCCGATGCCTATGACCTGCTTCAACGGATATGCAAAACACCGACAAAGCACCGCCTGAAGGATGATACTCTGGCAAAGAAGAAGGTAATCCTCGTTTCAGCAACACCTCTCAATAATCGTCCTGCGGATATCCGCAACCTAATTCTTCTTTTTCAGGATGGGAAAGATTCCTCACTTGAGATTGGCAATCTGCAACGCTTTTTTAACCAAAGGATTAAAGAGTATGACAACGCCCTTCGAAATCTTGAAACCAAGGATGCCCGTCACGAAGTCAAGCGCATTTATGATCTGATCCGGGAAAAGGTTGTGACCCACCTTACGGTCCGCCGAACCAGGACTGATCTTGTCGACGCCGAAGAGTACAAGAAAGACCTCGACGAACAAGGAATCATTTTTCCGAAAGTGGAGAAGCCCCACAAAATTCTCTACAAGTTGGAACCTGACTTGGAACTGCTCTACGACCAGACATCGAAAATACTGGTTACTGATCTCGCCTATAACCGTTACCGTGCCATCGGATTTCTGAAACCCGAAAAAAAGCTGAAATATCAGAACGCTGACAGGATATCTGCACAGTTGGCGAATATTATGAAAACCATGCTTATCAAGAGGCTAGACAGCAGCTTCCATGCCTTCAGGGAGTCACTTCGCCGTTTCAAGGAAGCAACATGGGCGATGGTTAGCATGTTCGAAAATGGGACCATTTACATTGCCCCCAATCTTGATGTTTCGACCTATATCCTCGAAGGCCGCGAAGATGAACTTGTCGCAAAAATAGTCGAGAAGCGTGACACCGATCCCACCATCGAAATATGCACTCCCGATGATTTTCGTGATGACTTTCTACCGAGTCTTCAGAAAGATCTTGAGATACTTGACGCCCTTAACAAACAATGGCTCAGGGTGCAGAATGATCCAAAATTGGATGAATTTCTTGTCTATCTCCGGGGAGAACTGTTCGAGAAACGCTTCAATCAAAGAGGAAAACTTGTAGTATTTTCCGAGGCGAAAGATACTACAGACTATCTGAAGAAAGAGCTGGCAAAGCAAGGTTTTGACAAAGTTCTCTGCGTGGATTCCCATAACCGTAAAGAGCGCATGCCATCGGTCCGGGCAAACTTTGACGCCAATCTTCCCCTTGATCAGCAAGTAAATGAATTCAATATTCTTCTCTCCACCGAAGTTCTGGCAGAGGGTGTCAACCTCCACCAGGCCAATGTGATCGTTAATTACGACACTCCCTGGAACTCAACTCGCCTCATGCAGAGAATTGGCCGGGTGAACCGTATCGGAACGACCGCCCCGAAAATTCATATTTACAACTTTTATCCCACGGCTAAAGTCGACAATGATCTCGAATTGCAGAAAAAGGCGATCATGAAGCTTCAGGCCTTTCACTCAGCTCTCGGTGAAGACAGTCAGATATATTCTGAGGACGAAGAGTTTGAAACATTCGGTCTATTCGACAAGGACATTCAGGAAGACAAAGATGAGCGGCTCACCCTCCTGATGGAGCTGAGAAGATTCAAAAGAGAGAATCCGGAAAAGTTCCGCCGCATACGCAACCTTCCTCTACGGGCCAGAACAGGCAGGATACAGGCTGATCTGGACAGCACAACCGTCACCTTCATTCGCAATAAGAAGCGCGATGCTTTTTACTCTATCGGCCCTATTGATGAGATTGAAGAGTTGAGTTTCCTGGAGACGGCGAGAATTTATCGTGCAACCGCTGATGAACCGTTGCAACCGCTTCACGAGCGTCACCATGACCATGTAAACCTGGCCATGCTGGATTTCGCCAACAAACTGCAGGCAGAAGCTGTGCAGCTCAAAGTGGTCGACACGACACAAGGACCAAACGAACGCAAGGCACTGGCGTACCTCGACGCATTTCTCAAATTACCATTCATAAGCGATACCGAGAAAAAGCGGATACATGCTGCCAAGCATGCCGTTAAACTGGCTAAATTCGCTAAACTGCAGCGTGGAGTAAACGACCTTTTCAAAAGTCAAAGCAAGACGAAGCTGACTCCTGTGACACTGCTCGACAAGCTGATGGAGATCCTCGACCGCTATCCACTTGATAACGAGTTCGAAAATACCGCTCTGCCGCTGTTCGATATCCAAGCCACCGGAGAGCTCAAACCTGAAATAATTATATCGGAGTCATTCTCTTCATGAACCTTATTGAGCTGAAGCATGAGCTGCAGCAACCATACGATCGTACAGCCTGGCAAACGGTACTGCGGGAAACATTTCCCAATGTGTCCATATTTACCCAGCCACATACCGTCCTTTGTGAGAATCAGGATGTGTCATCCTTCCTAGAACTCGGGAGCGTCCGGTTACACGATGACAAGAAGCTGGCGATATTTGAAATCGTATTGACCCCAAAGAAGAAAATTCAGCGCAACCGGGTTGAGCTGCGCAACCTGGTTGCCAAGTACATCGATCAAGAGACCAACCACGGTGTACTTGTCATATTCACCGGCCAAAATGAAGACTACCGCTTCACATTTACTGCCAAAGAATCTGAGTTCAACGACGACGGAGAATTCGTCGAACGACAGACAGCCACCAAGCGCTTTACGTACCTGTTAGGTCCCCATGAGACCTGTACCACAGCAGCCCGGCGACTTAGCCAGCTTGCTGGGAAACTTGACAATGCAACTCTTGCCGATGTTGTCGAAGCATTTTCGGTCGAAAAGCTCAACAAAGAGTTTTTCACTCTCTATAAGGAGCATTACACCACCTTTGTCAATCACCTACTGTCTGGCGATGCCCCGCAAAAGGTCTTTGCTATTCCCCGCCTGGTGGATGAAATGGACCAGGATAAAGCCAACAAACCAGTACGTGACTTTGCCAAACGGCTACTGGGACGGCTGGTGTTTTTGTACTTTATCCAGAAGAAAGGATGGCTCGGTTGCCCCGCCGACCGCACCGATTGGACAGAAGGCGACCGGAGCTTTGTCCGAAATCTCTTTCTGACCTGTCCTGACAAAGGAAAGTTCTACTCAACTCGCCTGGCGCCGCTTTTCTTCGAGGCTCTCAACCGGCCCAACCGACCCAACGCCCTGTTTCCTGCCACGGGCACACGAGTGCCGTACCTAAACGGTGGCCTGTTTGAGCATGAGAAGTTGCCTAACGATCACAAACCACTGCCAGTGGAAAAACTTGATTTCCCTGCAACGCTTTTTGAACAGGTGCTGGAATTCTTTGGCCAGTACAACTTCACTATCGACGAGAACGACCCGGACGATCACGAAGTGGGCATTGACCCGGAAATGCTGGGGCACATCTTCGAGAACCTGTTGGAGGATAACAAGGACAAAGGCGTTTACTATACCCCAAAACCCATCGTTCATCACATGTGTCAACAGAGTCTGATTCATTACCTACAGTTGCATTTGGATGAGCGGGAAGAGATCGTAAGTCTGGTCCGCTTCAAGGATGCCGGCTCTGCTATAGACAAGAATAATTGGGTACGCCAGAATGCAAAGCGTATCGAAGAACTGCTCGATCGTCTGAAAATATGTGATCCCGCCATTGGTTCTGGAGCCTTTCCCATCGGCCTGCTCCAAGAAATATATTGGATCAAACTGACTCTCGATTGGACGCTGGACCCTGCTGAAACGAAGCTAAAAATCATTCAGAATTCAATATATGGCGTTGATATCGATGCAGGTGCAGTGGAGATTGCCCGGCTCCGTTTCTGGTTGTCACTAATTGTGGATGAAGAAGAACCCCACCCGCTCCCGAACCTGGATTACAAGATTATGCAGGGGGATTCACTTCTGGAGTCGTTTGAAGGGATTCCGCTCGACAAGCTGCATCAAGCAAAAGGTTACAAAGTTGAAGTGTTCTCAAAGCAAGGCCAAGGGCAGATGTTTCCTGGCGAGTTGCTTGAATTCTCACAGTCACATGAAGGCGTTGCAAAAGCCAAAGAAATTAAAACTCTTATTAACCGATATTTCGGTGAGACCAATCCATCTGAAAAACAGGAATTGCACAGAAAGATTGACCGGTTTGTGCTGGATCACATCGACTATAACCTGCAAATTCAGGAAGAGAAGATCTGTGACGAGCTCCAGTTGCGCAAAGCTGAGATCAAACGTAAAGCAGGGCTAGTAAAGGGGTGGAAACCGCCTAAAAAAGATGCGCTGAGAATTGTATCCCTTGAGGAGGAGTTGAAATCTATCGCGCTGAAAAAGGCGAAATTGCAAGAGTTAGAAGAAAAACCGGAACGCCCCTATTTTCTATGGCATCTCTTTTTCCAAGATGTATTTGAGCAGGGCGGGTTTGACATTGTCATTGCTAACCCGCCTTATGTCAGACATGAAGTTATCAAACATTACAAACCACTGCTAGAACCACACTATGAATGCTTTACCGGTACAGCAGATTTGTTCGTCTATTTTTATGAGAAAGCAATCCGTTTACTGAATGATAGAGGGGTGTTGACATTCATAAGCTCCAATAAATACTTCCGTTCAGCATATGGAGTAAAGTTACGTGAGTTTATTTCAAGCCAACTTGTAATCCAACAAATGTTGGATTTCGGAGATGCTCCAGTTTTTGAGGCAATCGCGTATGCTTCTATCTTAATCGGGATCAAAGGAGAATGCACCACTGTTCACCATCTTAAAGCTTATAATTGGCAACTGCATGACGTCATAAACAAAGTAACCGATGTATTTACTTCGTCTGCTTTCAGTTTAGCCCAAAATGAATTAACGCCTAATGGCTGGCAATTAGAGCTAGAGACCGTCCACAACCTTTTAGAAAAACTACGGTCAAAAGGGACTCCACTCGGCGAATTCATGAAAGGACATTTTTTCTATGGGATCAAAACAGGATACAATAAAGCATTTGTGGTGGATCGTTCTACACGAGATAAATTGATTGCTGAAGATTCCCGTTCTGGGGAAATATTAAAGCCATATCTACGCGGCAAAGATGTCAAACGCTGGCGACCTTACCCTCAAGACCTTTGGCTGATTTTTTCGAGGCGGGGAATTGTTATCGACGATTTTCCGGCAATCAAGCGTCATTTATTGCAGTTCAAGGAAAATCTTGAACCAAAACCGAAAAACTGGCCATCAGGACATCCTTGGCTTGGGCGTAAAGCTGGCACATATAAATGGTATGAGCTTCAAGATTCAATTGACTATTGGGAGCAGTTTGAAACTTCAAAAATTATACTTGGGCGGTTCATGAACAAAGCCGAATATTGTTATGATATACAAGGTCATTATCATAATGACGCACTCTATATCATAGGTGATGCAAGGCCATCTTTAGCAGCAATACTGAACTCTAACGTTACATGGTGGTATTTGCTACAAACTTGCACAGACCTTCAAAATGGATATATTCAAGCTTTAATTCAAAACCAAGAATCAATTCCTATCCCTGCGATTAATAATTCTGTAGAAGCGGAATTATCTGAGCTTGCTTTAAGTGCTGCCAAAGCTGCAGGGTCTGAACTTGCAAAAATTGAACATACGATTAATACAATCGTTTATAAGCTTTTCGACCTTAACCCAGAAGATCTCTCTCTTATTGAACAACGTGTCACCTTTCAAGAAGCGCCAGGAGGTCTCGACAATAAGTCATCATTGATCACTCGAATACTCCCAGCGATTAAAGAGCTAAGTGCCTATTTCCACCTTAAAGCTGTTAAGCGAGCATTGGCAAATGTTGAAATAGAAGTTTCCGACGACACTCTTCGGGAATACATGAGCGAAGCCATGGCATCCGGTATCATCTCAGATGCCGGAAGAGGCTGGTACAGCCGACACGAAAAGCCAGTCAGCTTAGATCCCAAGCCGATTGCTAAAATAATCCGGGTGGTAAAGAAGGAATTCCCACTACTCGATTTCTGCTGCTGGTCCACTATTCAGTTCAACCCTTTTGCCCAACACCTCATTGCCCAACCAACGATCTTCCTTTATGCCGAAAGCGATACTCTGAATACGGTAGCCGAAAAACTGAAAGAGAATGGTTGGGACGCATGGGCTGACCCTGGCAAGAACGAAGTTGAACGCTACATCAGGCCGGGCGACAGGACGGTAATCTTGCGTCCTTCCATACAAAAGCAACCGGAAAGCAAGGACCAGGTTGCACCAATTGAAAAGGCACTCGTCGACCTCAAGATCGAAGCATCAAGGCTCCAGCTGATGGACTCTGCTGAAGTCCAAAGAATTATAGATACCGTACTCAGCTCCGGCCTTCTGCAACTGACTGCTTTGCTTGGATATTCAGAGGTGAAAAGAGAGAAAATAGAAAGCACGGAATTGTCCCACTAATTCCCCGCTTTTTAACTTTTGAGGAGATAATGGGTTAAAATATGATCTCACCTATTTGTTTCACAGCTGACTGGTTGGAAATAAAAAAGAAAGAGATTAAGGGCGTTGATCCTGGATTGCTGGAAAGGGCACTCCATGCCTTCGCTCTCTTAGGACATCTGGCAGAGAGCGATCTAAAGTTCGTCTTCAAGGGTGGCACAAGTCTCCTGCTTCATGTACCGGTTGTCCGTCGGCTATCGATAGATATTGACATTCTCAGCTCTGCATCTGCTAAAGAACTCGAGAGTATTCTTGATGTAATAGCAACGGTGCCACCGTTCGTTGGCTATAAAGAACAAATACGAGGCTATCGAGGTTTACCAAATAGACGACATTTCAAGTTTTTCTATACTCCCCTAATTACCGGCAATCCATATCCATACGTTTTTCTGGATGTAGTGGAAGAACAGCATATTCCACATGATGTGATTAGAAAACCAATTACACCGAGTATTTTAGAAATAAGGCGCGAAATATTTGTCGATATTCCAACGGTTGATAGCCTGTTGGCTGATAAGCTAACAGCCTTTGCGCCAAGAACGACGGGTGTACTTTATGCTCCAAAAAATGGCAAACCTGCGGATACTATGCAGATAGTCAAACAATTATTTGATATTGGAGAGCTATTTAATCTAGCAGAGGATCTGACAGCAGTACGGCGGGTATATAAAAATATTTTCACGCAGGAAAACGGATACAGGGAGGGCAAATTTATACCAACAGATGCCTTGGAAGATACACTTCAGGCGTCACTCAGCCTGAACATGCATCTACTCAAGGGAGTAAAAGAGTCGCCGGAAGCACTAACATTAGTTGATGGTGTGCGAAAGTTAACATCGCATCTAGTCGATCACAACTTCACCCTGGACATGGCAAAACTTGCAGGCGCAAAAGCTGCGCTGATGGCTCGATTAATTGCAAACGGAGAGTCAGGACCATCCATGGAAGCGTTCAGACTAGTCCCGAAGATTGAAGAGCTTGGGAAACTGATGATCACTGGAGAATGGGAACGCCTGAATCGACTGAAGAGCATAAACCAAGAGGCATTCTGGTACTGGTATCAAGCGAGTAGGCTGTGAGATTCGGTTCTATAGACATTCCACAGCACCTGCTTGATGCCTTGAAAAAAGGTAAATTGGTAGTATTTGCCGGGGCTGGTGTGTCTATGGGCGAACCAGCAAATCTTCCAGACTTCTGGGAACTTGCATCGTACATAGCAGATGGGACTGGTAAAACTCCGGATGAGCCATTTGACCGCTTTCTTGGCAAGCTTCATCATAGCGGTGTTGATGTACATTCTCGAGCTGCAGCAAGGCTTAACAGGGTCGGCTTAGAACCGACCGAACTTCACCGTGATCTCCTAAAACTCTTTCCTACCCCAGAGAAGCTGCGCTTGGTTACCACCAACTTCGACTTACTATTCGAAAAAGCAGCAGAATCCATCAATAGGCATTCAACTGATGTTTTCCGTGCGCCGGCACTTCCGCTGGGCCGCAATTTTTACGGTATCGTTCATCTACACGGAGCTGTCAACCGAGCACAGGAGATGGTTCTAACTGATGAAGACTTTGGTAAAGCCTATCTAACCGAAGGTTGGGCAAGGCGTTTCCTCCTTGATGTGTTCCGGAACTTTACAGTTCTCTTTGTTGGCTACAGTCATGATGATGTTGTCATGCATTACCTTGGTCGAGCACTTCCTGTCGCAGAAGTCGGTAAGCGGTATGCCTTGACTCATGAAGGCGATGATCTGCAACGCTGGGATGTGTTGGGTATCAAGCCCTTAACATATCAGAAAGCCGATAAAAATGATTTCAGCCAGCTTTATCAAGGAATTCAGCGCCTAACAGAATTCATGTCCCGCAATCTATTGGACTGGCGACGAGAATTAGCTGAAATAGCGATCCAGCCGCCGGCATATAGCGATGAAGAAGAAACAAGCATCTTACTGGCACTGGAAGACGTTGCTAAAACGCGTTTTTTTACTGAGCACGCTCGTTCACCAGCTTGGCTTTTGTGGCTGGATAAAAGACGTTTACTGGACCCTCTTTTTGAAAGTGCAACTCTCACAGATCGTGATCGGGAAATAGCATGGTGGTTGGCAAAACATTATGCTGTTAGTTGTGTGAACAAAATGTTCTTGCTCATTGCAGGGCATGGGATGAGGCTGAATGCAGACTTTTGGGAGTTTCTGGGACGAGAAGTTGGGTTGGGCGAAGAATACCCACTTGATGAAACAATACTCAGCAAATGGGTCTCAATGCTATTAGCAACTGCACCGTCAAAACTGGATGACCATGTTCTCCTGTGGCTTGGTGAACGGTGCATTAAACTCGGCTCACTCCAACCGTTGTTGCGAGTTTTCGATGCTATGGCAGGAAGTACCCTTTCTCTTAAACATGATTACATGTGGGATAACGATGGAAAAGGAAATGAAGCTCGCATTAAGGTTGAATTACAGCCAAGTAGTGAGCATTACGCCATCAACGAGCTCTGGGAGAGAGGACTTAGGCCTAATCTTGCTGAAATAGCCGAGCAATTACTATCAAAAGCCACACGGCATCTTGAGGATAGACATTTAACCTTACGTGCCTGGCAAACAGCTGAAAACTTTTGGGATGCTGACAACTGGCATAGATCGGCAATAGAACCTCACGAGCAGGACAGAAATCAGGGGCCAATAGATGTTCTCATTGATGCCGCTCGTGATTCTCTGGAATGGCTAACCAATAACCGGTCTCAGCTAGCTACCAACTGGTGTGAACGCCTGATTACTTCTCAAACACCATTATTACGACGACTGTCTATTCATACATCAGCGTTGCGAACTGACATTACAGCCGATGACAAACTAGGCTGGCTGCTGAAGCATACCGACCTACACGAATCCTCGTCTCATCACGAACATTATATATATGTAAGGAAAACGTATCCAGAAGCAAGTGCAGGCCTTCGTGATGCTGTAATTGAGTCAATCAAAAGCTATGCTTGGCCTGACCATGAAGATCCAGAACATGATCAACTCACCATCGATAAAAAGTTAAATTGGCTTTCATGGCTCAAAGAGTCTGATCCAAACTGCAAGCAGGCTCAATCTGCTTTTGACGACATTCAAACACAGCATCCCGAATTCAGATCACGTGAACATTCCGATATGACTCGTTGGATGAGAACTGGAAGCTACGAATCGCGAAGCCCCTGGACATCAGAGGAGTTGTTATCCAGGCCTGCTGGTGAGTGGTTGCCAGAACTTATAGGATTTCAAGAAGATCGATTCTCAGGCCCTAATCGATATGGCCTGATTAATGCTATTTCTGATGCTTCAAAAGAAGAATTTGGCTGGGGAATCGAGTTGGCAAAGGCATTGGCAGCTAATGGCCTCTGGGGGAGTGATTTATGGGCTCCACTTTTTCGTGTTTGGCAGGCATCAGAGCTAGATAAAACCCAGCTTGAGAAAATCCTGTCATGGCTTAGTCGAAGAGAGTTGTACCATGATCATGCTCTCGACATTGCTCAAACGCTCAATTCATTGGTCGAAAATGGCGGCAGGCCATATGCGCTTGATTTGTTGCCGCACGCAAATGCTATAGCATCCGAAGTTTGGCAAAAACTTGATCGAACTGAAACAAGGGACAGTAGCAGTGATTGGTTATCTTCAGCTTTAAATCGTCCAGCAGGGGTTCTAACTCAGTTCTTTTTGGGAGGTTTATCGCTATGGCGAAAAGGACAGGAACTTCTACCGTCTTCATTTAATGAACTATACCAAAATGCTTTGACTGATATTGTTGAAGATAAGTCGTTACCAGGTATTTTAGGGCTATCCATAATTGCCAGTCAGTTCCCATTTTTACTAGCTGCTGATAACGAATGGACTGTCAAATACTTACTTCCTCTGTTCAGTGAAAATACAGAGTCACAGGATTACCAGGCAGTATGGGATGGTTTCATGTGTTGGGGACATCTCAACCCTGAAGTTGCCGAGCTATTAGAACCGACTTTCTTTGCAAGCCTGACTAAGTTTCAAGTTTTTAAAGAACAACGGCGAAACAGATTTATCGAATTCATAGCGGCATATCTAGTTTATTATGTGAACTCTCCACTGACCACCTGGATTCCAGAGTTTTTCAGACAAACAGGTGAAGAATCCAGAGTTATGCTAGCTTCAAATATTAAAACATATCTCAACAGAACAGAAGAAAAGTTCCAGATCGATTTATGGCGTCGCTGGATAAAAAAATACTGGGAAAATAGACTACAAGGTGTGCCAGCCCCAATAAGCGCCGCAGAGTTCGAACCAATGCTCGGCTGGACTGTCAGATTGACTGCAATATTCCCTGAGGCAGTAGCCTTAGCTACTAAAATGCCACATGGCACAATTCGAAATTCATCGTTTCTTCGTGATCTTGATAAGAACGAATTACCTCAACGCTATCCCAATGAAGTTGCACAGCTGATTATTTATTTGGGGGAATCTGGTTCACACAGCTATATGTGGTATGGATTGAAAGAACTTGTCAGCAAAATTAAAGAAGGACTTACACCCGAATTAAGTCAAAAACTGGAAGAAGTTACTGCTCGCTTAGGTATTTGATTTAGTGAGGTTACATTTTGAGTGAAAATACGTCTCAGACTGAAAATCTTGCTTGTAGACTAAGCAGGTTCTGCAATGAGAATCGGTTAGCAGACCTGTATCGTTCTTATAATTGGGGAAAGGATTCATGGCAGACGGGTTTTGTTGATATTCTAAGAATCGAACGGCAATTGTCTTCACACCTCAACACGGGCGGGGTGACTCTAGACGACGTGAAGGAAATCGCCAAGTGGGGCAAATTGAGAAACCCAGGCAGAATCAAAGGCGCCCCTGTCGTCCTCCCTCCAAACACTATTTATGGGAATGATGGAACGCTTCCTTCACGTGCCAACATAAATTCGCTGGATCCACTGTTGGTCCTTAGAGGAAATATTGAGTCAGGAATCGGCCCGACATACTTAACAAAGTCACTTCGATTCGCCATTCCCACAATATATGGAGCTATCGACACTCGATGTGTCCGGGTCTTTGGAAAAGGAGATTCTGACAGCCAGAAACATAATTGGCTCGATCTCCATGTAAAGGATTATGGTTACGGTTGGTTCATTCCTGAGGGGCAAAAGCAGTGGCCAGCAGGATATTCACAGTGGCTAGACATCCTGATCACAATTTGTTCGTTGCAAACGGAAGCTTGCCCTCACCCATCTGCATTCGTTGAACACGGGTTACGTAGGCAGGGTGTTTGGACCTGCGCTGATGTTGAAATGGCTTTGTTTACTTATGCGAGTAAGTACGTCTCATAGCTTGCCCATAAAGGCTTTCGCATGGCATCAATTACACTGACTGATCTACTTTCGTCCAGAAAATGGGAACAGGCTCTCTTCACAACGTATGCGTTGAGCCTGACCTTTTTCGAGACGTGTGTCCTTCGTGAACTCCGTCAACAAGGATGTCGGCAGATTTATGTAATCGTTGATGCCGACGGATATCAATCTTCGCTAAGTGAGCGACGCTCTACACGGGTTGGCCAAGAATATCGGGTCATCCCAGTAGCACTCCCAAAGGGCGTATTTCATCCAAAGTGCACCTATTTGTCCGGACCTGACGGCGATGTTCTGGCAATTGGCAGTGGGAACATTACCTTCGGTGGCTATGGACGTAATCTTGAAGTATTTGAGATTCTGGAGCCGATGTCAGCACCGTTAGTTTTCGAGGAGTTTGCTAATTTTCTTGATAATCTCGGAAACCGCTCAGATATTACAATTCCTGACAAGACGTGGATTCCAATGTTTTCGATGTTGTCACGTCGTCATGTTAATATCAGCAATTCTAATGAATATAACCAACCTCAACTGCTCCATTCAACGACAATTCCTATTATCGACCAGATTGTAAACGCGGCCTCTCTTATAGCAGACAGCACACTGACTGTTCTCTCTCCTTTTCATGACACGGTTGGCACCGCAGTAAAACGATTGGCGAAAGGAGTCGGAGCCACAAAAATTAGAGTGGCTCTCCCGACGAGACATGCATCCGAAACAACGTTCCCATTCAATATAGCCAAATCATGGGGAGTGGCACTGTCTGCCGTCACCCCTGAAGCGGAATCGCCCAATCGCTGCCTGCACGCAAAATGGTTTCAGATTGATCGCCCTGGCAGTGAAACTATTACCGTTTCAGGTAGCATAAACGCGACCAGCAAAGCACTCTGCTCGATTGACAATATTGAAGTGGGGATACTGCGCAAACATTCGACTGACGAGGGTTTTGTGACATGGGGTGAATCAGATATTCCCAAAGAAACAACCACTCTTGCGTATAATGCCAGCGGACTTGGCAACAAGTGTATCGTCCACGCTGTCTTGAAAAGTGACAGTTCGCTCGTTGGCTGGTTAATCGCTACAAAAGATTTTGCCGGGGAGTGGGGAGGCTTTCTGGAAAGCAGTACCGGAGAGCAATGTGCCATCACAGTTACAGTTAACGTTGAGGGGCGTTTTGCGACGTCAGTTACGGCTTCAAACAATCTGCTGTTCGCAACTGGTTTGCAGGTTTCTCTTACTAAGGACGATCGCCGTGCAAGAGGATGGGTGTTGCAAGAAGATATTTTGAAACTTGGCAGGGAACAGCGCACGATTATAAGGTTTCTGAGCAATGAAGACACAATTGATGATGAGGTCGCCCTCCTCGATTATCTTGCGCTGAGTTTAAATCGTCATGCTCCTCAATTCGGCAGCCGGATCAAGGTGATTAAGAACTCTGATGATTCAAACAATACTGACAAAGGGAATAGTTCGGTTGTCATCCATCTAGCGGATATCGCCCCGGTACTTGATGTCCATGGAAACGAAATTGAAATTACCAGAACCGATGGACACGCTGGAGAGATGGATCTTTTTGCTCGTTTGCGCCGTTATCTGCTCGGAGAGCGATATACTCCCCAAAAGGAACCGAAAGTTGTAGGGATTGAAAGTACTGAAGACGATGACGAAAATGAGTACCGTATCGAGCAGGCACGAAAGAAAAAAATAGTTAACCATCTTGATGCGTTTGAACGATGTATCCAAAAGTGTCTTGATGAGACGAGTGATAATTTGCGCCGCCGAGCTGCGCTTGTTTACTGGTTCGAGATAAAGCTTCATATTCTGAAACGGCATGATTGGAGTGAAGAGGGTCTTGTTTTTGTCAAAACGTGGTTCAGGCGTGCATGTTCAGAAAAATTGCTTCATTCACCATTTGAAGCCCTGGAACAGCACGTGTTTACTGCAGCTTCAGTGTTAGCCCTCACTCTCTCAGATGATGACTCCCGTCATCAAAATATGGTCATGCTTCACGAAGATATTGAGCGATTTGCCGGTGGACCAATTGATACTGATCTTGCCCAGAATCTCTTAATCGATAATCCCGAGGCAGGATTTGCATCGTTACTTGTTCCATCCAGGGAATCTGAGTTAGCAAATGCTCTCGATGAAGCGCTGAAGACTGTCACTTTACGGACTCAACTTGAAACCGAACTGAATTCACATGAAGCGGGTAAACCGATAAATAATGACCTGATTCTTTTCAAGACAGCAAGCGGCCAGAAGTTCATTGATTCCATTAAAAGAATTCCTGGAATTATATCTTACAGAACCGTAAAGACAGACACTCCATATTGCCCATTCTGTTTCACTGTATGGGCAGTTCAGGCGGGAAACGATTTGAAATACAATCGCATTGCTCAATGTACGAACTGCAGCAAGTTTGCAGTTAATGTGACACCATGAAAATAGATACTCCCATTGGCCCATTTTTCATACCCAAGTTCAAAATTGACCCCAGTGGTGTTGATTTCCTCGGCATGCGCCAGGCAAATCTCGAACTAATGGAGACATGTCTGCCAGGGATAAACAACTACACCCGGTATATACGGGGCTTTTCTGTCCTGTCATGGATATACTGGAAATTTTATGACCTCATGAAAGCTCAAGAAATTGATCAACAGTCGAGCGAGGCACTGATTTGCTTTAAGGAAAAAATTGAAATCCTTTTCACATGGGGCCATCATGGACTAGGTTTGCCTAAAGTACCGGGTATAGAGGCAAAACAACCAGCCAGTACGAATGGAACAGTCGAGCTGTCATTTTCTGCCTGGAAAAGAGATCCAGATAACACCAGCCTGATGGCGGCGCCTACATATGGACCCGCTTCAAAAACAACCGGGGGGTTGCTTTTTCTTGAACCAGTAGAAAAAGATGTATTCCGGGCCTATGGCAATGGGGTGCAAATGGCAGAGGCTCTTGAGAAGAGTCTTAAAGATGCTCCCGGGTATGACTTCCTGACAAGCCTTAAAGAATTTAAGGCAGATGAGAATATTGCAAAAGGCCTTTTCCATGCATGGGATCTGCGTTCGCCTTCAGATGCCGAGATGGCAGCGTTTGCTGTAAGCTTCTATGATTCGCAATTAATAAATTCAGCAACTCCTTTAGGTAGGCGCAGTGCAACTGTGGCACTTGTTTTAGAACTTTTGCAGGAGAGTTCAGATCCACTTGCTGAAAAAGACATTCGCATTGCACTTTCATACCGCCGACTAAAGAGCAAGCCCATTATGAATTTGAGCAAATCGCTTGAGACTGCATGGATACGCTGGTTCATTCTGCAAATTCGGCAAGCACACCGTTTGGCTTTTGAAGCCATTTTCGCTTGGGTTGAAGATAGACTAATTAGGCATAAAGATCGTGACACTGTTGTTTTGGTTGATGCAATAATGGTTTTTCTATCAGAACACGAGAAGATTGTCCCTCAAGGTGTAAACACTGCAGATATATCCGGAAAACTGTTTACTGGAATGGACACTGTTGAAGACTACCTTGATCTGGCCGATACAGACCCTGATTATTGTATTTTCTCAATAATGGAAAACATTCAGAAAAGTCTTAAAACTTGGAAAAGTGATGTTGTCCCATTGGCCCTTCGGCTCCTGCTTTTATGTGAAAAGCTATCATCTTTGTTAGAACAGCATGATGACAGCAAAAAGCTGCTGGGTATTGGCGAAGTTAAACGCATATCACTTAAATACTGGCAAACGGTCTTTAGTAGATTCAGTGCTCGGCCATTACCTGAATTACTGAGATTCATCATTGAGAACCTCGTACTAAGTCAGCACTTTGGAGTAGCAGCGTTCAGGTTTGACGGAAAGAAACAGAGGCTCCGGATTAGTGTAGAGGAGGAAGGGCTGGTCTCTTTGATCAGTAGGCCATTAAAACCATTTGTTGGCGAAGACCGCCTTGCGATCACATTATGTCTGTTGGCGGATTGCGGCCTGATAACAGATATTGCCAAGGATTATTCACAGGGACTTTATATGATCAATCCTGTACGTTGAAGAGTCTCAATCAAGGTACAGCCGTTTACACCGAAGTTCCTGCAGCAGCTCGAGACATGGTTGCCCGGAGTTTATTAAACCGATTGATGTGGCGATACAGGAATCTCTTTTCCCTTTCGGCATTCAGCCAGATAATTGAAAAAAGTTCTGCGGCTGATTCCAAACGTAGTGCAGACATTTGCCGAGGATGCACCAGAATTTTCATAAAGGACTCGAGCATTCTCCAGCTTGCTGAGATCCGTCCTTGGTCGGCCACCGGTTCTACCCCGTGCTTTTGCGGAAGCCCTGCCGGCAGCGGCACGCTCCGACTTTAACTCTCGCTCCATTTGATTGATAGCACCCAGAATTGAAAGAAATGCTCGACCGGTGGCAGTCGAGGAATCAATATGCTCACGAAGAGATACAATCTCAATCCCTTGCCTCTCGAACTTCTTAACAAGCGACAGCAGATGCATTAATGAACGAGTCATACGGGAAAGCTCCGCAACGACAATCGTATCGCCAGGACGGAGAAATTCCAACAGCCGATCCCACTCCGGGCGTGACTCCTTCACGCCGCTGATCTTATCCTCGAAGATCTTTTCGCATCCCGTGGCTGTCAGCATATCGATCTGAGAATCGAGGTTCTGATCCCGAGAACTCACCCGTGCGTACCCAACTCGTGCCATAACACTCACTCCTTCGTGCAAAAACTCGTCATGCTGGCAACCATTTAGCACCTTGATTGTTGCAGAGGTTTTTGCACCCATTCTCCAAAAATATTGGAGGGCATTGAACCCTCCAGCCAAGTAGTGCAAAAAGTACACATTTTGCACTGCCGTCAATGAGGAATAAGGCAAAAAAATAGAATGATAAAGAATTCGGTTCAGGATGTTTTGCTAGGAGTGTTGTTTTTCAGAAAGCCCGATCAAAAAAATGGCCTCCGCAAAATACTGGAAGCCATAATAGTTTAAACTCGACTGGGTAGACAGATTTCTATGCGTGCGAAAGCCTCGGCATGGATGACAAAAATGACCTTACCTCAAGCTCTACTTTACTCCCGACAGCCAGCTTGGCAACTTTCAGGTCATAGGCTGTTTGGAGGTTTAGCCAGAATTCAGGTGTAGTGCCAAAAAACTGAGAGATCCGGAGTGCCGTATCAGCGGTAATAGACCGGCTGCCATTCAAAATTGCCGTAATACGGTTGGCAGGAACATGCAGAGCCTGCGCAAAGGCGTTGGCTGACATGCCGATTTCAGCAAGTTCATCTTTCAGGACTTCTCCGGGGTGTATTGGACGCATGGCATTCATAGTGTTTTCCTTTCAATGATAATCGACAATTTCAACATTGTGTGGTCCATCTTCTCTCCACACAAAACAGATACGCCACTGCTGATTAACACGGATGCTTTGTTGGCCCTGCCGATCTCCACCCAGTGCCTCAAAACGGTTGCTGGGAAGATTCATCAAGTCTTCAATGCAGGTAGCGCTCTCAAGAATCTGTAACCGCTTCTCTGCCTGCTGGACAAACGCCTGAAAACGAGGAACCCGAGAACCATGGTAGAGCTTTTCAGTATGCTTGCAGGAGAATGAACGGATCATGATTATCAGCCTAAATACTTTTACGCTTTACGTCAAGCATAAAACTATTGGATGTGGTCACGTAAGACAAACAAAATGGTACAAAAAATAGAGACGATTGGCGAGGCCGGATATCCCCAGGTACCAGAGTCTTTGCTGAGTCTGCGCAGAAATGGTGTATGGATAGAATTTTGTTGATCATATTTTACTCACCTGCAGCCTTCAGGTTGTACACCGGTGTTAATCTACCGGTAACCTCAACCGTCTCCAATAAATACTCTTCTATATCCGCTAACGATTTGTAGGCGAACTTGCTCTCGTCAAAGGTTTCTCGGGAAATTGAGGTTGAGAATACATGCTGCATGGACTCTTTGAACTTCTCCATACTGAACTCACCCTTGTCCAGCCTGCGAAACATATCCATGCGGCCATGCCGCCTGCCAGCACCATGCGGGGCAGAAAGATTGTAATTGGTGTTCCCTTTTCCTTCTCCCAAAAGAGTGCCGTCGGCCATGTTGAGCGGGATGATGACACGCTCACCCTTATGTGCAGAGATAGCACCCTTGCGGATAATATGATCTTTCTCCGAGATGTAGTTGTGAACGCTTTCGATGACCTGCTGCTCGTCAAAGCTGATCCCAAAGAAAGAGAGAATCGAGATGAGCATCATGCGCCGGTTGTATCGTGCGTATGTCTGCGCTGCTGCCGCCCATTTGACGTATTCATTGCCTCCGGCACTCATCGGAAGGAACTCCTGCCCTTTGGGGGTTTTCATACCCATCTCTTTAAGAAGTTTGACTGCCTTCTCCTGATAAAACTCTGCCACCCTTTTGCCAAGGTTGCGTGAACCAGAATGGATGATCAGGTGATAGCCACCATTTTCGTCCTGGCCGATTTCTATGAAGTGGTTTCCGCCACCAAGGGTACCAAGCTGATTCAGTGACGGGATGTGCCTGCCGATCCTGTTTCCCTTGTAGAATCCTTCTTCGATATGTTCGCACAATGTTGTGAAAGCTCGGCGCATGTTTTGTGGCACCTCTGGACGGTCGGAGAATGCAGTGCTGTCATGCCAGTTCATACCGAGCGGGATGCTCTCACGGATATGTCTGTCCAGTGCCGGGAAGTCGATATCACCGACACCAGCGAGCGGATGGCAGGCAACACCACAGCCGATATCAACTCCGACAATATTGGGGATGACCGCATTACGAAACTTGCCGGTGAAACCGATTACGCAACCTGAACCGGCGTGAGCATCGGGCATGATGGCAATCAATCCGTGCAGCGCCGGATGGTTAACGATCAGATGCACCTGCTCGTCGGCAATTGGGTCGAGCACCTTGGCGTGGATTTGTAACTGACATTGGTTCTTTTCTATGTTGAACATGGGAGCCTCCAAATTGATGATAAATGTATCGTGCCGCCATCCCAGCACGGTACCCGAAGCCAACAGTTCTTGAGATTGGATGGAACCCCCTGTTGACTCCGCTGACCAATAGGTATTGGGATCACGAATCCTGAAGGAAACGTTGCGCCCACCTCACATGGGCAATTACGTTGAGGATGCTGGCTAATGAGTATAACCCACATTTCCCGAATACCAGCATCCCTACCAGCATCAGCGTTACAACCCACTGCCAGATCTGTCGGGACAGAATAGCCACATGGCGTTTGGTGCTGGATGCCCGACGTGGCTACGGCTGCGAGTGGTACAACACATTAATACCAAGCGCTCACCCCTCCATCGGGCATTTTCCAATATTTAAGGGCTGGGGGAGCGCCATCACGCGGCAACAATTAGTTTGCGTGCATTCCCCATTGGCTGCCGGATTTACCGGAAACCCGCATTGCCATAGCGTTTTTCCTGCATCAGCCCATCAGTTCTTGAAGATATTCTTAGCCAGATATCTACCACTTTAAAAATATTGCGGCGATTGCGGGGCCGGACGTCCCCCGATACCAGAAACGATTAAGAACCTGCCGCAGGCGCTCCGAAAATTTCCTGCTGTCAATCGCCGCAAACTATAGGCATCTACAACGAGCAATGCACCTTCCTTGCGGAAGTCCCCCTCTCAAGCGTCCAAAACGTTTCGTAGCATACCGGATTATTAATATCTGTATTTACCGTCTGGTTCACAGCAAACAGGCGCTCCCTCGTTCAACAACTTAACCTGCTCCCAATACTGGCTTCTCGCCAATTGCTTCTTGAAATCCTGTAAAAACTCAGCTTTCCCGAATATATTCTTTGGCCATGCTATGTCGAACAGTTTCCATGCCGATTCGGCATTGCCGTTGTAGATCAGATAAAGCATGACATCCCATAGTAAGGGAGCAGGTTCCCCATTTTTCCATTCCGGTTTATTTTTTATCCGTTCGGCATATCCGAGAAGCGTGATGTCTGATGGTGCTGGTTTACGCATAAGATCATCCGCCAGGCGATATGCTCCGTTGCAGTAACGTAAGATAACCTCCGGTGCAGGTGACTGGGCAAAGCCGGTGTTCCAATAGGCAAAGGTGAAATCATCGGCAACAAAAACAAGACCTTTCTCGCCGGGGCGCTTTTCAAAATGACTGTAGTAACTATCCGTAACGTCAAGAGTGGCAATTTTTCTGAACTCTACGCCCAGTTCAAATATTTCAAAGCTCACACAGCAATGAGCGCCACCACTGTAAGAGGAGACAACCAGATTGGGAACCCCGTTGCCGGTTACATCGTTGCCTATCTTGATAAGGTTGTCATATTCCTTTGCGCCAACATGCCCAAAATAATAGCGGTAGGTATCTTCGCTGCTATAGACGATCGTGCCATGCTGAAGTATCTGTAGTTGATTGGAAGCAGAGCCAAATTCGTCAACTTTCTGGTAAATTCTGATCTGGTACTCCCCGAAAGTTTTTTCTTTCGCCAATGTCGAAAATCGGTGCAGAGTGGATGGTTCCTCCTTAAATATCTCCAGATCAATATCTCGAAGGCGGTCAGGAACGTGGTCGACCGGCACGATGCAAATAGCTGTGATGCGCAGCAGGACAAGCAGGCCAAAAGCCGCAGCAACGATGGTATTACTGGCGATATGTAAAAGAGATGCTTTCCTCACGCTATCCGTTCTCATTGCGCTTTTGGGTAAAGAGCAATGTCCGGATATTCTTCAAAATCCCAATACCCACTATCCTTCCGGCTGTACTCGATCCACTCAGTGCCGTTGTAGTGGTAGCGTCTGTAGGTGATGGAGAATGCTGCTTCATCTAATCTTATGCTGAATTCAGGACGGCATGCGGCCTCCAGAATATCGAAATTGTTTCCCGCTTTCACAATTTGCCAGCCTGTTTTGAGGCTGGACGACACGTAAAGTTTCTTGATTTTCTTCGCATTATTCTGCCGGGTTTGAAGCCATTTTACTTTGCCATTAACAACATCAAAGAAGCTGGTAATCGGTCCGGCGTACGATCCCCAGCCAATGCTATAGTCCTCCTCCAGAGCAAAACTTTTAGGTTGCCGCTCAAGCAGTTCAACTGTTTCCAGCGAGGCGATTGGTTTTTCAAGCTTTTTCGAAAAGACTATCTTGTTGTTTTTGTCCATGAGGTAGAGACGGGCATTGCATGTTGTCTCCGGTGTATCCAGCCCGGCAGAATATTCATACATAAAGCGCCGATCTCGCTTGATAATGAGAGAGCCATTGATGCCATGCATGTGCTCGAATAGCGGCAGGCGTTGAAACTCGACGTAGTTGCACTTTTCTACCTGGGCGGCAAATGCTTGTAACGGCAATGCTGAGAAACAAACCAGCAGGAGCAGTATTCTAAATGGCTTGGATAGATAAGAGCGGTCTGTTTTCATGCTGAACTCCGATAAACATTCTTGATTCTGACTACCAACAACATAGCCACAAAATCTGAAGGGCTGCAGGAACGTCGTCACACATTGACTGGCCATAGCGATTCTCCTGCATCATCCCATTAATCCTGAAAGTACCGGTTGTGGCGTCCCATCTTTAAATGAAGTGCCAGCCTCATAAAGATACTTCATCACCGTATCGCACTGGCATGCACGATGAATCTCGACCACAACCGGTATAGGGCAAACATGGTAATGTCAACGTGAGCATCGTACAGGCGATACGCGTTGCGATCCGCCGGATATAACTCCTGTAAGCGCTCCGGTTTCTCAATCCATGCCTGCCTTTTCAAATTCCAATCCTCAAGAAAAAAAGGAGAAGCAACTGGTGGGACGCCATCTTCCCCACATAGGGCACTCAACGCTTACGCGCCTACTGTCCAACCGGCCATGGCGACTTTCCAGTTCTCAGTTACTTCTCCCAACATGCCATCAGGATGCGTATGGTGTTATTGTACTACGGTGACGGCTCTGGACTCCGCCGCATCGGAGCCGCCGAACACCATGCCCTCGCATGCGGGCTTCCTGATGACACTCCCCAGATGCACACGGAGAGGTTAGCGACTCTTTCGTGGCTACGCACTGCTGGCCTACACGTAGGCGTCCAATAGTGGGAGCGGGGTTCTGGAGGCAAGAGGCATCCTGGGTCCCGGAACAGAATTCTGAACTCAGACACATCGTCGAAATAGCCTTCATCTTTTTTGTGCCGCGCAGGGGTGCAATTCTCCCGATCCGCCGCGCTCCAATCGCGCATGGAGGGGATCACAGTTAGAACACCCTGCACGGCTCACCCAGCAGCCTTCAAAATCGGGATCAGTAATGGGATAAACCCAACCGCGTTCCCCGGAGCATATGGGATGATTCTTATTACTCTCTCAATCGTGGGAACGAAGTTGCCTTTGGAAAGAACGCATACCAATCAGCCACGCAGCACCGCCCCCAGCGTTCACTTGGGCCAAGACTGATTCCGGTGGTACGGTCAAGTCGCCTGTACATGCACGCGGACGGTTCACCACCATCAATTCTTCGTCCCCACGATTCAAAGAGCAATGCCGCCATCCCGGCATTGCCCCTCAAGTCAACAGTCCAAGCGGTGGGATAGCACCCCCTGTTGACCCCAGTCCCACCCAGCAGGGCAACCTGGAAAGCTCACCAACAATGAGGCTCACTCCAGCCGTTTTACGGGGCAGAATCATTCACATTACATATCAATTTTCCACCGGGGAGGGCGGCATCTCCTCCATCAGTCGGCTTCGCCGGAATACCAACTAAAAAACAGAATGATGACCTGCGGAAGCAGACTCAGCTTTTAGAAAACCCTTATTTGTCTATGCTGTCTTTCAGAAAATGAGCATGCTCATTGCTGTGATCAGGCAATTACGACCTTGGTTGATGCTGCCAAGACTGTGTCCAGTGCCGACAGTGCCTTGAGCTTAATGAGCAAAGCACCTACTACGACGTGGATGACACCAGGCAATGAAAATTTCTCCCTTCTGTACTTTTTGGGTTTGGGCAAAAAAAGTCTCCATGACCGGGGACGCCCAAGGGGACTTGAGGGGCTTTTTATGTCTACCCCGAGGCTACAACCTCAAAAAGCTGTTAATTACTTTTCTGTACCTCGGCGATGGATACTTCTCCAGCGCTATCCTGATCCATACAGGCCTCAATTCTCTACAGTCCCAGGAACTTATTTATTGCGGGCTGTACTTCAGTGGTTTATCCTAAAAACGGTTTTTGGGTCCACGAAAGACACGAAAAGACACGAAAAATTAAACCATTACAGTAAAACCGTATTTCACCAAAAAGGTTACGCCGTGAAGTTGTATAACATTCTTATTTCGTTCGTGTTTTTAGTGATTTTTGTGGATAGCTGCTTTTTCTAGGTTTATACGGCTCCGTCCGCATTGCATTCCCTGTTCCCGCGACATTTCGTGACAGTGGTGAAATATCGCTTAACTCTGGCATCGATTTGTTGCCAAGGGATCAGGTAAAAGTGGTTTTATAGTAGATGGTTGGCTTTTGAATCGGTGGGTACATGCCTTGGCATGAAAAGTGAACTAGGTTATGTGTGCATATAGAACGTAGTTAGGGTAGGACATGGGTATCGGGTGGTGATAAGGTCGCCTGCTTTCGCCAAGTGTGCCTCAAGTTCGCACATCTGGCTGTACAACCGTATGCCAAAAAGAAAGACAGGCAATGGGCAAGGAAATGTGATACTTGATAACTAATCGGGCCGTAAGTTGAATAAGACTTAAGAAGTCGATTGTTAAATTTAAACTAAAGGAAATTACTATGAAACTCATGAATCAGGCAATACTATTGGTAACAGTTCTTTTGGTTGGGGTTTCCACATCGGTACTTGCGGAGCCAGTTGTGCTTACGGGGGGGTGGGTTGCGGATTTTTCGGCAGCGATGATGGAAACCTCTACGCGTAGTACCACGGTTTTTCAATTAGATGGAAGTTACAAGCTTGCCACCCAGAGTAAAGGGGACAAGTATTTTTTGGTGTCTTGTGTAGGTATGGAAGCGGCAACGAAGTTGAAAGAGGGTGAGACAATTACGAAGGGAAGCGGTCGCTGCGAGCTAAAAGATAAGGACGGCGACAAGATCCTGGCTGGAATGGAAACTGCCTTTGATGGATTCACGCTTAAGATTGATGGTGGAACTGGAAAATGGTCGTCCACCAAAGGAAACATCATCTCAAAGGAGCACTTCACCCTCGAATCAGACCTAAAACTCAAAGGCTATTCTAACGCCAAGGGTGAGATCGATTTTGTAAAATAGACCATACTCCTCCGGTTTCCACTGCTACATAAACCAAGTCCAGACCAACACAAATCTAGCTGAGGAGGCAATTGTCCGTTGTACACCCTTACTAGGCAAATAAATGGAGGCTTGAACGATGAATAATGAGACCATAGCTCTACCTGATGTTGAATCACCTTCACGAAGCGCTGTCGCACAATATTTTTACGATGCTAAGCCGGACAACTGGGGGTTGCTGATGGCTGCATTCTCATCTGCCTACGGTATCGGGTTGCTAGCGATGCTGGTACTTCCTTTTATGATCTCGTCGACCATGAATGGCTTGCACCTAGACGAGGCGAAGGCAGGCCTTCTCGGAACAGTGGAGTTTGTGGCGGTCACCGTTGCTTCCTTGGTAGTAGCCCCCTTTATGGGAAAGATTCCAAGGCGAACGCTCGCTATTACCGGTGCAGTCCTCGCAATTGGAGGTAACGTCCTTGCTATGTTTCAAACGTCCTACGATGTTCTGATACTTCTGAGGCCGATCGTGGGAATTGGCTGCGGTCTTGCACTCGCCGCAGGAAACGCTACCGTCGCTAATGCAAAAAACCCTGAAAAGCTTGCTGGGCAAATGTCAGTAATATTCGTTGTCCTAATGGTCGTTGCGATGGTTTCGTTCGCTCATGTTAGTGAGAAGTGGGGATACGCCGGTGTCTACGGCGCATTGGCTATTTGCATGCTCGTTGTCTCAGTATTTCTTGTCAAGCTGCCACAAAAAGCTATTATCGTCCCGCTTGCTTCGCCTGACCATCCGCATGCACACCAAGGCCTCTTTTCCAAATCAGCAATATTCATGCTGATAGCAATGTTTGCATTTGCATTACGAGACACCATGATGTGGGCCTACTCGGAGCGCATTGGCCTGGTGGCTGGATATGCTCCAGAGACTTTGGGAAACCTGTTTTCGATTCAGGCAGTTATCGGAATTGTCGGCCCATTGATTGCGTCTGTTACTGGCTCTCGCTATGGCCTTCGGAAGCCGGTCATTCTTGGCATTGTGCTAACCGGGATTGTAACGTTCACAATTCTTCAATCCTCTAACGCCATGATTCCCTACACGATAGGGGTTTTGTTTATTTCTGTAACCTATTTTTATGCTCTTTCATACCTGACGGCTCTCGCTGCCGAACTCGATACCGAAGGGCGTGTAGTTGCTGCTTCCGGTGGGTTCCTGACTGCGGGTGTCGCGGCTGGTCCGGCCGTATCCGGTTACCTGATTGTTCATGGAGGATATGCGTTGAGCAGTTGGATAAATGTGGGAATTGTTGTAATGACCCTGATCCTCATATCGGTCCCCTTGACGTCCCTCAGGCACAAAGCAAAACATATGGCAAAATTGGAAGCTTAAGACGTTAGTCGCCGACTCGAAATGATTGGCGGAGACCAACTGGCGGAATATCGTAGTTGATATGCTAAATTTGATTTTCCTTCTTCTCTTGAACGGGAACTAGCGGCGCTATGCGGCGTCAGATCATTGACAAACCCTGTCTTTTTAGGCGGGGTTTTCTATTTTTGATGAATGATGTTCTTGAGTACGATTTGTCCGATGCTTGTTTGCCTAAAGATTAAGAGTTTATGCGGTAGCGTAGCGAAGCGGAGCCGCCGTATAAACTTGTGTTGAACTAAACCGTTTCGGCCCCGCCAGCTATATGGATATTTATCTCTGAATTTGACTTTGAGTGCGTGGACAATACGTCCTTTATGAGGTGGTTTCAATAAGAAATGTTTCGTAGTTGCTCTTTTCTCAGACCGATATTCCTGGTATCAACCGGAATGATCACCGGCTTTCCTGCTGCAACCACCACATTTGCATACTGTGGGCGCAGCTATAGTGCAATGCTCGTGGTGAACACCAGTTTTACTGCGTTTTTTGAGTTACGCCATGATCCCATCCGGCGGGCTACGCGGCTTTCTCGGCAGCCGCGATATTGCCAGCATCATCCCTCCTTTGCAGCAGGGGCAGATATTCCTGGAGGTGGTTTCCGGCGCTTCCTGCTTCTCCACTTCCTTGTTCTTTTGCCACTCTGCCAGTAGCAGTTGCACTCTCTTCAGAACCACCCGGTTGGCCGGGCTGAGCAGCCCGTAGTAACGCACCTTATGAAACCCTTGGGGAAGTACACGTTGCAGATAGCGGCGTAGAAATTCCTCACCCTTCAGAGGCATGGTCTTCCATGTGCCGCTTTTGGACTCCTGATAACGGAACGTGACAGTGCCGTCTTTTGTAGCCAGGATACGATCATTGGTGATGGCGATGCGGTGGACGTAACGCCCCAGATAGCGCAGCACCTTCCTGGCCCGGTTAAAGGTCGGTTTACAGAACACCACCCATTCCTTGTTCCAGACCTCCTTGGAGAAGGTTTCTCCTGGCAGCGCTTTTCTGGCCAGCTTCATGAACCTGGCGCGGAACATTGCAGACAGAGCTTGTACCGGCACCAGGAACTTTTTTCTGGCACAGCGCCAGACACCATCCTTGTCCAGTCCGCCGCCAGATACGAGCATATGTACATGGGGGTGGAACTCCAAGGCGCGAGTCCAGGTATGAAGCACGGTCATCATGCTCAACTGGCCACCGACGAATTTGGGATCGAGGCCGATCTTTTGCAGGGTATCGACGGCGGCCCGAGTAAGGACGGAGTAGAGCAGCTTCTGATTGCCGCGCACAATGTCCCGCAGTTCCGACGGGATGGTGAAAACCATATGGAAGTAGCGGATCGGCAATAGCTCAGCCTCTCTCTTTGCCAGCCACTTCTTTGTGTCGCTGCTATGGCAGGTAGGACAACTGCGGTTCTTGCAGGAGTGATAGGCGTAATGCTGATGCCCGCACTCATCGCATTCACACAGATTTCCTCCCATGGCTTCGGTGCGGCACGCGAGTATGTCGCCAAGCGCCCGTTTGTGACTCGGCAGCATCCGGTCACCGAACTTGTCCAGATATTCCTTGCCGTGCTTGGCTACGATCCCGGCAAGGCCGCTCATGGTTGAAAGCCGGTCAGCATCCCGTCGAGGCTGATTCGGAGGCGTGTGGTAGTCTTCTCGGTCACATGGGTATAGATGTCGGTGGTAACAATGCTGCTATGGCCGAGAATATCTTTGATAGTGCTGAGATTCTCGCCGTTTTCCAGCAGATAAGTGGCGTATGAGTGGCGCAAGGTATGCACGGTGGCAGGTTTGTTGACGCCGCTTGCTCGCAGAGCCTTTCTGAAAGCGATTTGCAGGTTGTCGATGCTTATGTGGCTCTCTTTGTGGGGATAGAGAAACTCCGAACCCTCGCCAAATTCACGGTAGTGTGCCCGCAGAAGCTCCTGAGCAGACTTGTGCAGCGGCACATAGCGATCTTTGCCGCCTTTGCCGTCGCGTACTCTGAGGAGATTCCTCTTGCCGTCAATGTCGCTGGTTGTAAGCCGCACCCCTTCGGAAATGTGCAATCCGCAGGCATAGATGATGGTGAGCGCCATCCGGTAGTGCGGACGTTTAACCAGCTTCAAAACGGTTCTGACTTCATCCTGTGACATCACCACCGGAAGTCGCTTTGAGGGTCTGGGCCTGACGATGTCGAGAATATGCAGCTTCTTTTTCAGGGTGGTTTCAAAAAAGTACTTGATGCCGCAGAGATAGATGGTAATGGAACTTTTGGAGAGTTTGCGCTCGTTGATCAGATGCAGGAAGAACTGCCGTACTTCCTCGTCGGTAAGCAGGTCCGGGGAACGGTGATAATGTTTCGCCAGATCCCGTACGGTGTAGATGTAGCTTTTGATGGTTTTGGGCGAATACCCGGCAAGCTGTAAATCTTCCAACATTCTGCGTCTTAAATCTGT
Organism: Desulfuromonadaceae bacterium; assembly: GCA_028687585.1. Classification (GTDB taxonomy): domain Bacteria; phylum Desulfobacterota; class Desulfuromonadia; order Geobacterales; family Pseudopelobacteraceae; genus JACRCG01. Next base: position 11,560 of record JAQTZV010000026.1, on the reverse strand, counting down.
CATGACTGTTTCCCCTCTTCCTGGTTTTTTCGGCCCTCAGGCCGTAATTACCGTGGTACGAGGAGATGGCGTCACTGTCTAGCAAACAAAAAGGCGGAACCGAAGCGCCGCCTTTTTGTCTTTTGATTCTATTGAGGTTGGATCGGGCAATCACGTTCTTCGTATCGCCGCGATCATGATTTTTTCTGTTGATCTTGGTTTAGTCGGCCCTCAGGCCGTAAGCTCCGTGGATCGAAGAACCGCTCTTCAACACCGGGACAAAATAAAGGTCGCACCAGAAGATGCAGCCTTTATAGTTCTGTTTTTATTAGGTTTTGACTTTAAGTTCCCGCGAAGCGGGTTAGTTCAACGATTGATTGGAAAGGGAAGATATAGTCGAGCGGCAGAGCGCGAAGTGTACACCGGACAGCAGGTGCGTGTCACCCGTGCACTGGCTCAGCCCACAAGGAGATGTAACGTTTCCGGGGGAGTTAATCACCGTGCCTTCGTGACATTTCACGATAGTAGTGAAATATCGCTTAAGCATAGCATCGATTTCTATTATGGAACCAAATAAAATATGGTTTGAATGTAGAGAATAAGCCTCTGAGTCTTATGGACTACGTATTGGCATGAAAAGTGAAGCAGATGAGATCAATAGAAACATGGTTAGAAAAAATACGTGTCGGCAATCTCGTCATCAGTGTCGGAATGGAGAGTTTACCGGACAGAATCATCCATGAGAGCTGCGGGACTGTACCGAGGCGACCCAGCTTTAAAACGCCACCAAAGCTGGGTCGTGATCCACTTACCGTTAATCTAGAACGATGGAATGAAGTATGGGGTTGAGGAAGGTTATACCAAGATCATCACAAATATGAGGAGGAGGAACGTATGAAGAATTTTGTTTCAGAGGACAATGAACAGGTGGTGCGTATGCATGTGCATGTGCATGAGAATGGCGTTGAACAGACTGTCATGAAAGTGATCAGAAAAGCAAATGGGCCAATTCTGGTGGGCTTGATTGCGCTTGCAGTCACAGCATCTGCGGCATACGCCGTCGAAAAGACTCCGATCGGTGCGGAGAAGGGTGGTAACAAGGCTGGCACTATTTCTGTCTGGACAGGAGATAGCCGCCCTGCATCCGGCTGGTCCCCGGGCAAAGATCGGTTTAACTACTGGAAGTACAAAGACGAGAATCCACTGTTCGTCATAGATGCCTCAAACGTTGACAAACATGCAAAAAATCTGACGCCGGGGCAGATTGAGATGCTGAAAACAAAGAAGGGATACACCATGCCCGTGTATCCCACACACCGGGAATGCGCGTATCCGGACTCCGTTGTAGAGAACACCAAGCAAAATGCAGCCGGCAAGTCGAAGGTCGGTCCCAATGGCTGGTCCGTTGAGTCTGCGGCACTTCCCGGAGTCCCGTTTCCAAATCCAAAGAGTGGTGTAGAAGCAGTCTGGAACCACCTCTTGCGGTATTTAGGAGCGGGGATAGATCAGCATGGGGTTACTAGGGTCTCCGCAGCACCTGGAAGTAACAAAAGTATTACTGTAAAGTGGGAACAGGTTTTACATTATCCTTGGGGGGTAAAAGGCACTCATGGACCGAAAGACAAGGGCAGTGCCGTGGCATTTATGTATTACGCTTACGAAAATCCGGCAGCCCTTGCCGGGCAGGCCATCGTACAAAAATATGCTTTTAATGAAGATACGGAGTCTTTCTACTATTTCCCGGGTCAACGGCGAGTGCGCCGTCTGCCAAATTTTGCCTATGATGCACCGATGATCGGATTCGAGAACCAGTATCCAACAGATATACAACAGTTGTATTACGGGAACCCTGATCGTTTTGACTGGAAAATTGTCGGCTACAAGGAACTCTATATCCCCTACAACAACTTGAAAATGACGGACTTTAACTTTCCTATTGACAAGGCGTTGCTGCCGACGTTTGTGAGCCCAGATGTGCGCCGTTATGAACTGCACCGTGTGCTTGAGGTGGTCGGTACTGTCAAGAAGGGCGTCCGTCACCTAGCGCCGAAAAAAACGCTGTATCTCGACGAAGATACCTGGATAGCTGCGGTCGGTGACGATTATGACGCTACTGGTAAGATCTGGAAGGTGAAAGAAAGCCCGACATATCCTGTCTGGGAGCTTGGAGGAGCTTGTTTAAATATGTCACAGCAAAACTTCTATGACCTGATTAGTGGCAGATACGTAGCCGACCTCGTGCAATTTGGAACCGGTAAAGATTTCAAGTACTTCAAGGATGTAAGTGGCGATAAACGCTTGAACCCAGATTTTTTTACCGCCGAAACACTGCGCATGAACAGCGAACGCTGAATTGCCAATGCTCACAAACGTTGCATTCATTTTATCTAAAAGCGATAGGAGGTTTATGTGAAAAAAATAATCAGCGGAGCAGTGATGGGAACAGCCATCTGTGGGTTGGTCCTGTCGACATCGGCGTTTGCCTATGAGTTTCAGGCGGGATCAGTCGAAGGGTCCCTTAACTCAACCTTAGGGATGGGTTTCGGTAACCGGCTGCGGAACCCGAGTAGCGACATTACCGGTGTAGGAAACCCGGGACAATGGTCGGGCGGGGACGATGGCAATCTCAATTACAAGAAGGGGGACTTTTACTCCGCCTACATAAAGGGAAATCATGAGTTGCTGCTGAAGGCGCCGGACGGTTGGAAAGGCTTTGTGCGAGGCATATGGAAGTACGATTTCAAGGCCGAGGACACGCGGAGAACAGACCTCTCCAGTGCCGCTGAAGACCAGATTGTTCTCAATGCCGAATTGCTCGATTTATGGGTGAGCAAGAACTTTTCACTCGGCGGAGAAAACGGTCGCATCAAAGTAGGAAACCAGGTGATCAGTTGGGGAGAGCCGCTTTTCTATATTGGAGGTGTAAGTAATAACGTCCTTGATTTCCAGAAACTGCTCGTGCCGGGCACTCAAATGAAAGAGGCATTTCTGCCAGTGCCCGCCATCAGCGTTTCCACGTCTCTGCCGGCAGGCCTGACTGCAGAGGCCTTTGTGCAGGCCAATTGGCGCCGCACCCGGGTTGCGCCCGTCGGTTCCTACTTTAGTGCTTCAGATATCTACGACAAGGGCCGAGTTCCGGTGTCGTTCAACGGCACGAATTTTAATATGTTCGGTCAGGATCAGTACTCACTCACCGATCGTCGAAATTTAACGGATACCGAGGCACTTGATGCGATCACTGCCAATGGCGATTTCGGTGCTCCAATTCTTGGTGACAAAAAGCCCAAAGAGTGGGACCTTAAACAGGTTGGCTTGTCGGCGCACTGGACCCCGCCGGATAGCAAGGTTAATTTTGGCGCATATATCACAAATTATCATGATCAGTTTCCGGTACTAAACCTCGTTAACGGTGGTGCGTACCAGTGGGAATTTTTGCAAAACCGTCAGATGTACGGCTTGACCGCCAATTTCCCCGTCGGTAACTGGGCGGTGGGAACGGAATATTCGTATCGGCCCCATGATGCAGTTGCACTCTCGGGAGGCTTTAATCCCGGCGGACCGCTTGACGTAAACACCAACGGCGTGGTGGGGATTGCCAATTTGCCCTTGTACAAGGATTTCCAGAAACATCAATGGAGCGTTACCGGGATGCTGCAACTGTCGCCTGGAGACCACGGCTGGTTCCTGGACCTGTTGCGTGCGGATACTGGCTTCCTTACTGCCGAGACAGCGGTTACCCACTATCCTGGAGTGAGCAAAGGTGTTACACGTTCCATTGAAGGTGTGCCTGTGCACCAAGTGGCGGCGGCTGGGTACTTTGTGCCACTTGATAAATCAAATCCTGCTGCCCCCATCACCGCAGCTCTCGGGACGGACACTTCGTGGGGTTACACGGTGGATTTCAACGTGACCTATGACGGCAAGATCATTCCCGGATGGCAGGTCACTCCTGGTGTCACCTTGTCTCATTCGGTGCTGGGGGACACGCCCAATTACACGGCTCAGTTCCTGGAAGGAAATATGTCGACCAACATTTACGTTCTATTCAACCAGAACCCTGCCAAGTGGCAAGCCGGTATCAACTACACCGTGTGGTATTCGGATCCATGGCAGAAAAACACCGTGGTAGAACGGCAGTACCTCAAGGACAGAAATTTAGTTGGTGGATTCGTGAGTTACAGTTTCTGACCGATTGGGGGGTTGTGTGAAGAAATTTGTTCAAAAACTGGAAACGTTTGTCTTCGGGCATCGATTTGGAGTTCTTGGTATACTGCTCGCCATTACTGTAGTTATGGGCTATTTCGCTGTTCAGCTACGGATGGAAGCCGGCTTCGAGAAGCAGATGCCAATTGGACATGAATATGTCCAGACCTTCCAAAAATATCGAGAGCAATTATTCGGTGCCAACCGCTTGACAATAGTCGTCAAAGCCCGCAAAGGTACCATATGGGATAAGGATGCGCTTACTCGGCTTTATGAGGTGACGCAGGCAGTCACTTTAATGCCGAACGTCGACCGGATGGGCGTGCAGTCGCTATGGACGCCAAACAGTTTTGTCAACGAAATTACCGAAGAGGGCTTCCGCTCATCGCCGATCATTTCCGGAACGGTGACTGTCGATGCACTGACACCCGAGGTAATCGGAAACATTGAGCGCGCCACCAGTCAAGGGGGCTACGTCGGCAGTCTTGTTTCCCGGGACCAGACAAGTGCCATGATTACGGCTGATCTTGCCGAAGTAGATGCACAGGGCACGAAGCTGGATTACATTTCCTATAACACGAACCTCAATGCGCTTCGGAAAAAATACGAAGACAAAAACTTTGAGATCCAAATCATCGGTTTTGCGAAGCAGATTGGTGATATTGCCGAGGGAGCATCCTCTGTGGGGGTCTTTTGCGCTTTCGCACTACTGCTTACAGCACTTGCAGTTTATTGGTACTGTCGATCGGTACGCATGACTATGTTGCCTATTGCCTGTTCGCTCACCTCTCTGATCTGGCAGTTTGGCTCCCTGAAGCTTCTTGGTTATGGTTTGGACCCGCTTGGCGTATTGGTGCCTTTCCTGGTGTTCTCCATAGGCGTTTCCCATGGCGTACAACAGATTAACTTTATTGTGCGTTGTCTAGCCAAAGGCAAAACGACCATGGTCTCTGCCCGTGAGAGTTTTACCGGACTGTTGGTTCCCGGTGTGTTGGCCCTTGTTACGGCGTTTATCACCTTCATGACGTTGTTGCTGATTCCGATTCCCATGATCAAGGAGCTCGCAGTCACGGCCTCCCTCGGGGTTGGGTTCAAGATTCTGACGAATCTAGTGATGCTGCCTGTGGCTGTTTCATACTGCAATTTCACGCCGGAATATGCCCATAAGGCATTGCTGCGGCGCGAGTCGCGCGCCCGGATTATCAAGATGATTGCCGCGGTGGCCAAACCCCGAAATGCGGTTATCGTAACTTGTTTAACCATGGTGTTGCTGGGGGTATCCGTCTGGCAGAGTCAAGGCAGGATCGTCGGCACACTACAGCCCGGTGCCCCTGAGTTACGGCCAGAATCACGCTACAACCGGGATGCCGTGGCTATAACTAAAAATTATGATCTGGGTCTGGACTGGCTGACAGTTGTGTTTGAAGCAGCACCGAATTCAGCTGAGAACACCGCCATCGGTAAATATCAAGACGATTTTATCTGGGAGATGCAACATGTGGAGGGTGTGAACACTGTCAAGTCTTTTGCAGGTCAGCTTAGTACATACAACCAGGGGTATAACGAAGGCCATCCAAAAATGGCTGTCATTCCGAACGATCCGGGCAATTTCGCTGGACTTGCCACTGAGATTGCCCGCAACCGCGGTTATGTGAACCCGGATTGTAGTATGACCGCAGTCCACTTCTTCTTGGCAGACCACAAGGCGGTCACCATAAACCGACTGGTTTCGGCGATAAAGGATTTTCGTAAGCGCGAGGCACGTCAGGACATCACCATACGGCTGGCATCGGGTAATGCCGGAGTGCTGGCAGCGATCAACGACGAGTTGGAGATATGCGAGACTCCGATGCTTCTCTATGTATACGCAGCAATCGTGCTCATGGTGCTGCTGGTTTATCGTGACTTCAGGGCTGCCATCGCGTGCTGCCTGCCGCTCACAGTCGGCACGTTCATCGGCTACTGGTTCATGAAAGAGTTCGAGATTGGCCTCACCGTGGCGACACTGCCGGTGATGGTTCTAGCGGTCGGCATCGGGGTCGATTATGCCCTCTATATCTATAACCGATTACAGATGCACCTTGCTGATGGTGATCCGATCGTCACCTCGATGGGATATGCCTTGGAATTCGAAGGTATGGCGACAATTTTTACTGCCATCACGCTATCCATAGGAGTCGCTACGTGGTCGTTCTCTGTGCTGAAATTCCAGGCTGATATGGGTAAGCTGCTCGCCTTCATGTTTATCGTAAACCTGGTCATGGCGTTTACGGCGCTGCCTGCCCTTGCAGTGGTGCTGGAACGTGTATTCAAGCGCAAAGGACCGGCATATTCACCCTCCATCCTGAAACATTGATTTTATGAAAACTGAATGAATGAGGTATTGATTATATGAAAATTATTTTAGCTTACGATGATTCGGGGCCTTCCCAACGTGCGTTGCACACACTTGGTTGGTTATCCGCTGCTCAGCCAGAGGTGGTGATCGTCATGGTACTGAACGGAACAGCGCTGGACGCCGAAGGCGAACCAGTGGAAGCGGATCCGGAGGATGTGCAACAAGCGGAAGTGACTTTGACGCGTGTCCGTAAGGTTGTTGAGTCATCGGGATTCTCCGTCCGGACTGAGATTCTGGTTGGTGATCCTAAACTTCAAATTTTGCAGAAAGCCCTAAAGGAGCATGCTGACTTGATCATTACCGGATGTCGTGGGCATGGCATTGCGAAGCGCCTGGTGTTTGGATCAGTAAGCAATGTTATTCTCCACGATGCCGAATGCCCTGTAATGGTGGTGAAATGATGAATAGAAATGCTAATTCATTTGTGTGCATTGTGTTGTTGTCGCTTCTCTTGCCCTTGTCGGTCTACGCACAGCAGCCTGTGGACTCATCCGGTTTCAAACAACGGCAGGCATTGGTGTTTCCAGGCGCTCTCAAGGCTACAATGCTGGGTGCCACGCAAGCAGGGCAACGTATCGTTGCAGTCGGGAAGCATGGCGTTGTCCTGCTTTCCGACGACCAAGGGAAATCGTTCCGGCAAGCCAAAGCGGTGCCGACCCGTGCCACTCTGAACTCGGTATGCTTTGTTGGCGATAAGGAGGGGTGGGCGGTCGGCCACTTGGGTGTAGTACTCCATACTGTGGACGGCGGGGAGATTTGGACCATGCAGCGGGACGATCTGGATTCAGATCGGCCGTTGTTCACGGTCTGGTTCAAAGACAGCAAACTCGGTTTCACCGGGGGTCTGTGGGGGCTGCTGCTCAAAACCACCAACGGTGGCAACTCCTGGGAGGAAGTGAAGCTGCCGATTCCACCGGACAGAAAGAAAGCCGACAAGAACCTGTTTGCCTTGTTCTCTAACAAAAACGGAGACCTTTTCATAGCGGCCGAGCGGGGTACCGTGCTCAAGTCAAAAGACGACGGGCAGACCTGGAAAGAGATCGCGACCGGGAGTCCCGGGACCCTGTGGACCGGAGTCGCACTAAATAGCGGCGCCCTGGTCGTGGCAGGGCTGAGAGGGAGGATTTTACGTAGCGAGGATGGTGGAGAACATTGGACACAGTTGAACTCCGGCACAAAAAGTTCCATTACCGGAATTACGGAGACGACCGATGGTCGACTGCTCGCAGTGGGGCTGGACGGGGTTTCGCTTCAGAGTGCAGACGATTGCAGCACTTTCAGCCTTTCATCTCGACCGGACCACGCGGCTCTGACTGCCGTCGTGCTCAGTTCGAAAGGTGTACCGGTTGTTTTTTCCGAAAAAGGACCGGTTAACGCAAGTAACTAATACAGGTCACCTTGCGCTTGGCGACCTTCAGTGATACATGACGAAGGATCAAGTTGATGCAAAAATGGTTATTTCTTGGAGCTGCAATCATCAGTGAGGTTTCGGGAACTTCTGCGCTAAGATCATCAGACGGTTTTACGAGGCTCTGGCCTTCCATTATAGTGGTTCTCGGGTATGCTTCTGCTTTTTACTTTTTGTCGCTTACCCTTAAAACGATCCCCGTTGGCGTAGCCTACGCCATTTGGTCAGGGGTCGGAACAGCCTTGATTGTCTTGGTGGCTTGGATTTTTATGGGGCAGAAGCTGGGCCTGCTCGATATATTCGGCATTTTACTCATTGTTACTGGCGTGCTTGTTCTTAGTGTTTTCTCAAAATAAGCAGGAAATTGAGCCTGCAACAGATCAAAAGCCCAAGCGTTGTCTCAACTCGGCAACAAATTGCACAAATTGTTCAATATGCGGGAAAGGAAATATGAGAAATGAAAAAGAACATTCTCGTTATAACCGGTAGTCCCCGCGTGGGGGGAAACAGCGATTTGATGGCAGACGCCTTTGTCAAGGGTACAAAGGCGCCTGGGCATGAAGTTGTCAAATACGAAGCCGACAGAAAAAATATCAGAAGGGGTGCAATTCCTGCGACACTTGCTTCAGCAAAGTAACAGCTTGCTCCTTTGACGATGATTTTACAGCCTCACAGATTTTTTTTGGCAAAGGCGGATACAATCGTATTTGCCACGCCAATCTATTTGGTTCACATTCCCTACACAGATCAAGGCGGCAATTGACAAGCTCTATTCCTTTATCATTGGGAAGAAATCTCTGAAAATCAAAGAGTGTATGCTGCTTGTTTGTGGTGAAATGGAAGACGAAGCGGTGTTCAGTGGTATTATCAGTACCTATGAACAAATTGCGCAATACCAGCAGTGGACAGACAGTGGTCATCTGATTGTCCCAGGCGTTAGCGCAAAGGGCGATATTTCATCTACATCTGCATACAATGACTGAGGAATTTTGTAAGCCTATTCTAGGCTATTAATTCCAAAGCCGACGACCTCTGAAGCCTCCGCGCATTGCTTTCAGCCTTCTGGTCTCCTTCCAGGGCAATCTGCCTGTTTTCAAACTTCCAAAAGTTAGGGGTCTTTGTCTCTTTGCCCGTGTTTGTTGGGGGAACGGCCCAAAAAATTCAACCTGATTTCTACGGCATGAAGCTTCTTCGGTTCCCCTTGGGTCAGCCTCCGGCCATGAGTGGGAAGATCGACACTATTTCTCCGTCGGCTAGCGGCTCTTTGCTGTCGAGGGAGACATGTTGGCCGTTTACCAGTATAATTTTCGGAATATTGACCGGGATGTTAAGTGAGTGGATGACGTCCAACACTGTATCACCAGGTTCTATTTCGACGGTGCATTCGTTGCCGGTTGCGTTGCGTGGCAAGTACTTCCGTAGCAGGGCGAAGAGTCTTATGCTTATCGTCATGATGATATCCTTTCGCGCAGTGGCGGCGCGATGCGCTGTGGATAAATGGTGAACTCGATTCTCAGTGGAGGGCGAGATAGCAGTCGGTCGACACTCGCCCCTCCATGCTCATGCGGAGATGCAAGACCGGGCTGCATTGACCGACCCCTTTGCCAGCGCTCCCTCAAGGCCCTTTATATCGGCGCAGCGAACAATCATGTCACGAAGGACGCCGATATCCTTGGTCGCTGCGTTGACGATGAGGGCCCCTATCATCCTATCGTTGGGAGCGATCATGCATTTTCGGTAGATGTCGCGTCGCGTGTCGTGGTAGGACAGGACCGTAGTGTCTTCGGGTAGATTGTTGACCTTGCCGATGGAAGCGATTACTGTGCCGAACAACTTGGTGACGTTCTCCTGGACCGATCCGGGGAATTCAAACTTACACCCACACATGTTGAATCCTGCCGCTCTTCCCTGCTCCCGTGCGTTGATCCAGTTGGGCACGGGGCCGACAATACCCGTCAGTCGATTCTTACCCTCGCACACATCGCCAGCGGCGAAGATGTTAGGAATGTTGGTCATCAGGAAGTCGTCCACCAGAATGGCCTTATCTACATGGATGTTGCTCCCGTCAGCGAGTTGTGTGTTAGCAGTTATCCCCTTCCCAACGATCACTAGGTCGGCCGCCAATTGTTCTCCAGACATCATGGTTACAACAGCCCTGTTACCCTTCCGCTCGATGTGGTTCACTGAGGCCCCGAAACTGATCCGTATTCCAGGCTGTGCTGCGATCTTTTTGAGAACGATCTCAGCACAGTCGGGGTCGACATTCTGCGACAGGAGTTGACGACTTCCCACAAGAACGGTGATTTCTACTCCCGGTTGGTAGACCGCGTTGAGCGCCTGCAGGCTGACCAGACCAGCCCCCACGACGACGATATGCCGAGCGTCGCGTGACAGGGCAATTATCTTCTCGGCGTCCGAGATAGTGCGGAGGGTTGCGACAAATGGGCGTACGTCTTCGTCGATGTGATCGATGGAGTCCGGCGTGCCGCCCGTAGCGATGAGCAGGGTGTCGTACGAGACGCTCTGGTTATTATCGAGGGTTACTCGCTGTTTAGCCGTGTCGATTGCTACTGCAGGACTACCCAGAATTGTCTGTACTCTGTGCTCCTCGTAGAATTGGCGATCGGCGACGAACAGCCCGGAACGTGGAATCCGGCCTGCGATGTAGTATGTTGTGAGTACAGGAGAGTAGGCGTCCTGCACCTCGTTGGATACGACGGTAATCGAGCCGTCTCGGTCCTTTGCTCGGATGCTGCGAATGGCACTCAAGGAGGCCCCGCCGTTTCCGATGATGACGTGTCGCATGTGCATGTCTCCTTTTTAATAGAAATCCGAGCGTTGTCGGATAGAGCCCCCAACGTATGGACGCGTTCGTCCGCGGCGTTGGTTCTTCTTAAGCAATTTCCATGTTGATTGTGCAGGTTTCATGCCGATGGAGCAGGGAGTCGCCGGACTGGGCGAACAAAAAAATCTGCGTCAAGACCAGAGGCGCGTTCTGAATCCACCTTTGTGCCCGCGTTGGGTAGTGGCGAAATCCCACCACAGAAAAGTATGCTTTTCAAAGATATGAAACAGACATCCTTTAGTAAGTTTGAATTTATTTTCTGCGTTTTCTGACGGGTTTTCTTTGTTGACACACTTTTCCTGTTGTCAGGGTGAGCGGATGACGGTTTTATGGGCGTCGGTGCGACAGCGGCGTGCCGGTTACTGCCCGACCGGAGGCGGAGAGGAAAAGTTCCTGGTCAAATGCCCCTTGAGCATCTCCTCGAAATCCGCTTCGCGGTCGCCGCAGTAGACGAGAGACGAAGCAATTTCCGCAGCAAGGATCGCGTACCGGTATTTTGCCGGCAGGTCCTTGACACGCCCACGGTACTGCGGATCTTCCCGCACCAGACGCGGCAGATGGTTGAGGATCGCCTCGCGGAACTGCGGCTGATCGCACAGCTGCGGGCGCTGCTGGAAAAAATTGAACAGGCGGGCATAGTGGCCGTTGATCTCCTGGCTGATTGCATCGGATATCTCGGTGTAGAGGAGATTGGAACCCGGCTCCCGCTGACGCCTGAAGATCAGCC
>JAQTZV010000052.1:5431-18595 GCA_028687585.1 Desulfuromonadaceae bacterium | reverse complement strand
CTCTTCAGGGGTCTTATAATGTTTGAGCAACTCGTCGATTACGTCGGTGTTAATGGTCATTTGAACTCCTTAGGGTAACTTGGTGTACCCACTAATGACCATTTACACAAACCTTTTTACACCCTCTTCAAAGCTCCTTGACAAAGCCGGCGATGAAAGTACTTTGGCGAGGATATTTTAAGTTATCCTGCTGAACGGCTTCATTTCTTAATGTTTTTGGTTTCCCTGCTGAAGGCGCTTTCAGCAGGACACCTGTGATGTATCCTGTTAGGGGCTATACTTGTCTTCAAACTGCCTTTAATTTGTCTTTGACATTTCTCTTGGCACTCTGATACAAACCCAGCACAATTGTTTTTTAACCGGTTTTGGTGCCGTGCCGTGATGGCATGGGTAAAAGGGAAGAAGGTGCAAATCCTTCGCTGACCCGCAACTGTAAACAGGCGATGAAAGCCGCATTATGCCACTGGAGATATCCGGGAAGGCGCGGCAAGTAAGATGACCCTGAAGCCAGGAAACCTGCCACTCCGATGATGTTTTGGATCCTCCGTGGAACGAGGGGCCGGAACCGGCTTTGCGCCTTGACGAAACGTTCCTGCCCCTTGTCTCACTGAGACTGGGGGTTTTTTATGAATAAATCAGGAATAAAGATGAAAGCTGTTACGGTATCCGCTCGCAATGCGTTTGCCTGGGGGGAAGTTGACGTTCCAACGCCTGGTGTCGGCGAAGTACTGGTTAAAGTCGCAGTGAGTGGACTTTGTCGTACGGATCTCAAACTTATCCGTTCAGGACACAGAGATCTGATACTGCCGCGCATACCTGGTGAAGAAGCCGTTGGAATCGTAGAAGAGCTTGGCCCACAGACAAAACCAGTAACTGTCGGGACAAGAGTATATATCTACCCTGGTGTATGGTGCGGTTCATGCCGTTCTTGCCTGTCGGGAGCTGAAAATCTTTGCAGCCAAATGCGTATTATGGGATTCCATCGAGATGGCGGGTTTGCTGAATATGTTGTTGTGCCGGCCAAAAGTCTCATACCTCTTGATGATCAGTGCAGTTTCACAGATGCCGTTTTTGCTGAACCACTTTCCTGCTGCATCAATGCCATAGAATTGTCCCGTCTTAAACCGGGTGAAACAATCGCAATATGGGGCGCCGGCCCTGCAGGAACCTTACTAAAGCGGTTAGCCTCCACTATTGGCTCAGATGTGGTCGTCATTGAGCCGGATATACAGCGTAGAGAAAGATGTAATGCGGTAGAGTCTGTTTCAGGCAGGTTGTTCGATGTCTGCATTCCCGCCGTAGGTGATGAATGTGCTTACCGTGAAGCAATCACACATTTGGCCCCCCGAGGTCGTCTGGTTGCATTTTCAGGTTTATCGGCTGAAGCGTCATATCATGCTGCTGACTTCAATCAGCTCCACTACCTCGAACAGTCGGTCGTCGGCGCATATGGCTGCGCCTATCGTCATGGGAAAACTGCTCTGGAATTAATAACATCCGGTGCGGTTACCGTCTCCGATCTTGTCAGTCACACCATGCCGCTTTCCGCTCTTTCCACCGCTCTGGATATGGTGTCAGAGCGTACCTGTATGAAAATACATCTCACCCCATAGGAGTAAATAATGGAACAAATGACGATTGCAGAATTCGGTTCTTATGTACAAAAACTGATTGAACGGAAGGATCTTACCTGCAAAGAAAGTTACCTTCTGTTTCGCGAGCTCATGACAAATTCACAGCCTGATCTGCAACAGGGGGCATTTCTCGCTGCTCTTACCGCCAAAGGTGAAACTGTAGATGAAATCGTCGGAGCATGGCAGGCAATAGACGAATTTGATACCGTGCACGTTGAAGGAGTGCCTGATACAGTGCTCGACAATTCCGGCACCGGTATGGACAGCTTCAAAACATTCAATGTCAGTAGCGCGGCTGCTTTGGTCATTGCTGCTCATGGCATCCCTGTTGCCCGACACGGTGCACGAGCCATAACTTCCCGCTGCGGTACCGTTGACATTATGGAAGCTATGGGTGTCAATGTGGAATGCCCACCTGAGCAGGTTGTTAACAGTATAAACAGTGCCGGAATTGGACTCTTTAACGGGATGTCTCCTCATATCCACCCGGGGGCTTTAGGGCGGATACTGTCCCAGATCAAATTCGGAACAACTTTCAATATCGCTGCCTCTCTGGCAAATCCGGCACGACCGAAACGAGCTATACGCGGAGTATACTCTCGCTCACTGCTGGAGCCGGTTACACAGGTTATGAAGCAGATCGGCTTTCAACATGGTCTGGTTGTTCACGGTAGCACAGATGATTGCAATGTCGGCATGGACGAACTATCTGTATGTGGGATGAGCAGTATTCACTATTTTGACGGTGACAAAATTGACCGTTTTGACATTGAGCCGGAGGACGTCGGTATAGCCAGACATGCTGCGTCAACCATAACGGCACTGAATTCACTGGAACAGGAATCAGAGCGGTTCTTGTCTACCGTAACAGGTTCACGAAAATATCCGGAATGCGAAGATTTTGTTGCGCTCAATGCAGGAGCGGTTCTCTGGATGGAGGGGATTTCGACGACACTGACGGCGGGTGTTGCTGAGGCACGTTATACTCTTTCACAAGGAGCGGCACTGGACAAACTCCGCCTATGGCGTACTGTCCAGAAGCTCTAACCCTTCAGGAGTATTAAATGAATTTCCCTCACTCTCAAAACGGAACCAAATAAATCAAAATTAGTCCGGCTGTTTGCCGTACTGATCAATAAAAGACTGTATCTGTCGCGCGGTTTCACTTTTTGAATCCAATTCAAGATACCGTTTCCATATTATTAAAGCCTTCGGGATGTCGTTCAGGTCGAAGGCGTAGACGTAGCCCTGATTATACAGGCTTTCGAGATTCTTCGGGTCTGCTGAACTCGCCCGCTCAAAGTTTGCCAGTGCTTTTTTAAAATCTCCGGTCTGACGATACATGGCGCCTTGGTCATTCAGGATGTCGGTATCCTCAGGTCGCACTGCAAGTGCCCGGTCATAGGCTTTGATTGCCAGCTCAGGCTGGTCGGTATCAAAGTAGATGTTTCCAAGGTCTCTCCACGTATCAGCCGTTGATCCTTTCGAATCGGCAACTTTTTTCAGGCGTTCTATCTGTTGTCGTTGGTCGCTGCTTAGCGGAGCGGTATCGGTTGTGCCCGACGGTATTACTTGCTCAGGCTCCTCTTCACTTACCGCCTCTTCGTCCATGGCCGGACAGATGTGCTGAGCGACATTTTCAAGCAGTGAACCGGGGAGTATCGGTTCAATCAGTCGCCCCCCCTGAAGACGTTTTAGTCGTGCTTGCGACGCACCGAAAATATCAATCAACCCGAGTAGTGCGGTCTGCTCGCTGCAGTCGATTTCATAAAACTCCAGATGTGAGCGATAGCGTTTGTCCTTGTACTCCGTCACCGCTAGTGCACGCTCCGCCTCTCCCCGGGGAATAAACCGGAGCCAAATTTCAAGGCGCCCCAGAGGAGTCAGGCGGATAGACTGCTCATCATAGGCAACCTTGTAGCGCGCCGTCCCGTTCAATGCCTGCCACTGTACGGCATGGGCACTATGCAGATGTCCGCACAGGAGTGTTGTCAGTACACAAAAATGGATAAAATATCGTGGCATACGCTATCCTGTTCCGTTACGTGGTAGTGAGCATTCTTGAAGCCCTGTCACACAGTTGCCGCATTTATGCGTAAGTCTGCGCATGTTGTCAAGCAGCTTTAGCACATCCAATAGGGGTGCAATCGGCAACCGTCTTTGCCATGGAAAAAAATATACAGGGTGCTCTGTACTATGCTAGTATTCCTGTTCTTTAATTGTTGATTATTCAACATTATCCTTGCGGATTTACTACCGCACGATGGTGAGGAGTTGGCCGAATGAACGGGTCAGTCGTAATAATTTCCTTGTCCTGACTACGAAGGCCGGTTTCAAATGAGGTATGACAATGCTGCTTGAAATTATAAATTCACCATCAGATTTGAAAAAGCTGAAACCGGAACAGCTGCCGGGGCTTGCAGCTGAGGTCCGCACATTCCTTTTGGATACGGTTTCTATGACCGGTGGGCATCTTGCCTCAAATCTCGGAACGGTTGAACTGTCTATTGCGCTGCACTACTGTTTCGACTCTCCAAATGACAAAATAATATGGGATGTCGGGCACCAGGCCTATACACATAAGATCCTCACCGGACGGCGTGACCGTTTCCATACCCAGCGCCAGTATAAGGGCATTTCGGGCTTTCCGAAACGCTGCGAGTCGGAGCATGATGCGTTCGGGGTCGGGCATGCCTCAACATCAATCTCAGCCGGTCTCGGTATGGCTGCTGCGGCAGGAATTGACGGAAAGCGGAATCATTCCATAGCAGTCATCGGAGATGGTTCCCTGACTGGTGGTATGGCTTTTGAGGCACTGAATCAGGCGGGGCATCTCAAAAAGAATCTGATTGTCATACTCAATGACAACGAAATGTCGATTTCAAAGAATGTGGGTGCTTTTTC
The DNA here is from genome assembly GCA_028687585.1 of Desulfuromonadaceae bacterium. Taxonomy (GTDB): domain Bacteria; phylum Desulfobacterota; class Desulfuromonadia; order Geobacterales; family Pseudopelobacteraceae; genus JACRCG01. The sequence continues at coordinate 14,057 of JAQTZV010000052.1, read as the reverse complement.
CGCATTTATTTCTCGTAAAATGACGGGGGTCTATTATCGTGATTTAAAAAAAGAGATGCAGACCCTGCTTAAGCATATTCCGGCCTTTGGTACTGATATCCTGCATTTTGCCCGTCGTGCGGAAAATTCTTTGAAGGGCTTTCTCACGCCCGGTGCTCTCTTTGAAGCACTCGGCTTCGATTATATCGGCCCTTTGGATGGGCACAATCTGGAGCAGTTGGTTGATGTGTTCAAAAACATCAATGAGCTTGATGGCCCTCTGCTTGTTCATGTTATGACGACCAAAGGGAAAGGGTACAAACCTGCCGAAGAGACTCCTGCCAAATATCATGGTGTGGGGACTTTTGATGTGGCAACCGGCAAAGGAGCGCCCAAATCCGACATCAAATCATATACTGATCTGTTTGGAGAAACCCTGGTCCAATTGGCCGCAGAAGATCCTAAAATAATTGCCATTACCGCTGCCATGCCTGATGGAACTGGACTTAACACGTTTTCACAACGTTTCCCGGAGCGTTTTTTTGATGTCGGCATAGCCGAACAGCATGCCATGACATTTGCGGCCGGTCTGGCTGCAGAAGGATTCAAACCGGTTGCAGCCATATATTCAACCTTTGTGCAGCGCGCCTACGATCAGGTTTTTCACGATATCTGCCTGCAAAATCTGCCGGTAACCATCGCCATGGATCGTGCCGGATTGGTTGGTGATGACGGACCGACTCATCATGGAGCGTTTGATCTTTCCTATTTACGGCATCTGCCGGGAATATCAATTATGGCACCAAAGGATGAGAATGAGTTGCGCCATATGCTGAAGACCGCCATTTACTCGGGTGTTCCGATGGCACTTCGCTATCCGCGCGGCGCCGGCTATGGCATAGCACTGGATCGTGAATTGAAATGTCTTGAAATAGGGAAGGGTGAGCAGATGCTTGATGGCACTGATCTGGCTATTGTCGCGATTGGATCAACAGTGTATCCGGCGCTCAAGGCCGCTGAAGCACTCAGAATACACGGTATTTCCGCCGCAGTGGTTAACGCCCGTTTTGTTAAGCCGCTTGATAACGAGCTGCTCCTGAGTGTTGCCCGTCAGAGCGGCATGATCATGACCGTGGAAGAAAATGCCCTGCAGGGAGGCTTCGGCAGCGCCGTATTGGAGCTGCTGTATGATAACAATCTGCAGAATGTAATAGTGCGTCGTCTTGGCCTGCCCGATCATTATATTGAGCAGGGGAGTCAGGCCCAGTTGCGCAAGGATGTCGGGATTGATGCGGATGGAATAATTGCTGCTGCAATAGAATTCATGAAATGAGGACGCTATGACGTTAGAGGAAGCACGAAAAAAAATTATATTTGCTCTGGATGTGCATGGCCTGGATGATATTGACCGATGGGCTGAAATGCTGGCTGATAAAGTCGGTATGTTCAAGGTTGGCAAGGAACTGTTCACCTCCTGCGGTCCGGCAGCGGTCAAGGCTGTCCAGCGCCACGGCGGCCGGGTTTTTCTTGATCTTAAATATCATGACATCCCGAACACGGTGGCGAAGGCGATGCTGGAAGCTGCGCGACTTGGCGTCCAGCTTGCCAATCTGCATGCGTTGGGTGGCGCTGAAATGATGGAATCCGCAGTGACGGCAGTGCACAAGGAGTTTAGTGACTCAGAGCGTCCACGGCTCCTGGCGGTGACCATTTTGACGTCGTCCACTGTTGATACACTGCGACAGGTGGGGATCGAACATTCTGTTCAGGATATGGTGGTGCGTCTTGCCTGGCTCGCGAAAGCGTCCGGCATGGATGGCGTGGTTGCCTCCCCGCTTGAGATCGGCCTGATCAGGGAAGCGTGCGGCCCCGACTTTCTCATCGTTACTCCGGGGGTGCGTCCCTCTTTTGCTTCAGCTGATGATCAGAAAAGAATAATGACACCAGCGGAGGCGGTATACTGCGGCGCTGACTATCTGGTAATCGGTCGACCGATTGCCAAGGCGTCAGATCCCGCTCAGGCAGCAGAGTCTATCGCTGCCGAAATAGCGGATGGCGCCGTATGAAGGGTGAACTTATTTTTGGTGTTAACCCGGTGAAAGAGTCACTGCAGGGGACACGCGGCGCTTTCAATCTGTATGTGCAGATCAGCGCGACCGATCATCGGGTTGAAAAAATTATCAGGTTGGCCGAAGAACGGGGCGTTGCGGTTCACCGCCGGGATAAGGTTGATCTTACGAAGATGTGCGCCTCATCGCATCACCAGGGCATCGCTCTGGAGGTTGAACCGTTCCGTTATTCTGATTTTGACGATCTGCTGGCTTCGATCAGCCACTCCGGAAAAGCCGGATTTATTCTGGTCCTCGATGCCATTCAGGATCCGCATAATCTGGGGGCGCTGATCCGTTCCGCCGCCTGTGCCGGGGTTGATGGTGTCGTCATCCCGAAAGACCGTGCCTGCGGAATTACCGCTGCCGCTGAAAAAACGTCGGCAGGCGCCGTAGAGACTGTTCCGGTTGCTATGGTGACAAATATTGCCCAGACGCTTGAAACGCTGAAAAAACTTGGCTACTGGGTGTACGGTCTTGACGGCGCTGCCCGGCAGTCAGTCTATGGCACTGATTTTTCGGGGAATGTTGTACTGGTAGTTGGCGGCGAAGGGGAGGGGATCAGGCCGCTCGTGCGGAAACAGTGCGACGTGGTGATGTCTATCCCGCAGTATGGCGGGGTAAGTTCGCTGAATGCCTCGGTAGCCGGCGGGATCGCCCTGTTTGAAATAGCCAGGAAGGTGCGCTGTTGATCCGGAGTTACATCAATGCCGCTTCCCCGTATCACCCATAAACGCCGTTTTGTCCAGGGTCTGTTAATCGCTGTCGCTCTGCTGCTCCCCTTTGCCTCGCTATCCGGCAATCCGTTCCTGCGTATGGACATCGCGAAGATGACGCTCTTTCTGGCCGGTATTCCGCTCAGGATTGACCAGTTTTATCTCGTGCTGCTGGTGATCCTGCTGTTCGTTGCACTGTTTCTCCTGATGACGGCTCTGTTGGGGCGGGTCTGGTGCGGCTGGCTCTGTCCGCAGACAGTTTTTAACGATCTCGTCGAGCTGCTCTCCGGAAAAACCGGCGCTCATACCCGTCATACCGTCACTCGACAGGTCGAGCATCCTGTTTCGCTGATCATCGCCACGCTGATCTCGTTTAACCTGTTCTGCTGGTTCATGCCGCCGCAGCAGGCTGCCGCAGACCTCCTTGATTTCCCCAACCACCAGATCATGTGTATAACGTTTCTGCTCCTGACGCTGTTCGGCTATCTCAACCTGATTCTGGTCAAGCGGAGCTTTTGTCGCAGTTACTGCCCGTATGGCCGGTTTCAGACGGCATTAATGGATGCGGGCACCCTGAATCTCTCGTTTTTAGAGGAAACCCGTGATCGCTGCCTGCGCTGCAGCGCCTGTGTGCGGACCTGCCCGATGGCAATCGATATCCGTGAAGGGTTCCAGATCGAATGTATCGGCTGCGGGCGCTGTATTGATGCCTGCCGAGGGGTGATGGAGAAAAAACCTGCGGGGACCGGGCTGATTGATTATCGTTTCGGGACCATACAAGGAGCCCGTTTCCGCCTGGGGAACACGACCATTGTACTGCTGCTCATGACGCTGCTGCTTGCCGGCGGCCTTGTCTGGGGAGTCGTCGGCAGAAACCAGAATGCGTTTGCTGTGCAGCGCATTGCAACGGCAGAGCCGCGACTCCTGCCCGACGGCTCGCAGGCGAAGGCCTGGCGGGCGATAATCGGTAATCGCTCGGAAGCTGATCAGGTTTACTCGATTCGGGTTGTCGGAGAGGCGGCAGGAGATGTTGAGTTACTTGGCCAAATACGCGATATCAGAATAGGGGCCAATCAACATCGCGAGGTCGGCTTTATGATCCACGTTACAAACAAATCCCGCCCCCCGGAAAAAATAGTTCTCCAACTGATGCACGGTGACCGGCCTGCCGGGTCGGCGTCGGTTTCTCCATGAGCATGCTGCCGGAGCAGACCTGCAGTCACTGCGGTATCAGCTTTCGCTGGAAAGCGATCAAAGAGAGCGCTGATGACGACTGCCAGACTATTTTCTGCTGCCGGGGGTGCCAGGGCGCCTATCACATGATCTGTGCCGCAGGTCTGGAAAACTTTTATCTTCGCCCTGACCGCGCAACACCGACAGTAATGGAAGGCTCTGTTTTACCTTACACTGACATAGACCTTTCACAACATATTGTATCCGACGGCGATTCATGTCGCATAGATATTCTGGTGAGCGGTATTACCTGCCCCTCCTGCGTCTGGCTGCTGGAGCGGATGCTGGACCGCATACCGGGTGTTGAGTATGTCAGTATCTCCTACAGCGGCGGAATCGCCTCGCTCCGTTTTAATCCTGAAACCGTTGCCCCGCTGGATATTTTTTCTGTCATTGCCGGCCTTGGCTACGTTCCCCGCCCCTATTCTGCCGATCAATCTGAAAAAGAAGCCAGGCGCGAGCGTGATGATCTGCTGCTCCGCTTCGGCACCGCACTGTTTTTGACCATGCAGCTGATGGCCTATTCATATGCCCTGTACGCCGGATATTTTCAGGGGATAGGAGGCGCCATGAAGCAGTTTCTCCAGTATGTATCACTGCTGGTGACGACTCCGGTAGTGTTCTATTCCGGCTGGCCGTTTATCATCGGTGCCTGGCGTTCGCTCAAAACGGTTGCTCCCGGCATGGATCTGCTCATTGCCATGGGCGCACTCTCCTCCTGGAGCTACAGCGTCTGGGCAACGTTTACTGGACAGGAAACGTACTATGAGAGCTCCGCGTTCATTGTGACCTTTGTCCTCATCGGACGCCTGCTGGAGCTCTCTGTGCGCCGCCGTGCCATGTCCGGCATCAGCTCCCTGTATGCCGCCGCACCGCAGCGGGCAACGCTGGTGGGTGGTTCGACTCCGCTCACCAAACGGTCCCTGAGCGGAGTCGAAGGGCACCGCACGATAGAGGTTGACGACATCAGGCCGGGAGATCTGCTGCTGGTTCGTCAGGGAGAACGTTTCCCGGTTGATTGCCTGATTGTCGAAGGAGAAACGGAGGTTGATCAGTCGCTGGCAACCGGGGAGAGTCAACCGGTTCTGCTGGTCTGCGACAACGAGGTGCGCTCCGGCTGCGTCAATGTGGCGGCGCCGGTGACCGTACAGGCACTCCGGCCAGCCGGACAGAGTTATCTGATGCGGGTTGCCGCGCTGGTACAGATGGCACAGGCCGGCAAACCGAAGCTGCAGCAGCTGGCCGACCGGGTATCCGGCTGGTTTGTGCCGGTAGTCATACTGCTGGCGTTGCTGGTCGGTGCGGGGCGGTTATGGTACTTTGGCGAGAACCCCGGAAGCGCAATCATGTCGGCCCTGTCTGTTGTGCTGATTGCCTGCCCCTGCGCCATGGGCCTGGCGGTACCGGCGGCGGTGCTGGCGGCCTGCAGCCGCTCGGCGTCACTCGGTATCATTCTGCGGGGAGGCGACGTCATTGAACGGCTGGCGTCAATAAACAGCGCGCTGTTTGATAAAACCGGCACGGTAACGTGCGGGCTGCCCGGCATCATACAATTCGACATCTATGCCGGTTATGACGCGGCCGTTGTGCTCCAGGCGGCGGCTACCGTCGAAGAGCAGGCCGCGCATCCGCTTGCCCGGGCAATTGTCCGGTATGCTGCCGCACATGGCTATCAGCCGGAATCGTGCCGAGCGTTCCGCTCTGTTCCGGGTCGTGGTATCTCGGGTCTGTTGCCGGATGGGAAAAAAATGCTCTGCGGCAGCGAGTCATTTCTTCGGGGAGAGGGCGTTTCCGGAAACATCGAGTGCCAGTCGGAAAGTGCCGCTACTGCCGTGCTGTTGGCCATTGATGGGCAATTGGCGGGACGATTTCTGCTCGTCGATCAGCTGCGGGAAGGGGCACGAAGCGTTGTTTCCGAGCTTGCCGCAGAGCGGATGGAACTCTGTCTTATCAGTGGTGACCACCAGATCACGGTGGACCGCATTGCCGCAGATATTGGCCTGGAATCTGCTCTCGGGGAGATGACGCCGGATCAAAAACTTGCGCATGTCACCACCCTTCTGCAGCAGGGGCGCCAGGTCCTGATGGTTGGCGACGGCGTCAACGACGCACCGGCGCTGGCGGCTGCCACGGTCAGCTGTTCCCTCTCCGGCTCAAGCGATATCGCACTCGAGAATGCCGATGTGATCATTACCGGCGACGATCTTTCGCGCATCGCAACAGCGTACCGTATCAGTCGCGCCACCATGACGATAATCAAGCAGAACCTTCTCTGGGCTTTCGTGTATAATATTATCGGCATCCCGCTGGCAATGAGCGGACATCTGACTCCCGTGTATGCCGCCGTCGCCATGACCGCCAGCTCACTGCTGGTATCGCTCAATTCACTTCGTCTGATGAGGTTCACACACCATGGATGAAAGCCTGATTATATTGATAGTGCTGTCGCTCTGCCTGGGGGCCGGTTGCTGGCTGATTTTCATCTGGGCGGTCAAGAAGGGTGAATTTGAAGATGTGGAGAAGCCGAAGCATCGCATGCTGGATGATGATTGACGTTGCGATTCTGTGAAGGTCAGGGCGACCATATGGGACGGATCAAAGTATAGATCAGCGGGAATTGCGCAATGTTTTTTTGATATCTTTCTCTCCTTAATATTCAGTTAAGGATTCTCCGTTATTGTTACTCCATAAAGTGGAATATATATGAGTCAGGGGTTGTGCTTCTGCCAAGGCCCGATCAACCGTTGGGAGCAGAATAGCTTAACTGATTCACAACCTACGCCACTTAAAGGAGATGATATGAAAATATTGTTACGATGGTTTTTTTACGTGGTATCAAGTACAGTTGTAGTCGTTGCTGTAGCCGGATGTAGTGGCGGTGTTGGTTCCTCTTCCGGTGCAGGGTCGCCGCCGGCATCGGCAAAACTGGTAACAGGTGTAGCCGCAACAGGTGCGCCAATTGCCGGAGGCACCGTATACATTAAAGATTCCTCTGACACTCAAATCGAACGACATCAGCAAACCAGAAGCGATGGTTCCTTTACGTTTGATGGCTCAGACCTTAAACCGCCCTTTTTTCTCAAAGTCGGCAACAGCACAAATACAGAGAACCTGTATTCTGTTGCCACAGATTATGGCATGACCAACATAACACCTATGACGACCATCGTAGTAGCTCAGGCAGCACTAATAGAGGACCTAGACTCTCTCTATAGTACGATTAAACCGTCACAGATAAACTCCTTAGCGCAAAGGATGCCCGAAGCTGACAAAGCCGTTCAACACACATTCGCACCCCTTATGAAGACATTCAACGTAACAGGCAGCCTGGTATATGGGGCCTTTGATGCTAATGGCAAAGGACTTGATGGGCTTCTGGATGCTATTTCCATTTCTGTTGACCATGGTGTCGTAACCGTTAAACAAAAAAACTCTAATACTCTTTTGTTACAGGTTGCCATAAACCAATTAGGGAATGCAGTAATTTCTACCGGTGGCGAGACACCAATAACACCACCAACACTGACAACAGGAAGCAGTCTGTATGACTCAAAATGTGCCGGTTGCCATGGAGCAAGTGCAAATTCCAACCTTAGAGACAGAATTTCTGTTGCAACAACCCAAAGTGCCATTGCCTCTAACCGTGGTGGCATGGGAATGTTAAGTGGTCTTTCCAGCGCCGACATGCAAGCGATCTATGACCATCTGATTTTCAGCTTGACTCCGACTCCAGAGCCGACACCAGAGCCGACACCGACTCCCGTTGATGGTTCTGCACTATATGCCGCAAAATGTTCCGCGTGCCATGGTGCGTTAGCATCATCCAGCAAAAAAGGAATAACGGTCGTACGTTTGCAAAACGCAATCGGAGGTAATATAGGCGGCATGGGTTCGCTATCTGCACTGACTGCCGCTGACACACAAGCAGTTGTCTTAGCTCTTACCCCTGCTGTACCTTCATCAGTTCCAACTCCAACTCCAACTCCAACTCCAACTCCAACTCCAGATGGCACTACCCTCTATTCAACCAACTGTGCTGGCTGTCATGGCTCTTTGGCCTCATCCAGCAAAAAAGGAATTACAGTTGCACGACTGCAAGCCGCAATTGCCACTGGAACTGGTGGTATGGGACATCTTTCGACGCTTACTGTTAGTGATGTTCAGGCAATTGTTACCGTTCTGACGCCAGCGACACCGACACCAACGCCGTCGCCTGTAGTTGATGGACCGACGTTATATACCGCAAATTGTTCTGCATGTCATGGCGCGCTGACAAGTTCAGCAAAGGCTGGCGCGACAGCAAGTCGTATTCAGACCGCCATCAATAACGGCACCGGTGGTATGGGCTACTTATCAACCCTTTCCGGTACACAAATATCAGCACTGGCAACGGCACTGGCAACAGTCACGCCAACTCCAGCTCCAACACCGTCGCCAGTAGTTGACGGGCCGACGTTGTACAGCGCAAATTGTTCTGCATGTCATGGCGCGCTGACAAGTTCAGCAAAGGCTGGCGCGACAGCAAGTCGTATTCAGACCGCCATCAATAACGGCACCGGTGGTATGGGCTACTTATCAACCCTTTCCGGT
>JAQTZV010000052.1:0-5331 GCA_028687585.1 Desulfuromonadaceae bacterium | reverse complement strand
CAGCGCAAATTGTTCTGCATGTCATGGCGCGCTGACAAGTTCAGCAAAGGCTGGCGCGACAGCAAGTCGTATTCAGACCGCCATCAATAACGGCACCGGTGGTATGGGCTACTTATCAACCCTTTCCAGTACACAAATATCAGCAATGGCAACGGCATTGGCAACAGTCACACCATCTCCAACCGCTGCATGCGGAAGCTGTCACGCCATCCCTCCGGCGACAGGCAGGCATTCCAAACACTCAGGTAAAAGAGTAGCATGCGCTTCATGCCACGGTACCGGTTACAGCACAACATCTGTTAATGCCGCAACCCATAACAATGGCGTGAAGAATATAGTAGCAAGCACCGGGTGGAACAGCGCGAAACAGACCTGTTCTAACTCATGTCATGGCAAAGAGAGCTGGGGCCAGAATAGTAATAACGACTAAAAGTTTACAGCAAAAATGCCCATGCGGCAGGGAACAGTAGTAACAGCAATGGCGGCTAATTAGCCGCCATTGCTGTTACGAGGTCAGGAGGTTTATATCTGAATATCCGAAAGTCTAACCTGATCCCAGAGGTGATCCCTTATTGAGACGCCTCTCCCAGTTTTTCAGACATTTCTTTTTTATTTTGTTTGATCGTTCCGCCGCTACCGCTCGATGGTACCAGGCTGTCAGGGCTTTTCTCTGACAATTTTGGCAAGCGTGGCAGTTTTGGAAGCGCTATTCCTTTCTTTTTTTCTCCGGATTCTGTACTGCGGAGTCCTCGTTTGGTGCGGCCTCATTATTCTGAGGGAGTACGGCATTCTGCGGGACTTCAGCGGCCACCTTCTTTACGTGTCGTGGTTTCTTTACAAAGGTACTCTTCATATTCACTTCATATGCCTCAAAGGTCGTGAGGATGTCGCGGTTGACCAGCACATGGACTTTGTCACCTTCTCTCCATACTTCTTTTGCCTGTATGAACCCACCTTCATTCAGGTAAACTTTGGCAGCAAATGCCGGTGTCCCGAGAACTGATGCCATCAAAATGGCGCATAGTATCATTTTCATGAAACCCTCCTGTCTCTTGATGTTACAAATTATATCCTACAATGAACGAAAGACAAAAGGAGCCATTCAGAGATATAAACTTTGCATCAATTTTTTGACTAAAAGTGGCTCCAGAGTTACGAGACTAAATCCGTTATCAATATATAAAGAGTATAACAATTCATTAATTTCTTCGAGGGTTTCTCTCCCGTTTAGTTGTACGGTTCCTATAACTTCAGTTTCAAATACGGTGATAAAAGATACCAAAAAAGGAATACCTTCAATAATGGAGTCCCACACCGTTTTGTTATTAAAACTGGAATACGGAGCTTTGAAAAAGGGAATTTCTATTTGCGTATGGTTTAAAAAATACGATGTATAGCTGCTTTTTTTACCGATAATGTTCACCTTTTTTCCCTGAAGCAGATGGTTTTGAAAGGTTATTATCGTGTTCGGTTTTTGGACGACGCGTCCCTCAGGAAAAAACAGCAAGGGCCTGCAATAAGCGGAATCCAGTCTTCGCCGCCATTCCTCTCTCCCCTCTTTTGTGTCCAGAGCAATCCCATCCACCATGGACCGACTGCAAAGCCCTGAGTCAATGATAAGTTTACCGAAAAAGGATGATCTGGCTGCCGCCAGGTAGGTTGCGTCGCTTTGGTGCAGGTTGGCAAGCAGCATCGCATCGAAGCGACTGTTATGATTGGACAGTATGACCGTACTGCGTTCACAAATCCCTGATTCAGGGCCAGGGGGGGTGCGTGCCTGCTCATGATCTTTCGATCGTACGTAGACACCCAGGCAGACAAAATAAATAAGTCTGATAATATTCGGATAATTGTCCAGGCTAATTGACAGATATTTTTTCAGAACCATTCCGGTCCCAAAGACAAAAAACAGAGACAGCAGCCGCACTATTGCCATGGGGACTACGATCGGAAGGCAAATGAAAAAAAGAATGGCCGTGCCTGCTTTGTTAAATAGATTGAATCGCTTGAACTGTAACAAATACTCTATTCCTAGCGGGGTGATTTTCCCGTTCCGGACAAAGTCCTCATCGGAGAAGGTTGCATTTTTAAAGGAATGAACATCGTTATTCAGCGGCATGACGAATATAGTCCTTGTAATATTCTGGCAGGCATATTTGTGGTTATGAAATCAACGCTAATATCCCTGTATCTTCGAGCACCCTCCACGGTATCATCCTTGCTGTAGCTCCAGATAGCAATCTTCAATCCGTGATCATGAATTTTTCTCACCCACTCTTGTGTAATTACGGATGAATTTTCCATATCAAGTCCATCGATGCCGTTTTTAAGAGCTTTCCGGACATACATTTCCAGCTCTGCCTCGTTTTTTACCTCAGGCCATCTGCCGGGAAACGCCAGGAACGTCGTAAGGTAATAGGCGTTGAAACGAGGAAGTCGTATTTTAAGCCTGTTCAGGAAATCATGATCAAAGGAGATGAAGGTGATTTTTTCTGACGATATCTTTTCCTTTTCCATGAGAATTTCAAGATCATCAATCACTCGCGGATCAGCGCCAACGTTGGTGCCCCCGGTTTTTACTTCAATGTACAGGTGATTGCCATCCGGGATGGCGCGAAGGACATCTTCTAAAAGGGGAATTCTGACTCCTTTCCATTGTTCATTTTTCCAGCATCCAACATCAAGGTTTTTCAGGTCGCTCCAGTCAGTCTGCTCAACCAAAAGATCAACTCCGCCGAGAGCGGTTCGTTTTGTCGAATCGTCATGCATCAATACCAGTTTTCCATCACGAGTGCGGATGATATCGCATTCTGCGGCAAAAGCCCCTTGTTTCCACGCAAGTTTTAACGATTCAAGTGTATTTTCGGGGGCATCTTCCGAAGCGCCCCTATGGCCAACAATTTCCATAGTATCCGCCGACAAACTTTGTGGTGAGGGCAATTATGATGAGCTGAAGCGGGTGCAGAAGGTTACCCTTGGCATAAGATTTGTTTGATACAGCCGTTTTTGGCTCAAGTCCCAAAACAGCCGCTACTGCCTCTGACAGCTGCTCGATGGTTACAGTGCGCTTCATCCTGCCTCGCAGAACCTCATCCAGCTTAAGACTGTCCACAAAATCACCGCTACCTAACACCCGAGCGGAGTAAAAGGTGTTACCTTGACACGAGACAATTCATTTGGTGAATTCACCACCGCCGCTTCCGAACCCGGCATAAAAATTTCTCATATTGATACACCCACACTAACAACAGCGTCAAGGAGTTAGAAAAGACAAAAAGGTAACTGCTGCTTTTTCAATAAAGCAGCAGTTTTTGTCATTCATGTGTGACATTCTTCGCGATATGGCAACGAATTGACGACGGGGGAGAACAACTCTGCAATAATAATATCCAGATACGGAAGCCTCCTGTGTTGGCATTAGAAATGCTTTGACTGCAAGAAGCTGCTTCACTGCGACATAGTCCTGATATAGCGGCAGACATATATGCGTTAAATACTCATTCGAGAGGTGTTACCGTGCAACGTTCCGTATCGTCACAATCTTTCCATCCCGTTTCAAACCGGTTCAGAATACTGGAACGCATCAGCGCCAAAACGACCGGGTTTCTGCTGCTTATCTCAGGCGTTGCGCTGCTTGGTGCGTGCGGCGGTGGCGGCAATGGTAGCCCGACAAACAATGACACCACCGGCGCTCCGGTTTTGAACAAAGTATCCGGTCTGGTTGTTGACAAAAGTGGAACACCATTATCCGGTGTTACCATAAGCATCTTCCACCACAATGAAAAAACCACCGTAACAACGACCACCGATGCCAACGGATTCTACTCGGTTTCCGGCCAAAGTACCGGGCTTAACTCTGATTACGCAATTTATGCAGGGAAAACCGGATTCGGCTTCTATCCATCCGTCGGTGATGCAGCCGGTTCGGTAGGTAAACTTGACTTCAATGGCTTATACCGGACTGTCATCCGCTTCCTGTCCATGCCAGGGCACGACGTTACAAACGCAAATTTCACCGCATTACGTCCCGGCGACAAGATGGCGAGTCTGCCGCAAACCGGGCAGACAACCAGCTATGCGAGCGGCGACGATTATTCTGTAAGAGCGGGTGTGGCCTGGCCAGGCACGCGTTTCACGGACAATCAGAACGGAACTGTCACCGATAACCTTACCGGTCTGGTCTGGCTGAAGAATGCCGGATGTTTCACCCCAACGAACTGGGCCACCGCCCTGACGGCAGCCAACCAGCTTGCCAGCGGTCAATGCGGTTTGACGGACGGATCAACAGCCGGTCAATGGAGAATGCCCAATGTAAATGAGCTGGAAAGTCTGGTGGATGTATCACACATCAATCCGGCCGTTTCAAGCGGCTCCGCTTTCACAAATATAAATTTGACTGCAGCGTACTGGTCCTCAACGACCTATACGGCACTGCCTTCCAATGCGATGGCGATCCGCTTTTCGGACGGTCGGTGGATAAACGGCATCGATAGTGCGGACGGCAGCTTCACCAACAACAAGAACAGCTCCGCCAATTCGTTGTGGGTGGTAAAATCAGGTGGAACCGGCGCAATTCAGATTCTGGCAACCGGTGTGTACGATTCGCAGGGCGGAGCATCTTTCGGCGTCGGAGACGATGCAAGCCTACAGATCGGAGCGCCGTTGACCTTCCCACGGTTCATCGACAACAGCAACGGCACCCTGTCAGACACTGTCACCGGACTGACCTGGCTGAAGAAGGCCGATTGCATAAAACTAAAACAGTCATGGACAGATGCCATAACTGCAGTTAACACGCTTGCAAGCGGCCAATGCGGCTTGACGGACGGATCGACCGCGGGGCAGTGGCGCATGCCCAATCGAAGCGAAATGCTGAGTCTGTCCGACCGTTCCCCGACATTTCCACAGGCGAATTATTTTAACGGCATACCCGGAGCTGACGGCGTTACGGCTGTCAACCCGACAATATTCAACAATTTCATTGCATTCGATTACTATTGGACATCCACTACCAATGCTGCCGACATTGATCAGGCCTGGACGATCTATAGTTGTGATTTCGGGGTGTATAACGTCGCGAAAACCGATAGCCGTTACTCGCTGGCGGTGCGATGATCTTTCGACCGGAGAAATAATTGACAGGGGAGAACCATCTGGGGTCAAACCTACACAATTTACTTTGTCAAGAGTGTAGGTCTGACTCTGAGGGTGTAAAAAGGTTTGTGTAAATGGTCATTAGTGGGTACACCAAGTTACCCTAAGGAGTTCAAATGACCATTAACACCGACGTAATCGACGAGTTGCTCAAACATTATAAGACCCCTGAAGAGA
>JAQTZV010000025.1 GCA_028687585.1 Desulfuromonadaceae bacterium | reverse complement strand
CAACAGGAATGCGCGAAGCACGATTATTACATTCACCCATTTGGTGAACCTCCTGATCTATGATTGCAACACAATATCAGGAGGTTGGAACAAAATCAAAGGGTCAACTGCTTTTTATAGGATTATCATCCTATTATGTCACCATGGGGAGCTATATCGGTCTCTACAGCATTGTTGCCCTGGGGCTTGTACTTCTGACCGGAGTAGCCGGGTTAACGTCGTTTGGCCAGGCCGCCTTCATGGGGGTTGCGGCCTACACCACCGCAATTCTTACCGTGAACTATGACTGGTCTCCCTGGTTGACCCTGTTTGTCGCTCTGGGGCTGACAATTGCCGTTGCATTCATACTCGGTGCAATTACTCTGCGCATGGGGGGACATTATCTGCCATTGGCGACCATCGCCTGGGGCATAAGTCTCTATTTCCTTTTCGGTACTATTCCGGCATTGGGCGGTTCAACCGGAATTGCCGATGTGTCGGCGCTGCAGCTGTTCGGAGTGGAATTGCGGGATGAGAAGATCTTCTACTACATAATCTGGTGCGTCTGTCTTGTTGTGCTCCGGGTCTCGACAAACCTGCTGGATTCACGTGAAGGGCGGGCCATCAGGGCGCTCAAGGGGGGGGTCTCGATGGTGGAGGCTTTTGGCGCCAGCGGTCTTCGCCTGAAAAACATCGTATTCATCTATTCCGCAGTTCTTGCCTGTCTGGCAGGCTGGCTCTACGCCCATATGATGCGCTTCGTGAACCCGTCACCATTCGGACTCGGCCAGGGAATCGAGTTTCTCTTCATGATCGTTATCGGCGGTCCCTTCAGCCTCTGGGGCGCCATAGCCGGATCTACGGTTATTACGTTATTGAAAACCGTGCTGCAGGGCGTTCTGCCAAAATTGATCAGCCAGACCGGCAATTTCGAGATTATCGTTTTCGGCATCATGATCGTAGTGGTGCTGCAATGGATGCGCGGCGGTATCTGGTCGCTGGTTGAGCGTCTGCTGCCGCCGAAGCCGAACAAGCCGATTAACGATGTCTCCGGCCTGCCGCAGAGGAGTCAGCCTGCTCGAGGTGAAGCGCTCCTGCGGGTCGATTCTGTAACGAAAGCGTTCGGTGGTCTGCTGGCGGTCAAAAAAATGAGTTTTGAGCTGTCCGCCGGCGAAATCGTCGGGCTGATTGGTCCCAACGGGGCCGGCAAATCCACCATGTTCAACCTGATCAGCGGAGAGTTGCCCCGAACCGAAGGCAACATCTACATCGGCTCAGAAAATGTCAGCGGCATGCGTCCACCCCAGATCGCCCGGCGGGGCTTAAGCCGTACCTTTCAACATGTTCGCCTGATCCCCGGCATGACAGCCCTTGAAAATGTCATGATCGGCACCTACCTGCGTACCAGTGACGGGATCTTTTCCGCCGGCATGCGTCTCAACCAGGCGCATGAAGCCCAGGTCCGCGCCGAAGCCGCCCGGCAGCTGCGCCGCGTCGGCCTTGAAGACAGCATGTTCGTGCTTGCCGGAAATCTGTCGCTCGGCAAACAGCGCATCGTGGAAATAGCCCGTGCTCTCTGTGCCGATCCTGTGCTGCTGCTCCTTGATGAACCGGCCGCCGGCCTGCGGCATCTGGAAAAACAGGAGCTGGCAAGGCTGTTGTCCGACCTGCGCGGTGAAGGCTTAAGCGTGCTGATTGTGGAACATGACATGGACTTTTTGATGAACCTCGTCGACCGGATTGTAGTCATGGAATTCGGCGAGAAACTGGCTGAAGGGTTGCCGGCGGAAATACGATCAAATCCGGCGGTTTTGGAAGCATATCTGGGGGGTGTATAATGTCGGAGCGTCTGCTCACCGTGCGTGACCTTAATGTCCGCTACGGCAAAGTTGAAGCGGTGTACCGGGCATCTCTCAACGTGGACCGGGGTACCATTGTCAGTGTTATCGGACCGAACGGCGCCGGTAAATCAACGTTGCTGAATGCCCTCATGGGAGTGTTGCCCTCTCTGGGGAGTGTTGAGTTCTGTGGAAACAGCTTGGAGAATGTCAGTATTGAGCGCAGAGTTGCCCAAGGTCTCTGCCTGGTCCCGGAAACACGTGAACTTTTTGCCCAAATGACCGTGGGAGACAATCTGGAACTTGGCGCTTTCACACGTTACCGGCGTGGCGACAAGGGGATTCGGCAGAGTCTGGATAAAGTATTCTCACTGTTCCCGCGTCTGGAGCAACGGCGCAGTCAGTTTGCCGGCAGCCTCTCCGGCGGTGAACGTCAGATGCTTGCTCTCGGCCGTGCCCTGATGAGCCAGCCGACCTTGTTGATGCTGGATGAACCAAGCCTGGGGCTGGCGCCGCTGATTGTCAAAGAGATTCTGCATACGATCAGCGACCTGCGCTCAACCGGAGTCAGCATTCTGCTGATTGAACAGAATGCCCGCGCTGCACTGCAGATATCCGATTACGGCTATGTGCTTGAAAACGGCGAGATTGCCCTGGAAGGACCGAGTGCCGATCTTGCCCACAACCCGCGTGTCATCGAGAGTTATCTCGGTATTGGCGGGGATGCGTCGGGGGGCGGAAAAGATTAGGACGGCAAGCAGGAATCGATTGTATTTGTTGGAGTAACAGGTGTTGCAGCAAGATCACCAACCGGTGCGCTCTCCCGAGCCACCTACTACAAAGGAGGTATGAGATGAAACAGTTTTTTGTCGGTATCAGTATGATTGCGGTAATGACCGCAGCGGCGTCCGCACAGGCGGACATTACTATTGGCGTAAACCTTGGCTCAACCGGTCCGGCCGCTTCTCTCGGCATTGCGGAGAAGAATGCCATTACGCTAGGCCCTTCCGTGATCGCCGGGCAGAAGGTTCACTATGTCGTGTATGATGATGCCACCGACACTACCAATGCGGTTCAGAACGTGAAACGCCTGATTACCGAGGCGAAGGCCGATGTTCTGATCGGACCCACCTCATCACCAACCTCCAAAGCGGTGATTGACACGGTTGCGGAATCAAAGACCCCCATGTATCAGCTTTCACCGAACCCGGGTGGTTCTTTTGATGACCCCAAGCGGAGATGGATCTTTAATGCTCCTCCGTCCGAAGACGTCTATGCGGCAGCACTGTTCAAACATTTTGCCAAAAAGGGGGTCAAGACGGTTTCAATTATTGCGGTTGATGACGCCTACGGCGAGAACTGTGTTGCTGCGTTCAAGAGGTTTGCGGATAAAACAGGGACCAAGACACTGACGATCGAGAAGTACAAACGATCAGACACCAGCGCCACCGCCCAGGTACTGAAGGCGATGCAGGGTAACCCTGACGCCGTTTATATCGCCGCAGCCGGTACACCGGGTGCCCTCCCGCACGTGGCGCTTGTCGAGCGCGGCTACAAAGGGAAGATCTACCAGTCGGGCGGTTCCGCTAATGCCGAATTTCTCCGCGTCGGCGGTAAAGCTCTCGAAGGTTCGTACATGCTTGCCTCTCCTGTTCTGGCCGCAGAGCAGTTTCCCGACAATTACCCGGGGAAGAAGGAAGCCCTGCAGTTTGTGAAGGCGTATGAAGCCAAATACGGCACACGAAACTTTTTTGGCTCACTTGCCTGGAATGCGCTGAAGGTTGTAGAGGCAGCTGTTCCGAAAGCCCTGAAAGTTGCCAAGCCGGGTACGGAAAAGTTTCGAGCAGCCCTGCGTGATGCAATGGAGAACACCAAGGGTCTTAAAGCCGCCGGTGCGGTGATCACCATGAGCAAGAGTGATCATACGGGGATCAACGATCTCGGCATGTGTCTGCTGCGGGTTGAAAACGGTACCTGGAAGCTGGAAGATCACGCTGATTACAAATAAACTGATATTGTCACTGCGGGGCGCGCCCCCGCAGTGACAATATTGACAACACAGGGGCCCGTTTATGGAATTCAAGGATATTCTCGTTCATATCGACGATTCGCAGCAGTGCGCAGCACGGCTCGAACTGGCAATCAAAATTGCCGTAGCACATCAGGCGAACCTGACGGGACTCTATGTTATTACCCATCCCCACTATACATCGCAGGGTGAGGCGCAATTACTGAAGGTGACTCATGCCCGGCAGCTGTTTGAATCTCTCACCGCCGGGGCTGATATTCACGTCGACTATCTGTGTGTTGATTGGGCGGTATCCGGCGACAATATGGTAGATGTTATAAATAATTATGCGCATCAGAAGGATCTGGTTGTTGTCGGCCAGACCGGTCACGACCGGATGCAGGTGGATGGCCCAGCGGACCTTCCTGAACGGGTTGTCATGGGATCGGGGAGACCGGTGCTGGTGGTTCCGTACACGGGCATATTCAACACCGTTGGGGAACGCGTGCTTGTGGCATGGAAAGCCGGACGGGCATCTGCACGTGCAGTGAACGATGCCATGCCGTTCCTGTTCAAAGCCAAAGAGGTCCTTGTGGTTACGGCAATGTCGCCTGGTGAGCGGAACATATCCTCTGCAGAACAGAATGCCGATATCTGCTCCCATTTGAAGCGACATGCCATAACGGTGCTGGAAGATACTTTTGTGACCGGCGATGTGTCTGTGAACAATGTACTGATGAATTATGCCTGGGAGCATGGCTGCGATCTGCTGGTAATGGGGATTGCTGCCCACTCCTCCCATGGGCCGCTGGCTGTCAGGCCGGTTACAAAAGAGTTCTTCGAACATATGACCGTTCCGGTGTTGATATCACATTGATCCAGGAGGTCGTACCGATATGGAGCATGATCTTGAAGCGAATAAAAAAACAGTCGCAGATTTTTACGACCTGATAATTAACAAGAAGGATTTTGATTCTGCGAGAAAATATATCGGGAGTCGCTACAGACAGCATAATCCCCTGGTCGCGGACCGTCCGGAGGGGCTTGAAGCATTCATCGCCTTTTTGAAAACGAATTATCCGGAAGCAAAAAGTGAAATCAAGCGAATTTTTGCCGATGGGGACCATGTCATTCTACATGTTCACTCATTGCGCGCGCCAGAGACAGCAGGTCGTGCAATTATAGAAATATTCAGGCTGGAAAACGGTAAAATTGAGGAGCACTGGGATGTGATTCAGGAAATACCTTCCGAATCAGCGAATCCGAACGGGATGTTTTAACGTATGTTGCATTGGTAAGTTAGAAGTGTTTTTCTGCGCTTTTCAGGCAGAAAATAACTTTGTTAACGCACGTATCCTGTTTATCAGGATTAGGTTTATGACGTTGCCATTCGTGCAAACGAGTGGTTTTTTTTGGATGCACTCGTGAATTCAGCAGTGAATTTTGTATTGCATTTAGTGATGCATTTGTGGTACTGGATAAAACATCGTTCCGGCTTTAATGCGTGGCGCCTGACTAGAATGGGTCAACAAGCCTTAAAAGCGGTCGTAACAAAAAGCGGAGAATAAACCAGAATGAAATCGTACCAATCAAAATGGCAGACACGAGCTCTGCAGTCGCTCTATGATGGTTTCTGCAGGATGGCACCGTTGTTCAAGCCGGTGATCAATTCACTGGGAGCGCAGCGCTCCGGGAAATATTTGGCAATGGTTGAGCGATGCGTAAAAGGCACTCTTTTCGATTGCCAGATGTGTGGCGAATGTCTGCTCTCCTCAACCGGTATGGTATGCCCGATGAACTGTGGTAAAAAACTGAGAAATGGTCCGTGCGGGGGTGTTTCTGACGACTGCAGATGTGAGGTGCAACCGGAGATGTATTGTGTCTGGCTCAACGCGTATGAGGGTGCTTCGCTGATGACTGATCCGACCGTTATTACCCGTATCCAGCCGCCACTGGATCATACGAAACAGGGTTCGGCAACCTGGCTGAAGATAATCAATAACGAAAGTAACAAGCTGCATTCGGTCAGTAATCACCATACTCCTGTTGCCGAGCAAGAGTCGGGCAGTTTCGAGCTGGCATGTCTGTCCGGCAATTTTGTTGTTACGGCTGAAATTTCTCCGCCTGACTCTGTCGATTCCAGAGATCTGCTGCGCCGGGCTGATATACTGCGCGGTCTGGTAAACGCGATAAATGTTACCGACAACGCCGGTGCTAATTGCCATATGTCGAGTGCTGCGGCAGCAGCAATTCTGGCTGCCAATGGGCATTCACCGGTATTTCAATCGGCCTGTCGCGATCGTAACCGGATAGCCATGCAGGCTGATATAATGGGGGCAGCAGCCCTGGGAGTCAGAAACATGCTCTGTCTGACCGGGGATGATGTCAGGGCGGGAGATCAGCCGCAGGCCAAGCCGGTCTTCGATCTGGATTCGATATCACTTCTGAATATTGCTCATGGAATGCGCGACAAGGGAGAGTATGCTTCCGGTCGCGCTTTGATGTCCCGTCCGAACCTTTTTTTGGGAGCTTCAGCCAATCCGTTCGTTCCTTCGTACGAAAAGCGGGTGCTGAACCTGGAAAAGAAGATCGCAGCCGGGGCGCAGTTTATCCAGACGCAATACTGTTTCGACATTGAACTGCTGGAAAAATTCATGCATGAGGTCCGGTCGCGGGGCATAGACCGGCAATGCCATATACTGGTCGGAGTCGGTCCGCTCTCTTCGGCCCGGACGGCAAAGTGGCTGGTCAATAAGGTTCCCGGAGTGCATATCCCGGCCTCGGTCATACGCAGGCTAGAGCAGTCACCGGATCATAAGCTCGAAGGTATTCGCATCTGCATCGAGACAATTCAAGCGTTACGGGAAATCAAAGGCATAAAAGGTATTCATCTTATGGGGCACAAAAATGAGCATGTCCTGGCTGATATCATCAGGGAGTCGGGGCTTGCATACAGCGATAATAAAGAGGCGGCATGATCTGGACAGGTATTATTCCAATTCGATTGGACACAAAACGAGTGAGGTGAGAGATGAACGATAACGAAAAACGGTTGGTTGATCTTGTTGCAGATATGGATGAGGACCTGGCGCTGGCACTGGCACAGGAGATGCTGGATAACGGTGATGATCCTCTGCGGATTCTCGAGCTTTGCCGCGAGGCGATGGATATCGTCGGCAAGCGGTTTGAAAACGGGGAATATTTTCTTCCCGAGTTGATTCTTGCAGGAGAAATGCTTGATCAAATCGGCGGATTGGCAAAGCCGCTGATCAAGCATTCATCGGACAAGCCTGTTGTAGCGCTGCCACGGGTCCTTATCGGCACGGTCCATGGCGATCTCCACGACATCGGCAAGAACATCGTCACGTTCATGCTTGATATCAACGGCTTCGAGGTTAAGGATATCGGTATTGACGTGCCGGTTGCTGTTTTTCTGGAAGAAATCAAGGCGTTTAAGCCGCAGGTGGTCTGTCTGAGCGGTTTTCTGACTCTGGCCTTCGATTCGATGAAGGAGACCATTCAGGCCATTGAGGCGGCTGGTCTGCGGGAAGGTTTGAAGATTCAGATCGGCGGCGGGCAGATTGATGAAACCATCCGGGCCTTTACCGGAGCTGACGGGTACGGGCTCAATGCAGTCGATGCGGTGAATTTCAGTCGTATATCTACAGGAGGGTAATGCGATGACTGAAAACAGTGGAGCAGCACGGTATGCAGAAAAAATGAAGCGGGTTATGGACGCGGTTGAGCTGCGGCAGCCGGATCGTGTACCGGTTGCCTTTCAGGCAACTTTTTGGCTCGCACGGTATGGCGGCATCAGCTACCGCGAATTGATGTACAACTACGACAAGGCCTGCGAGATAGCCCGGCGCGCCCTGATCGAGTTCGACCCGGACCTGTTTTATCCGGTCCATGCCACCACCCTGGGGCCGCTCAGCGAAGCGATCGGTTTCAAGCAGATAGAGTGGCCGGGACACGGGGTCGGCGACAACCAGCCGTTTCAGTACATTGATCGCGAATATATGACCGCTGATGAATACGACGATTTTATCTTCGACCCGACCGGTTTCTATCTCGAAAAATACCTGCCCCGGATCGCCTCCGCTTTCGAAGGAATAAACGAGCTGCCAAAGTTTGCCGGGCTCTATTATCACCAGTTGGTGGCCAACATGCGCCATTTTGCCAATCCCGGCCTGGTCCGCTCATTGGCGGCACTGCAGAAGACGGCGGAGGAGGCGCTCAAATTTGCCCAGAGCAGAATCGAATTTCACGCCGAAATAACTGCGCTCGGCTTTCCGCTGACCCATGGCACCATAACTAACGCCCCCTTCGATTATCTGGGTGATTATTTCCGCGGCGCAAAAGGAATATTGACTGACATGCGCCGCCGTCCGGACAAGCTGCTTGAAGCCATGGAGAAAGCCCGGGTGCTTTTGATGCGCCATGCACTCTCTGCGGCCAAGGCGACCGGCAACAACTTCGTTTTCATTCCGATCCACTGGGCGCCGGACTCATTCATGTCTGATGATCAGTTCAAGACCTTCTGGTGGCCCCAGTTCCGCAAGATGCTGATCGAGATGATCGAGAACGGCCTGATCCCGGTCTGCCTCTGGGAAGCGGTCTGCACCAAGCGCCTGGAAACAATCGCCGACATCCCTCCCGGCAAGGCGGTCTACTGGTTCGAGCGGACTGATCTGGTCAGGGCGAAAGAGGTATTGGGGAACATAGTCTGTTTGCGCGGCAATGTGTCGCCATCGCTGATGACAACCGGAACTCCTGAAGAGGTGGACGCATCCTGCCGTCATCTGATCGAGACGGTCGGCAAGGACGGCGGTTTCATTCTCGATGGTGCCTTCGGAATTCCCGATGAGACCCCGCTGGAAAATGTGCGGGCCATGTATCAATCCGTGCGTAAATACAACGCCTGAGAGAAATAATGCCCGTAACCGGCAAAGTAGATATCCCGGCCGCAGTTGCCGCCGTTGCAAAACGGCCGCTCAGCGCCGGGACTGCGCAGAAGACACGGAGTGCCGCGCTGGTGATGATCGGGCAGGAATCACTGGCGACTCCTGCTTACTGCTACCGCATCGAGCCGGTACGGGCCGTCTGCGAAGACGTGCTGGATCTTGGCAGCAGCTCGATACACGTGCCGGGGTTGGTGGACGTTTCAACCCGGCTGACCGCCGTTGCCGCTGTCGTCAGTACTCTCGGGGCTGCATTTGAGGCACGCGTCTCTGCCCTCTGTACGGAACGGAAGCTGTCGCTTGCATTCGTCCTCGACGAATTGGGCAATGAATTGCTGATGTATACCGTTCGCCAGGCTTTGCTGCAGATCCGCCGTGAAGTCAGGCGGCAGAGTTTGTCCTCGGGCAGCACGTTATCACCCGGCTGCAGCGGATTTGCACTTGACCAGCAGGCGGCGGTGGTTGCGCTGGCAGGGGGTGAACGTCTTGGTATCTCCGTAACTTCGCAGGGGATGCTGCATCCGGTCAAGTCCCGCTCAATGATAATCCCGGTTGGTAGCGGCCTGTCCGCCCAGCCGTTGCACAAGCGCTGCGAAACGTGCTCATCAAGGGAAAAATGCAGGTATCGGGGACTATGAAAAAACAGCCATCACGCCATATGGTCCGGTTTGCCACTCTGGAACAGGAGATCGGGATGTCAGAAGACGAGACTCTTCTCCAAAGTGCCCGCAGGAACGGTGTCCGTATTGCCGGCGCCTGTGGGGGGCGAGGCATCTGCGGAAGCTGTCTGGTCAGGGTCATCTCCGGCCGGGCAGATATCATGGGGGCGGAAGGTACTCATCAGGAACTTTCTGAAAACGACAATGCATGGGTTCGGGCCTGCCGGGTCCGGCCACAGAGTGACCTGGTTGTTGAGGTGTCTCTCCGTGCCCTTGCCGCTGTAGTCAGGTCCGATGTCAGCGGCCTTGATGACGACCGGATCGTACGGGATGTTTTTGTCACGGGGCCCGGAACCCTCGGCCTTTCAATTGATCTCGGCACCACAAATATCGCAGGATCGCTTACCAATCTTGGCAACGGGGAGCGTCTGGCCAGCCTCGGCGTCGAGAATCCCCAGTCGGCATACGGTGCAGACCTGATCAGTCGCATCAACCACGCTATTCGTACTTCCGATGGCGGCAGCATCCTGAAGCGTATCGTAGTACAGGCGATCGGGACACTGGCATCACTATTGTGTGAAGAGATTTCAGCGGCGTCTGCGGACATCTCGTCTATTACTATCTGCGGCAACACCGCCATGCATCACCTGCTGCTGGGATTGCCGGTGTCCCAGTTGGGGCGCGCCCCCTTCGTACCCGCAACCTGCAGCGCCATCGACATAAAAGCCGCTGATCTGGGACTGGACGTGATGCCGGGGGCTTTTGTGCGCCTGCTGCCCACTATCGGCGGGTTTGTCGGCGGAGACCATGTGGCGGCGCTCCTGGCTACGGAACATCTCTGGAATACCGGCGCCTGCATGGTTATCGACATCGGTACCAACACAGAAATCTCACTCATTCATAACGGGTCGATCAGCACGGCATCCACTGCATCAGGGCCTGCTCTGGAGGGGGGCAACATCTCCTGCGGCATGCGTGCTGCTGAAGGCGCAATTGAGAAGGTCTGGCTGCGTGAAGGAGAGATCATAACCCGGGTGATCGGTTCTGGACGTCCGGTTGGATTGTGCGGTTCCGGTGTTCTCGATGCTCTGAATACGCTTCGCCAGGCCGGTATAATCAACCATCGTGGCTATATCCTCCCAGACAATCCGGGTGTGTCAGAAAGAGGCGGTATCCGGGGATACTCATTTGCACCCGATGTCACGATAACACAGAAAGACGTACGTGCGGTTATGCTTGCCAAAGCTGCGATCCGCGCCGGCCAGGATATGTTGCTGGCTGAAGCGGGGCTGGAGGAGCAGATGCTTGAGCGGGTGGTGATCGCCGGAGCATTTGGTGCATATATAGACGTCTCCAGCGGCATTGACATCGGTCTGTTCCCCGCTCTACCCCTGGAACGGTTCAGTCAGGTTGGCAATGCTGCCGGTGTCGGTGTACGGATGGCGCTTGTCTCTGCTGCAGTACGGGAAAGGGCAGCAGTATTGGCCACACGGTGTCGTCATGTTGAACTAAACAATGTCCCCGGCTTTCAGAAGGCTTTTATCAGCAGGTTAGGAATTTAAAAAAACAGAACAGGAGTACGTATGAAAAACTTTAATCTAAATATTCTCGGGGAACGGATCAATCCGGGTTTTAAAAGCACCCGGGCGCTCTTCGACAATGAAGATTTTGCCGGAATTCAGGCGCTGGCCGTCAGGCAGGTTGCGGCAGGTGCGTTTGCGCTGAACGTAAATGTCGGCACCCGGGCAAAGAGCGACCCGCAGTTCATGGCCGAAGTGATCAAAGCCATTCAGGCAGTGGTTTCAGTGCCGCTCTCTTTCGATTTCCCCGGCGCTGATGTTCAGGAGGTCTGCCTCAAAGCCTACGACCAGCACAAGGCCGGAGGGCAATCGCCGATCATCAACTCGATAGCCGAAACACGCTGGGATCTTATGGATCTGCAAAAGATACGGCCGTTCCGGGTCATACTGATGGGTACTGAACGGTTGGAAGACGGCGTCGCAAAACCGAACAAAACCGGCGCAGAGATTGCCGCCACTGCCAAACGGGCGACGCAGCGCCTGGTACGTGAAAACGGGCTTAACGTCAGTGATGTCTTCGTGGATATCTCCGTCAGCGCCCTCATCGTCGATACCACCGGCATGACCCGCGCCACGCTGGACGGCATCCGGATGATCGGCAGCGATCCGGACCTGAAAGGCATCAACATCTCCGGGGGCTTAAGCAATATCGGTCAGCAGCTGCCTGCCAATGCTGCTGATGGTACGAACCTGAAGGAACAGCTGGAATGTGCCTTCCTGACGATGGCGGTTCCGTTCGGTATGAATACCGTACTTGGCACACCATGGCGGGACTATAAGCCATTGGCAGCTGACAACTTTGTCCTCGACACCTTCAAAAATTTCATTGATCTGACCGGAAGCGGTGCACTCCGGCAGGTGCGGAGGTTTTACAAAGCATGATCGGTACCGGATGCATGGACAGCTATGCGGTTGTGACCGCAACCTTTTTTGACGGCGAGCAGTATCATTCAGACGGGCCGTACACTGCCGTTGTTGAGCAGGGTACTATTGCCGGCATTGAGCGTGGTGATGTTTCAGTTGCGTTGGGCAGAAGAGATATTCGGGTAACAAAGAAAGCATTCATCATGCCCGGGCTGGTGGAGGCCCACAGTCACCTCTTTCTGGACGGCGGACAGCTGGATTTCACTATTCGCAACGAGTATTTGAATGCTCCCGGCGAGGAGATGCTGGCTGTTGCCCGCGACAACATTGCCGCAAACCTCGCTGCCGGGGTAACTCTGGTGGTGGATGCCGGGGATCGCTATGGGATCAATCATCTGAGTCGCCTGGAATCGGGGAGGGTGACGGTCCGCTCGGCGGGGATGGCTCTGCGGCGACCGGGGCGCTATGGCGGTTTTATGGCACGCGAAGTGACCTCCGGCGATGAGATCTCCCGTGCAATCCGTGAGATCAGCACATCGGCCGACGATCTTAAGGTGATCCTGACCGGCATAATCGATTTCAAGGCGGGAGTGGTGAAGGGAGAGCCTCAGTTTGACAGGGAAGAGCTGCGTTCGATCGTCTTGCAGGCCCGCGCACTTGGCCTGCGCACTTTTGTACACTGCAGCGGCGTCGCAGGACTGGAAGTCGCAGTGGCTGCAGGGGTGGACTCCATAGAGCACGGATTTTTCATGACCCGCGACATTCTGAAATCCATGGCTGACCGGGGCATCTCCTGGGTTCCGACCTTTTCGCCTGTCCACTTTCAATGGCAGCGCCCTGAACTCGCCGGATGGGATGCGAAGACTGTTGCCAACCTGCGCCGCATCCTGGACTCCCACCTCGAACATGTGGCGATAGCCGCCGATCTCGGCGTCCCGCTGGTGGCAGGCTCGGATGCCGGCAGTCATGGTGTACGCCACGGCGAGGCACTGATTGCTGAACTCGACTTTTTCTCAAGGACCGGTCTCCCCATGGACGCGGTGTTGAGATCGGCAACGTCTCTGCCTCGCAAACGCTGGGGAGCAGAGGCGGCCATGCTGGAGGTCGGCCAACGGGCCGATTTCATATCCCTTGAAGGCAGTCCATTTAAAGATGCGCGTTATCTGCATAATGTAGAAGCGGTTTTCGGAAGTACTCACTGAATCGTTGTATTACATGCCTGAATTACAGGCGAAGCAAAACCACACTCAGGAGGAGTCGAAACATGAAGCCATTCAAAACCCGCATGATTCTTGCCGTAACCGCAGTTTTACTGGGAACCGTCATTGCCGGTGCAGCATCGGACGTGATAGTTCTCAAAGTCGCCCATCCTAATCCGCCAAACTCAACCGCTAATAAACTCCTGGTCACCCCCTGGTGCAATAAAATCAACAAGGAATCAAATGGCAGGCTCAAATGCCAGATTTATCCTTCCATGTCGTTGGGCGGAACACCGTCGCAACTATTCGACCAGGCACGTGACGGTGTGGCTGACGTCATCTGGACGATACCGACCTATCAGGCGGGGCGCTTTATCAAAACTGAAGTGTTTGAGCTTCCTTTTATGACGATTAATGCAGAAAAAGGGAGCCCGGCACTCTGGGAATATATTCAGAAAAATTCGCTTGATGAGTTCAAGGGCACCAAGTTGATTTTTGCTCATCTGCATGACGGTACCCAGATTCAATTAAAGAGCAAATCCATCAAGTCGTTGGAGGATTTCAACGGTTTGAAACTTCGTGCTCCAACTCGTATCGGTTCGCAGATTGTGGCCGCACTCGGTGCGATCCCGGTCCAGATGCCGGTGCCGTCAGTGCCGGAGGCGGTGTCCAAAGGGGTAGTCGACGGCGCGATGCTGCCGTGGGAGATTATGACGGCATTCAAGATGCAGGAGATTGCCAAAGTTCATGTTGAAACTCCTCCGGATCTTCCAAAGGTTTCCAATTCAATTTTCGTTATGGCTATGAATAAGGCCAAGTATGACAGCCTGTCCCCCGAATTACGGAAGGTCATCGACAATAACAGCGGCCTTGAAGAGTCAAAGTGGGCTGGCAAAGTATTTGGTTCCACGACAGAACCGGGGCGTAAGATTGCACAGGATCGTCATAATACCTTCATTGCGGTGAGCCCTGCTGAATATAAACGCTGGGTAAAGGCGACCGAAAATGTCGATGACGCATGGATCAAAGAGGCCGATGCCAAAGGCGCCAATGGTAAGGCGCTGCTGAATGACGCAAAAACGTTATTGGATAAATACAGTAAATAATTATTTTTAAATCGAGGGACCGAAATGCAGATGAAGCTGCTTGACGGCAAACTGTGCGCTGAACATCTGGTCGTGGATATTTCCCGTAAAGTTGCCGGTTACGTGGAATCGGGCCTGCGCAAGCCGCATATGACCATAATCCTGGTAGGCAACCACGCACCAAGCGAATCGTATGTAAAGTCGAAGATAAGCTCATGCGAGAGAGCCGGGTTTGAGGGCAACCTTATCCGGTTGCCGGAAGAGATAACCGAGGCGGAACTTCTGGCAAAGATAGAGGAGATCAACTATGATACCACTACCGATGGCCTGATAGTCCAGCTTCCGGTGCCGAAGCATATTGATCAGCAAAACATCATCAACGCCATTGCCCCGGAAAAGGATATCGACGGTTTTCACCCGGCCAATTTTGGTCGCATGACGCTTGGGCAAAAGGCTTTCCGTCCCGCAACGGCCTATGGCATCTGCAAACTGCTGCAGTATTACGATATTCCGATCAAAGGGAAGCATTGTGTGGTCATCGGTCGCTCCAATATTGTCGGCAAGCCGATCTCGATCATGCTTTCCAATGATTTTACCATCGGCAATGCCACGGTCACTCTGGCGCACATCGAGACGCCCCGTGAGCTGCTGCTGGATGAAACCCGCCGCGCAGATATCGTCATTGTGGCTGTGGGCATCCCCGGTTTTGTCACGACAGACATGGTCAAGGATGGTGTCGTCCTGATCGATGTGGGGATCAATCGTCTGGAAAACGGCAGAATCGTCGGCGACGTTGATTTCGAAAATGTAGCAAAAAAGTGCTCCTGGATCACTCCGGTGCCGGGCGGGGTGGGGCGTATGACCGTGGCGGCCCTGATGATCAACACACTGATGGCGTACCAGAATAATTTCAACCAGGCATGAGACCATGACTATGTTTCCGCTTTCAGTCCATAACTCCACTCAGTCTCTGTATGTGCCGCTCGACTGCGAGATAGTTGCTGTCAGCGACCTGACTCCCAATGAAAAGCTGTTCCGTCTGCGCCTGCCGGAGGGGGGGGCTCTCGGGCATTCACCTGGGCAGTTCGTGCAGGTTTCTCTGCTCGGCTGGGGGGAGGCGCCGATTTCAGTGTCGTCTTCGCCGACCCGGGACGGTTATTTCGAGCTCGGTGTGCGCCGTGCCGGGAGTGTAACCTCCGCCATGCACCAGCTTGTAGTGGGTGACACAATCGGTATTCGCGGTCCCTATGGCCGACCTTTTGCGCTTGATAAGCTGCGGGGGCGAGATCTGCTGCTGATATCCGGTGGATGCGGCCTGGCGCCGATGCGTTCACTGATCCAGTATTGCGAGGACCGCACGGAGGAGTTCGGACGGCTCACCATCCTCTATGGCGCCAAGAGCGTTGAGGACACCCTGTTCAAAGATGATCTGACAGCCTGGGAGGCTTCGTCCCGCTTTGCCTGCAGTCGTACTGTTGACCGGATCACCGGCGGAGGAAGTTGCTACAGCGGCAACGTCGGCCTGATCACCGCCCTGATCCCGCCGCTTGAGATCGATTGCACAATAACTGTGGCGGTGATCGTCGGACCGCCGGTCATGTACCGCTTCGTCATAGAAGAGCTGAAGAAGAAAGGGCTCACTTCTGCACAGATAGTAGTCTCGCTGGAGCGCCACATGCGCTGCGGCGTCGGTAAATGCGGCCACTGCACTATCGAACACTTGTACTGCTGCCAGGATGGTCCTGTCTTCTGGTTGAACGAAGTAGAACATTTGAGAGGTGCTCTGTGAAGAGGACTCTGACTGTCTGCCCGTATTGCGGCACCGGCTGCTCTTTCTATCTGGTCAGCGACGGGGGACGTCTGGTGGGGGTCGAACCGAGCACTACCCACCCGGTCAGCCGGGGCGGACTCTGTGTCAAGGGGTGGAATGCCTTTGCCTTCGTGCATCATTCCGACCGTCTCACGACACCTTTGATTCGCCGCAACGGTACATTAACTCCTGCTTCCTGGGATGAAGCCATTGGTCTGGTGGTTGATCGTCTGCGCTCCATCCAGCAGCGTCATGGGTACGACTCCGTGATGTTCTCCTCCTCGGCCAAGGCCACAAACGAGGAAAATTACCTGCTGATGAAACTGGCACGAGCGGTGTTCGCTACCAACAACATAGACCATTGCGCCCGTTTATGTCACTCCTCCACCGTCTTTGGCCTGGCAGAGACCTTCGGATCGGGAGCCATGACCAATTCAATCTCCTGCTTCGATCAGACTGATTTGATATTGGTGATCGGCTCCAACACCACCGAACAGCACCCGCTGATCGGAACCCGTATCCTCAATGCTGCGCAGCGCGGAGCGAAGCTGATCGTCGCTGACAACCGCCGCATTCGCCTGGCCCGCCACGCCGACCTGCATCTGCGCCACAAAAACGGCAGTGATGTGGCGCTCATCAACGGGATGATGCACGTTATCATCACCGAAGGGCTGATGGATCGACTCTTTATTGAACAGCGCACCGAAAACTATGCCGCTCTTGCTGCTAACGTGGCTGACTGGACACCGGAACGTGCCGCAGCCCTCACCGGACTGGAGGCAGATGAAATTGTCGCCGCTGCCCGCATGTTTGCCGCAGCCGGGCGGGCCATGATCGTGTACTCCATGGGAATTACCCAGCACAGCCATGGTGTGGATAACGTCCGTTGCTGTGCGGCGCTGTCCCTTCTGACCGGCAACCTGGGGCGGCCGGGTACGGGGGTCAACCCGCTGCGGGGTCAGAACAATGTCCAGGGCGGTTGCGACATGGGGGCACTGCCCGATGTCTACAGCGGCTATCAGAAGGTGGCCGACCCGCTGCAGCGCCAGAAGTTCGCCCGGGCCTGGGGGGTGTCGACGCTGCCGGAGAGAGCCGGGCTGCCGCTTACCCATGCCATGGACGCCGCTGCTTCCGGGCTTTTGCGGGGGATGTTCATCATGGGTGAGAACCCGCTGTTGTCCGACCCCGATCAGGCCCATGCCCGGCACGCCTTGGAGAATCTGGAGCTGCTGGTGGTGCAGGATATCTTTCTCAGTGAAACTGCGGCCATGGCCGATGTAGTGCTGCCGGCCGCCTGCTATGCCGAGAAAGAAGGGACCTTCACCAATACTGAACGCCGCATCCAAAGGGTCAGAAAGGCTCTGGATCCGCCCGGTGAGGCGCTCGCTGATTGGGAAATAATCTGCGCCCTGGCCGAACGGGCCGGATACGGCGGGATGCGTTATTCAGGCCCGTCACAGGTTATGGATGAGATCGCTTCCCTCACCCCGATATACGGCGGCATAGCATATGATCGACTCGACCGCCACGGCCTGCAGTGGCCCTGTCCAGGCAAGAGCCATTCCGGGACTCCGATTCTGCACATGGAAAGCTTTACCCGCGGCCTCGGCCGCTTCAGCCCCGCATCATACCGCCCGCCGGCAGAAGCGGTCGATGACGAGTATCCCTTTGTGCTGACTACCGGCCGTACATATTTTCACTGGCATACCGGAACCATGACCAGACGGACCCATCTGCTGGACCGGGAGGAACGCACCGCCTTCGTCGAAATTCACCCCGACGATGCCGGCCGGCTTGATGTACGCGACCGTGACGAGCTGCTGGTTGCCAGCAGACGCGGTGAAATCAGGGTGGCGGCGCGGTTGACCGCCATGGTTGTGCCGGGGGTGGTATTTATTCCGTTTCATTTTGCCGAGGGTGCGGCCAACGCCCTTACCAACAACGTACTCGATCCCGAGTCTGCCATACCGGAATTCAAGGTCTGTGCGGTGCGTATCAGGAGGGTAGTGTGAAGGTATTGTACCCGGAACATATTCCTGCATTTTTCACTGCGCTTGCTTCCCGCTTCGAGCTGCGGCTGCCGGTTATGCTGAGCGACGGCACAAGAACCATCGGATCCCTTGAAGACGGTCCCATTGCTCTCATGGGCGGGGCCGTGCCGGGAAAGCCCACGGCAGCTTTTTTTCCTCAGCAGGGGCCGGTCTTCACTGCAGTCGAAGGAGCGGTGCTTCCCTCTTCTGATCAGGCCAACCGGCTTTTTGTGGCCGGTTTTACCGGTCGAGACATCGATTGCCTGCGTTTCATAGACCGGTTCTTTGCCGATGGCTGGCGCGACGATATCTATTTCCGACAGCGTGCGGGCGCGGTCATTGCCGGTGTCTCCGGTTATTGCGGTCCGGGCGGCGCTCTGCTGCCGCTGATCGGCGGCGGGTGCGATCTGGAGTTTGTTTGTGACGGCAAATGCTGGCTGGTTTTGACCTACAGCCAGGCAGGCGAAGGTATCGCTGCGGAACTGCCTGATACCGATGCCGAAGAGGTGCTGCATCAGATCAGGATTGAATCGCTGACAGCGGCGAACGAAGGTGACGAACTCATCCAGCGGGCCTCTCAACTGCTGCGGGCCAATCGGGTGCCGGACTCCTTTTGGAGTGAAATCGGCGATCGCTGCATCTCCTGTACCGGCTGCAATCTTGCCTGCCCCACCTGCACCTGCTTCGGAGTCCAGGACTGGCGCTATGCCAACAATATCGAGCGCAGCCGCATGTGGGACTCCTGTCAGCTGGACGGCTTCATGCGCGAGGCGAGCGGCCACAATCCGTTGGGAAGTGAAGCGCTGCGCACCCGCCGCCGCATTCATCACAAGCTCGCCGCAGATCCTGAACGGTGGGGAGAAATCAGCTGCTTTCTCTGCGGCCGCTGCGATGTGGTCTGTCCCACCGGCATCGGGATTCTGGCCGTGGCGATGGAAATGGTGGATCGATTTGAGCAGGAAACAATACGCTGATGGAGCGAAGCATGAGCAGTCCGGCGAGGATATTGCCGCAATTGACTACGCCAGGTAATTTAGCTATCTTGCATCCGGAATGGTATGTGACAGTAGTACCGCATCGCACCTATTTCAAATGGGCAGTCTGAATTCTGTTCCAAATTTGAATAGCGATGTTCCCAAAAGGAGTATTTCTGTGTCGGAAGAAACCCTGGATTACAAAACATACAAGCAGATTAAACAGATGATGCTGAATTTTGATATTGTCCCCGGTCAAAGAATTGTAATTACAGAACTGGCGGATAAGCTTGAAATAAGTCGCACTCCGGTTAAAATGGCCATGATCATGCTGATGAAGGAAGGTTTTGTCGATTATTCCCACCGGCAAAGCTGTTATACCGTGCATCAGCTTACCCAGGAAGAATATGACGGGCTTGCTGATTTCAGAGAGATTCTTGAAGTCGGAGCCGTTATTAAAGCGATGAAAAACCTCACTCCCGCAAAACTGAAAGAATTAGAGAAGAAAGCACAGAAATTCAAACAGGCAGCCGAAGCAAACGATAAAGAGCTGCGTGTTGTTCACGATCTGGAATTTCACTCCTGCATTGTTGATATGGCGGGAAGCCGGAATCTAAGCGAAACGTTCAGGGATGTATATCAACGTTTTTTTATGCAGCGGAGAATTACCCGGCTATTGGGCGAACGCTATGACCAGGTGCTTGCGGAACATGACGAAATAATTGAAGCATTCCGACAAAAAGATGCTGATCGGGCCAGGCAGGCCATTGTAAACCACGCACGATTGGCAAAAGAATTCATCGACTCGATTTATTACTGATGCCAATTTAAAAGTTGAATTCCATGTTATAGCCCTCGGTCTCCTGCGAAAACACCAGAGAATGCCCCAGTTTTCGATGATACGAGATCATCGCATCGTTGGTTGGCAGTATAACTGAACAAAACCCCTTGATACCGCGACTCGCCGCATACGTCTCCAGCTGCTTGAGCAGGTACCCGGCAATGCCGAGCCGGCGATACTCTTCATGTACTACTACCGCTGTTTCTGCCATGTTGCTGCGCGGATTAGCCGCATAGCGTGCCACGGCAACAATCCGCTCGTCGGTCCCGGTCCCGGACTGCTGAAACGCGGCGAGTGCCATACGGTTTTGATAGTCAACGTAGCAGAGTTTGGCGGCCTCGCGATGGGCCAGTTGGGATTTCTGGCCAAAGTAGCGATTATATATGGTCTCATGACTGTGACTGTAGAAAAATTCCTGCAGGAGCCTTTCATCCGTCGCCTTCAGCGGACGGACAAACAGCCTTTTCTGCCCGAACATCCGATATTCCTCAAGACCTTTCGGGTAGCTGTCAAGTGCCTGCTGCCAGACTTGCTCGTCCTCATAGACGTAGTGCTTTCTCTTCACAAACTCCAGTAGTTCCTGCCGAAAATCGGGGTGGGCAATGGATATCAGTTCAAGGGCACGTTCCCGGATTGTTTTGCCATGCAGGTAGGCAATGCCGTATTCCGTAACCACATAGTGCACGTCCCCGCGGCTGGTTACGACGCCGGCGCCATCATCGAGGCGTTCCACGATCCGGCTTAACGTCCCTTCTTTAGCGGTGCTGCGAAGCGCTACGACCGGCTTTCCGCCTCGGCTCATGGCCGCTCCCCTGATGAAATCAACCTGACCACCGATGCCGCTGTAAAAGGTGTAACCGAGACTGTCGGCACAGACCTGACCGGTAAGATCCACCTGCAATGCTGAATTGATCGCCACTACCCGATCGTTCTGCGAAATCACGCGCGGATCATTGACATAATCTGAGGGATAGAATGCCACCGCGCTATTTTCATCCACAAAGTCAAAAAGTTTTCGGGTTCCGGTCACAAAGCTTGTAACGATCTTGCCGGGGTGAATCTTTTTCGAGCGATTCGTGATATTGCCGTTTTCCACCAGGGGGATCAGTTCATCACTGAACATCTCCGTGTGGATACCCAGGTTTCTTTTATCGGTCAGGAACCGGAGTACTGATCCGGGAATCGTTCCGATTCCCATCTGAAGACAGCTGCCGTTTTCCACCAACCGTGAGATGTGATATCCGATCTGCAACGCCACTTCGTCTGCTTCCATTACGGGAACTTCGAAAACGGGACTCTGAACCTCCACGAGATAGTTGATGCGGCTCAAATGAACCTGGGTCTCGCCGAACGTCCTCGGCATATGGGGATTTATCTCAGCAATAACCAATGTGGCTCGATCCAGTGCTGCCCGTTGTATATCTACACTTACACCCATGCTGCAGTAGCCGTGACGGTCGGGTGGCGACAGCTGCAGAAGCGCGACCTGATTTCCTCGCCGCCCACGCCGGATAAGTTCGGGTATTTCACTCAAAAAAATCGGGGTGTAATCGGCTCGCCCTTCGCTCACAGCCTGCCGGATATTGTCGCTGATAAAAAAGGAATTATGCCGGATCTGCCCGCTGAATTTTTCGTCAAGATACTCAGTGGCGCCATATGTCAGGAGTTGGACCAACTCTACATCATGAATGTTGGAGGCCTTTCTGCAGAGTGCTGCTACCAGTTCCTGCGGAGTCGCGCAGCCGGAACCGACAAACACTCGCCAGCCGGATTGGATATGTCGCACCACTTCATCGGCCGTTGTCAGCTTTTGTTTATATAGTTCGGAAAAGTTGCCGGGCATTCTTCACCTCATGGTGGCCATCTCGGAAGCAGAGTTGATGATGCGGATTGCTGATTGAAAATGAATGATCCGTATTCTAATTGGTTTGAAAGGCTTTATCAACATCTGAAGCTGAAAGAATAGATGGTCTCTCCTTCTCTCGCTACATAGCCGCTGATTCGTTTTTATCCTGTCTGGTTATCTTCTGCCGGTATAACAAGGTTATTATGTGTTGTGACTTGTTTGTTGTGTTAAATCATTTAGTTATTAAAAGTATTGCGCTGGGTAACAGGGGGTGGGCAGTGGGATATTCAATTTTGTTACCGTATTTTATTGAAATAAACAGCGTAGTTAATTATAATAAGCAATAAAGTACTTAATTACCGTTTAGCGGAATCGCCAGCTGTCCCCAACTGATCATCAAGCAATGGAGGTCACAATGCCATACAATCTCAACTTGCCGGAAGAATTCAACGCTGCTGACTACTTTGTGGACCGCAACGTCCGTGAAGGACGTGGTAATAAAGTTGCCGTACTCTGTGAAGATCGTGCATTCACCTATGGACAGATCCAGGAAGGTGTCAACCGTTTCGGTAATGCGCTGCTCTCAATAGATGTCAGGATGGAGGAGCGGGTTGCCCTGCTGCTCCTTGATACGGAGATCTATCCGCAGGCATTCTTTGGAGCTATAAAAATCGGAGCAGTGCCGGTTTGCCTGAATACGATGAACCGGAGCAAGGATTTTGAATTTTTTCTCAACGACAGCCGCGCCCGTGTTCTGGTCGTCGATGCAGCCCTGCTTGAACAAATAGATTCGATCCGAGGCAACCTGCGGTTCTTGAAGCATATCATTGTGGCAAACGGAACTGCTCCAAACGGAGACTTGACTCTCAGCGAACTGGTATCGCAGCAATCCTCTGAGCTTGAAACCGCTCCGACCTGTCGTGATGATTCCTGCTTCTGGCTGTACAGCTCCGGCTCGACCGGGTCTCCGAAAGGGACAATTCATCTTCAGCACGACATGGTCTACTCTACTGAAACCTACGGGAAAAAAGTTCTCGGCATTCAGGAAAACGACGTCTGCTTTTCGGCTGCCAAGCTGTTTTTCGCCTATGGTCTCGGCAATGGCCTCTATTTTCCGTTCGGGGTCGGGGCAACGGCCGTCTATCTGCCGTCACGTCCCACCCCCGAAAGTGTCTATACGACCGTCGGTAAGCACCTGCCGACCCTCTATTTTGGCGTACCAACCCTTTACGGCCAGATGCTGGAAGTGGACGGCAGCATGGCCGGAGTGCGCCTGTGCGTTTCTGCCGGCGAAGCCCTCCCGGCGGCTTACCTGCAGCGCTGGAAATCCCGATTCGGCCTCGATATCATTGATGGCATCGGCTCGACAGAGATGGTTCATATCTTCATCTCCAACGTGCCGGGCGATACCCACTCCGGTAGTACCGGCAAGGTTGTTCCCGGCTACGAAGCACGCATCGTCGATGAAAACATGCATGATCTCCCGGCGGGAGAAGTGGGCACGCTGCTGGTAAAGGGGGACAGTGCTGCCGCTTCCTACTGGAACAAGCATGAAAAAAGCCGCCAGACCATTATGGGGCACTGGGTAAACACCGGCGACAAGTATTATTGCGATGAGCAGGGATATTATTACTGTGCCGGACGATCTGATGACATGCTCAAGGTCGGAGGCATCTGGGTTTCTCCCAACGAAGTCGAGGCGTGTCTGATAGAACATCAGGATGTACTTGAGTGTGCGGTCATCGGTGCGCCCGATGATGACAAACTGATAAAGCCGATGGCATTTGTCGTGCTTGCCAAATCGCGGCAGGCCTCTCTTGAGATGGAAAACGAACTGAAGGATTTTGTGAAGTCCAAGCTGGCACTCTACAAATATCCTCGCTGGATTCATTTTCTGGACGAGCTTCCCAAAACGGCAACCGGCAAGATCAAGCGATTCGAACTGCGCAATCTGGTTCAGAATCAAGGCGTTTAACCACCGGTTTTAAATACATTTTTACCCAAGGAACCTGAAATGGCTGATAACAAGACAATACTGATAATCAATCCCGGATCGACATCTACCAAGGTTGGTATATTTACCGCCGGTGAGATGAAGATAAATGTTTCGATAAAACATCCGGACGAGGAAATACGGAAGTTTGCCACCATCTGGGATCAGTACGATTACCGCAAGGAGGCTATTCTGGGCGTCCTCCGGGAGAACAATCTGGAAATTGAGGAGCTGGACGCCATTGCTTGTCGCGGCGGCAATGTCAAACCGCTACCTGGCGGCACTTACCGGATTTGCCCGAAGATGATTGCGGATATGAAAAGCGGCATCTACGGCGGTCATCCGATCAACGTGGGAGGGTTGGTGGCCTTTGATCTGGGGAACCAGTTCAATATTCCGGTGCTGACGGCCGATCCGCCGATGACGGATGAACTGTGCATCTCGGCCCGTTACTCGGGAATCCCGCAGATCGCCCGGCAGAGCAGTTTTCACGCCCTGAACCAGAAGGCCACTGCCCGGAAGATTGCTGCCGGTCTCGGCAAAAGGTATGACGAAGTCAACCTGATCGTAGTGCATCTGGGGGGCGGAATTTCGGTCGGCGCCCACAGAAAGGGGAAGATTATCGACGTCAATAATGCTCTGGATGGCGACGGAGCTTTTTCGCCGGAGCGGGCCGGAAGCCTCCCTGCCGGCGATTTGGTCAAAATGTGCTTCAGCGGCGAGTACAGCAAGGAGCAGATTCTGAAGCTGCTGACTGGCGGCGGTGGATTGTACGCCTATCTGGGTACGACTAATGCCATTGAAATAGAAAAACGTATTGCCGAAGGAGACCAGAAAGCGGCCGAGGTGTATGAGGCCATGGTCTACCAGGTCGCCAAAGAGATCGGCGCCTGCACGACCGTACTGGAAGGGAACATCGACGCGATCGCCCTGACCGGCAGCCTGGTCTACTCGAAGGTGCTGCTGGAGAGCCTGCTGAAGAAGATATCGTTCATCGCCCCGGTGCTGCTGAATCCCGGAGAGAATGAAATGGAGGCCCTGGCGGAGGCGGCCATGCGCTATTTCAACAACGAGGAAGAGTTATCCGTCTATAGCTGATGAGTCATTCCAATGCTGAATCAAGATTTAGAATTGGTATCAGGCATGAG
The DNA here is from genome assembly GCA_028687585.1 of Desulfuromonadaceae bacterium. GTDB lineage: Bacteria > Desulfobacterota > Desulfuromonadia > Geobacterales > Pseudopelobacteraceae > JACRCG01. The sequence continues at coordinate 61,547 of JAQTZV010000025.1, read as the reverse complement.
GAATCCCCTATGACAACAACCACGCTGCGACGGGACAGTTACTGGCAGGTTGCAGCGCCCATCCTGTTTGTCATGCTCTGGAGCACCGGCTTTATCGGTGCGAAATTCGGCCTGCCGTATGCAGAACCTTTCACCTTTCTCCTGTGGCGCTACGGATTCGTGACGATTCTGCTCTTGACGCTGACCCTGGTGACACGTGCTCCCTGGCCCGTCAGTCTGACTCAAACTGCCCATATTGCTTTTGCCGGTGTGATGGTCAATGCCGTCTATATTGGCGGTGTGTTTTCCGCCATCTATCAGGGGGTCCCTTCCGGAATCGTCTCATTGATCGTCGGATTGCAGCCGCTGTTTACTGCAGTTGTCGCAGGTCGCCTGCTCGGTGAGAACGTCAGCGGCAGGCAATGGTTCGGGTTTGGTCTTGGTCTGGTAGGGGTGGTAATGGTCCTGATGGACAAGATTTCGTTTGCCTCCGGCAATCCGCAGGGGGTCATGATGTCGATACTTGCGCTGCTCGGCATCACCGTTGGCACCATCTATCAGAAGCGGTACTGTGCCGCCATGGATATGCGCAGCGGTGGTGTTATCCAGTTTAGCGCGTCTACGCTGGTCATGGCGCTGGCGGCCTCCTTCTGCGAAACGATGCAGGTGCAGTGGACCGCCAATTTTGTGTTTGCAATGGTCTGGCTTGTACTGGTGCTGTCGCTCGGCGCCATCAGTCTGCTGCATATTCTCATTCGGCGCGGCGAAGCATCGCGGGTTGCAAGCCTGTTTTACCTGGTTCCTCCGGTAACTTCCCTGCTGGCATTCTTTGTTTTTGGAGAGCGCTTAGGTTTATCGGCCTTGGCGGGTATGTGTGTAGCGGTAACCGGGGTAGCGCTTGCAATCAGGAAATGATTCCGGTTTCAATTCCGGTGACTGGGTGGGATCAACGCCTGGGCGATAAATAGTTATCAACCGAGGCCGACATTGCAAACCGGCCCCGTATAAGGCTTTGAAGTTCTTCAATCCTGCCGATGGCATTCCGTAACTCTTCCCGCTGCTCCTGTGTAGATAGTTCATAGGGGTTGATGTAGCAGTCATCATCGATAATTCTTTTGAGTCTCTTCATCTGCTGGGTGATCCGATGCCCGGTTATGACATGGTATGCTCTGGTCAGCTCTGCTGCCATCTTGTCTGTCAGGTGTCCATCATTCTTCAGGCGGAGTATTCTATCCAGAGTTGATGTCTCATTAATTCCAACGTCGACCGCCATCAGTCTGATGCACATTACCAGCGGCATCCAGGCAAGTATCTTTATATTGAACTCACCTTTGTGCGACCCTTCGGCCTCGATGATGAACCGACGGAGGAATCCTTTGGAAAGTTTCATGGAGCTGACGACTCTGGCCATCTGTCGAATGGCCTGGGGGTTGTCCCGTACCCGGGAACGGACCATATTTCCGAAGCCGAGACCGAGATCGCGGTCGCCACAGATGAAGCGTATGTCCATGAGGGCAATGAGGTTGAGGATGTCCCTATCCCAGTGGTCTCTTTCAAACCGGAACATGGTGGTCAGACGCTCGTGCCATTGCGATAGCGACCCGCGCCAATCTTCATTGACCGGCATGATCCCGCCGCTGCACCTGCTGATGCCGGCTTCCTCCATTTTTATTGAGAAGGCCGAACCGAGCATTCCGAAGTAATCGTCCTGTGCATTATCGGCTAATGAAGAGTCCTGATTGCCCGGACTGAGCAGAAAAAGGTAGTCCTGGTCAGTAAGCAATGTCTGTTCTTTCCTACCGTCACTCCCGACGGACAGGAGCGCCACTGTCCGCTCACTATCTGTCCCGGAAAAATACAGTTCCTGTCGGGCCAGTTCCAGTACCCGCTCAGCGATAGCGTCCCTGACGCTGCTGCAGAGCTCCTGAACAATAGGGACAGATTTCATCGATACAAAGAGTTCACAGGCTACAGCTACCGTACGATCGTTGATAAGTCGCAATTCATGTGTGTCCTCTGCTGCAGCGGCACTCTCCATCAGCAGCAGAAGCTCGTTACGGGCACTATCAAACCGTTCCTGCAGCGGTTTGATAAAGCCTGATACCTCTGCGAGATACTCCACTCCGGAGACTGTGTCCAGTCGTTGTAACTGATCACGGACAACAGCGTCAATATGTGCTAACGATATCTGGCGCTCCATACAATTCTCCTCAGCATGCCGGAAATGTTTGTATATATGCCGCGTAACATATAACGCTGGGCTTCGTACAAAAGTACAGGCAAGAGTTTGACTTTGCAACCGCAGAACAAAAAAGTCCGTTCTTCCTTATGCAGGATGAACGGACTCTTTGGAGCAGAACGGGTGACTAATTACCCAAGGACAGCATGAGCCGCTGCCAACCGTGCAATCGGCACCCGGAACGGTGAGCAGGAGACATAATCCAGCCCGACGTTATGACAGAATATTACCGAAGACGGATCGCCGCCATGCTCGCCGCAGATGCCGAGCTTTATGTTCGGACGGGTTGTGCGCCCCAACTCACAGGCCATCTTGACCAGTTTGCCGACGCCATTCTGGTCGAGCGAGACAAATGGATCTTCCGGCAGAATGCCGTTATCGACATAGAACGGCAGGAACTTGCCGGCATCGTCACGCGACAGGCCAAATGTTGTCTGGGTCAGGTCATTGGTGCCGAACGAGAAAAATTCAGCCTCGACCGCAATTTCGTCAGCAGTCAGGGCGGCGCGCGGCAATTCAATCATCGTACCGATCAGATACTCAACTTTGACACCGTACCGGGCGATCGTTTCATCACATATTGCCACGGCATTCTGCTTCAAAACTGACAGCTCTTTAGCCGTTGCAATAAGCGGAATCATTATTTCAGGCACAATGCTGAAACCTTCGTTTTTGACCAGTTCGCAGGCAGCTTCCATGATCGCCTTGACCTGCATATTGTAAATTTCCGGATAGGTGATACCGAGACGACACCCTCGATGACCCAACATCGGGTTGAACTCGTGCAGCGTTTCAATCTTGTGTTTAAGGGCGCTGACCGGCACTTTCATGGTTTTGCACAATTCAACGATATCTTTCTCTTCCTGGGGCAGAAACTCGTGCAGCGGCGGGTCGAGCAGCCTGATCGTAACCGGCAGCCCTTTCATCTCACGGAACAGGCCGATAAAATCCCCCTTCTGCATCGGAAGAATTTTTGCCAGTGCGAGTTCCCGGCCTTCAACGTCCTCTGACAGAATCATTTCACGGACGGCAGCGATCCGCTCGGCATCAAAAAACATATGCTCGGTACGGCAGAGCCCGATCCCCTCGGCGCCAAACTGTCGGGCGACTTTGGCATCATGTGGAGTATCGGCATTGGCCCGTACTTTCATGCGGCGGATGCCGTCCACCCATCCCATCAGCGTGCCGAAATCACCGGTTAATTCGGCCGATACGGTCGGCACAGCACCGAGCATGACCTCGCCCAGTGTGCCGTCAAGCGTGATCATGTCACCTTTTTTAACAACAACACCGCCTTTTGTCGTGAAGCACTGGTTTGCATAATCCACCTTGATATCGCCGCAACCGGCGACGCAGCATTTACCCATCCCTCGGGCAACAACAGCCGCATGGGATGTCATGCCGCCACGTGCGGTCAGAATCCCCTGGGCGGCGTGCATACCGTGGATATCTTCGGGTGACGTTTCAATGCGCACAAGAATTACCTTGCGGCCGGTTTTCGCTTCAGACTCGGCTTCGTCGGCGGTAAGGACGACTGTACCGGAGACGGCACCCGGTGACGCCGGAAGCCCTTTGGCAATAATGTTTTTGACCGCTTTCGGGTCAAGTGACGGGTGGAGGAGCTGGTCCAGTTGTTCAGGAGCCACTCGTTTCACCGCCGTTCTTTGGTCGATCAACCCCTCTGCAACCATGTCAACCGCAATCTTGATGGCGGCAGGCGCGGTACGCTTGCCGTTGCGGGTCTGGAGCATAAAGAGTTTGCCTTTTTCGATAGTAAACTCGATATCCTGCATATCCTTGTAATGCTTTTCGAGTATTACGCGAATGGCATCAAGCTGCCGATAACACTCAGGCATTACCTCTTCCATCGGTGGAAGTGTCGTTGCTTTGGCTCGATTTATCGGTTGCGGTGTGCGGATACCGGCGACGACATCTTCGCCCTGGGCGTTGACCAGATATTCACCATAGAAATAGTTTTCCCCCGTGGAAGGGTCGCGGGTAAAAGCCACACCGGTAGCACAGTCGTTGCCCATGTTTCCGTAGACCATCGACTGGACGTTAACGGCAGTTCCCCATTCTGCGGGGATGTTATTCAAACGACGGTAGGTGATGGCACGCTGATTCATCCATGAACCGAATACAGCTCCGATTGCCCCCCACAGTTGATCCATCGGATCTTCCGGAAATGCAACTCCAAGCTCTTCCTTGATCTTCGCTTTGAATGCCGCAACCAGATCCTTCCAGTCACCGGCGCTCAGGTCGGTGTCGAGATGAACACCTCGTTCTTCCTTTTTCTGATCAAGAAGGTGATCAAGGGAGTGTTTGTCCATGCCCATGACAACATCAGAATACATCTGGACAAAGCGGCGGTAGGCATCGTAGGCGAAACGTTCATCTCCGCTCTGGGCAATGATGCCCTGCACGGTGATGTCGTTAAGACCAAGGTTCAAAACGGTGTCCATCATACCCGGCATGGATGCGCGGGCACCCGAACGAACCGAAACCAGAAGTGGATTGGCGGGATCACCGAATTTTCGCCCCATTAATTCTTCGACCCGGGAAAGATGATCGGCGACTTCGGCCGTCAGTGGGGGGGGGTAATTACTGCCGTTCTTATAGAATTCGGTGCATACCTCCGTACTCAGAGTAAATCCGGGCGGGACAGGAAGTCCGATGCTGGTCATTTCAGCCAGATTCGCTCCTTTGCCTCCCAAAAGATTCTTCATGTCAGCCCGGCCTTCTGCGTGACCATTACCAAAGAAATACACAAACTTCTGAGCCATTGTACCGTCTCCTCTTACGTAGAATTATTACGGGTGCTTTACAGACGCTAAAAACATTTATTCATAATGAATATAATGATTTAGGTGCTTTACTATAGCTCAGTTTTTCAAAATTTCAACCATATTGTGAACATGGGCACGGCGCGCCGAACCCACTGCTTCTTATTTTGTATCCCAGCTGGTTATATCTACATTCTTTCCTTCACCACCCTTCGCACCGTCAGAGCCATACGAAAAGAGGTCGTAGTCGCCATGTTCACCGGGTGAAATGTAAAGATAGTCGCTTCCCCAGGGATCCTTGGGAACCTTCTTACTCTCCAGGTAGCCACCATCCTTATAGCCATTTGGAATTACTCCGACGGTCGGTTTTGTAATCAACGCATCCAGTCCCTGCTCAGTAGACGGGTAATTACCGTTATCAAGCTTGTAGAGTTTGAGAGCAGTCTCGATGTTCTTGATCTGTACCCGTGCGTCGGTAAGTTTCGCATCGTCCGTGCGCCCCATAAGCTTCGGGCCGACCAGTGCAGCCAATAGAGCCAGTATGACGATAACAACCATGATTTCAATCAATGTAAAGCCTTTTCTGTCGTTTACATACTGCATAATAGTTCTGTTCCTCCTGGGTAAATTTTTCTGCGGTTACACGTTACCCGTCTTGATAAACGGGATAGCAGTGTGGTAACAAAATATTTTCCAACTTACTAATTGACAGTGTCTATGGCAAGCTCTTTCGGTCGATGATCGCTTCAAAAAATATCATTGCTACCTCAATTGAGGTATAGAACGTCTGCTGATAATTGCTGTAAAATTATTTAATTCAATATAATCAGTATGTTGCATTATGTCTTGCAGATTGGCATTTAATATGCTAATTATTCTGCGGAAATAAATGCAGTATCAACGGCATGAAATCATATCTGCGTCTCAACGCAGTAAAAAACATAAAAGGAGAATATCAGATGAAAAAAATCAGTGCCGTAGTAGCAATGTTTGCCGTCACCGCTTTTGCAGGAGCAGCCTTCGCAGCAGACGTAATCGAATTGCCGGCATCCATGGGCAAAGTGTCCTTCACGCACAAAAAGCACCAGGAGCAGCTGAAAGACTGCAAGAAGTGCCACGAGAAGGCTCCGGGCAAAATTGCCGAACTCGGCAAAGACTGGGCTCACAAAACCTGTAAGGGCTGCCACACTGAAATGAAAAAAGGACCGGTTGGGTGCAAGGATTGTCACAAAAAATAAGGTAGTTATATACCGCTTCACAAACGGGGCTCGCGCCAACGCGCTAGCCCCGTTTGTATTCACCCGCAATGCAATAACCTCGTTCTCGTTTAACCAGAAAACCCTCCCGCCGCATTGCTTCCAGATTACTCAATATCAATTCCCGTTCGACCCGCAGGGCTGCCAGCAGCTCTTTGACTGATATGTGAGGTTGCTTCATGATCGCGCGTAACATGCGGCCGCGCAACTGTCGATTGGAACCTTCGAAGCGGCTCTGTTGTATGTGGTGTGTGCTGCGCCGACCGGGATTCGGGAGAGTCTGTTTGAGCATGACGCCATAATCCATAAGGGCATAGTACCATTCACGGGGATTTTCCTGATCCAGTGTTGCTTCGACCAGTGGCATGATCTCACGGTCACTGACTGTTGCGCGACCATGGAAGAAAAAATGGATATAGACGGTGCGGACGTTGGTCTCAATGAGGGGGGCGGCAATGCCGAACGCGAATGCAGCTACAGCCCGCGCAGTATAGGGGCCGATGCCGGGCAGCGATTGCAGCTCTGCAATCGAGCGAGGGAACTGTCCGCCGTAATAGGTAACGATCTCTTCCGAACAGCGCTTCAGAAATACAGCCCGGCGATTATATCCCAGCCCCTGCCATACCTGCAGCACACTAGCCAGCGATGCAGCAGCCAACTCAAAAACAGTCGGAAAAACAGTCAGAAATTCTGCATATTTGATCTTTACCCGCTCTACCTGGGTCTGCTGCAGCATGATTTCCGACACCAGAATCCGGTATGGGTCAGTAGTCTCACGCCACGGCATCGGGCGGGGATTGGCGTGAAAATACGCATAAACGTTCGTGCGAAACGCGGTGACTATACGTGGAGAGAGCGACCCATTCTTTTGGTAGTTTTTTGTCAACGAAATAGGCGTCAAAGACGTCATCGCAGTGCCAACTCCATCGATTCCAGCTTTTTAACCCGGTCGCGCAGTACCGCCGCCTTTTCGAAATTCAAATCCTTGGCTGCTGCCAGCATCTCTTTCCGGAGCTTCTTCACCAGCTTGGGGATCTCTTTCGGGGCGATGTATTCCTCTCCCGCTTCGGCTACCCCGGCAGGTTGCGTGACATAATCCTTCTCCTCGATCGACTCCAAAATACTGCGCAACCCTTTTTTGACCGTTTCCGGCGTGATACCGTGCTCTACGTTATAGGCGAGCTGCTTGACCCGCCGTCGCCCGGTTTCATCGATGCAGGCCTGCATGGAGCGAGTCACACTGTCACCATACATCAGCACCCGGCCATTGATGTTACGGGCCGCACGTCCGCAGGTCTGAATTAATGACCGCTGAGAGCGGAGAAAGCCTTCCTTGTCGGCATCAAGAATGGCGACCAGAGAGACCTCCGGCAGATCCAGTCCCTCACGTAACAGATTAATTCCGACCAGTACGTCGAATTCTCCCATGCGGAGGTCGCGAATAATCTGCATCCGCTCGATGGTGACGATGTCTGAGTGGAGATATTTTATCCGCACTCCCAGCTCACGATAATAATTGGTCAACTCTTCGGACATCCGTTTGGTCAGGGTTGTCACCAGTACCCGCTCGCCACGGGCAACGGTCTCGCGGACTTCGTGGAGAAGGTCGTCTACCTGGCCAACAGAACTCTCTCTCCCTGCCGTCACCGGTCGCACCTCTATAACCGGATCAACCAGCCCTGTCGGGCGTATAACCTGCTCGACAAACACGCCGTCGCTCGCCGCAAGTTCATAATCGGCCGGAGTCGCCGAAACATAGACCGCCTGCCGGATACGGGCCTGAAACTCCTGGAAATTAAGCGGACGGTTGTCAAGCGCCGCAGGCAGGCGGAAACCGTAGTTGACCAGCGTATCCTTGCGGGAACGGTCACCGCGGTACATGGCGCCGGTTTGAGGAATGGTGATATGTGATTCATCGACAAAAAGAATAAAGTCATCCGGGAAGTAATCAATCAGCGTATATGGTGCTTCGCCCGGTTGACGACCGTCGAAATATCGCGAATAGTTTTCGATGCCGTGACAGAACCCCATCTCCTCCATCATTTCTATATCGTAGAAGGTCCGTTGTTCGATACGCTGTTCTTCCAGCAGCATGTTTTGCGAACGGAAATAGCAGATCCGCTCCGCAAGGTCGATCCGGATCTGTTCAACGGCCCGTTCCAGCGTTTCACGGGTGGAAACGTAATGGGAAGCCGGATAGATGGAACATTTTGACAGCTTCTGCAGCACGGCGCCGCGCAACGGATCGATTTCACTGATAGCCTCAATTTCATCGCCAAAAAATTCTATCCTGAGCGCACGATCATTATCATACGCCGGAAAAATTTCAATCACATCCCCCCGCACCCGGAACGTGCCGCGATGGAAATCCATATCATTGCGCTCATACTGAATCTCGATCAGTTTTTTGAGCAGTTCGTCGCGTCCGTAATCATCCCCTTGATGAAAGAAGATGTGCATCGACTGGTACGCATCGGGTGAACCGATGCCGTAAATGCAGGAGACCGACGCTACGATAATGACATCCCGCCGTGTCAGAAGGCTACGCGTCGCCGAATGGCGCATCTTGTCTATTTCGTCGTTGATTGCAGAATCTTTTTCAATAAAGGTGTCGCTGGTCGGGATGTAGGCTTCCGGCTGGTAGTAATCGTAGTATGAGACAAAGTATTCAACCGCGTTATCCGGGAAAAGCTCCTTGAACTCACCGTAGAGCTGGGCCGCCAGTGTCTTGTTGGGAGCCAGTACCAGCGCCGGGCGCGAAGTTTCGGCAATGATGTTGGCGACGGTGAACGTTTTGCCGGATCCGGTAACTCCGAGGAGCGTCTGGTGGCGGTCGCCACGCTCGATCCCTTCGACCAGTTCTTTGATGGCCTGTGGCTGATCACCGCGCGGGGTATATTCAGTTGTGATTTTGAAAATGGACATACAAACTCACAGATTATAACAGTGGATTTTTCGGTGCATTCATCTGCCGGTGGTATAACTCGGTATACAGTCCACCCTGTAGAAGCAGTTCGTCAGGGGCTCCCTGTTCGGCAACCCCCCCCTCTTTCAGAACAATAATCCGGTCGCAGTCGCGGAAGGCCGATACTCTCTGTGAGACAATCAGTACGGTTCGTCCGCTGTAGAATTTTCCGAGTTCGTTGAGAATTTCTTCTTCGCGCCCGGCATCTACCGCAGAAAGCGGATCATCCAGCAGCAGAATTGGCGGATTACCAACGACAGCACGGGCGATGGCAAGCCGTTGTTTCTGGCCGCCGGAAAGAGTCACCCCTTTTTCACCCACATGTGTCTCAAATTTAGCGGGAAAGGCATCTACATCTTCAAGAAAACCTGCCTGGCCTGCCGCTTTTGTCACCGCTTCCGTAGTATGTTCCCCCGCAATCCCGTAACCGATATTGTCGGCAACGGTTCGCGAAAACAGGAAGGTTTCCTGCGGCACATAACCGATCAGTCGGCGCAGGCTGGTAGTCGTTATGCTGTTAATGTCCCGTTCGTCAATAAACAGCATTCCGTCCGAAATCGGAAGAAGCCGGGCGATCAGACGCAACAGGGATGTTTTTCCGCTCCCGACGTCTCCGGTAATTCCCACAGTTTCGCCAGCCTGAATATGGAAAGAGATACCCGTGATAATTTCAGTATCGCCATAGCTGAAACGGAGGTTTCGTGCCTCGATACCCAGATGAAAGGAGTTGATCGGTTCTGCGTCAGGCTGGTCAGTCACGGTCGATTCGGCGCCAAGTATCCCTGCCAGGCGGGACATTGAGGCTGCTCCACGCTGCGCCAGGGTCAGGATCCAGCCCATTACCGCTGTCGGCCAGACAAGCATTGCCAGGTAACCGCTGAAAGCAACAAAATCACCCAGAGTGATGCTGTTTGAAATTACCAGCTTGCCGCCTACGAACAGAACAACAAGGGTTCCGGATCCGGTTGCGGCCGCCATGACCGGGATGATAAGACCCCGCAGTCGAGCGAGGCGCAGATTGTGTTTGAGATAACGCTCGGCGCTTTTTTCGAATTCACCTTGAAAATACTCTTCCCGACAGTAGGATTTTATCAGCCGCACTGCTGAAACGGTTTCTTCGGCCTGGCTTGAGAGATGCGCCAACTCCTCCTGAGCCTGAAGAGAGCGGTGAAAGAGTCGATGGCTGACTTTTTTAATGATCAGTATCATGATCGGGAAAGGGAGAATTGCCCAGAAGGTGAGCCAGGGGTGAATCCGGGTCATCATCGTTACGGCAGCGCTGTAAATCAGCACGGTATTAATCGCACTCATAACGCCAAAGCCGGTCAACATGCGGACGTTGGTCAGGTCATTGGAAAAGCGGGAGATAATATCCCCACTGCGACTGCTGGAAAAATAACTGAGGTCAAGCCGGGTCAGGCGCTGGAACAGGTCGTTACGGATACGAAATTCAATAATTCTGGCCGCATTCAGGATGAAAGTTCGGGAAAAGATGCGGGTGACGCAGTGCAGGATTGCCAGGAGTGAGATGATCAGGGCACATGCTGATGGTGAGTAACGAGCCGCCAGTGGATGCTGCAGCGCCTCCACCGCCAGTTTCATGAACCAGGGAATTAACAGCGCAAAGGCGTTGGTAAGGAGAAGGAACATCCCTCCGCCGGCATAACGCCAACGGAGCGAGATCAGATATGGATATAGTCGGGCGAGGTCTTTGATAACTGAGTCCTGGATAGTTTTTTCAGTCGGGATAGGAACGAGACTTCTTCTTCCGATCACGATAAGTCATCTTATCAGCAATCACGAATCAGTGCCAAGTTGAAATCAGCGGGAGTAACCATTTCACTTTTGCCATCTATTATTGCAAGATAATTTGCAATTTATTTGAATCCAAGTCGATAGGAATGAATGTTGATTTTGTTTAACGCCTTCGCATGAAGCGTGCCGACCGGTATATCATCTATTTAGAACAGATTAACGGGAAACCAGGCTTGGAGGAGGTTCTGATATATTTGCAATCCAATGTAATGAAGTGGGGTGTTGCTAGGAATTACGGGAACAGTGCCGTCGGTAAGAATATATATCTGATTGTTGAACTTGGTATGACCGCATCGCGGATGGCATCGATCCCTGCCAGATCTCCAAGATCGGTCAGGTGCAGGTGCGTTTCCTCCTCCAACCTGCCGCTGCTTAGTAAAACTACAGCTAAGGCAATTTGAATTTACGCTTTACGTGATGATAACTCAGCAACTTGCGGTTTAATAAGTATGATCTGGAGGTCCATCACGTTCGTACCGGTGGGGCCTGTGATGAAGAGGCCGCCTGCCTCCCTGAAAAAGTTGTAAGAGTCGTTATTGGCAAGATATGTTTCTGGATCGTGGCCGGCCCTGCGTGCATTCCCCGTGGTCTCCCCATCGGCAAAAGCACCGGCCGCATCCGTTGGCCCGTCTGTGCCGTCGGTTCCTGCCGACAGAAACGCGATTCCGGGAATACCTTCAACTTCCAACGCGAAGGCAAGGGCCAGTTCTGTATTACGCCCCCCCCTCCCGCTTCCGCTTACCGTCACAGTTGTCTCGCCGCCGCAGATCAGGCATACGGGACGATCAGGATTAGGCGAAGCGGGGCGTGATTCCACTATCTCTCGGGCCTTTGTTGCCAGTTCTTTCCCGACCAAGCGGGCTTCGCCTTTCAACTCGGATGACAGAACGGCGGCATCGAATCCCATTTCAGTGGCTTTCTGCCTGGCGGCTTCTGTGGCCTTGCCGTTGCTCCCCACAATGATGTTCTCCACGTAGTCAAAGACCAGGTTTCCACGCTTTGGGGTTTCAGGCAGCTTGTCGCTGGCGCCATTGTCGAGGAGGCTCTTTACAGAAGCCGGTATACTGCCCAGCAAACCATATTTGCCAACCACCTCAAGAGCTTGCGAGAAGGTAGAGTCATCAGGAGCTGTGGGCCCCGACGCAATAACGTCAAGTCTGTCCCCGATAACATCTGAAAGGATGAGGGAGATAACCTTAGCCGGATAAGCAAGTTCGGCGAGACGCCCTCCTTTCACCAGCGAAATATGCTTTCTCACGGCATTGAGTTCCTCGATATTCGCACCTGCTTTAAGAAGCAGACTCGTTACCTCCTGTTTTTCAGCGAGAGTTATGTGTGGGGCGGGATCCACAAAAAGGGCTGAACCTCCGCCCGAGATAAGGAAAAGAACGAGGGTCTGTTCATCAGCGTTATTCAACAGATTAGTCACTTTTCTTGTTGCAGCCAGCCCATTTTCATCAGGCACTGGATGACCTGCCTCAAAGACTTCCACCAAGGGAGAAAGAGCGGCTTCCTGTGTGTGGCCGTACTTGGTAATAACAATGCCGCGGCTTATGGTTTGTGGCAAGTGGTCACACGCAGCGCTGGCCATTAAATAAGCGGCTTTCCCGAAACTTACAAGAAAGAGCCTCTTGAAGCCACCATCACGGAATGTTCGTGAAATGTGGTCAATATGCTGTGTTACACACTCATAAGGGTCTGCGGCACCAAGAGCAGCATGAAAAATGTCGGTTAATTCATATGCAGAAGGGCTAGCCGACGTCATACTTCAATGGGTTTGAAGATGAGCACAATGGCCATGACTACGAACACCATAGTTTCTGCCGCAGGCCCCCAAAATCTTCCCGTTATGGCCATAACCATTCCAAGAACAAATGCAGAAATAAATGTCCCCTTTATGTTGCCGAGCCCTCCTACGATGACCACGGCAAAACTAACCAGGAGGACCATCATCCCCATATAAGGATGAACTGAAGTGATTGGCGCGTACAGAACTCCTCCCAAAGCGGCAAGAGAGCTTCCGATGACAAAGACATAGGTAAAATATTTATCGACACTGATCCCCAGACTCCTTACCGCATCCTTGTCATCCAGGGCTGCAACAACGATCTTCCCCACCATGGTTTTTTTGAAAAAAACTGAGAGAGCAAAGAAGATAACGAGGGCGAGTATAATAATGATGAGCCTGTAGAGGGGCAGGGTTATGCCAAAAAAATGCACATCAATCCCCACGGGATCTGAAAGAGGTATAGGTGAGGCACCCCATATCCATTTTATGGCATCTATGCCGATGAGAGCAACGGCATAGGTCGCTATGATTGCATAGTCGATGGAGACGCCGTAGAGTTTTCTGATAACAAAACGCTCTATTACATAACTTATCGGTATGACGGCAAGAACAGCTATAATGGCTCCGAGAATAAAGTTGTTCCTGACAATTGGCAGTACACTGACTATAAGGTATGCGCCGATCGTGTAAACAAGGCCATGGGCAAAATTTACGATTCTCATGGTTCCGAAGGTAAGCGAAAGGCCAATACTGATAATGAACAGTATGGCGCCGATTGTCAGCCCATAGGCAATTGTATTTATCATAACGTCCTCACCGGCATTGCTTTGGTGCGACCATTGAACTTCTCGGAAACGTAACCCCAGACGCCCGTCCTAAACCGGAATACGACGATCAGCAGGGTAAAGCCCAGAAACATCTCCCACCTTGGTATATATGAGGCGAGATAGTTACTGATGGCCATGTAGATGACCCCGCCGATTATGGACCCGTAGAGGCTCCCTGCGCCGCCGATAAGGGCGGCAAATATTACTTCAACAGCCCTCGATGGATCAATAAAACTTGGCGTCACATACCCGTAATTCAGCATGGAGAGGGCACCTGCAAAGGCGGACAGAGCTGTGGAGATGATGAAAGTGATCCACTTGTAGACAAACGTATTGTAACCCAGGAACTTGACTCTGGTTTCATTCTCCTTGATGGATTTTATGAGTACCCCGTATGGAGATGAGGTTAACTTCCTGAGGAGATAGTAGGTGAGGAGGAGGCAGAATAGGACAAAACCGAATTTGAACGGTTTGTTGCTGAAGTCAATAAATCCGAACTTGGAGAAGGAGACCGACATGCCGTCTTCCCCCCCCGTGTATTTTGAAAAAGCCACGACAGCAAGAAAGTACCCGATCTGATTGAAGGCCAGGTTGATAAGAGCAAAACAGGCCCCCGTGGTCCTGACGACAATGGGTCCAAGGATCGCACCGACAAGAACTCCCGCACAGATGCCCGCAATGACGGCAAGGAAGGGGTTCCGGGAAACATGTTCGGTGAAAAGGGTCATTCCGTAAGCCCCGCATCCCAGGTAAAGCATGTGGCCGAAGGACAACCTTCCCATAAAACCGTAGAGGATGTTGAAGCCCATCACGAAGATGGAGAAGATAATGAAATCAGTGGTCCGGTTTATGCCCAGTACGGGCATGATCACCAGGAACCCGGCGGCAATAAAGAGAATATCACGGAAGCTTTTTAAGCCGTTGCTGCTCTGGATGGACAATGTATAGCTCCTCTCCCTCTTCGTCATCTACTCCCCGAATACACCCGGACGTTAGCCCTGAAGTGCCCCGGGGTGGGCACTCCAAGACTAACGAGGGGGAGGGGGATTCGCCCTTTTTACTTGAGATTCGTGAGGAACTCTTTGTACTTCATGACCGTGCCAATTTTCGGGAATATGAATTTTTCCACATAATTTTGCTCTTCAGCCGTATCCGTGCCGGTACAGTCACCGATCACGATAACGTTGTACCCCTTGTCGTAGGCGGATCTGGCCGTTGATTCTACGCACCAGTTGGTGTGGAAGCCCACGATTGCCACCGTGTCAACCATGTTCACCCGGAGTGTGTAGTCGAGGGCCGTCGACCAGAACGCATCGAGAGTTTTCTTGCCTCGCACGATAATATCGCCCTTTTCCGGGGTAAGTTCCGGGATGATCTCGGGGCCTGGGGTTCCTGCCACCCACGCGCCGCTCACCGGTTTGCCGTCAATCTTCCAACCTGTAGGCATATCGATTTCAAGACCTCTCAGTCCGCCCATGCCAGGTCCCTTCTTGTCAATCTCGGGGAACCCCGGTTCAAAGGCTTCGAAGGGCACATAAATGATCTTTTTTACCTTGCTCCTCGCCGACTTTACCAGGTCAACAAGGTTCGGTATTACCTGCCGCTCTTCTAGTTGTTGCGCAATAAACTGGTACATTGAACCACCCGGTTTAAGGAAATCATACTGGGGTTCGATCAAAACTATTGCCGTCTTTGCTGCCTCTATCATCTGCTTTGCCATGTCTAAATCCTCCTTATGTGGTTAGTTTTTTTTACGCAACACGGATGACGAGTTACGGGTATGTTTCACAGAAACTGCTCCATCGCCATCTTGTCGTTAATCTCCGCTTTGTTCACCATCTCTTTCATGATCTTGCCTTCCTTGACCATGTAAACCTTGTCTGCAAGCATACCGACTACGGAAAGATTCTGTTCCACTATTACCATCGAAACCTTGCCCTTCATGGCCGAGAGTACGTTAAGAATGTCGTTTATTGTTCCGGCAGCAAGGCCTTCTGTGGGCTCATCAATCAGCAGGAGTTTCGGGTCCCCTATGAGTGCCCTGCCGATAAGCAGTATCTGTCTTTGTCCGCCACTCAAGCTGCCTGCTCTCAGGGAGAGAAAATTTTCCATTTTGGGATAGATCTGGAGAACCTTGTCCACAGCTTCTTTCATATTCACGTTTACGGGATAGGCGGCAAGCTCAATGTTCTCCCTTACTGTCAGGTTGGAAAAGACACGCTTATCCTGAAATATATATCTGATACCGAGGAGAGCCACCTTTTCGGGTGGCAGTCCCACTATGCTCTTCCCCTCAAAAAGAATTGCGCCTGATCTTGGCTCCAGAAAACCCGCTATTGACTTGAAGAGTGTGGTCTTTCCCGCGCCGTTCCGACCGGCGATAAAAACCATCTGTCCCTGTTCAACCTCTATGGATATTCCATGGAGTGCCATGGCGTTTCCGTATGCAACATCGAGATTAGTCACACTGAGCATGCAAGACCCTCCTCTTTTCCCCAGTAGACCTCTCTCACGAGGGGGTTGCGGAGCACCTCGGCCGGCACACCTTCTGCGATGAGTCTGCCTTCATGCATGACGCTCAAACGTTGCACCAGGTCCACGATCCGGGATATCTTGTGCTCAATGATAATGAATGAAAAATTCTCTTTAACCCTTCGAATGATGGAGGAAACCTCTTCTATCTCAAAATCGCCGAGGCCGGCAAAAGGCTCGTCAAGGAGGAGTATCCTCGGCTTGAGAGAGAGGGCAACAGCAATCTCGAGCTTCCTCTTGTCGCCGTATGAGAGCACGGAGGTCATGAAATTTGCTTTGTCTTCTATACCCATGGTTGCCAGTGCCTCTTCGCAGGTTTTAAGTACAGAAGGGTGACGGGCATCGGCAAAGAAAAAACTGCCTTTTGGCCTCTGTTGTTCGCGAGACCGCGTTACCGACAGGATGAGGTTATCCACAACGGTGAGGGAATCAAACACTGAAACAAGCTGAAAGGTCCGTACCATCCCCATCATTACCCGCTTGTGGGGAGGCACCTGGGTAATATCATTCCCGTCGTAGAAAACTGCGCCGCTCGTGGGGGGAAACATGCCGGTGAGGAGGTTGAAAAAAGTGGTCTTCCCAGCGCCGTTGGATCCTATGATACCGACGGCCTCCCCCTCCATCATGGAGAAGTCAACGCCGTTAACGGCAACCAGGCCGTTAAACTGGATCGTGACCCCTTTTGTTTCTATGATGTTTCTTTTTTCCATAACCCTCTCCCCACAAGGGGTTGGGGGCGGGAAATATATCCCGCCCCTGCTCAATATCAGTACCCTATTGTTGAGAGCGCCGGCAGATAATCTTCGCCAGTATAGGCGCCGACAATCTTTACCAGGTCCCACTTTTGGTCCTTTCTTTCCTTTGCGCCCTTGCCGACTACCACGTAAGCGCCGTATTTGAAGAGAGGCTGATGATCCGCTCTCCATACACCCTGTCCTTTCATGGAATTAAATTTGGGGCTGGCCATGAGGGCCTTTGCCATCGCCTTGCCGTCCGTGGATTGGGCGAGCTCCATGGCCCGCACCGCTTCCATGACGCCTTCATAGGCCATAGCAGAATAAGGATCTGGCGGGTAATTGTACTCTTTCATAAATTTCTTGGTGAATGCGTCGGAAGCCTTTACGATTGCTGCATCCTGGAAACCCTTCATATCGTAGTACCAGGACATGAGGGAATAGACTCCTTCGAGAGCCTCAGGCGGTACACCGCTACCAAAGGAGTTGGTCATCCAGTCAAACCATATCTTGCTCTTATTCTTAAGACCCGTTTCATAGGTCTGCTTGAGGACGTTAATGGCGTCCACCCCCCAGTGGGCCAGCATCACGATTTCAGGCTTTTTCTCCCCGATCTTCAGCAGGTAGGAAGTATAGTCGCTCGTACCAACCGGTGATTCCACGTATTCCACTTTGACCCCGCGTTTATCGAAGGCGGCCTTGGCCCCTGCCCACTGGTCTCGACCAAAGGCGTAGGCCGGGCCAAAGAACACAATTTTTTTATATCCCAACTTGTCCACAATGTAGGCTGCTCCGGCGTATCCGATTGAGTACGCAGCTCCGTGAATGGCGAATGTTGTCTCGGCCATCTCGCCCTTTTCAAACATGTTGATCGCCACAACGTTTACAGGAAAATAGGGTATTGGGGTCTTCTTCACCTCTTTATTCAGTGCCGCTGAAATCGGCGCAAAGGTTTGGCCTACGATGACATGGACCTTGCTCTCTTCTACGAGTTCCCGAAATCTCCGGATTGCGATATCCGGCTTTGACTCGTCATCCCTCACCAAAGTCTCTATGGGAACCTTCTTGCTCCCGAATTTCACACCCCCTGCCGCATTAATCTCCTTGATGGCGAGCTTCGCACCGTCAAGCTGCACCGGACCGATAGGAGACGCAGCACCGGTTAAACCGAACATAAGTCCGATTTTTACCTTATCGGGGGCCTTGGCCCGCGACTCAACGGGTACAAGGAAACCGACCATGAATACACAAGAAAACATAAGACAAAGAATGGATTTTTTGTTCATTGTAAATTCTCCTTTCGCCATCGAAAATTACTAGTTATTCCCGCCAATGGAAGGATTCCATCATTGCGTGCCCGCTATTTATTTCGGGCATCCCCAACATCACTGTTCCTGCTTTTTTTCCCGACACCGTACTCCACCTGCACCTCCTCCCATTCGTCAGGATTCATGGTCTGTTTTATCTGCTCGATCATTTTAAGATTGTGATTGCGGAATGCCGCCTCCGCCCTGTCTGAATCCCTGTCCTGAAAGGCCGCCAGAATCTCCATATGGTCCTCCAGAAGCCTGGAGAGTATCGGCTTGATCTGGAATGCAACTGGGCGCATCTTATTCTTCACGGCCCCCAGTATTTCTAGAAGGGTGCGGTTCCCGCTCAATTCGTAGACAAGTGAATGAAATTCATAGTCAAGCTGGGAGTAGCCCACCAGATTTTCCTCCGCCACCACCTTTCGCTGCTCTTCAATAAGCTTGGCCATCTTCTTGAGCACCTGTTCATTTACTTTTGGTATAGCACATCTGGCGGCAAGCCCCTCGAGCGCTTCTCTGATGACATAGAGTTCGATCGCCATCTTTGGTGTCAGAGCCAACATAAAGACACCACGGTTAGGTATATTCTCCAGAAGGCCTTCCTGAATGAGTCGGTGAACGGCCTCCCATACGGGGGTGCGGCTCGCACCAACTTCTTTGGCAATTTGCTCTACGTTGATGCGGGCACCGGGGCTGAAACGGTAATCCGCTATCATCTCTTTGAGGATGTCATATACTTGGTGACTGAGTCTTTGTTTATGTACTTTTATCATGGGAACGGTTTTAGTCAATTGTGGGTAGGTTTGTCAAGTTATTTCACGAAATATATTTCATATTTCATGAAATTATTTGTGAAGTATGGATTCAAGTTTATATGTGTGGATACGCAGTTGGTACAGCCATGAGAGAGGAGAATATAATGCCCGCTGGATCTCTCTTAACAGATTAGCGGACATCACTCTGAGATAGCCTGAAGACATCGGACACTCTCGTTTGGTATGCCACCAAAAAGGAGGAAAAATAAAAAGCTGCAGCGATAAATCCCCGTTGTTTACATTTTTTCAGTACCTATTTTGTTACCATAATTGGGGGGTAATGGATTTTGGGATTGTAAACGCGAAAAGGCCGGAAATCACAGGATTTCCGGCCTTTTGTTTGCATTTTTTTATCATACCAGCGTCAGAACGGAATGTCGTCGTCCTGGAAAGGCGGCTCCTCGTAGTTTGAGCTGTTACTTTTCGGAGCTGGCGAGTTGTCTCCTCCGCTCTTCTCTCCTTTCGGTGAGAGCATCTGCATTTTGTCTCCGACAATCTCGGTGGTATAGCGGTCATTACCGCTTTTGTCCTGCCACTTGCGGGTCTGCAGGCGCCCTTCAACGTAAATGGTTTTGCCTTTGGAAAGGTATTCGCCTGATATTTCCGCCAACTTGCCCCAGAGTGTAATGTTGTGCCATTCGGTACGCTCTTCCCATTCTCCGTTTTTCCCCTTGAATTTTTCACTCGTTGCCAGTGAAAAACCTGCTACAGCCTGACCCGATGCGGTGAAACGCACTTCAGGGTCTTTGCCCAGATTACCGATCAGCATTACTTTGTTGAGACTGGCCATGATGTGACTCCTTGTGTATTTTTCTTCAGCCCTTGTTGACGGCGTCTTTCAGAAGCTGGCTCGGTTTGAAACTGAGGATTCTGCGTGCGGATATCTCCAGCGCTTCTCCCGTCTGTGGATTTCTGCCGCGCCGGGAGTCTTTCTGCTTGACTTCAAACTTGCCAAAACCGGATATTTTCAGGTCTTCTCCCGATTCCAGGCACTCCTTGGCAAGAGAAAAAACGCATTCAACAAGATCGGCTGCTTCTTTTTTTGAAAACCCGCAAGTTCCGGAAACTGTTTCAATGAGGTCTGCCTTTGTCATCTGCCCTCCATGTATAAAATTTTGCTGGACAATACATGAACGCCGTTATTTTTGCAAGACGCTCAATTGAAATGTGCCTCTGGTAGCCGACGAGTCAATATCCCGACACGTTCAATGGTTTGACGCTCCTTGAGGATGTTTATTTGTGAGTTCATGTGGCGCAATTATGCCTGAACAACCGAAGCAGTCAGCGTGCATCACTTCTGGAGCGAACGCAGGGGATGTGGGCTCTGACGGCATGGAAAATGCATAAAAAGGCCGTTCGATACTACGCGCAACAAGGTGGCTGACAGACACATTTTCATGGCAAATGGCTCAGTAGAAGCAATAGAGTTACGCGGATTCCGTAAAAACTCAGACATCTATGTCGCCGTCGGGTTGATCGGCATCCTGGCGCTGATGATTATTCCTCTCCCGGCATTTGTGCTCGACATCTTTCTGGCGGCCAATATAACAATCGCGCTGTCAATTCTGCTTATTTGTCTCTACACAGTGCAGCCGCTTGACTTTTCTGTCTTTCCTTCTGTGCTGCTGGTTACAACACTCTTCCGATTAGCTCTGAATATTGCTTCAACCCGCCTGATACTGCTGCACGGCAGTGAAGGTGCGGAATCCGCGGGAGCGGTGATCAAAGCCTTCGGTCAGTTTGTCGTCGGAGGCAATTACATCGTCGGCGCGGTATTGTTTTTGATTCTGGTAATAATAAATTTTGTGGTTATCACGAAAGGCGCCGGCCGCGTTGCCGAGGTTGCCGCCCGTTTCACCCTTGATGCCATGCCAGGCAAGCAGATGGCGATTGATGCCGACCTTTCTGCCGGACTGCTTACGGACAAAGAGGCGAAAATACGTCGCCTGAAAATTTCCCGCGAGGCCGATTTCTACGGGTCAATGGACGGTGCCAGTAAATTTGTGCGCGGAGACGCCGTCGCGGGAATCATGATCGTCCTGATAAATATATTCGGCGGTTTAATTATCGGCGTATGGCAGCAGGGAATGCCGCTTATGAACGCGCTCTCCAATTACACGTTACTCACTATTGGAGAGGGCCTCGTCGCCCAGATTCCCGCACTGGTAATTTCGACTGCCGCAGGTATACTGGTCACTCGCTCAGCAGATGAAAACAGTTTTGGCCAGGAACTCACCGGGCAGTTTCTGAATTATCCAAAGGCATTTTTTGTTTCCTCTGGCGTCATGTTTCTGTTCGCGCTCATTCCCGGTCTACCGCATTTTGCTTTTCTATTACTGTCGGGAGCTACTTTTTTAGTCGGGAAAATGGCTCGGGAGAAGGCAGAAGTTGTTGAGGAGACGGCTCTGGCTGAAATATCCGCCGGTGAGGAATCAATAGACCAGGCGTCAAATATCCGACCTCTGGATGTTCTGGAGCTGGAGGTAGGCTATGGGCTCGTGCCGATGGTTGATGCCGCTCAAAATGGCGAATTGCTGGAACGTATTCGCTCTATCCGACGTCAGACTGCACAGAAGATGGGTTTCGTCGTGCCGCCGATCCATATTCATGACAACCTGCAACTTAAACCGTATGAATACAACCTGTTGATTCGCGGCGCGCGGGTGGGGGGGAGTGAACTGACCGGCCAGTATTTAGCCATGGATTCCGGCGCTGTTACGGCCAATCTGCCCGGTATGACGACCAAAGAGCCGGTTTTTGGGCTTCCGGCGGTCTGGATCAAGAGCGAGGATCGTGATCAGGCCCAGATCAACGGGTACACTGTCGTGGACAGTACGACGGTTGTTGCTACCCATATCAGTGAAATAATCAAGCGGTACTCACATGAACTGGTTGGGCGTCAGGAAATGCAGCAGCTGCTTGACAATGTTGCTGTCACTGCTCCGAAAGTTGTGGATGAGCTTATACCAGGCCTCCTTAACCTTGGGACGGTGCTGCGGGTGATCAAAGGCCTGCTCAAGGAAGGCGTATCAATACGGGATATGCGGACTATTCTGGAGAGTCTGGCGGACTACGCTTCCCTTACCAAAGACCCCGATGTGCTGACTGAATTTGTTCGACAAGGCCTGGGCCGATTTATTGTTGATCAGTACAAGCTGGAAGATGAGACTCTATTTCTGGTAACAATTGACCGGGAAGTTGAAGATATGATTGCCGAAGCGATCCAGCCGTCTGACCAGGGAAGTTATCTGGCAATAGAACCGGCGGTGGCCCAGCAGATAATCTCATCGGTGCGAAGCATGTCAGAACGATTCGGCCAAAGCGGTGCTCAACCACTGCTGCTGGCATCACCGTCAATCCGCCGTCACGTCAGAAAATTGATCGAACGGTTTGTCCCGCATATGGCGGTACTGTCACACAACGAAATACCTCAGAATGTTAAAATCCAGTCTCTCGGGGTGGTAAGTTTCAATGCTGGTTAAAACATTTCAAGCGGCAAGTATGCCGGAAGCATTGCGCATGGTAAAGGCGGAACTCGGCCCGGATGCCATGATTCTTTCGACAAAGAAAGAGCAGACCGGCGGTTTCCTCGGTTTTTTCAGCAAGCAGGTCTACCGGGTGACGGCGGCGATTGATCCGGTTCGTAAGCCGTCTCCGCCGCCGGCTGCTCCGGTTGTATACCGTGAAGCGCCGCCGCGCGAACGGACAGCACGGGAGGAGATGGAGAGTTCAATGCTTGCTCCCCTGGCGCGGGAGCTGAAAGATCTACGCGAAAAGGTCGAATCACTTACCCGTCGTGAAGAGGAAGCACGGGCGGAGGCAAAAGCCGCTTATGGCGCGGAAACTTCGGAACAATCCGATGTCGGTATAAATCTTAAAAACATTCCCCGTTCAGATCTGGAGGAGATCAAGAAACTGCTCCTTGCGACGCTGGCAAAAAGTCAGGAGGGTGGCGCCAAGGATGTCCAATGGCCCACAATCTCTGACGGGAGCCCGCTGGACCGACAATCGGGGGCGGATCTCCTTCCTGATGATTCTCCCCTGGCACGGGAGTTGGCATTCACCGGCGTTTCTACCGAGCTGATCAGGACAATTGTTGATACACTTAACGCCCTGCCGCTGGAGAGCGGCAACCAGACCGTCAAGGGGCGCCTCAGCGAGACACTCGGACGCCTGATTAAATTTGCCGGTACGCTCAAGCTGAAAAAAAACTCTCCCCGCATTATCGCTCTCGTCGGGCCGACCGGTGTTGGAAAAACGACGACAACCGCAAAGTTGGCGGCTATGTACGCCCTCAATCGCGGCAACAAAGTTGCGCTGATTACCATGGATATTTTCAGGGTGGGGGCGGTTGAGCAACTTAAGACCTACTCTCGTATCATGGGAATCCCGCTGGAGGTCGCTTCTACTCCCAAGGAACTTGAGAAGGCTGTTGAAAAGCACTCGGCGTGCGATCTGATTTTTATCGATACCGCCGGACGCAGCCACAAGGATAAGGAGAAGCTTGATGAAATGAAGCATTTCCTGGAGGACAAAATTCCGATGGAGGTTTACCTCTGTCTTTCTGCCACCACGAAAGATCGCGAACTGGAAGAGATTTTAAACCGGTTCAGGATCTTTCAGGTAAGCAAAGTAGTGTTCACAAAAATTGACGAATGTGAAAGTTTTGGCAATATGGTTAACCTGTTGATGAAGGATAAATTGCAGATTGCTTATTTTACTACCGGCCAGCGTGTTCCTGAAGATATCGAAATAGCGACACCGGCTAAACTGGCAGATATGATTTTTCGTGAGGGGGTAGAATGAGCACCGTACCAGGAACGGGCGACCAGGCCGATACCCTTCGCCTGATGGCTCGCAAAGCAAAAAACAACCAACAGGCCGATTCCGCTTCGACAAGCGGCTTGGCTGATCAGAAGGGGATCCGGGTTATTTCCGTCACCAGTGGCAAGGGTGGGGTCGGCAAAAGCAATGTCGTTTCAAATCTTGCTATCGCCCTTTCAGCCCAAGGGAAAAAAGTACTGCTGATAGATGCAGATCTGGGACTTGGCAATCTTGATGTCCTGTTGGGACTGTCACCCGTTTATAACCTCAATCATGTGTTGAACGGCGATAAAAGCATTATGGATATCCTGATTGACGGGCCTGCCGGCATCAAAATTATCCCGGCAGGATCGGGAGTTCAGGAGCTGACCAGTCTTGGGCAGCATGAAAAGCTGAAGCTGCTGGACGAGCTGGATATGCTGGAAGAGCAGTTCGACATTCTGATCGTTGATACTGAAGCGGGAATTTCAGAAAATGTTACGTACTTTACTGTTGCTGCCCAGGAAATCTTTGTCGTGGTCACGCCGGAGCCGACCTCTATCACCGATGCCTATGCACTGATCAAGCTCCTGGCAACGCGCTACTCTGAACATCATTTCAAGGTACTGGTCAATATGGCCAAGGACAGTGAGGATGCGCTGGAGGTTTTCCGGAAACTTGCCAATGTTGCCGGCCGGTTTCTGGACATTTCGCTTGATTACCTGGGATGTGTGGTCAAGGACGAAAAAGTAGTTGATGCCGTAAAACGTCAAAAAGCCGTCACGGAACTGTTTCCCGATTCAGAGGCGGCCCAATGCTTCAATACAATTGCCAGGCGGGTCATTGAAAACAAACGGCAGAACCGGGTTAAGGGGAATATTCAGTTCTTTTTCAGACGAATGATGGATTGCCAGGGAGCGCCGTAAGATATGTCTGTGGATGACATACATGTTTTGGACAGACGTCAAAAAAAGTTTGAGATTGCGACAGACAGGCGCCAGGACAAGGAACGCGAAAAACTGATTGTGGACCATATTCCATTGGTGCGCTATCTGGTCGGCAGGATGGCGTCCAAGCTCCCATCACACCTTGATTTACAGGACTTGACGAGTTCCGCAATGATTGGCTTGATAAATGCAGCCGATCGTTTTGACCCCACGAGGGGTGTGCTCTTTAAAACGTTTGCTGAACAGCATGTTCGCGGGACAATTTTGGACGAGCTTCGTTCATACGACGTGCTTAGCAGGTCAATGCGTGACAAATACAAACATTTGGAACGCGAATTGCGGCAGCTTGAACATCAGTTAGGCCGTCATCCGACAAGCGAAGAGGTCGCCGGGGCACTGCAGATAAGCCTTGAAGAGTATTACGGGCTTCTTGACGACGTTCACGTGTTTACCTTTATCAGTCTGGACGACAGCTGGGAAGGGGATGATGGCAGCCCGCTCTGTCTGGCGGACGTGCTCTGTGAATCCGAAGCTAAAAACCCGCAGCAGCAGGTTATGACCATGCAGTTGGCCGAGGCGCTTGGACAGGCAATTGATTCGCTGCCGGAGAAAGAGCGTCATGCGGTAACACTCTATTATAACGAAGATTTAAATCTCAAAGAAATTGGTGAGTTGCTTGGTCTGACTGAATCCCGCATTTCACAGATCATCAGTCAGGCGATGGTCAGGCTGCGTTCGCGACTCAGGCTTCACAAAAACTAACCGGGGGAGCAGATATGAATAGTGGTATATACCCAGCCGTATCGGGAAGTCTGGCCGCCATGCGCAAAATGGATGTGATCAGCAATAATCTGGCGAATATCAATACTCCCGGATATAAAAAAGATAAATTGACATTCGAAGGATTGCTGGCAGGCAACGTTAACCCACCGGTTTTTCCTCAGGGGATGACCGCAGATCCTCTCCTGCAGAAAGAAAATGTCTACATTGACTATTCCAGCGGACCGACCAGCCAGAGTGGTAATCCACTTGATCTGGCGCTTTCCGGCGATGGTTTTTTTGCTGTTACGACTCCGGAAGGGACAGCCTATACGCGGCAGGGCAATTTTCGCACTTCTAACGACGGTACCCTGGTTACAGTGGATGGCTATCCTGTTCAGGGAGCCGCCGGGGTGCCAATAACAATCAATGGGAACCGGGTTGAAATCGATGACAAGGGAAACGTGACGGTTGACGATGCTCCGGTCGGCACAATTTCCGTAGTGGATTTTGCGAAACCGTATGTCATGACCAAGAGTGGCGCCACACTGTTTATCCCCACCGATCCACAGGAGACACCTCAGCCTGGAAAAGCGCAGATCCAGCAGGGATATACCGAAGGATCAAACGTCGACAGTATTTCGGAAATGGTGCAGATGCTTGAGACCAACCGCTACTATGAAGCGTGTTCCAAGGTTATAAGAGGATTCGATGATATTGCCGCAAAAGCGGCCAATGAATTGGGCAGGGTCGGCTAGTGTTAAATTCAATACGTTATAAAGGAGCTCTCTCATGATTCGTTCGCTTTTTACGGCTGCATCCGGTATGCAGGCACAACAGAAAAGCATTGACGTTATCGCCAACAACCTGGCGAACGTAAATACCACCGGTTTCAAGCGCAGTCGGGCGGATTTTCAGGATTTGATCTACCAGAATTTGAAAACGACCGGCTCTCCGGCCACGAACACTACCCAGGTTCCAACCGGAATCCAGATAGGCCTGGGAAGTCGCCTGGCTGCCGTTACCAAAATATTCACGTCGGGAGACTTCACCCAGACCGGTAACGAGCTTGATCTCGCAATCGAAGGGGGGGGGTTTTTTCAGATTACCCTCCCTGACGGCACTGTCGGCTATTCTAAGGCCGGCGCTTTCAAGCACGACAGCACCGGACAGATTGTCACTTCCGATGGTAACCCGCTTTCGCCCTCCATAACCATCCCGAGCACTGCTACCAAAATTAACATCGGCAGCGACGGCACCGTTTCTGTGCAGGTTGCCGGGCAGAGTGCCACGACCATCGTCGGTAACATCCAGTTGGCATCGTTTCCCAATGCAGCGGGCCTCGCCAGTCAGGGGAAAAATATATATCTTCCGACCGATGCCTCCGGAGCTGCAACGACCGGCACTCCGGGGCAGGAAGGCCTTGGAACACTTGGTCAGGGATTTCTTGAGATGAGTAACGTTAATGTTGCGGAAGAGATGGTTAACATGATTGTCGGCCAGCGTGCCTATGAGATTAATTCCAAGGCGGTCACTACTTCGGATGAGATGCTGCAGACTGCCAACAACCTGAAACGATAAGACCTGGACATACCCATTATGAAATACTTACGGCTCCCTGTTTTTTTTCTTTTTTTAACATTGACTGCCTTCTGCCCCCGGTCGGCCCTGTCTGCTGTTGATCGGGATAAGGAGGTCCGGGAAGCGGTCACCACATTCGTAACGACCCGTACTGCCGGAATGGGATGGGATGTGCACCTCCGCCGGATATCCATTTCCGACTCTTTAAATCTTCCGGACGGGAAGATCGACTATGAAGTTGTTGCCCCGCAAAAGTGGGAAGGGTGGGGAAGAATAACTATTACCGTTCTGGCCCGTCAGAAAGAGAGGGTGCTGCGCAATATCCCGGTGAGGATCGATGTTGAGGCGCTGGTCGACACGGTTGTTACCGTGCGTCAGCTTGAGCATGGTACCACCATAGAGGCCACTGACCTGGCCCTGCAGAAACGAGAAATCACACAAAATTCCCACCTTGGAGTCCGGTCGATTGATGAGGTGGCCGGTAAAAAAACTCGTACAACTCTTCGGGCGAATCAGCCGGTTCGCGCGGATCAGATTGAACGGATTCCGCTTATTAAAAGCGGTCAGATGGTCACGATAATTGCGGAAAACAGTGTGTTTAAAATATCTGTAACCGGAAAGGCCCACAGCTCCGGTGCCGCGGGAGATATAATACGAGTCAAAAATATGACTTCTCTCAAGGACATACCGGCCAAAGTCATTGACGGATCTACTGTTCAGGTCGCTTTTTGAACACAAAGTGAGCGAAGGAAACCCCATGAGATACGTACTTTTGCCCCTGTTTATCCTCCTCTTAACCGGATGTGCTGTTGAAAAAACCGATATCAAAACTGCCGGTTTTGAAGATCTGACGCAACGGCCTGCGGCAGATTATTCGAACGGATCTCTCTGGCAATCAACTTCTGCCAGCCTGACTGAAGATATGAAGGCACGTCGCAGAGGGGACATCATCACCGTTGTTATTTCCGAGACTGCCAGTGCCTCTAAAGATGCAAAAACCGGTACGTCACGCGATAGCTCGGTGAACGCAGGGATTTCCAGTCTGCTGGGGCTGGAAACATCCGGGTTTGCAAAGAATAATTTTGCTGACCTGGCATCTCTCATTAAAGCAAGTTCCGGTACGTCATTCAAAGGAGCCGGCAACACGTCACGTCAGGAAAATCTGAATGCTACCATAACGGCCCGGGTAATGGATGTACAGGCGAACGGAAACCTGATGATCGAGGGGCGGCGCAACATCAAGGTGAACGATGAGGATCAGATCATAGTGCTGGAAGGGTTTGTGCGAACACGCGACATTGCACCGGATAATACGGTAAACTCAATCTATGTGGCCGATGCGCGTATCAGTTATTCCGGGAGAGGTATTATCTCTGACCAGCAGAGTCCGGGCTGGCTGATGGGCATCTTTACCAAAATCTGGCCATTCTGACACACCTGCCGAAGTCTACACGGCAGACAAAGGAAGAATATGAAGAGTGCTGTTTCTGCAATACTTTGTGCGGTGATTATTTTAATTACAACAGGCGCACATGCCATACGTATAAAGGATCTGGCGTCGTTTGAAGGTGTTCGGGACAACCAGTTGATGGGATACGGTCTGGTTGTTGGTTTGAACAGTACCGGGGATAGCGATCAGACAAAGTTTCAGATCCAGTCAGTGGTGAATATGCTGGAACGGATGGGGATCACCACATCCGCTAATACCATCAAGACTAAAAACGTTGCCGCCGTCATGGTAACGGTAACTCTCCCTCCATTTGCGAAGCAGGGTAATCGTTTGGATGTTCTTGTCTCGTCTCTCGGTGATGCCAAAAGTATTGCCGGCGGCACGTTGATCATGGCCCCGTTGAAAGGTGCTGACAATCAGGTATACGCTGTTGCCCAGGGTTCGGTCCTGACCAACTCATTTGCGTTTGGCGGCCAGGGCGCTACGGCCCAGAAAAACCATCCAACAGCCGGCCGGATACCGAACGGAGCCCTCGTAGAGCGGGAACTTCCCAACACACTGACGGGAAAATCGGTATTAAACCTGAATTTGCATGACGCCGACTTTACAACGGCTTCACGTATCGTTGCGGTTATTAATAACAAATTTAAAAGTCCTGTTGCCGCCAGCAAAGACCCTGGCTCGGTAACCCTGACTATTCCGGAAGCGTACGCGAACCGCGCGGTTGAGTTTGTGGCAGCTCTGGAAAGGCTGGAGGTTATACCGGACGTGCCGGCTAAAGTGGTGTTGAACGAGCGCACCGGAACAGTTGTCATGGGCGAAAACGTGCGCATATCAACGGTGGCAGTTACTCACGGCAGTCTGTCACTGGTTATCAAGGAAACTCCGCAGGTGTCACAGCCAGCACCGTTCAGCAGGACCGGTGAGACCAAGGTGGTTCCGCGGACCGATTTGAAAGTAGAAGAGGAAAACCGCCGCCTGATGGTGATGCCGGAAGGTGCAAGTATCGGTGACGTTGTGCGGGCTCTCAATCTGCTGGGGGTGACTCCGCGCGATATGATCAGCATTATTCAGGCCGTCAAGTCCGCAGGAGCACTGCAAGCGGAGCTTTCCATAATTTAGCGCTTAACTAACGTGCGGATCGGTACGATAAGGACAGTATGGATATCAAAATTGCCACAATAACTCCCGAAGTGTCGGATGCCTCGGCGGATAAAGCGCGACTGTTGCGGCGTGCAGCATCTGATGGCAGTCCCGGAGTAACTGAAAAACAGCGCCAGCAGGCAAAAAAAATATCTCAGGATTTCGAAGGACTGTTCGTTGGCATGATGATGAAATCAATGCGCGCCACTGTCGGCAAAGACACGTTGACCGGAGGCGGCCACGGCGAAGAGGTCTACCGTTCGATGCTGGATCAGCAATACGCCGATGCTTCGGTAAAGCGGGGTGGCGGATTGGGGATCGCTAAAATAATTGAAAAAGATATTATCCGCCAGGAAAGTCGAACGACCACACCAAAAATTGATCGTGTGGAATAGCAGCTGGAGTCCAAATCATGGAACTGAAAAAACTGTTGGCAGAGATTTCGTTACAGACCGGGCTTTTGAATGAACTGCTTCAGGTGCTTGAGCGTGAGACGGTTGAGATGGGTGATGTCGACACGAGCGCCATGGATTTGTCCAACCGGACGAAAGAAGAGCTGTTTGTTAAAATTGCCGGGCAGACGCCAATTCTCCAGCAAGCAGTTTCCGCGCAGGCCGTTTGTGTAGGACTGCCGGTATCGGCTTCTCTCGGTGAGATTGCGGAATGTATTGCAAAAAGAGGAAACCGGGAGCTGCTCACGAAGCAGCAACAGATTCACCGGACCGCCGAGCGGATCCGGCAGGTGTCTGCCTTGAACGTAGAGATAGCAGAGCGTTTTTCGTCATCCGTTACCTCTACGCTTGGCCTGATAATGCGTCTGGTCAATCAATCGAACATCTATGGCGCCTCCGGAGGTTATCAACAACGCCCGGCGAGTGCCGTGATGGTCAATAGGGAGGCATGATATGGGACTCAGTGCGGCTATGGAGATCGGCAGGAACGGGCTCAGTGTATATCGCGTTGCTACTGAGGTGACCAGTGAGAATATAGCCAATGTCAATACACCCGGTTATTCGCGTCAACGGGTTATTTTTGAATCTGCGCCGCCTACTACTGCAAATGGATTTCCATTGGGAACAGGGGTGCGCATTGCTTCAGTAGAGAGATATTACGACGCTCTGTTACAGCAGCAGCTCGTAACTGCCCAGAGCACCCAGGGCTATGACACAACCAAATCAACCGTGCTGCAGCAGATAGAACCGGTCTTTAATGAGGTTGCCCAAGATGGTCTTGGTACGGCAATTTCCGACTATTTCGGCGCATGGCAGGACTTGACACTCAATCCGACAGGTTCGGTGGAGCGCCAGACGGTGATAAGCCGCGCTCAGATATTGGTCGACAATTTTCACTCTGTCAGCAAATCCCTTACCGATACGATCTCAACACAGAATGACTCGCTTACGCCGCTCACCGCCGATATTAATGCGAAGCTGACCAGCATCGCCCAGCTTAATGGCCAGATCAGGACAACAGAATTGGTGAGCGGTAACGCCAATGAGATCAGGGATCGACGGGATCAATTGGTACGAGATCTTTCGTTGCAGATCGGGATCACCTTCACGGAAAACAGTGACGGGACAACTGATATCAAATATGCTGACGGCGCTGGACCGGCTCTGGTAACCGGTTCAACTGCCGGCTCATTTTCTTTGACAATCAATGCAGGTACCGGTTTTTACGATGTCAATGTAACCCCCCCCGGCGGTGTTGCGGCGCCTGTTGCGCCTGCACCGGTGACTGGCCAACTCGGTGCGACCCTGGCACTGCGTGACACCGTCATCCCAGGATATCTGAGCCAGGTCGATGCATTGGCGAGCGAGATAGTCAATCGGGTTAATACGCTGCATAACATTGTGACTAACCCTCTCAACTCCTACGATCAAAACGGGAATCCAGGCGGCGACTTCTTTGATCCTGCCAATATTACCGCCGCAAATATTTCTATTGATGCAGGCATTACCGGCACTGGGAATATCGCCGCATCGGGTAGTGCTGTTGCAACGGGTGACAACAGCAATGCTCTCAAGATTGCACAGCTCCAGAATACGCTTACCATGCCAGGCAACACTGCTACCTTCAGCAGCTATTTTGACAGTCTGGTCAGCCAGATCGGTCTGGATACTATGTCGGCTAAGAACACCGAAGCACAGGATATCGCTTTTACCAAGCAGCTGACAACTCTACGAGAGTCAAATTCCGGCGTTTCGCTCGATGAGGAGCTGACCAGTCTGATCAAATATCAGCGTTCTTACCAGGCTTCATCCAAAATAATAACCACGGCTACCGAGATGATGGACACGGTTATAAATCTCATACGTTAGCGTTTGGGGAAAACACTATCCTTATCAGGGGCCAGGAGAATTTATCATGCGAGTTACGTCAAACATGTCTGCCGATAATTCAATTTACAATATTCAGCAGGGTCGCGCCAAGCTGAACAGGTTGGAGGAATTGGCGGCAACAGGCCAAAATATTAATCGTCCGAGTGATGATCCTATTAACTCGAGGCTTCTGCTTGATATTGGTGACAAGCTTAGATCGGGAGATCAATATCTCAGCAATATTAATAAGTCTTCGACATGGCAGCAGTTCTCCAATACCGCTCTTACGGGAATGTCGGATATCATGAAGCTGGCCAAACAACAGGTTGCCACTATAGCCGGCGGCAGCAACGATCCGGTTGAACGGCAGAATGCCATCTCGCAGCTAACGGCGCTGAAGCAACAGATGATTGATATGGGCAATATGCAGGTTGGTGATCAGTACGTCTTTGGCGGAGCTATAAATGCGACGCAGCCTTTCAGCGGTACCGCTCCGTATTACGCCGGTGATGAAACGTCGCTGAAGGTGGAAATAGGAAATAGCACCACATTGCAGATGAATATTCCCGGGAACCAGATACTCACAGCGGATACGGCCACCTCTCAACCCTACGGAACTACTAATATTCTAAAAGCATTCGATGACTTGATTGCGGCTGTTGGAGCAAACAATGTGCCAAACATTCAGGCCGGAGCCCAGGCGTTGGAAGCCGGAACCAAACAGATCAACAATGCCCAGAGCGACGTGGCCTCACGAATTATTCGCCTCGATAGCTCGGCCAAGATGAACGAGAACACCAAAAACACTCTGGAAAATATTTACGGAAATACCCAGAATGTTGATTATGCCAAACTGGCTGTCCAACTGAACCAACAGAAAATTGCCTTTGATGCCTCGCTGTCTGTAACGGCAAAGCTTTCTCAACTATCGCTTCTGGATTATCTTTAAGATAACGAAAGTACTGTTTTCGGCGAGGCCACGTGGTCTCGCTTTTTTACTTGAAAAACATTGACCTTCCTGCTGACCAATCCTATAAATGAATCCATGTCGCTTCTCTTTGCCCTCCTCACCCGAAAGCCCCGTAAGCCGGTTTCCATACGTCGCAACGTATTGTTACTCTCTCTCCCTGTACTGCTCTCATCGCTTTTTCAGCGGCTGGTATCAATCGTCGACGTTTTTCTGACCGGGGGGTTGGGTGCCTCTGCTATCGCAGCAACAGGCCTCGGTCAGTTGCTGATGGTCACGACCATGACCGTATTCTGGGGGCTTTCAACCGGAACAACGGTTGTAATCGCGCACCTGTGTGGTGCCGGACGGCGTGAGGAAGCAAGCCGTGCGGCATATGTGGCTTGTCTGGCCGGTCTGGTTATGACGATAGTCTGCTCGCTGGCCGGTTCTCGCTGGGGGGGTGATATCGCCCGGATGATGGGGGCGACAGGGGAGGTGCAGGCTTTAGCTGCCGAATACATCCGGTTGGTGTTTCTCTGGATGATCTGGACAACCGGACTGAATGTGCTCTCCGCAATCATGCATGGCAACGGGGACACCCGCACGCCTATGGAAGCCATAATTGTGGTTAATATTCTACATGTGCTGCTGGCCTGGCCACTGATTTACGGTAAACTCGGCATGCCGGCGCTGGGGGTCAAAGGGGCGGCTATCGCCATAAACTGTTCCGAGTTCGTCGGTTTCGCCTACCTGCTGATCCAGGCAGTCCGCAAACGCTATGTTATGTGCAACCGTCTCAATTTCGGACTCTTTAGTAAAATATGGAAAATCGGCTGGCCGGTCGCGCTGGAACGTGTGGCACAGCAGAGCGGCCAACTGTTCTATTCAAGTTTCATCATTGCCTATGGCACAACGGCCTACGCCGCACACCAAATCGGACTGTCAATCGAGTCACTCTCATTCATGCCGGGAGCCGGTATGGGAATCGCCGCAGCGACATTGATGGGGCAGTCGCTGGGTGCTGGTAAAGTCCGCCGTGCCAGGATCAGCCATAAAGAGGCGTTGCGTTTGGCGGTCGGCGTCATGACCGTTATGGCGCTCATTTTCTTCTTCGCGCCGCACTTCCTGATCGGCCTCTTCAGCAGCGACTCTGATGTCATCGAGAAAGGCAGCATGTTCCTGAAGATGGTGGCCTTTGCCCAGGTTCCGCTGGCGATTTCTTTCGTCTATGCCGGCAGTCTGCGAGGCACCGGAGACACCTTCTACGTCTTTATAGTCACGCTGGTTGCCATGTGGGGGATCAGGGTGGCGCTGTCGTGGGTGGCAGCGAGTTGGCTGCATCTTTCTCTCTATGCAGTGTGGGCTGTATTTCTGATCGACTGGTATTTCCGCGGTGCGGCCTTTGCCTGGCGTTATCGGCGGCGGGATCTGCATGGAGTGGTATTGTGACCTGTACCCGGCGTGGTGCTGTGCTGATGGCGGGTTGCCTCCTGTTTATACCAGTGCCGTCCACGCCACGAATATCATGAACCCAGGCAACGGTCTGCAGGCTGCGGGTGTAAGTTTTCAAGATTATACTTCGAGCATATCCCCATTATCAAAGATCGCTGTCAGTAATCTTCCGAGTATCGATCCTCCTGTGCTTATTCTTTGAACCTCTCAAATATCTCCCCAGCACCTATCTGTGTTGCTCTTAATTCCAGAAGTGTAGTTACGCTCAAAGTACAATTTTGCAATGACACCTGCAAATTCAGCTTCAGTCATAAATCCGGCGTACAATGCCTATAATTGCTATGATATCATATTGTTATGATGTGTAAGAGCAATTGGGGGGTTGACAAATTATTGTTTGTGTACATATAATAATCAGACACAAATAATTTGTGTGATAAATGATAAGTATTGAAAGCAGCGCATAAATGGCCGTTCAAGCCGGCCATACGGTCATACATAGCCCCTTCCCCGCATTTCTCAAAATCCCACCCGCTTGCTGACCCTGCATAGATCCTCGGGAGAGAGAGCATGCGCACCTCCGAGACCGGCGGCCCTTCAGGTAACTTCCATATTACAACAGTACCGGTTTTGAAATGGAGCCGTTCGGTTTTACAAGAAGATGCTGCATGACATGCATGCATGAAAGGAAATCTGATGATGATATATTCCCGAGCGCTTCTGCCGCTCCTGTTGGTTGCGTGCACGTTTGGTTCAGCGCGGGGTGAAGAACGGGCTGACAGATGCCGCAAAGCCGGAGCGATTGTGTCTACGCTTGCGGGAATTTCGCAAGACAAGCGGGTAACTGAGGAAGAGCGGATTCTTCATCTCTGTCCAAATGGTTCTCCCGGACACTTTGTCAAAGGAATGCGTTACGAACAGAAGGGCGACCAGGAGCGTGCTCTTGCAGAGTACCACCAGGCTCTTGTCGCCGATGATTTCTCCGCATCAGAACCGACCGTGCTGCAGCGTGAGGCGAAACTGCACAAAATCAAGGCCGATGTCTACCGGAAGATGGGGGATTCGGTGCGCGCCGACAAAGAGTACGCGTTGGCGGGGAAAACCGGCACTTTTGACTCCGGAACGTACCTGCAGGAGGGAGATGGACATCTGCTGGTACGGGAATACGACAGAGCCATCGAGCATTATCAGGCGGCACTCAAAGAGCACCCCGGAGATCCTGGTGCATTGCAGAAGCTGGGAGATGCACTGATGGCGGCTGGTTCCGACGAACAGGCAACTTCTGTCTACCGGCAGCTGCTCCAGGCCGGCACTGCTCACAGCAACGTCCATTATTCGCTCGGTCTCCTGTACGAGCGGCAGGGGATGCTGGATAATGCGGAAGAACAATTCCGGCAGGTGGTGCGGCTGGATATAAAAAACGGCGATGCACGGAGACATCTTGCAGATATCTACACGCTACGGGGTGATTTTAGTCGCGCCATCCGCGAATATCGTGAATTGGTAACCGAACGTGGTGACAATCCGCTGCTTCATTTCAAGCTCGCACGGGCCTACGAGAAAAACAGGAACTATCAAGAAGCCATTGCGGAGTATCAGGAGGCGATAAAGCTTGCCCCGGATGATTTGGAAGCACACAAGGAGCTGGCGAACCTCTTCATAAAAAGAGGCAAAGGAAACCAGGCCATAAGCGAGTACCTTACGGTGCTTCACATCGACAAGAACGACAACTCCACCCGTAACACCCTGATGTCCGTCTACGTTAAAATGAGAAAATATGACGAACTTTTAACTCTCCTGAAAGAGGGCGTTGATATCTTTCCTGACGACCCGAACAGCCACTTCAGGCTGGGGCTCATGTACGATTTCAGGAATATGTACGACGCCTCCATTGCAGAATACCGGAAGGCACTTGACCTGAAGAGTGATCACGCAAAGGCATTGAAGGGAATGGGGAAAGTGTACTTAAAAAGCGGCGATCTCAAAAAAGCCAGAATTTATCTCGAAGCTGCAAAAAAAGCGGACCCTGATCTTCTTGTGGCGAGTGAGTTATTAAGCAACCTGATGAAAGTGGAGCGCAAGGCAAAAGCTAGAAAAGCAAAGAAGAGCGCACATAAAAACAATAAAAAATCGATCCATCGCAAAGCGGTGAAGAAAAGAAAAAAAAGCACGGGTAACGTGACGAAAAAAAAGAATACTCACAGAAAAAGCAAGAAATCACGAAAAAGCACTACGAAGAAGTAGCTATGTGAAGCGGAACAAGTTTCTCTTGGCTCGAATGATATACAAAAAGGGGACCAAATGACGATTTATACAGAAAAGCAGCAGAGCATTGCAGAAAAAATCGGCAAGAGCAGCCGCATTTCGCATTGGAAGGACTGGACATGGCAGCTGAAGCATTCAATACATGATATTGATACTTTCGAACGCCTGCTCGGAATCTCATTTACTACAGAAGAGAAGGCAGGACTCGAGGAGACGATAGCGAAATTCCCGCTCTCCATCACACCGTACTATCTGTCGCTGATCGATCGGACCAATTATGGCGATGATCCGGTCTTCCGGCAGTCATTTCCGTCGCCCAACGAACTGCTGGTGAGT
This sequence comes from Desulfuromonadaceae bacterium, assembly GCA_028687585.1. GTDB lineage: Bacteria > Desulfobacterota > Desulfuromonadia > Geobacterales > Pseudopelobacteraceae > JACRCG01. The sequence continues at coordinate 24,497 of JAQTZV010000025.1, read as the reverse complement.
TCCTGCGACCACGCAGACCCACTGGATGAGGATGCCGACAGTCCTGCGCCGGGGATCACACACCGTTACCCGGACCGGGTTCTCTTTCACATCAGCAATATCTGCTCCATGTACTGTCGGCACTGCACTCGTAAACGGAAGGTAGGGGACAATGCCTCGATACCGAGTCGAGAGGAAATCTCCCAGGGGCTTGAGTATATCCGCAATACACCGGTTGTGCGCGATGTGCTCCTGTCGGGAGGAGATCCGCTTATGCTCTCCGACGAGTATTTGGACTGGATACTTGGTGAACTTCGGGCAATTCCTCATGTCCAGGTGATCAGAATCGGCAGCCGCATGCCGGTCGTGCTCCCCTACCGCATCACCGATGGACTTCTTGCTGTTCTGAAAAAACACTCGCCTCTCTGGATCAATACCCACTTCAACCACCCCAGGGAGATCACCGCCTCGGCGAAAGAGGCCCTTGCACGTCTCGCCGATATCGGCATCCCTCTCGGGAACCAGACCGTTTTGCTGGCCGGGGTCAACGACTGCCCGATGATCATCAAGGAGTTGGTTCAGCGGCTTGTGGAGAACCGTGTCCGGCCGTACTACCTATACCAGTGCGATTTATCGGAAGGGCTCTCTCACTTCCGCACTCCGGTGGGAAAAGGAATGGAGATCATGGAAAGCCTCATCGGTCACACCAGCGGGTTTGCAGTCCCGACCTACGTGATCGACGCACCGGGCGGCGGCGGGAAGATCCCGGTCATGCCCAATTACCTGATTACCCTCGCTACTAACAAGGTGGTGCTCAGAAACTACGAAGGGGTAATCACCACCTACCAGGAACCGGAAAACTATCAGACGATCTTCTGCGATCGTAACTGCTCAGAGTGTCGCCTCGAACTGAATATGGAAGGGACGGAAGAGTATGCGTCAGTAGGTATTGAGCGGCTTCTTTCGGACTTTGATGATGACATATCGCTAACCCCGGAGGACAACAACCGGATGAAACGGAGGAACAATGAGTGACGTGATTGAAACTATAGGAAGTTCCGTGCTTCAGCATGGCCCTGCCAATGACCGGGTATATCTGATGAAGCTTCACCCGGAGGATTCTGTTCGCATCGTTGGCCAACTGAACCAGCTGGCAACCACTCGCGGCTATTCCAAGATATTTGCCAAAGTGCCGATGTGGAGCAAAGACAGCTTTGTCGCCGCTGGGTATGATCTCGAAGCGACAATACCGGCTTTTTTCCCCGATGGCAATGATGCCTGTTTTATGGGGAAGTATTTCACCGATACACGCGGGGTGGAGCTTAAACCGCAAATTGTTCAGGATGTTCTGGCTGTATCCGGGGCACAGGGGGCAATTCGGCAGTTGGTTCCACTCCCGTCTGGCTGCACCGCTCAAGTGGCAACTGAAGAGGATGCAGCAGAAATGGCGGGGCTCTACCGTAAAGTATTTGCCACCTATCCGTTTCCGATCCATGACCCCGGCTTTTTACAAGCCGCGATGGGCGGCAGCACAGTTTTTTTCAGTGTTACGAAGGATGGTAAAATTGTTGCGCTCTCTTCCGCAGAAATAGATCTTGCCTCACGCTCGGTGGAGATGACCGACTTTGCGACCCTGCCGGAATATCGCGGCCAGGGCCTAGCCCTCAATCTGCTGCAGCAGATGGAAGAAACCGTGCACTTACGCGGTATCCGGTCGCTTTTCACTATTGCACGTGCCTACTCATTCGGCATGAACATAACGTTTGCCCGTGACGGGTATGAATTCGCCGGCACTCTTACCAACAACACCAATATTTCCGGCAGCCTTGAAAGCATGAATGTCTGGTACAAGACATTGCCTTAACAGATGTTTAAGCCGTACCGGGAGTCGAATTCACTTCTTCAAGAGGATCACATGCCACGTGGTTTTCAATGTATGAAATGAGAGCACTTATTACTCAGGATATGCTGCTGACTACCGGCTTTTTCCTGCACTACGCACGGCAGGGTGCTTCCCTTCCCTTGAGAGCTACGGCAGGATAATTCAGATAAAACGAGGAAATATGTTGGATTTCATCCGTTCAACGACATTGTTATTCATGCTGCTTAACCCCTTTTTGATGGTTGTGTACATGATTGACGTGTTCGACAAGCTTCCGGTTCCCACATTTCGCAACGTAGTTATAAGGGCTGGCATCATCAGCATCATCGTGTTTTCTATTGCAGCCATACTTGGGGATGTTCTGTTTCGCGTACTTCTGCAAGCCGAATTCGCCTCGTTCCAGGTGTTCGGCGGCATTGTTTTCCTGCTGATCGCACTCCGGTTCGTTTTTGAAGGTAATGCAGCAATAAAAGGGTTGCGCGGCGAATCCCGGAACATCGCCGGTTCCATCGCCATGCCTCTCATGATCGGTCCCGGAACCATAGGCGCCAGTATTGTGGTAGGCAAGCGCCTTACCCACATATATGCAGTCCTTTCAATTACGTTCGCTGTTCTAGCCAGTGTAGGTTTAATGATCGTTTTAAAGTATATTCACGATTACGTTCGGGAGCGCAACGATGAACTCGTACAAAGGTACATCGATATTGCCGGACGGGTTACGGCTCTCGTCGTCGGGACCTTTGCGATTGAAATGATCATGCGGGGACTTTCCACGTGGAAAGAGATTGTAGGGTGAGATCGCTGAAAAATTGATGCTCTAACTAACAATACGTTACGAAAAATCGATAACGTAACAGAGCAGGGCATCGGGTAAAACCCGCCGGCCGTTACGCCCGTTCCAGTCCGGCAAAGCGGAGAAGCAGTTTTTTCGGCCCAACTGAATTAAACCAGACGACCACTTTCTGTCCTTCGTCTTCTCCTTCAACTTTCCGGATGGTGCCAACACCGAACTTGCCGTGACGGACTTTCATGCCGATGTAGACGCCATCATGCTCTTCAGAGGGTTCAGGAATTGATTCAATATCCTCGGAATATGAAACAGCAGCGGCCAGGTTGTGGGTTGCTGTCTCTGCAGTGGCGACCCGCTGAGTCGCCCGATCCGCTGACTGATTATACCTGAAATGCGCCTCGCCCGTTCGATAACGTTCATTACCACCGTCCTCAATCAGTTCCGCTGGAATATCACTTAAAAACCGCGACGGCGGGTTGCACTGTTCCTGGCCGAACAGGTACCTCCGCCGGGCATTCAGCAGATAGAGCCGTTCCCGGGCACGGGTCATGCCGACGTAACAGAGGCGGCGCTCCTCCTCCATGCCGTCAAGGTCATCCAGTGAACGGACATGCGGGAAGAGACGCTCCTCCATGCCGATCATGAAAACCGCCTTGAACTCCAGTCCTTTGGCGGCGTGCAGGGTCATAAGGGTGACCGATGGCTGGCCAACCTCCCCCTGCTCGAGATCGGAAACCAGCGACACCTGCTCGAGAAATTCGGACAGCCCCGATTCGGGGTTCTTTTCGCTGAACTCCTCGATTGCGGCCAGAAGCTGCTCAAGGTTCTCCAGTCGTTCGGCATCGTCCACGTCACGACTGTTTTTCAGCCGGTCCAGATAGCCGCTCCCCTGCATGACTGACCGGGTCAGTTCCGCGAGACTGCAGCTGGCTGCGGTTTCGCGAAAACCATCCAGCAGGGTCATAAAGGCCGCGATTTTACCACGAGGCGAGGCGCTTAGCAGGCCATCGCGGGTTGCATCCTGTAGCGCGTCAAAAAAAGTGCCGCCGTGCTGGAATGCCTGGAGTGATATTTTGTCTACCGTTGTGTTGCCAATGCCGCGCGCCGGGACATTGATGATCCGTTTCAGTGACACCTCATCTGCCGGATTGTCCAGTACCCGCAGATAGGCGAGAATGTCCTTGACCTCCAGGCGGGAGTAAAACCGGACTCCGCCGACAATGTGATACGGGAGTGCGCTTCCGACAAGCGCCTCCTCGATCAATCGCGACTGCGCATTGGTGCGGTAGAATACCGCCATTTCTTCCAGCGGCAGGTTGCTGCTGTGCAATCGAGCGATTTCACGGCTGACGAAGCGGGCCTCTTCACGATCTGATTCCACCCGTTCGTAGCGGATCTTCTCACCCGCCGGATTCTCGGTCCAGAGCGTTTTTCCTTTGCGGCCGAAGTTCTGTTTGACGACTTCATCAGCCGCTGCCAGGATGGTAGAAGTAGAGCGGTAGTTCTGCTCCAGCCGGATGATGTTGACCCCGGGAAAGTCTTTTTCGAATTCAAGAATATTGCGGATATCAGCCCCTCGCCAGGAATAGATCGACTGATCATCGTCACCCACCACGCAGAGGTTTTTGCGCTCCCCCGCCAGCAGGCGGATTAACTGGTACTGCACCGGGTTGGTATCCTGATATTCGTCCACCAGCAGCCACTGAAAGCGCTCCCGATAGTGTGAACAGACCTCCGGAAAGCGGGTCAGAAGCCGTACGGTCTGGATCATCATGTCGCCGAAATCGAGGGCGTTGCATTTATTGAGGCGCTCCTGATAGACGGCATAAATTTCGACGACTTTTTTGTTGTAGACATCACCGGGGGGGATAGAGCCGATATCCTCCGGAAAGAGACCACGATTTTTGAAGTCATCGATCCGTCCGGAAACGGCTTTGACTGCAAAGCGTTTTTCATCCAGATCCATCTCGGCAATAAGATCTTTTAAAAGCCGGTCACTGTCGCGATCATCATAAATGGCAAATGATGACTGGAAGCCGAGGTGGTGTATGTCGCGCCGGAGAATGCGGCCGCAGGCGGCGTGAAAGGTTGAAATGGACGGCAGATCACCCCCGTCGAGCAGTTTGCTGACCCGTTCGGCCATCTCCCGGGCGGCCTTGTTGGTGAAGGTCACCGCCATAATGTTCCAGGGGCGTACCCCCCTCTCGCGGATCAGGTAGGCGATGCGGTTGGTGATGACGCGGGTTTTGCCAGAGCCGGCGCCGGCCAGAATCAGCAGCGGCCCCTCTCCGTGCAGCACGGCTTCTTTTTGGGGGGGATTGAGGTGGTTGAGAAGATCCATCATGAAGTTGTAGCCGCTTGCCTTAATTGCGTCAAGCGGAAACCGGTCGATATTTCACTCGTCACTCACCGATATGGTTAATGACCGAAAAAGTTGCATTCACCGTAGCGAGGCTGTACAAAGTGTCACATGGCGGGTGATACTTATGAGCCGACCAGATCCGGTATATGACGGAGGAGCTGATGATCATACATAAAAACGGCTGGGTCCATACTCTGCTGTTGGCGCTTGCAAAGCGTGCCGAGTTGGCCGAAAAGGGACAGACCATGCTGGAGGATGCCCTGGGGCATGCCTACGAGGGCTTGCTTATTACCGACGCCGATGGCTACATTCTGAAAATCAACAGTGCTTACGCCGTTTTTCTGGAATCAACTATCGACAAACTGATCGGGAAGCATGTCACCGAGGTGATTGAAAACACCCGCATGCATCTGGTCGCCAAAAGCGGGGTTGCCGAGATTGCCCAGTTGCAGAAGATCAAGGGGCACGAGATGATCTGCAGCCGGATTCCGATCTTTGAAAACGGTAACGTGGTGGCGGTGGTCGGCAAGGTAATGTTTCAGAATATTGAGGATCTCTTCTCCATTACCGAGAACTTCAAGAAGCTCAAGACCGAACTGGAGTTCTATAAAAGTGAGCTCAGCAATCATTTGAGTGCTAAATATTCATTCAACCACATAATCGGTGCCAGCAAAGAGCTGGAGTGGGTCAAAGAGCTCGGCAGAAAGGTCGCAAAGAGCACCACAACCGTGCTGCTGAAGGGAGAGAGCGGCACCGGAAAGGAGCTTTTTGCCCACTCGATCCACAATGAAAGCACCCGAAAGCTCGGCCCTTTCATCAAGGTTAATTGCGCGGCAATTCCTGAAACCCTCTTCGAATCAGAGCTGTTCGGCTACCGGGAAGGCGCGTTTACCGGGGCGCAGAAAAAAGGGAAAAAGGGAAAGTTTGCTCTGGCCGACAAAGGGACGATATTTCTGGACGAGATCAGTGAACTGCCGCTGACGATGCAGGTCAAGCTATTGCGGGTACTGCAGGAAAAGGAGATTGAACCGGTCGGTGCCGAGGCATCGGAAGCCGTGGATGTGCGAATTATTGCCGCATCCAATCGTGATCTGGAAACGCTGGTCAAGAGCGGCATGTTCCGTCATGACCTGTATTATCGCCTCAATGTGGTCATGCTCGAGATTCCGCCACTCAGGAACCGCCGTGATGATATTCCGCTGTTGATTCAGTTCCATCTCCGCCAGTTGGAGCGGGAGACCGGAATTCCGGTTGAAGGGGTCGAGCCGGATGTTGCCGAGATACTCAGTCAATATGACTGGCCGGGCAATGTGCGTGAGCTGCGCAATGTTCTGGAGCAGGCGCTCTATGTAAAAGTCGGCCCGACTATTTCCCGTAATGATATCCCCGGAGCAGTGGTTAAAGGGACCGGCACTTCGTCATCACAGGAAAATCGGCGCAGTCTGAAGTTCATCACCCGGCTGGCTGAAGAAGATGTGATTCGGACCGCCATCCGTGAGGAAAAAGGAGATAAACAGGCGGCGGCGGCCAGGCTCGGCATCAGTAAATCATCCCTGTACGCCAAGGTGATTCAATACGGCATTAGTACGTGATAGCAAAATAAAATGAACTGACGGGAGGCTGGTATGGCGTTATCTCTGGATTTTAGGGGTAAAGTGGTGGTTGTCGTCGGCGGAACGAGCGGTATTAATCGGGGGATTGCAGAACTGTTCGCTGCTCATGGCGCGAAAGTCGCGGTTGTCAGCAGAAAACAGGAAAAGGTTGATAATACGGTGACACGGCTCCGACAACTCGGAGCGGATGCAATGGGGTTCACTGCGGACGTTCGCGAACTTGAAACGCTGGAAGCGGGTTTACAATTGGTGCATGGGCGTTTCGGGGATTTTGATGTCGTCGTATCCGGTGCCGCCGGCAATTTTCCGGTTCTTGCCAATGACATGAGCGGAAAAGCCTTCAAATCGGTAGTAGATATTGATCTGCGTGGCACCTTTCATGTCATGAAGGCGGTGTACCCACTCCTCAGAAAACCGGGGGCGAGCGTGATCAATATATCCGCTCCACAAGCCTTCATTCCGATGAAGGCCCAGCTTCACGTCTGCGCCGCCAAGGCGGGTGTCGATATGATCACTCGAACGCTGGCACTTGAGTGGGGAGCGGCAGGGGTTCGTGTCAACTCGGTGGTTCCCGGCCCGACAGAAGGGACAGAAGGAATGGCCCGTCTTGCCCCCGATGAGAACATCAGAAAGATGGTCGCACGGAGCGTGCCGCTCGGAAGATTGGGTACTCCTGAGGACGTTGGGCACGCCTGCCTGTTCCTTGCTTCCGAACTCGGGAGCTTTGTTACCGGAACAATCCTGCCGGTTGACGGCGGCTGGTCGCAGAACAGCTGCGGCGGCATGAGTGATTATCTCGGGACCGCCGCAATTCGCACGTCCGCCGGTTGAAGGCGAAGATCCGACGGCGGCCAGTTATTGCGACCAACATGAAGCGACTGATTCAAAACATCAAAAGGCACTCCAACAGTATTCCAATAATATGGAATATATTCCATAATTATGGAATATATTCCATGTCTACCACAATAACGTTTTACAAATAACACGTTAGGCCCCTTATTATTTATCCCGTCATAGAACTATCGAGAGATTCGTCGGTGAGATATTCCAGATAATTGGAATATCTCGGGGTGTTGTGTGTGCCAAATTACTGTGTTATTATGAGCATAAATTTAAAATAATAATATAAACAGCATGTTAAAAACATTATTCGCAACGTATTTATTCGCGGCACGACTATTGCTAATTTTTATATAAATCTGTTTTATTTGGAGTGGACATGAGCATCAAAGATATTCTTCTGTATCTGGACAATTCTTCAGCCTGTGAACAGAGGATTGATGCCGCCTTACTCCTTGCGAAACAGCAGGGTGCCCTGTTGACGGGGCTTTCTCTGGTGACCTTTGATTACTACCAGCCGCATTACCTGCATACCGAAGAGAATATTGCGGCCGCCGCAGCACTGTTGACGGCAAAAGCCGCAGCAGCAGGCATTGCGTCGAGGCACCGCTGCATTGAATCACGTGTGGCAGGAGTGGGGGTGCGTGAGCTGCTTGTCAGCACATCGCACTACAGCGATCTAGTCGTTGTTGGTCAGGAGTCTCGCCGGACAACGCGTGCTGACGGTTTCATAGAGCATCTGGTGGCAGGTGGCGGCCGGCCGGTGCTGATCATTCCTGCAGCCGGGACTTTCAACAGTGTCGGCACGCACGTTCTGGTAGCCTGGAAAAATGGCCGGGAGGCTGCACGTGCGCTGCATGATGCCCTGCCGATCCTGGAGCAGGCTGAACAGGTGACGTTACTGGTGGTATCCTCCGGGGAAGAGGCCGATCAGGACCAGCGGGATGAGGTGCTTGAACATCTGCAGAGTCATAACATTCAGGCCCGTCTGGAGCAGCAGCCGGTAACCTCTGCGACTCTGGCAGAGAGCCTGCTGAACCGGGTGTGCGACGGCGGATATGATCTCTTGGTGATGGGGGCACATTCCCCCGGATTACGCAGAGGATCGCAGCTTGGCGCGGTTGCCGGGCAGATTCTCCGTGAGATGACCGTTCCCGTTTTGATGTCTCATTAAGTACAGGAGCAGAACAGATGTCGGACCACATTCTCGAAACAAAAAATCTTTCCAAGGAATTCAAGGGATTTACCGCCGTTTCTGCCGTTAATCTGCAGATCCGCCGCGGACATATTCATGCCCTGATCGGGCCAAACGGCGCCGGAAAGACCACCGTATTTAACCTCCTCACCAAATTTATTACTCCCACATCCGGCAGCATCCATTACAACGGTACCGATATTACCGGTGAGAAATCGGCGGATATTGCCCTGCGCGGGATAGTACGCTCATTTCAGATATCAGCGGTCTTTCCCAACCTGACCCCGCGAGAGAATGTGCGACTGGCACTGCAGCGCCCCCTGGGCATTTCCTATCATTTCTGGAAGTCGGACGTCATCCTGCAGCAGCTTAATGGGCGGGTAATGGAGTTGCTGGAGGATGTCGGTCTGGCTGATTATGCTGATGAGATTACCGGTGAGCTGGCATACGGGCGCAAGCGGGCATTGGAAATTGCCACTACACTGGCGCTTGACCCTGAGTTGATGCTTCTGGACGAACCGACTCAGGGGATGGGAGTAGAGGATGTCGATAAAATAACTGCGCTGGTGAAAAAAGTCTCCGCCAACCGCACCATTCTGATGGTTGAACATAACCTGAAGGTTGTGGCAACGCTGGCGGACCGGATAACGGTGCTGCAGCGGGGAGCAATACTGGCGGAAGGGCCGTACGCGGAGGTCTCGCAAGATCCGCTGGTGCTGGAAGCGTATATGGGGAGTACCCATGCCTGAAACAGAACCGAGAGAGATGCTGCGGATAAGTGACCTGCACGCCTATTATGGTGAATCCCACATTCTTCATGGCATCGATCTGACCGTCGGCGAGGGAGAGGTTGTCACCCTGCTGGGGCGAAACGGCGCAGGGCGAACCACGATTCTCAAGTCGATCATCGGCCTGGTTGGACGGCGCAGTGGCTCCATCACGGTCAATGGCATCGAAACCATCAGGATGCCCACACACAAGATCGCCCACCTCGGCCTCGGTTACTGCCCGGAGGAGCGGGGAATTTTTTCCAGCCTGAACGTTGAAGAGAACCTGCTGCTGCCGCCGGTGGTACAAGAGGGTGGCATGTCACTGCCGGAAATTTACACCATGTTCCCCAATCTGCTGGAGCGGCGGGCTAGCATGGGAACCAGGCTTTCGGGAGGTGAACAACAGATGCTGGCGATGGCGCGGATCCTGCGTACCGGGGCAAAACTGCTGTTGCTTGATGAAATCACCGAAGGGCTGGCGCCAATAATTGTACAAACACTTGGACAGCTTATCGGTCAGTTGAAGGATAAGGGTTTTACCATCATTCTGGTTGAGCAGAATTTTCATTTTGCCGCCGACCTGGCCGACCGCCATTATGTGATCGATCACGGCTCGATAGCTGAAATGATACCGAGGAGTGAACTTGGTGCGAGCAGAGAGAAACTTAACCGATACCTGGGTGTGTGACAGGTATACAAACTGAAAGGAGTACACGTATGAAAAAACTGTGTTCAAAAGTAGCACTGTCTGTTGCTGTAGTGGCATTGACAAGTGGCATGGCAGGCGCGGCAGCTAAGGGCGTTTCTGACAATGTCGTAAAAATCGGGGTTCTCACCGATATGTCCGGGGTCTACTCCACGCTCGGGGGCAAAGGCACACAAGTTGGTGTCGAGATGGCGGTCAAGGATTTTGGCGGTAAAGTACTCGGTAAGCCGATTCAGGTCATCGGCGCTGATCACCAGAACAAGGCTGACATCGCCTCAGCAAAGGCTCGTGAGTGGTTTGATAATGAAAAAGTAGACATGATCACCGGACTGCTGAATTCGGGGTGCGCCCTGGCGGTGCAGAAACTGGGGGGAGAGAAGAAGAAAATCACCATGAACACCGGTGCGGCGAGTACCGCCCTGACCAACGATGCCTGTACGCCGTACGGAATCCACTATGTATACGATACCTACGCACTGGGTAAGGTTACTGCGGAGGCGGTTGTTCCTGCAGGCGGCAAAAGCTGGTACTTTCTCACCGCTGATTACGCCTTTGGCCACTCTCTGGAGGCAAATACCGCTAAATTCGTGACAAAACTTGGCGGAAAAATACTCGGCTCTGTGCGGCACCCGCTTTCCACTGCAGATTTTTCATCCTATCTGCTCCAGGCTCAGGCATCAGGAGCACAGATCATCGGTCTGGCTAACGCCGGCGGCGATACTACCAATGCGATCAAGCAGGCGCGTGAGTTCGGCATCGATAAAAAAGGTCAGAAGCTGGTCGGACTGCTGATATTCGATACGGATATAAAAAGCCTCGGCCTGAATGTCGCGCAGGGGATGCAGTTCACTTCCGGCTTCTACTGGGATCGCGACAAAGGCACCAGGGACTTCGCCAAGCGTTTCTACGCCATTCACAAGGCGATGCCGACTATGGATCAGGCTGGCGCCTATTCGGCAACCATGAACTACCTGAAAGCGATCAAAGCAGCAGGTACCGATGATCCGGATGCGGTTATGGCAAAACTGAAGTCGATGGATATCAGTGACTTTTTCGCCGTCAATGGCAAGATCAGGGCTGACGGACGGATGGTGCACGACATGTATCTGATGGAAGTGAAGAAGCCTTCCGAGTCAAAGGGAGAGTGGGATCTCCTCAAGATAGTAAAAACCGTTCCGGCAGCCGACGCATTTATGCCGCTTTCCGAGAGCACCTGCTCGCTGGTCAAGAAGTAACGATTCGTTAAGGGAGTCGGTCATGGAACTATCATTTCAGATGGTCATGTCGCAGGTCATGCTGGGGCTCAATAACGGTGTGTTTTACGCCATCTTGAGCCTTGGTCTGGCGGTTATTTTCGGCCTCCTGAATATTGTCAATTTTGCTCACGGGGCACTCTATATGCTGGGTGCCTATGTGGCACTGCTCGGTTTTACGTCGCTCGGGCCACTGATTGGCATGCCGGACTTCCACCTCAATTACTGGGCAGCACTGATCGTGGCTCCTCTGGTGGTAGGCGCGGTGGGGATAGTGATAGAAAAAACCATGTTAAGCAGGTTGTACAAGTTTGACCACTTGTACGGCCTGCTGCTCACCTTCGGCCTGGCTCTCATTATTCAAGGGGTCTTTACCAATTTTTTCAACGTTTCCGGCGATCCGTACGACGCAAAACCTGAAATTCTGGGCGGCGCCGTTAATCTCGGCTTCATGATGTTTCCGAAATACCGCCTCTGGGTAATTGTCATTTCCCTGCTGGTTTGTTTCGGCACCTGGTTTGTCATTGAACGGACAAAACTTGGCTCTTACCTCCGTGCCGGAACAGAAAATCCGGAACTGGTGAAGGCGTTCGGCGTCAATGTACCGCTGATGATCACCCTGACCTACGGCTATGGTGTTGCGCTGGCCGCGTTTGCCGGGGTGCTCGCCGCACCGATCTATTCAGTCAGTCCGGTTATGGGATCGGAGATGATTATCACCGTTTTTGCCGTGGTCGTTATCGGCGGCATGGGATCGATCATGGGGTCCATCGTTACCGGCCTCCTGCTCGGGATGGTAGAGGGGTTCACCAAGGTGGTGTACGCTCCCGCCTCCAGCACGGTTATCTTCCTCATCATGGTTCTCGTTCTCCTGGTCAAGCCTGCGGGTCTGTTCGGCAGGGAGTCCTGAATGAACAAGATTCTCTGGAAAATTCTGGTTATTCTTGGCCTGGCGGCACCGTTTATTGTCTATCCGGTGTTCATGATGAAGCTGCTCTGCTTTGCGCTGTTCGCCAGTGCTTTCAATCTGCTGCTCGGGTACGCCGGTCTGCTTTCCTTCGGACATGCCGCGTTTTTTGGCGGGGCTTCCTATGTTACCGGGTATCTGGTTAAGAACAGCGGCCTGACGCCTGAACTGGGGATTCTTGGCGGTACGCTCTTCGCCGCGCTGCTCGGCTATCTGGTCGGCAGCCTGGCGATCCGGCGACAGGGCATCTACTTTGCCATGGTCACGCTGGCCCTGGCGCAGATTGTCTATTTCATTGCACTCAAAGCGCCGTTTACCGGAGGTGAGGACGGACTTCAGGGTATTCCCCGGGGCAGGCTTTTCGGCATGCTCGATCTGGGACAAATTTATTCCATCGGTGGCAGTCCGGTGGCGCTTAACCTCTACTACTTTATTTTTGCCCTCTTCTGCCTCGGCTTCTGGATTATCTACCGAACGATCAATTCACCATTCGGCCAGGTGCTGAAGGCGATTCGGGAGAATGAGCCGCGTGCGGTATCGCTCGGTTACAAGGTGGAACGGTTCAAGCTCATGGCATTTGTCATTTCGGCCGCACTGGCGGGAATGGCCGGGTCGATGAAGTCTCTGGTATTTCAGCTCGCCTCATTGACTGATGTCAGTTGGCATACCTCCGGGGAAGTGGTTCTGATGACACTCCTGGGTGGGGTCGGTACGGTACTTGGCCCGCTGGTCGGGGCATTCACGGTGGTAACACTCCAGTCGGAACTGAGTTCGGTCGGTTCCTGGATAACCGTCATTATCGGGGTGACCTTCGTGGTCTGCGTACTGCTCTTCCGCCGCGGATTTGTCGGGGAGTTGGGCAGGCTGCTGAAGAAGTCGTTGTAAATTATTAAGGGGGGGAAAGAATATGGCCGTGGTCTGTACAAGCATTCAAGAGGCACTGGCCGGGATCGGTGACGGTGCCAGCATCATGGCCGGCGGTTTCGGGCTGGTCGGGATTCCGGAAAAACTGATTCAGGGGCTGCGCGAGTCGGGGGTACGAGATCTGACCGTTATTTCCAATAACTGCGGCGTCGATGAGTGGGGACTTGGCATCCTGCTCCAGAACAGGCAGATCAAAAAAATGGTTTCCTCCTATGTCGGTGAAAACAAAGAATTCGAGCGCCAGTATCTGGCCGGTGAACTGGAAGTCGAACTGGTGCCGCAAGGAACGCTGGCCGAACGGATCCGGGCCGGTGGCGCCGGCATCCCCGCCTTCTATACCCCTGCCGGTGTCGGCACCCCGATTGCCGATGGTCGTGAAACACGGTTGTTTGACGGCAAAGAGTATCTGCTTGAAACCGGCCTGAGAGCCAACTATGCCCTGATTAAGGCCTGGAAGGGTGACCGTTTCGGCAATCTGATCTACCGCAAGACCGCCCGAAACTTTAATCCGATGATGGCTGCCGCCGGACGGATTACCATTGCCGAGGTTGAAGAGCTGGTAGAAACCGGCGAACTTGATCCGGATCAGATTCATACCCCCAGCGTCTACGTACAACGCATCATCGCCTGCAGCGGCCATGAAAAGCGGATCGAGCGCCGTACGGTGCGTAAATAGTAAAACAAGTACTTTTGAAAAACAAAAACGTTTTAACAGGGATAAAGGGGATGAACAGGATAAAACCTTCCTTTAATGCAAAGAAGTTAGAGCAGTTGTAAGGTGAAACCCAAAAGTTCTTGTTTTTGATTTATCCCATTTATCCTGTTCATCCCTGTTAAAAATAAAGGTTCTGTATTCTTTGCAGGTAGAAACAGAGAGGAGATTTTATGGCATTGACGCGTGAAGAGATGGCCCGGCGGGCCGCGCAGGAGATAGAGGACGGCTATTATGTGAACCTGGGGATCGGTATGCCGACTCTGGTGGCTAACTACATTCCAGAGGGGAAAACGGTGGTGCTCCAGTCAGAGAACGGTCTGCTTGGTATCGGCCCCTATCCGGCCGAGGATGAGCTTGATCCCGATCTGATCAACGCCGGCAAGGAAACCATTACCATGATACCGGGCTCCAGCACCTTCAGCAGCGCCGAGTCGTTCGCCATGATTCGCGGCGGGCATATTGATCTGGCTATCCTGGGAGGGATGGAAGCCTCAGCCACCGGTGATCTGGCCAACTGGGTGATCCCCGGCAAAATGGTCAAGGGGATGGGGGGAGCGATGGATCTGGTGCATGGCGCCAAAAAAATCGTGGTGTTGATGGAGCATTGCAACAAACAGGGTGAGACCAAGATTCTCAACAGTTGCACGTTGCCGCTGACCGGCAAAGGGGTGATCAACCGCATCATCACCGACCGCGCCGTGCTCGATGTTACTCCGGCAGGACTGCGCCTGGTTGAGACCGCTCCCGGGTATACTCCTGGAGATATCCAGGCTTGTACCGAACCGCGCTTGATTAATCTGTAACGGAGGACTTGGGCATGCTCAGAGGAAAATGTGCACTCATAACCGGCTCAACCAGCGGTATTGGACTCGGCATCGCCCGTACTCTGGCAGGCCAGGGCTGCAATATTATGCTGAATGGGCTGGGTGATCCGGGAAAAATTGAAGCGACTCGCATGGCGTTGGCAGAAGAGTTCGGCATTACCGCGCGATTCCACGGCGCTGATATGACCCGACCCGATGAAATTCTCTCTTTGGTGGAAACGGCGGCGGCAGCATTCGGCGGCGTTGACATTCTGATAAATAATGCCGGAATCCAGCATACTGCGCCGGTTGAGGAGTTTCCTCCCGATCGCTGGGCGGCAATTATTGCCATCAATCTTTCTGCAAGCTTTTATACAATTCATCATGCGGTGCCGCACATGCGGCGGAGCGGCTGGGGGAGGATCGTCAATGTCGCTTCGGTGCATGGCCTGGTGGCGTCGGCCAATAAAGCGGCGTATGTCGCGGCAAAACATGGTCTGGTCGGCTTGACCAAGGTTGTAGCGCTGGAGACGGCCGGTTCCGGCATCACCAGCAACGCCATCTGTCCCGGCTGGACCAGAACCGAACTGATTGAACCGCAGATAATCGCCCGTGCCAAGGAGCTGGGGGTAGATGTGGAGGCGGGAGGCCGCAGTATGCTGGCAGAGAAACAGCCGTCTCAGCAGTTTGTTTCAATCGCACAGCTCGGCCAGCTGGCGCTGTTTCTCTGTTCGGAGGGAGCAGACCAGATCACCGGCACGGCGATTCCGATCGATGGCGGGTGGACGGCGCAATAACCAAATATTCCGGAAAAAGCAGTTCACCACGGAGACACGGAGAAAAAACAAAGTGTAAAACTGATAGGGTAAGCCTCTTACAAAAGTCTTTGTCACACTTCGACAAGCTCTGGGCGAACGGATTTTAGCAATGCATCCTATTCAGGAGCCGCGTAGATGAGAGCGGTGAATAGGGCATCACGCCTGTAATACCAATTCCAAATCAATACGTCTCCTCGATGGTTCGTCTTCGGCCCCAATATACTGATTCAGTGGTGTCGCCATTTCCGTGGCACCGCAGTCGCGTGTGCAAAACGCCCTACAGAATTGTTTCTCCTCGGCACCTCTTTTGTTGAGATGTCGAAATTTCTTACACAATTCCATCAGTTATATTGCCAATAATTAATTAATATTGGTAAGCGTATGTTTTAAAGGATAAAACAAGAAATAATAGATTTTTCTGTTTTTGTTGGAAAACATTACAAAGCACTGCGCAACAAATTTAAATTTGTTCAATGAGTGAGATTATATGAACGACATTGAACGGTTAACGCGATTCTAATTAATGGTACATTAATTGCTTGTGACCGACATTGCTTTGAAATTAAATAATGGAGGAAAGAACAATGAAAAAACTTTTTGGTGTAATGGCAATTGCAGGAATGTTGGCAGTTGGTAGTTTGGCGCAGGCGGCTTCAGTTACACTTACACCCGCTGATTTGGTATTAGGTGGCGGTTCTGCAGGCTATTCGTGGGACTGGGATAAGCCTGCGCCGATTGCCTCTACTACTGTGGGAGGTGCTCCGGGTTTTGGTGACAGCTCCTGGTATGCGGACGTCACTTCACCGAATTACACAGCTTTAAGGCTCTTCACTGATACTATCTTTGGTGGTCCAGTCACTTTAGGTCAACTGGACAACATCAGCTATTGGTCCAATTGGGTTGGTGGAAGTGTTGATTGGCAGGTGAAGATCTATACCAAACCCACAACTATTGGGGCTTGGTACGAAAGCAGGACAAATTATAACAGAGGTAGTAAAAAAGGAGAGGGCTGGAATCAGTGGAATACTGACAGCCTGGGCGTGGACACGTTCGTTGACAAAAATCCGGCCAATACCCATGCCGACGAACAGATAATGTTTGTAGATATTATTGCGAGTTATATGACAGATGGACCAACTTCCCAAACGTATCTTGATGGTGTAACTATTTTACTGAATGACGGACGTTCACAGGTTATTGATTTAGCCGCCCCCGTCCCCGAACCAGGCACTTTCGTTCTCCTTGGCCTTGGCCTGGCTGGTTTGGGTGCGATTGCGCGGAGAAGGAATAAAAAAGCCTGAGTGTTTGAAAGAATTGCATAGCTGATCAAAGCAGCGATCATCAAAAAAGGCAGGGTCAGAAATGGCTCTGCTTTTTTGTTTAAGAGAGAAATACTTCTTAGCCTCGGGATTACTACGATTACTCAGAATTTTAGGGCAAAGGCGTTAATCCTGAGTAATCCTGAGGTAATCCTGAAGCTGGAAATGACATTGGGTAGTAAAAAAATATTCTCGCGGGGCATCAAAAAAACGTTACCATGTTTTATTTATGAGCTATAATCCCCGACCGAAAGATGACCGGTTGATATGGAGGGAGCAGACAGATGAGTAAGAAAATTATTCTCGCGGTAGATGATGAACCGAATATATTGATGTCCATCGAGTTTATTCTTGATATGGAGGGGTATGAAGTCCATACGGCACGGGATGGAGATGACGCCCTGGACGTTGCTGAACGTGTACACCCCGATCTAATTCTGCTCGACATCAGCATGCCGCGCAAAGACGGTTACGAAGTCTGCCGGATTCTGCGCAAGCGTGAAAATATGGCCGGGACAAAGGTGATCATGCTGACGGCCAAAGGACAGACCCTTGAAAAAAAGAAGGGGCTGGAGGTGGGAGCGGATGAATATGTCACCAAACCATTCAGCGCAGCCGAACTGCTGAACGCAATACGAACCTGTCTCGAACCATGACAGCGGTACAGAAAGAAAAACCGCTCCGCAGAAAAAGGAGTCTGCGCCGCCGCATGATTGTATCGCTTCTCTCTCTTGCGCTACTGCCGCTGATCGTTGCAATGACAGCCCTGTATTTTGGGGTTAGTGAATATGTGTCCGAAATAGAGCGGCTCCAGCCGATGTCCCGCGTGCGTGAACAGTTCATTTCGGCAGGCATACAGGCCGCTTTTTTTCTGGTATTGCTCGGTATGGCAATTATATTCCTGGCGTGGCGCATGGCTGACCAGTTTCTGCTCCCGATTTTGAAAATCCGGCGCGGCGCTGAGATCGTTGCCCGCATCAATCTTGGTCACCGGATTGAACTCAACAGCGGTGACGAACTTGAGGATCTTGCCCTGGAGTTCAACCACATGGCCGAGAATCTCGGCACAGCCTACGATGAGCTTGAAGAGCGTGTGCGTGAAGCTACCGTTACGGTTCAGGAGGAGCGCAATCGCCTCGCCACCGTTCTGCGCACCATGGTAGATGGTGTGGTCGTTGCCAACGAAGCTGCAGAGACAATCCTGATGAATCCACGGGCACGGATTATTCTGGATCTGGGGTATACATCCGGTATCGGAAGTCCACTCGCGCGGATTTTCCCCCGTGACCGTCTTAATTTCCATCTGAAAAGAGTGCGCGAAAGATGGGAGCAGGGGCGGGAAACCGTAGAGGAGATACTCTTTCCGTTCCAGGACGAAAAGCTCATCAAAGGATCACTTTCGATTGTACCGGGACCGAAAGGGGAGCGGGCCGGATACCTGCTGGTGTTTCAAAACCTGAACAGTAGAAAGCCTGAGGAGACCCTGCAGGAAATGCACCAGCTCCTGCGCGGACCGCTGGCAACTTCCCGCTCACTGGTCGAGGCGCTCCAGCGGCACCCGGAGATGCCTGCAGAAAAGCAGACAGCGTTCCTGACAGCGGTGACAGAGGAGCTGAACCGCCTGAGTACTCGAGTTACGGCAATCGACGAGGCAGCCAACGCCGTCCAGAGTTCGCGCTGGCCGGCCATCGCATCGGATCCCCATGAGCTTTTGATTGAATCGTTGCTTTTTGTTCCGGAGATTTCAGCCAATATTGAAGAGAACAATACCGCTGTTCCGCAGGTACTGGTTGAGCCATTTTCCTGGGTGGCATCCCTCTCTTGTGTTCTACAATGGATCTCGCGGATGAATCCGGGGCAACAACAGTCGATCAGTACGAATCTACAGGTGGAGGACGACTCCGTTGTTACGACCTTCCGAGTCAGCCTTCCCTTCAAGGGAGATCCGGTCGAGCTGGAATCTCTGGTAGTGTCTCCTGTCGGCGAGCAAGCGCTTCCCCTGGGGGAAGCGGTGCGAAAAAACCGCGGAGAGATATGGACCAGATCCACGGATACATACATGGAGATACGGCTGGCACTACTGCAGGCAAGCACGGTTTCCGAGATAGATCAGGCCGATGAGCTTCCGGATGGTGAACCGGAATTTTACGATTTCGACCTGTTTCTGCCGCGACCGGTTATTGAACGGGCGGATCAACTCCAGGCGGATTTGAGCGATCTCGAATACGTTGTATTCGATACTGAGACCACCGGACTACGTCTTTCCGATGGAGACAAGGTCGTCAGCATCAGCGGGGTTCGTATTCGTCGCGGCCGCATTCAAAATGCCGACATATTCCATTCTTTGGTCAATCCCGGCCGTTCAATCCCCCCGGAATCGACCCTGCTTCATCATATTGAGGATCATATGGTGGTGGATGCGCCTTCAATCGTTCAGGTTTACCGGCAATTTACAGAATATGTCGGCGACGCGGTCCTGGTAGCCCACAATGCCGCCTTCGACAAAAAATGCCTGGAACTGGCAGCAGCCGAAGCGGAACTGCCGATGATCGACAACCCGTTTCTGGATACCCTTTTTCTATCCTACGGAATCCACGAGAGGACCGAAGGACATGGCCTCGATGCCATGGCGGAACGAATGGGGATTGCTATCGAAGGACGGCATACCTCTCTGGGAGACGCCCGCGCAACCGCCCAGGTTTTTCTGGGCCTTATCTCACTGCTGCCGGGACGCGGGGTACGAACTCTCGCTGAGGCGAAAGCCTTCTGCGACCGCCACCTGCTCCTGCGCTGGCAGTCATCACGATTTTGATGTATGGAGGGCCACCAGGTATGAACAAGATTTCACGCCGACTCGCCGCTCTTTTTGTCGTCGGAGTAGCGGCTCTCTACCCGCCGCTTCTGGGGGCGTTCAACCGCCCGGCCAGCTTCCTCGGAATTCCGCTTCTCCCGCTTTACCTGTTTACGGTGTGGGGATCTCTGGTAGTGGTCGGCTGGGTATTAAACAGGAGGGATGAATCGTGAATGAAACGTTCTGGGTTGCCCTCCTCGGGGTAGCATATCTCCTCGTTTTGTTTGCGATTGCGTATGCCACTGACAAGTCGAGGGAGAGCGGCCGCAGCCTGGTTGACAACCCGTGGGTTTACAGCGTTTCTCTGGCAGTCTATTGCACCTCCTGGACATTTTACGGCAGTGTAGGTCAGGCAGCATCCACCGGGCTCGGATTCCTCCCGATCTACCTGGGCCCAACACTGATCTTCCTCCTCGGACCGTCCCTGATCAAGCGGCTCGTTTCCTTCTGCCGGGCAGAGGGGGTAACGAGCCTGCCGGACCTGCTTGAGGTCCTGTACGGAAAAGGGTGGGTTCTCGGAGCACTGGCCACCACGTTGATGGTGGTTGGTGTTACCCCGTACATTGGACTCCAGCTTAAAGCGATCGGCTACACCTTCGACCTGCTCACCGGAAGGAGCGCAGGCTCCGGGATATTTGGTGATGCAGCCTTTTGGGCCGCCCTGGCCCTGTCACTTTTCGCCGGGCTTTTCGGGGCACGGAGTCTCGTTGCTTCTGAACGGCACGAAGGGATGGTCGCCGCGATTGTCTTTGAAAGCGCAGTCAAGCTGGCGGTTTTTCTCGTCCTTGGCCTCTATATTACCTTCG
Source organism: Desulfuromonadaceae bacterium (assembly GCA_028687585.1). Taxonomy (GTDB): domain Bacteria; phylum Desulfobacterota; class Desulfuromonadia; order Geobacterales; family Pseudopelobacteraceae; genus JACRCG01. The sequence goes on along the minus strand of JAQTZV010000025.1, from coordinate 3,901 downwards.
GAATCGGTGGCGGCCTTTTGAACATTTTTGAAAAGGCTCTTGCAGACCCGAACCTGTCGAAGTTGTTCCTGCTTGGAGAAGGATCGGGGGTGGCGCTGCCGACCTGGGTAACCCTGAGTGCTCTCTCTGCGTCAGCGGTTATCTTGCTCCCCCGCCAATTTCATATGCTGGTTGTCGAAAATGTCCAGCCGCGTCACCTGCGCACGGCTTCCTGGGTATTTCCGGGCTACCTGCTCCTCATTAATGTGCTCGTACTCCCTGTTGCACTGGTCGGACGTCTGTATGGGGGTGATCTGATCCCTGATTTCTATATGATTTCTCTCCCCCTGACGCGAGGGCATCACGGTTTGGCATTTCTTGCGTTTCTGGGCGGCTTTTCCGCCGCGACGAGCATGGTCATCGTTGCGGCGGTTGCATTATCAACGATGATTCTTCATCATCCCGGAGTAGCGGTCCTTGGAGGATTTTTCCCCGGATTACGAAATCTGGGCAACCGCGACGTCTCTGTTCACCTTCTCAGTACCAAGCGAGCCGTAATATTCGGTGTTGTGCTTCTGGGATATGCCTTCAAACGGTCAATCGGCGATTCGCACACGCTCGTCGCTACCGGATTGTTGTCTTTCTCCGCTATGATCCAGTTTGTCCCCGCAGTCCTTTTCGGCTTCTGCTGGAAAGGGAGGACCAGAAACGGAGCCATCGCCGGGCTTATCGCCGGGTTTGGCATCTGGATATACACCCTGCTGCTTCCCAGTTTTGTCGATTCGGGGTGGATGAACGAAGCGTTTCTGACGCAAGGCCCCTGGGGAATAGAAATGCTCAGGGCAAGAGCCCTTTTTGGCCTGCAGGGGTTTGATACCTGGACACATGCCATGATCTGGAGCCTGGTGTTCAATACGGGAGCTTTCTTCTTTTTCAGTCTTCTGACTTCACGGTCTGCTGACGGTAGTCAGCGTTCCGAACTGCCGGCAGCATGGGCTACCAAGACAGAACTGGAAGGATTGCTGACACGGTTCGTCGGTGCCCGTATGGCACATGACGTATTAGGAACCCTCCCAGAACGTTCATCCCCCCAGCTGCTTCTGGAGGCTACCGAACGCTGTCTGGCCAGCGCCCTTGGGACGCCATCGGCACACATGATCATCAATAGTACCTTTGCCTGGCCCCGGGAACATGCGGTGGAGATTCTGGATGTCTTTGGCGGTGTGTCACAAACACTGGTGCAGGGACGGGATGCGCTGGAACGAAGGCTTCGTGAGTTGATGGTGCTGCATGAAGCCTCTCACGCTCTTTCACAAAGCCTGGATATCGACACCCTCCTGCAGCAGGTGCTTCTGCTGATCAAGCAGGAATTCGGGTTTGAACACCTCGGGGTACGTCTTCTTGGCGAGGATGGTGTCTTACGAATTCGCAGCCATGTGGGACTCAGTGATGAATACATTGTAGCATCCGCGATGTCCCCCTCGCGGGAGACCTACTTCGGCTGCTGTTTCCTCGACGCCCGGCCTGTAGTGGTGGGGGATACCCGTGAAGTAGACAAGCCGCTGCTCATCTCCCGGCTGGTCAAGGACGTGCCGATAAGTGCGCTTATCCATGCGCCGATGATCTACGAGGGGCGGGTTATCGGGGTACTCACCGCGTATACATCCCGCGGCCCGATGCACTTTACCGATGAGTTTGTCGAACTGTTTGCCGCTCTGGCCAACCAGCTTGCCATGGCAGCGACCAATGCCCGTCTATACGGGGAAGTTCAGGCCTACAGTCACGCCATGGAGGAGAAGGTAGCCCGACGTACCGTTGAACTGGAAAAGGTCAATACCCGCCTGCTGGAACTGGACCGCCTCAAAAGTGATTTCCTCTCCACGGTCAGCCATGAGTTGCGAACCCCGCTCACCTCGATCCGCTCCTTCTCCGAGATACTGCTGCGCTATGATGTGGACGATGCGGAAAAACGCAGGAAATTTGTCACTATCATCCATGACGAAGCGGAGCGGCTTACCCGCATGATCAACGACCTGCTTGATCTTTCACGGATCGAAGCTGGACGGCTGGAGTTGTCTCCCCAGGAGCTGGATCTGGAACCGGTTTTTGCCAAGGCTGTTGACACCACGCAACCGCTCTGCGCCGAAAAGATGATCACCGTATTGTTCAGTGTTGAAGCCGCGCTTCCTTCGCTTTTTGCCGACGCTGATCGTCTTCACCAGGTGTTGACTAATCTCCTTGCCAATTCGGTTAAATTTTCGCCGGAGGGGGGGACGATCAAGCTCAGAGGTATGAGAAAAGAAGGATTTGCTCTAATCAGTGTGGAGGATGAGGGGCCGGGCATCCCGACTGACCGGCTGGAGCATATTTTCGAGCGCTTTCATCAGGTGCGCGATCCGCAGAAATCCCAGCCACTCGGCACGGGCCTTGGCCTGACAATTTCGCGGGATATCGTCGACAAAATGGGGGGAAGTATCTGGGCCGAAAGCAAGCTGGGATATGGTGCGGTATTCTACTTCACGGTGCCGCTCATAAAAGAGGTTTAATACAAAAGTGCACCCGTAGGTCATTACGCCAACGCCAGCTCGAGTGCCGAACAGGACACGTTTATGCCAAGCAGGGAAACCAGAAGCCATAATCCCCACGATCTCTATCAGCAGGTTGCTGTTGCTGATTCCATACCGGCACTGAAAGAGATCAGCGACGTTTTGCTCGACGCTGTCGATCATGCCGTCCGTGCCGGGAGCGGAGCAAAAGACATTGTGGAGTTCATCTCAGGCGTCAACGACGCCGTGACTCTTCGTCTGATCGGTATTCTTGAAGAAACTGAGGGTATCAGACTCCCGGCCGGGGCCACCTACCTTGTTCTTGGCAGTGAAGGGCGAGGCGACCAGACCCTGCGCACCGATCAGGACAATGCCATTGCGTATCCTGATGACTTTTCGTCCCGGCAACTCTGTTACGTTGAACAATTCGCAGTCCGAATAGTCGATGCCCTTGAGGAGATAGGTGTTCCGCGCTGCCCCGGCAACATCATGGCCAGCAACCCCGAGTGGCGCCACAGTATGTCAGAATGGCGGCAGCTGCTGGACCAGTGGATCACTATTCCCATACCTGAGAATGTCCTCAACTTTGGCATATTCCAGGACGTTCGCTCTTTGTACGGCGATCTTTCCCTCGGGAGAAAATTGCGTGACCATATCAGGATATCCGCACGAAATTGCCCCCGATTCTTCCCCCACATGGCATTCCATGCCGTGCGTTTTCCGAGTGCGTTAGGCATGTTCGGCCGCATCCGTCTCGAAAGTTGCGGTGAAAACAAGGGCAAGATAGACATTAAAAAAGCAGGGATCTTCGCAATCACATTAGGCGTGAGCCTTCTAGTTCTGGAAATCGGGGTTACCTATGGCAATACGTGGGAAAAGCTTGCGGTTCTCAGGAATAGTACTCTGTTAACCAGCGGCGATTCCAGGAACATCGAAGATGCCTTCAACTGCCTGGTTCAACTGCGTCTGAAGAGCCAGCTATGCGAATTGCTGGCAGGCAAAAAACCCACCTACTATGTCGACCTGAAGGGTATGAGCGATTCAGAGCTGCAAGAATTCCGGCGTGCTCTCAAGGGAGTTGATGCTTTGCGGTACTTACTGCGAAATCACTACCATCTCGACTCCATTTCCATGTGATACCAATTCCAGATCAAAGCCCCCTCTTCGTTGGCTCGTCTTCGGCTCCTCAGCATACGGTTTGTATGCCCTCGTTGCCTCAATCCTCGCCGCCTTGATGGCATCTTTGATTTTAACCTAGACATTATGGTTGTCAGTTGCCAAGCAGAGCTAACAAGCTAAAAGACCTGCCATCCTTGCAAACGTGGGTTATGCTGTAGAGAGGGAATCTACTACGGCTCAGAGCCACAACCAAGGAG
>JAQTZV010000003.1 GCA_028687585.1 Desulfuromonadaceae bacterium | reverse complement strand
TGGCGACAACGTTGCAATGACCATTAATCTGATCACCCCGATAGCAATGGATGACGGTCTGCGCTTTGCTATTCGTGAAGGTGGCCGTACTGTCGGTGCAGGCGTTGTTGCCTCAATTATTGAATAAATAACTATACATGATGGCATGTCGGCATGACAGGAGTCGTGTCCTACAGATTTCATACAAAAGGAAGCACATTTATGAGAGATATAATTACGCTTGGTTGCACAGAGTGCAAACAAAGAAACTACACGACAACAAAAAACAAAAGAACAACCCCAGGAAAACTTGAGTTCAGCAAGTTTTGTCGTTTCTGTCGCAAGCATACTCCTCACAAGGAAACAAAGTAGCCCGAACCGTTTGTTGCACGGATACAGGCCAGTAGCTCTAACTGGTAGAGCGCCGGTCTCCAAAACCGGATGTTGGGGGTTCGAATCCCTCCTGGCCTGCCAAAAGCTGTCGTTTTCCTTGTGTAGTTGCTTTTCAGCTTTCAGCATAATATGGAAGCGTTTTAATTAACGGTCAGGAGCATAGTGTGCAAAAAGTCACTGCTTTTTTTGAATCAGTAAAGCTTGAACTTGAAAAGGTCACGTGGCCTTCACGCAAAGAGACAATGGCAACAACTGGTGTAGTCATCGTTATAGTCATGCTGATTTCATTTTATCTTGGTGCATGCGATCTTGTTCTGGCCAAGTTGTTGCGTTTGATACTAGGATAAAGGGATCCATCTAATGTCCATGAAATGGTATGGTGTACATACATATTCAAGTTTTGAAAATAAAGTCCGTCTTAATCTGCTTGAATCCATTAAGAATGAGGGCATGGAAAGTTGTTTTGAAGAAATTCTTATCCCATGCGAGACGGTAGTTGAGCTAAAAAAAGGTGAGAAAAAAACCTCCTCACGAAAATTTTTCCCTGGATATATTCTTGTCAGAATGGAGTTAACCGATGAGACATGGCACCTTGTAAAAGAGACCGCAAAGGTTACCGGTTTTGTTGGTGGCAACACCCCCTTTCCTATTTCTGATGAAGAAGTTAATAAAATTACTCGCCGCATGGAAGAGGGTGCTGAAAAACCCCGTCCGAAAGTGTTATTTGAAGTTGGTGAAACGGTGCGTGTTATTGACGGTCCATTCCTTAATTTTTCCGGAGTGGTTGAAGATGTTAAGCCTGACAAGGGTAAGCTGCGTGTAACGGTAACAATTTTTGGTCGTGCCACCCCTGTCGAACTTGAATTCATGCAAGTCGAAAAAAACTAATTACTCATTCAGTCATTCGCTTAAGAATGGCAGGCATACAGTAGTATATAAAGGAGCACATTTATGGCAAAGAAAATAACCGGTTATATCAAATTACAGGTACCAGCGGGCAAAGCAAATCCTTCTCCTCCAATCGGACCTGCATTGGGTCAACATGGTGTCAACATCATGGAGTTCTGTAAGGCATTTAATGCAAAAACACAGGGCGATGAGGGCACTATTACTCCGGTTGTCATTACTGTGTACGCTGACAGGTCATTCACGTTCATCACAAAAACACCGCCAGCTCCGGTTTTGATTAAAAAAGCTCTTGATCTTAAAAGCGGATCTGCTGTTCCTAACAAGACTAAAGTAGGGAAACTTACCAAAGCGCAAGTTGAAGAAATCGCAAAAAAGAAAATGCCTGATCTCAATGCTGCTTCACTTGAAGCAGCCATGAGGACAATAGAAGGCACTGCCCGATCTATGGGCGTTGATATTGTCTAAGCAGCACGCTATCTATTAATCAAGATCCCTAGAGAGGTTGTATCATGTCAAAAAGCGCAAAGAAACATTCTGAAGCAATGTCAAAAATTGACAGAAACAAGGTTTATCAACTTGGGACTGCTCTTGACGTTGTAAAACAGACCGCTTATGCAAAATTTGATGAGACTGTCGATGTTGCCGTTAAGCTTGGTGTTGATCCACGTCATGCAGACCAGATGGTTCGCGGAGCCGTTGTTCTTCCTAACGGTCTTGGCAAAGACGTTCGTGTTCTCGTTTTTGCAAAAGGGGAGAAAGAGAAGGAAGCACTTGACGCTGGTGCCGATTTTGTCGGGGGCGATGACCTTGTTGCTAAAATTCAGGCCGGATGGTTCGGTTTCGATACAGCAATTGCAACACCGGATATGATGGGCGTTGTTGGCAAGATTGGTAAACTTCTCGGACCACGCGGTCTTATGCCGAACCCGAAAGTTGGCACCGTGACCTTTGAAGTTGGCAAGGCAGTAAAGGAGTCGAAGGCCGGTAAAGTTGAATTCCGCGTAGAAAAGGCCGGAATAATTCATGCTCCCGTTGGCAAGGTTTCTTTCGATGCGAACATGCTCAAAGGAAACTTACTCGCACTTGTGGAAGCACTTATCAAAGCAAAGCCGTCAGCTGCAAAAGGCACATATATCAAAAAGATTTCTCTCTCTTCGACAATGGGAGCCGGCATCAATCTTGATATCAGCGATGTAACGGCACAGATATAATCAATACAGTTAGCCAAAGTCAAAGACAGCAGGCGCGTTTTCAGCGCTTAATCCTCAAAAGGGACCTGCCGAGACTTTTGGGTACCGCAATTTGCTTGCGTTCCTGACTTTGGCCGGGGCTCAGCCTCATATACCAAAAGAAAGGAGGATGTCGCTTGAACAAAAACAACAAACAAGAACTCGTCATCGAGATGCATGAGCGACTGACACGCGCTAAAGCTGTTTTTCTCGCAGATTTTCGTGGAATGAACGTGGGGCAGGCAACCACGCTCAGGAATGAGCTTCGTGCCGCGTCAGTTGAGTACAAAGTATTTAAGAATACTTTGTTTGACCTTGCTGCAAAAGGCACTGATGTAGAATGTATCAGCCCGTTTCTTGCCGGCCCAACCGCTGTAGCAATCAGCTATGACGATCCGGCCAGCGCAGCAAAAGTGCTGAATAAGTTCGCAAAAGACCCGCAGGGTAAATTCGTACTTAAAGCTGCCGTACTCAGCGGTAAACTGCTTGACGTAAAGCAGATTCAGGCATTGGCAGACCTGCCCTCGCGTGAGGTTCTCATCGCCAAGATGCTCGGATCCATGCAGGCACCCGCAACCAACTTTGTTGGTGTACTTGCCGCGCTGCCAGGCTCACTTGTACGCGTACTCGACGCTATTCGAGTTCAAAAATCGGCACACTGACACGTAGTTAAATAAACATACTTATACAAATTATTATTCGGAGGATTTACCCAATGGCTATCACTAAAGAAGATGTAATAAGCTTTATCGAAAAAATGACTGTTCTTGATCTTGCTGAGCTCGTAAAAGAGCTCGAAGAGAAATTCGGCGTATCTGCTGCAGCACCTGTTGCAGTTGCTGCAGCCGGTCCTGCTGCCGCTGCTGAAGTGGCTGAAGAGCAGACCGAGTTTGACGTAATTCTGAAAGCTGCTGGTGCAAACAAAATCAACGTAATCAAGGTCGTTCGTGCACTGACAAGCCTCGGCTTGAAAGAGGCAAAAGATGTCGTTGACGGCGCACCCGGCACCGTAAAATCCGGTGTTTCTAAAGCAGAAGCTGATGAGGCACTCAAACAGCTTGTAGAAGCCGGCGCAGAAGCAGCTATCAAATAGCACACAGAATTGTTTTCTTTATGAGAGCCAAGGTCGCCCGGTGCGGCCTTGGCTTGTGCTGTTTCGGCATGCTTTAACTACTTACTTCTGATATTCCAGTACGTTACAATATACATCTGGATCCAGTTACGATACCCGCCAAAGGAGAAGCCATGGCTTATTCTATTGCCAATAATCACCTCTTGCGTAAAAACTTCGCCAAGATAAAGAACATAATCGAAATCCCTAATCTGATTGACATTCAGAAAGATTCTTATCGCCGCTTTCTGCAGCAGGAAGTGTCGGCTGAATCACGTTTGAATACCGGACTTGAAGCCGTATTCAGAAGTGTTTTTCCGATTAAAGATTTCAGTGAAAGCGCCTCTCTCGAATACGTATCGTATGCGCTTAACAAACCAAAATACGATGTTGAAGAGTGCCACCAGCGCGGCATGACCTATGCGGCCCCCATGAAGGTTAAAGTACGTCTTGTTATCTGGGATGCCGGAAAAGATTCAAGCGTAAAAGCAATCAAGGATATAAAAGAGCAAGAGGTTTACTTTGGCGAAATTCCGCTTATGACTGATAACGGCACGTTTATCATCAACGGCACGGAGCGGGTTATTGTAAGTCAGTTACATCGATCACCCGGTGTATTCTTCGACCACGATAAAGGCAAGACCCACTCCAGCGGCAAGGTACTCTACTCCGCCCGTGTGATTCCATATCGCGGTTCCTGGCTTGACTTCGAGTTTGACCACAAAGACATTTTGTATGTCCGGATTGACCGTCGAAGAAAAATGCCGGCAACCGTTTTACTCAAGGCATTGGGATACTCTGTTGAGCAGCTCCTTAACTATTATTACAAAAGCGAAGAGTTCTTTATCGACGCTGATGCTATTACCAAAAGTATTGAGCCTGAACTTCTTACACTTCAAAAGACTATGGTTGACATATCAGATCCAGCTAATGGAGAAGTTCTTGTCAAGGCAAACCGTAAATACACCAAATCATCTATCAAAAAAATGCAGGAACGCGGCATTAAGACGGTTCCAGCAACAATTGAGGACATTATAGGACGCTATGCGTCCTCTGACATCGTTGACCCGACGACCGGTGAAATCCTCGTTGAATGTAACAACGAGATTACGATTGATCTTTTTAATGAGATCAAGGCGCGTGGCGTCGACAACTTTAAAACCTTGTATATAGACAATCTGCATATTACCTCATCTTTTCGAGACACTTTGTTGATTGATAAAATCAATACAAGCGATGAAGGTCTCATTGAAATTTACCGTCGTCTCCGTCCAGGTGATCCGCCAACACTTAAAAGTTCACTCGCACTCTTTGATAACCTGTTTTTTAATCCGGAGAGATACGATCTATCGGCAGTTGGACGACTCAAGTTGAATTATAAGCTTGGCCTTAAAGTCTGGCAGAACTGCATGGTATTAAACGCTCCGTGTATGTTAAGCAATGAAGATGTTGTTAGTTTTGATTCTTTGGCGGCCAGACTGACAACTTCAAAAGATTCGTTTTCAGAATATATTATGATGAAACTTCCTTCTGATCTTGTAAAAGCACTTAAAAAGATGGAAGCAGGTCAGTCGGTATCTGACAAACTTCGGGATCAATTGCTACAAGAACTCAACAATATTATTCGCGATAATGATTTTTTCCAAAAGGAGCTGTTTGCAACGTTTGGACTGTCAAAAGCAACTATTAAGCTGACTGAAGCCATCGATCAGAGCGGTTTTGACGAAAATAGACGTATCATTGAAACGCTCCGTCGCAACCGGATGGTTTTTGAAGACCTGTTCAGCTCCGATATAAAAATTGCGGTCAAGAATGATATACTTGAAATAGTCCGGTATCTTATTGAACTTAAAAACGGGCGTGGCACCATAGATGATATAGATCACCTCGGTAATCGTCGCGTTCGCGCCGTTGGTGAGCTGCTGGAAAACCAGTACCGTATCGGCCTTGTCCGCATGGAGCGAGCAATCAAGGAGAGGATGAGCCTGCAAGAGGTTGAAAACCTCATGCCGCACGACCTTATTAACTCCAAACCGGTATCTGCTGTCGTGAAGGAATTCTTCGGTTCCTCACAATTGTCGCAGTTTATGGATCAGACCAACCCGCTTTCTGAGGTAACTCATAAACGCCGTCTATCGGCTCTTGGACCAGGCGGTCTCACGCGTGAACGTGCCGGTTTTGAGGTTCGTGACGTCCATCCGACTCATTATGGCAGGGTATGCCCGATTGAGACGCCAGAGGGACCGAACATCGGCCTTATCGCCTCATTGTCAACATACGCCCGAATTAACGATCATGGTTTTGTTGAAACGCCTTATCGCATCGTTCAGGAAGGTAAAGTAACAAAAGAAGTTCGCTTCTTTTCCGCTCTTGAGGAAGAAGGTCATGCGATAGCTCAGGCAAATGCTGAAATTGACGCTGACGGCCGCTTCATAAACGATTACAACTCTGCTCGTAAAAGCGGCGAGTTTATACTTGTTCATCGCGACGAAATTGCTCTCATGGACGTTGCTCCAATTCAGCTCGTATCCGTTGCGGCAGCCTTGATTCCATTCCTTGAGAACGATGATGCTAACCGCGCTCTGATGGGATCTAACATGCAGCGTCAGGCTGTGCCGTTGTTGCGTGCCGATTCCCCACTGGTAGGAACCGGAATGGAACGCATTGTTGCACGTGACTCCGGTGTATCGGTTATCGCAAAACACAATGGCGAAGTTGAGTCTGTTGATGCTGCACGCATTGTTGTTAAAATTGACGAAAATGAAATTGATGAGAATGGTACCGGTGTTGATATTTATAACCTGATTAAGTTTGCGCGCTCTAACCAGAACACCTGCATCAATAATAAACCTGTTGTCAAAGTTGGCGATAAGGTTAAGCGCGGTGCCGTTATTGCTGATGGCCCATCAACCGACATGGGTGAACTGGCCCTTGGTCAGAACATTGTTGTCGCTTTCATGCCGTGGGGCGGTTACAACTACGAGGACTCGATCCTCATCTCTGAAAAACTTATCAAGGATGACCGGTATACTTCCATTCATATTGAAGAATTTGAATGTGTAGCCCGTGATACAAAACTTGGCAAAGAAGAAATCACTTCCGACATCCCGAACCTTGGCGAAGAGACTCTCAAGGATCTCGATGAATCCGGCATCATACGCATTGGCGCAGAAGTAAAACCGGGAGACATTCTCGTCGGTAAAATCACTCCAAAAGGAGAAACACAACTTTCTCCCGAAGAAAAATTGTTACGGGCTATTTTCGGTGAAAAAGCGGGAGACGTACGCGATACATCACTTACCGTTCCGCCAGGCGTTGAAGGGACAGTCATCGGGGCAAAGATTTTCTCACGCAAAGGCAATGACAAAGATTCGCGAACCGAATTGATCGAAAAAGCAGAAGAAGATAAACTGCGCAAAGATGAGCAGGATGAAATCCGGATTATCCGCGACTCGGCGATAAATAAACTGAAGCGTCTCTTGATAGGCAAAACTTTGGCAGTTAAACTTGAAGACAGCAAAGGTAATCTTGTTCTTGCCAAAGGGAAGCAGATTACCGAAGAATCGCTGCAGGGCCTGGCAAGTACTGTCTGGAGTACTATATCTGTCAGTGACGATAACGAAACTGACGACAAGGTTCATCAGATTCTGGAAACGCTCAACCGACAGATAGACCTGATTCACAATGTTTTTGAAGATAAGATTCAAAAACTGAAGCGTGGTGATGACCTGCCACCAGGTGTAATTAAAATGGTCAAAATCTATATATCCATTAAACGTAAATTACAAGTCGGCGATAAAATGGCCGGTCGCCATGGAAATAAGGGTGTTGTCTCCCGCATTCTGCCTGAAGAAGATATGCCCTACATGGAAGACGGACGTCCGGTTGAGATCGTTCTGAATCCACTCGGCGTTCCATCACGTATGAACGTCGGCCAGATTCTGGAAACGCATCTGGGATGGGCTGCAAAGGGTATCGGCTGGAAAATTGAGGATATGCTTGAAAAGCAGACATCTGAAGAAAACCTGAAGAATTACCTGAAAGATGTATATGGTGACGACGAAGTAGGTGCCTTTATAGACGGCCTTGACCGTCCGGAACTGCTTAAAGTTGCCCGCCGTCTGCAACGTGGTGTAGCAATGGCTTCACCGGTTTTCGAAGGTGCAAGTGAAGCACAGATCAAGGCAATGCTTGGCAAAGCAGATTTCCATTCATCAGGTCAGGTATGGCTGCGAGACGGCCGTACCGGAGACCAGTTTGCGAATAAGGTAACGGTCGGAGTCATGTACGTACTAAAGCTCCATCATCTTGTTGATGACAAGATCCATGCCCGTTCTATCGGACCATACAGTCTTGTGACGCAGCAGCCGCTCGGTGGTAAGGCACAATTCGGTGGCCAGCGACTCGGAGAGATGGAAGTGTGGGCTATGGAAGCCTACGGCGCGGCGCACGCCCTTCAGGAATTCCTCACCGTCAAGTCGGATGATGTTTCCGGTCGAACCCGTATGTATGAGTCAATAGTCAAGGGCAAACACACCCTTGAGCCAGGTTTACCGGAGTCTTTCAACGTCCTTATCAAGGAACTTCAGTCCCTCTGCCTGGATGTTGATTTACTCGAAGGCGAAGAAGAACAATAAAGATTTCCTGGCCGGAGTCTGTATTATCAGACATGCGGCTTCAGACAAACGGAGGAGAGCATCGTGGAAGATTATTTCAGCTTTTTTGATAAACCAAAAGATCCACTCCACTTTTCAGCTATACGCATTTCAATTTCATCTCCCGATAAAATTCGGGAACGTTCTCATGGTGAAGTAAAAAAACCGGAAACGATTAACTATCGTACGTTCAAACCTGAGCGTGATGGTCTTTTCTGTGCCAAAATATTCGGCCCTACGAAAGATTACGAGTGTAACTGCGGCAAGTACAAACGAATGAAGCATCGAGGCATTATTTGTGAAAAATGCGGCGTTGAAGTCATTCCTTCTAAAGTTCGTCGTGAACGTCTGGGTCACATCGACCTGGCTACTCCGGTTGCCCATATCTGGTTTTTAAAATCGTTACCGTCACGTATCGGCAACCTGCTGGATATAACTCTTAAAGACCTGGAAAAAGTTCTCTACTTTGAAGGGTTCGTTATCAGTGATCCAAAGAACACACCACTGCAGTTTTGTGAAGTAATGTCAGAAGACAAATATATTCAGAAGCAGCAGGAATACGGTTCTGATGCATTTTCCGGCGGCATGGGTGCGGAAGCGATCCGTGAGTGCCTGCGAGCTCTTAAACTTGAGGATCTCGCCGTCTCTCTCCGGACGGAAATGGTCGAATCAACCAGTGAAGCAAAACGTAAAAAGACCGCAAAGCGTCTCAAGATTGTGGAAGCATTCCGCCACTCCGGCAATAAGCCGGAATGGATGATTCTTGAATGCATTCCCGTTCTCCCTCCGGAGTTACGTCCTCTGGTACCACTTGATGGCGGCCGTTTTGCAACATCAGATCTGAACGATCTGTATCGTCGCGTTATTAACCGCAATAATCGTTTAAAGCGTCTGTGTGAGCTGCAGGCACCTGAAGTCATCATCCGTAACGAGAAACGTATGCTTCAGGAAGCCGTTGATGCACTCTTTGACAACGGCCGTCGCGGTCGCGCAATTGCCGGCCCGAACAAACGTCCGCTGAAATCCCTTTCCGATATGCTCAAAGGAAAGTCAGGTCGGTTCCGACAGAACCTGCTCGGTAAACGTGTTGACTACTCCGGTCGTTCCGTTATCGTTGTCGGCCCGGAGCTTAAACTGCATCAGTGCGGTCTCCCTAAGAAAATGGCACTGGAACTGTTCAAACCGTTTATCTACAACAAGCTTGAAGAGCGCGGCTTGGTTACCACCATCAAAAGCGCCAAGAAAATGGTAGAAAAAGAACGTCCAGAAGTTTGGGATGTTCTTGAAGAGGTCATAAAAGAACATCCGGTAATGCTCAACCGTGCCCCGACGCTTCACCGACTCGGGATTCAAGCTTTTGAACCTGTGCTGATTGAAGGCAAGGCAATTCAGCTGCATCCGCTTGTATGTACCGCGTTCAACGCCGACTTTGACGGTGACCAGATGGCCGTCCATCTGCCACTCTCGATTGAAAGTCAGGTAGAAGCACGTGTACTGATGATGTCAACGAACAATATTCTCTCACCTGCGAATGGTAAACCGATCATCGTACCATCCCAGGATATGGTTCTCGGGGCATACTACATGACCCGTGACAGGATCAATGTGAAAGGCGAATATTACCGACCGACTGAAAAAGAACTCATGTCTGGTGAAAATGTTTCCGGTTGTTTCTCATCACCCGAGGAGGTACGGATTGCGTTTGACGCGGGTGAAGTCGATATGCAGGCTCTGATTAAAGTCCGTATGAAGAACCTGGCTACCGATGAGAAGGCCCAGTTGGTTGATACCACACCGGGTCGCATACTTTTGCGTGACGTTCTTCCCGCTGCTGTTCCTTTTTCAACAATTAACAAGGTTATGACGAAGAAAGAGCTGTCAAGTCTGGTTGACACTTGCTACCGGCTTTCAGACAGCAAGGAAACAGTACTTTTGGCAGACCGCCTCAAAGAAATCGGCTTCAAGTATGCTAATCTGGCCGGCATCTCCATCTGTCTGGATGACATGGTTATTCCGGAAGGAAAACCGGCAATCATCGAGAAGGCTCACGAAGAGGTCACCGAAATCCAGAATCAGTATACTGAAGGTCTTATCACCGATGGTGAGCGTTACAACAAAGTTATCGACATCTGGGCAAAAGCAACAGAAGAGATCGCAACCGAGATGCTTGACAATCTTTCAAAAGAAATTGTCACTGCGCGTGACGGCAGCAAAGTCGAAACATCATCATTCAACGCCATCCATATGATGGCTGATTCCGGCGCCCGTGGCTCTGCACAGCAGATTCGTCAGCTTGCCGGTATGCGTGGTTTGATGGCCAAGCCTTCCGGTGAAATTATTGAAACACCGATTACGGCAAATTTCCGTGAAGGCTTGACAGTCCTTCAGTACTTCATCTCAACACACGGCGCTCGTAAAGGCCTCGCGGATACGGCTCTTAAAACAGCTAACTCCGGTTACCTTACCCGTCGACTGGTTGATGTAGCTCAAGATGCAATCATTACTGAAACTGATTGCGGTACATTGGACGGCCTGATTGTTTCTTCTTTAACTGAGGGAGGCGAAATAATCGAACCGATCGGTGACCGTATCCTTGGACGTGTAGCACTTGATGATATCCACGACCCATTAACAGATGAAATACTGATTGAAATGAATCAGGAAATTGATGAGTATCTGGTTAAACGTGTAGAAGATGCCGGCATTGAGAAAGTTAAAATCAGATCTGTTCTTACCTGCCAAAGTAAACGCGGCATTTGTGCCAAGTGCTATGGACGTGACCTTGCTCGTGGTCATAGTGTCAATATGGGTGAAGCTGTCGGCGTCATCGCTGCTCAGTCAATTGGTGAGCCGGGAACACAGTTGACAATGCGTACCTTCCACATCGGCGGTACAGCTTCCCGTCATGCTGAGCAGACTTCACTTGAAGCCCGCGCGGAAGGTGTGATCAACTACATAAATGTAAATACTGTTATCAACAATGAGGGTCACCACATTGTTATGAACCGCAACGGTGAGATATCCGTTGTTGACGAGACCGGTCGCGAACGGGAGAAATATACCGTCGTATACGGCGCAAAAATCAAGATTGCACCGGGAGGTGCAGTTAAACAGGGTGATACACTTGCAGAATGGGACCCCTACACCATGCCGATTCTTACTGAAGTTGCCGGCCGGGTTAAATTTGCCGACATCTTGGAAGGCGTGACGATGGAGGAGCAGCTTGATGACGTAACCGGGCTTTCCCGCAAGGTTATCATTGAGACTAAAGACACTGACAAGCGTCCGAGAATAGCGATTAAAGATGCAACAGGAGAAGGCGGCGGAACTATCGGTCGTTACTTCCTGCCGGCCGGGGCAAACATTTCGGTTACTGATGACACTGTTATCAGCGCAGGCGACATTATTGCCAAGATTCCGCGCGAAACAACAAAGACAAAGGATATTACCGGTGGTTTGCCGCGCGTTGCAGAACTTTTTGAGGCACGTAAACCGAAAGACTTTGCCGTTATTACCGAAATTGATGGCCGTATAACATACGGCAAAGATGCCAAAGGCAAACGTAAAGTTATTGTTACACCGGAATTGGGCGAGCCAAAGGAGTATTTGATTCCGAAAGGCAAGCATATCAGCGTTCACGAGGGCGACCACGTCCGTGCCGGTGAACCGCTTATGGATGGATCATCAAATCCACATGATATTTTACGGGTTCTTGGAGTTAAAGAACTTGCCAAATATCTGGTAGATGAAGTTCAGGAAGTTTACCGTCTACAGGGTGTTAAGATCAATGACAAGCATATTGAGGTTATTGTTCGTCAGATGCTGCGACGAGTGCGTATTAAAGATACCGGTGACACCAATCTTCTGATTGATGATCAGATTGAACGGTATGTTTTCGAACAGGAAAACGAAAAGGCGTTCCGTGACGGAAAGCGCCCTGCTGTAGCAGAGCCGTTACTGCTCGGAATCACAAAAGCATCGTTATCGACTGAATCATTCATTTCAGCTGCATCCTTCCAGGAAACAACGAAGGTATTGACTCAAGCTGCAATTGAAGGAAAGATCGATTATCTACGTGGACTTAAAGAGAATGTTATCATGGGTCGCCTGATTCCTGCAGGAACCGGCATAGCCCACTACCGTAATTTACGCCTGGTTACGGAATCTCTTGCACCGAAAGATGCTGATGATAAAGAAGCAAGAAGTAATGACACTGCTGAGGTGGATTTAGAGGCAGCATAACAGGTAATCTTATGAAGAGCATTGAACGGCCGAAGGATGATCCTTCGGCCGTTTTTTATTCAGCCAACAACATGAGCTTTTCCCTTAAGTTTTTTCCAGCTGCTACTGGCCAATTCAACCAGACCGTTCATTGTACGGGTGTAGAATCTGGTTACCGGCATACTGTTAACCAGTAACGCCCCGTTCACTGTCTCAATAGAAACCGGATCACCAGGAACGCACGATGAAATTAATGCGAAATATTCACCTGAAACACCAAACAGGAATTTATAGGTAGAGTCCTCAAAGCGGCACGCAACTATGAGTATAACAACTTCCGGCTGGCCGGTTTTATGATGGCAACGAACTGTTGCTGAGGCAAACACTCCGTGTACCGATGTATTTTTGGCCATCAGTGATTCAAGAGTAACACCCTTTGGTTTCATCTTGCCAAGGGATGGCAATCCCCATGGCTTAAACGGGTCGTGTTTCCTCGATTCATAGTGTTCACTACGCTCAATAAGCGTTACGACATTATTATTAATCGGGCCGCCAATGGAATGCGACAACCCTGCAGAAAAACCCTTATCACGGATCAGTTGATAATTTTCAACAATCTGAATCATACCGGTTGCCCCAAGCGGATGCCCCCTTCCCTTCAGACCACCGGTAAGATTGGTTGGAAAGGCGCCATTTTCTCCGGTGAGTGAATCATCAAGGAGCGAATCCATGAGCCGACTTCTGCTGGCTATGCCAAGGTCCACCATATTTATCGGTCCAAAACCGTTAAAAGGATCATGCATATTAATGTGAAGCTTCCCGGCGAACGTTCGGATATCCTTGATACCGGCCATTCCATAGGCATAGCCCGCGGCAATAACCGTTGCAGGAAATGAATGGAAATAATTCCGGTCGGCAATTGTAGGAATATCGGTCGCACTACCCACACCGCTCACTCGAATATCCTGCCTATGGGATGTAAGGACAACTGCCGCCACTCCGTCAGACATGGGACAGAAATCATGGTAACGAAGCGGATACCAATACGGATAATTTCTTCCGTCAACTATTTGGGCATAATAGTCTTGTAATTCGATGTGCATATTCAGGTGAGCATATCGGTTATTGGCAGCAAAACGCTGACTGCGTTGCGTAAGAAGAGCCGAATAAGCCGTCCATTCTTCATCAGAAAGCCGAAGATGTTCTTTCAGTGCTCTGGCAACCAGCGCACCACACGCCGGCATGCTAAGCCCAAATTCAGCTTCGTCTCTGTCGATAACGCCGGCGATAATTCGAGTTGACTCAAGTGTCGACGAATCACTCATTTTCTGGACACCAAGAGCAAGTACGGAATCATATCTCCCCGACGCTATCTCCAGGTAAGCACTTTCAAAAGCGGAAGCTCCAGACGAAGAAGCGGTATCAACAAGCACTGAACGGGCACCGGAAATCCCCAAAATGCCGGATATTTTAGCAGCAGTATTATCTACACCTGAAAACGCTGCAGGATTCTGGCTCCCGACTATCACCGCTTCAATATCACGGCACCGAACCGGACTGTCGTGAAAGACTGCGCCACTCATTTCAGATAACTCAAGAAATGAGAGCTTCTCCTTTTCTTTCCCGTTATACCTGCCTACAGGAGCCATCCAGGAAGCTGCAATATACACAGGTCGAGGCTTGAATGACATATCGATATCCCCCTTCAGCTTTTCGGAGCAGCATCCATATACATACCACATAGAATTCTAAAAACCACATCCACCTCCATTTTTAAGATGGTATTTCTGGTGATATGCCTCTGCTTCCCAGAACCTGGTTGCCGGTACAATTTGGGTCGCAATTGATCTGCGTAATCTCTGACTCTGTTCCAAGTCGTCACGTGATGAAACGGCAACGGAATGCTGTTTATCCGAGTGATAAAATATCATTGTACGGTATTGCTCCCCAAAATCAGGTCCCTGCCGGTTCACTTGAGTCGGATCATGACACTCCCAGAACACTTTTAGAAGATCATCATAAGAGATCTGAAGCGGATCAAACGTAACCTCCACAGCTTCCGCGTGACCGGTGTCATTGCTGCAGACATCCTGATATGACGGGTTATCAGTGCGGCCTCCGCAATACCCGACCCGGGTAGCAATAACGCCGGGCAGAGCCAGAAAAGCATCTTCTACACCCCAAAAACAGCCGGCAGCAAAGGTTGCAATTTCATTCATACGCTCACTCCCCTTCAAAAAAAAGGGCCCCGAAGGGCCCCGTTGAAACTACATCAGCTTTTCCATCTCTTCTTCAGAGATGTCGAAGTTAGCATAGACGTTTTGGACATCATCATTATCTTCCAGCTTATCCATTAATTTGAGCATGCTTTCAGCCTGCTTCCCTTCGAGTTTGACCTGAGTCTGCGGAATCATTGTGACTTCAGCATTTGTATGTTTGAACCCTTTGGCTGCAAGCGCCTCGCGCACCTCAATGAAAGATGATGGCTCAGTTGTAACCTCAAAGCAATCGTCCTGCTCGGAAACATCGTCAGCGCCAGCTTCCAGAGCTGCCTCAAAAAGCTGATCAAAATCAACAGACGTATCATAGCCGATCAGACCTTTTTTGCTGAAGATCCAGGCGACACAACCAGCCTCTCCCATATTTCCGTTACTCTTGGCAAAAATACTGCGGATATCAGAAACTGATCGATTACGGTTATCTGTCAAAACTTCTACCAGAACAGCAGCGCCACCAGGACCATAGCCTTCATAGATTATTTCTTCGTATGTAACACCTTCCATCCCACCTGCACCCTTTTTAATAGCTCGCTCAATATTATCTTTGGGCATGTTTTCAGCTTTTGCTTTATCAACAGCAGTACGCAAGCGAGGATTAGCGGCAGGGTCACCTCCTCCCAATTTTGCAGCAACCGATATTTCCTTTATAAACTTGGTAAAAAGCTTTCCTCGCTTGGCATCAGCGGCGCCTTTTTTGTGTTTAATAGTACTCCACTTATTATGACCAGACATCGTCCCTGCTCCTTTTAATGGTATTATCACCGAGTTTTTTTATTGCCTAAAAAAGTGAGAGACTCTATCATGCATAACGCAACCTGTCCAGAGAGAATTTAGCAAAAAAAGGATCTTCCTGACATGACCAAATCTAGTAAGCCACTAAAATTGCTTATTTTTTTGTTAATGATCTCCATTGCATTAACCGGTTGCAGTTCAACCCGCTCCAACTCGCGAGCGGACGAACTTCCCATCCTTTCACAAGATGAACTGATCCGGCCGTATATAAAACTTGGTAGAATTCAAATAACACGTGAGGTATACGGCACTGACTATTCCGTATCCCCTGATATTACCGCATGGGGTCTGTCCGCAGTACGTCTGGAGGCTCTAAAATTAGGTGCGGATGCGGTAATGCTGCCGGAGGTTACGGGTCGTACAACTACGAGCGGCATCATACCGCTAACTGAATATCGCGCAACCGGCTTTGCAATTAAATTCAAATAGAGATATTAGGGGTTGACAGCGAATGACTATATTAGTTATAAAGACTACTTAATTGACCGATGGCGCGTTATCCAAGAGGCTAGGAGCCGGTCTGCAAAACCGTTAACGTCGGTTCGAATCCGACACGCGCCTCCATTTTAGTCCAGTACCCTACAAGAAAGGCCATGCTTCAGAGCATGACCTTTCTTTGTTTCGAGTGTACAAGTATCCGAATATGTGCAAAACTATTTAGCGTTTTCATCCAGAAAATAATTAAGAAGAACGACAATATCCCGTATTTGTTTCTTATCCATATCCGAATTCGGCTTACGAAGCATTTTTATCCCGTACGCCTTGACAGCCTGCTTATTAAACGGCTGACCTGTTATAGGCGCCCTACCCGTTTGAACTGCAATCACCGTACGCTCCATCGTATGACACTTGATGCATTTTACCAACATGAGGTCAAAGGCAGGTTTGTACATATCAGGAATACCATCGGAACTGAAGTTCATTTTAGCGCCACGTCCGGAGATCTTAATCCTTGCCTCTGCGATCGAATAGACAGACAACCCTATGAGTACTGCCAGCGTCACTATTTTTTTCATAGATGCTCCTCAAAAAGTTCTTTAAAGTATACGGAGTCAGGAAAACAAACCCGGTAAAGCCCAATTATCAGAAACCGAATGTGACGCCAAGCGTACCGATTTTGTTGTCGATTTCCGTAGTTGCCGCTGATTTATAAGAAGTCCCGGACTCATGCTTATACTCGGCAACGACCTTAAGATTCTCTATCGGTGCATAAGCAATGGTTGGAATATAGCGACGGACAATATTTGTACCATCATCCTGGTACTCAAAGCGGAGAGCAGCGATCAGATTCTGCTGAATTGTATACTGACCTTCAATCGCAGTAACATACGACTTTACTTCAGGCAGCGTATAGGTCAAATCCGGATTATCATCGTTTCCCACTACTCCAGACATCTTCAACCGGTACAATTTGTAGATGAGATCAATGTCAACTCCAGCACGATAAAAATCGTTTTGACGAGGGGTTGCACCTGCAACGGTATTGGGATCTCCATTCGTCCCCACATAACCATAACCACCGACGGTGAGAGTCAAAAAATCAAAAACAGTTTCTTCCTTGTTTAGATCGATTTCGGGTTCATTGACAAGATAGTCGGCACCACCAACCTTAACGGATGTATGCAGATACCATTCTTTGGTATTCTGTTCTTTGCGATTAACGACACCACCCGCAAAAAAGAGCCGCGTGCCGAATATCATATTTGCTTCAATAGCGTCCTGAGGCTGTTCAATTCTAAAATAAGACGACCCTACTGTGTATGCGTAGGTATCATACGAATTCGTAATTGATAACTTATTATTACTCTTCCAGAGACCAAGCTTGGGCTGAAATCTCCCTACCTTAATATTGATCGGTGTATCAAAGATATGACGCCCGATGATAAAGAGTTCTACGATGTCGTCTTTACCCGTCATATTGGTAGGCGTTTGCGATGTATTGGAAATTCCGGCACTGTTTTCGGTGTACAAAATGTATGTACCAAAGAAGCCGACTTTCTCCTTGAAATTCCCCCCTGCATTGAGCTTTAGTGTACGAGTTGAAAAATCGAATTCATTAACAGCATTTCTATCATAGCTACCATGAATATTAGCAGTAAAAGAAATGGGCAGCTGTTCCGGAATCCCCGAAATCAAAAGGCCTTCTGATTTCATTCTACCGTCATCGACCGCCTGTGCGGGTACCGCAGCCGTTTCAGGAGCGTCGGCAGATATCATCGTTCCCGCTTTCAGTTTATTAAGTAAATCGGCATCGCCGGCGCCTTTTACAACATTGTCAGCGACTGGAGCCACGGCAGGCTTCGCCACAAGGGTTGAAGATGTGGCTTTGATCTTTTCTGCCGATTTCTTTTTGTCCGTACCGAAGAAAACATATCCATTTTTCAGAAATGCTTCACCGTACTCATTCAGTTCCGGAAAGATGGTATGGCAGGTAGTGCATTCCACATTATGCGCACGGGTAAAAGCCGGAAGTGCACTTACTCTCTCGGGAAAAGCGAATATTCCAACAAAGAGCAGTGAAAACAGAATTGGAGTAGCTGTAATAATATTCTTAATCATCAGATGATCCCCCGCATATTGTTAATGTGTATTCCAACTTGTGCGTCAGGTTGCTCGTGAACCACTTGAACCATGTTATGGCGCCGGTCGGTGATCAGAGGTGAAGGTATTGATCGCTCCGTCACTTTTGTATGTTTTAGCAATGCTTTGACAGATATAGTAGCTGGCCTGCATGAACTCTTTTTCAGTCATCCCGAAGTTTGTGTACGTGAATGGACTGCCTGCACCTAATCCCATGATTCCGGCCCCACTCCTGGTATTTAATTTCATAAACTTTCGATAGACGCCACTGCTGGGATTGTTATTCGTATAAACATCATTCGGGTCACAGACAGACTTGTTGAGCCTGCCATCATCGAGCCAGTCCATGGAGTCGTACATCAGCCGTTTCACATAGCGGCGGTTGTGAGCATACGCACCGGTGTCTCGCTCCAGCAGACTGAAGTTGTAGAAAGCCCCAAGGGTATATGTGGCATTGCGCAACTTATTCAGGCCCAGAATCGGATCATCAAACAAATTGAGATTACCGCCGGTACCGTCTTGAACATAATAGGTAAGGTGTGAACCGGACGGCACACCTCTACCAGGCCCCGGTTCAGTGCGTAGCCACTTCTGGAGGCCGACAGTATCGGTACTTCGCGTACCGTACCAATCAGTTGGAGACGGGGGATTCGACGACGATGTAGCGGCAATATTCGTTGCAAATGTCAGCAGGCGCTGAAATGCCTTACGAGCAGCCACAAACTGATTGCGCTGGATGTCAAGCAGGTTATATGTTGTGTTCTTTTCGCTTGCATCTGCAAGATCCCCAAGGGCTGGATCCTTGCCGGTCTCATCCCACTCACTCTCGTGGTGGCAATTTGCACAGGCCTTGCTGACCACACCGCTGATCGGTTCGGATGATTTTCCGGCCATGATGGTTGTGTTGTAATAGGTGGCAGAAGCATCACGATTGATCGGCAGGAAGGTATGGCTGGACTGCGTACTCTTGACACTCTCCTTGACATTCTGGTGACAGCCAACACAGGGACCGTACAGACGCGGGTCAGCCTTGACGGTATTACCGTTGGAGGCATCGACATGAGCACCGGTAACCGTGCGGATATTGGTGGTGCCGATAAGGTCGTGACCGAACTGGACGTTATCATAGTTCTGCAGCTTGGTTGATCCTGAACTGTAGAACTCGAAACCGGCGCCGCCAATATCCCTGCCGTTATAGGTCGGCCGAAAGAGCGTCATGGCGGCCTGTTTGTAGTGGGCATCAAACTTGCCCTGCCCGCCGGAAGTGTAGGTTAACTGCCGCGCATCAGCCATCTTCAGGTTTATGCCGATAGTGCGGCCGGAGTGGCAGGAAACACATGTGTTTGATGCACCGACATCCGGATATTTGAGTCCGAAACCGGTAAATTTATCGCCTGTAGCACCCGGCATCTTTGACTTGCCGACCGTCGTATTCGGACCGTAATTGTAATATGTGGTGACCTGCGGCACTTTGCGCAATTTGGCCCAACTAAATGAACTCTCATTGCCGTTGTCGTGGCAGGCGTTGCAGGCGATCACTTCCTTTGATTTTTCTTGTGAGATATCGCCACGATAGGTATTGAATTTCCCACTGTATTTTCCATTATACGGAAGCGGCAGAGTGGTGGCATTCGCCGCCTGGTAAAGGTCATTAATGCTGACGACGTCGTTCGCATTCGGAGTCCCGAAGGTCTTCAGGTCGGTGTAACCGCTGCTGATGTACTTGACAAATCCTGTCGTGGTGTGGCAACGCACGCACACTTCATACTTTCCGGCATAGGTGTCACTCATGGCCTGACTTGCCCCCAGGTCACCGCCAGCCATTTTGAAGTCGTATTCAATAAAGCCCTGATAGCGGGTGTTATTGTAGAACTTCGCCGGAATTCCTGACGTCATGCCATGGGCACTGCGCGAGTAGTCCCGGTTGTAAAGTATGTTGGTGGTCGGGTCATGCGGATTATGGCATTTGCGGCACTGACCTTCGGTTTTCATGTTACCGCTGGCATCTTTTGTAAAGAGGAATTTTGTTGTAAGATACGAAGCGGGATACCCTGCGTCGATATATGTTTTAGCTCCATCGTTGACACCCGGGTATTTTCCGGTTGAATAGGCACCCTGAATGTTGTTGAAATGAGCACGCTGGGTATTCATTGCGATACCGGCATGCAATAAAGGACCGGCAGCAACTCCGTTCACACTGCTGCCGTGAAAGCCGAAATCAGTACCACTTGCATCCAGAGTGTTCATACCGTTATGGCACTTGAGACACTTACCGGTCCGGTCAGGGTTCCGTTGAATTTCATCGGCACCGACCAGTTGGCTGCCGTTGTGACATTTTGCGCAATAGTAACTCGGATGATTTTGTGGTTCATGACAATCTACGCAACCGGCACCATACTTGATATAATGAGCAGACGCTTTCCATTCGGTAGCAATGACGGCGTCAGTTACCGGGGAGGTAGTGGCGGCGTGACATTCCATGCAGGCCACTGATTGTTCTCTTGTGGAACTGCTCTGACCGACCACTGTTTTTTCCCCGCATCCAAGGAGTGAAAACAGAAGCAGTGATAATACCATAGCGAGCGGAAATTTTACCGAAACAAACATAATAAACTCCTTCCAGACAAGCAACAAGTTGATATTAATTCTATTTCAGCAACTTATACATGTAGGTAAATGCGCCACCAACGGAAACTCCCGACAAAACACCGGCATAGCGAATTACCTCTCGTGAAAACTCCACTCGTCCCATGTATTCATCAATATCAGTGGATTCTTCCGTCATAAGCGTGATGATGTCCTGCCAATCCTGATCCCATTGAAATATTTGCAGGTACAGGTCGGCTCCCCGCCACATAAAAATACATACGAAGACTATTCCAAACGCAATAAAGCCCTTGGAAATATCCGAGTCACGGATAGCGCTGTAGATTTTTCTGATGAGTTCAATATTCATGATGCAGAGGAACACCCAAATAGCGTTTTCAATCATTTTCATATTTCTGATGGTATTGGGACTTGGTGTCGGATTGATAAGCAGGAAGACCCCGGCTGCGATAAGAATCCCCAGCGTACTCAAGTACACAATGAGTTTATTTCCCGATATTTCAAAGGTGCGGCAGAAAACATAATATTCGAGGAAGCCGTGGGTAATAGTCATAATCGCCACGGTACCGACAATATGATGATACGCGGTGAGTTTCTGGTAATGTCCCCACGGATTAATGCCGTATGCCTGGCTGAGAAAGATCAAAAAGAATCCAATCGATATACTTGTCCAGACGCGAGCATTACCGATACTGAAGTAAAAACTGATCGCCCCTGCCAACCCCCAGAAAACAACCTGTACAAGGTCGAACGGATTCATTTGGACCAGCAGTTCAATAAACTTTTCCATTATACCCTCCAATGCGTAGCGTTAAAACTAAAACTCTGATTTGGCAAGAGAAATTGTGGACGTAAGCTTTTCCATCATCAACTTAATATTTGTGCCACTGACCAGAAGCTTGGCGGCACGTTCCACACCTTTTATGAACTTCTCCGCTCGATCAGCATCAACCAGACACGAATTTCCACCGTTTTCCGAAATTTCCTTGTCAACAATACCACGACCGACCCTGCCAACATACTCGCCAACTATCGACTTAACCGCCTCTTCCAATTCAGCAAGCTGTTGCGACAAAACTTTTCTGTCGCGCTCCTGGCGTTCGGTATTTGTTTTATCGATCACCGATTTGTGAAGAGCTACGCAGGTGTCCCATATTTTTTGAACGTTTGTGAATTCTAGAAGGTTCGTTCCCATCAGTTCGTCAGCACTTTTTGTTGAGAACAGATCGATTTTTGCGCCAGGCGTACCGGCAATTTTTTGTGATTCAGCAGGTGATGTTTCAATATCACTGGCACCGTCATGAAAAAAACCGAGGGGATTGCCGTCTTTATAAAAAATCATGGCCGAATGTTCATCCGTATAGATGCGCAGACAGCCATTCATATGATCGTCTTTAATTTTCTTAAGAAGGGCGTTTATGTCTATCAGCTTAAGATCCTGGGCTTTGCAGAGGGTTTCTCCCTCCAGAAGGGCGTGAATACACATGGTGAGATCTTTTGAAAGCTTATAAACATTCAGGGCCCCGCTTCCCGTCGTAACCATTAATTCAGCCAGAGAAGAGAGTGCCTGAAAACCGGATTCACGCATGCCATTTTTACCTTCAACAATGACGCTGACAAGTTTTCCGGCTTCAAAAACCAGAATTGCCGTGCTGGACTGAAAGACAAAACTTGCATATCCGGTGAAAGAGCCATTATTCAGCTTCGATAAAACATCCGGCAGCTTCAGCTTCGAAACCGCCAGATTTTCAAATAATGCACTACCCTTAGGGAGAAGGAACATCAAAGCCTCCTGTAACAACTCATTTGTATAAGCGAGGCAGAAACTAATTCAATTTGCAAGGCATGTCAAATCTTTACACATGCTGCAATACAACAATAGATATGAAACAAAGCCTAAGCCGGACTCCGGATCTATTGTAATATTTAATAAAAGCGGCAAAAATATATGCCTGAATTAAAATTGTGTTGGTGAACAAAAGCTTATACTCACCATGAAGTACATATGAATTTTGTAATCGTTTGACTTATTCCCCCACATTCGAGTAGTATTTTTGCGCTTCATGATCTATGTAACCGCAAACAGGATGTGTCTATGCAGAATATTCCATTATTGTTCGCAAAAGCTGGAATGATCCTCGCACGGGATGTTTTTCGCGAAGAATCTCAAGCAGGCATGCCAATTTGCGGAAAAGGCACTGAATTGACTGATTCCTTGATTGTCCGTTTTGGACACATGGATGTGCAGAATGTCTATGTTGAAGGGCACCCGGTCCGGGAAGAAGGAGAGCGGTCGATTGCCGACCTGCAACGCGACCTTGATGGTCGTTTCAGCAAGACCCTCCTGGAACCGCTTAATATGATGCTGCATGGCGTCTACAGAGCGTATTTGACTAAATCGATGGGAGACGACTGTGACCGACAATCGGAGTGATCTAAAAAAAATCATCATGGACACCAAGACGCTGCCGACACTCCCAAACGTCATCCATAAACTGAATGCACTCTCCGTCAGCAACAAATCTTCGGTGCAGGAGATGGCCAGAATCGTTTCTTCTGACCAAGTCCTTTCTGCACGTATCCTTCGCTTGGCAAACTCCCCGTCGTACGGTTTCCATCGGGTTTCAACAATAACAAATGCAATGATCCTGCTGGGAGTGAATGTCGTAAAGAGTCTTGCACTCTCCTCCTCAATTTTTGCGATCATGGAAAAGGAAAGTATCGGTTTATGGGAGCATTCTCTTGGCGTTGGTGTGGCAGCCAATCTTATTGCCCACAAACTGGGATTGCCCGAGTGCGAAGAGATTGCAACAGCGGGGCTTCTGCATGACATTGGCAAGATAATAATCGGTCTTAAATGCCCTGACGCGGAGAAAGCAATTCTGGAACTTGTTCGTACACGGAATATGTATGTGTTGGAAGCCGAGCTTGAGATCATAGACACCGACCATGCCGAAGTCGGAGGTTGGCTGTCAAAGAGCTGGTTTCTTCCGGATAAGTTAAGTGAGCCAATTGCCTTTCATCATGATGTTGTCAAATCAGAAAACCATCGCATTAAAACAGCAGTCGTCCATATAGCTGATGCACTTATCAAGGCAAGCGGTTTTGGCAATAGCGGCGACAGTTTCGTTCCGAAAATCCAGGGGATTGCCTGGGACACACTCAAACTGAATGAACAGCTGCTAACTGAACTCGTCGACCAAATTGAAGACAAGCTGGTAGAGGTAAAAAATTTCAGCCTCGAAATGTTGAGCAATTGATGCTCCCGGTTCGTTTAACACTTCCATACAGCCGGACTCACGGCAGACTCAACACCGCATAGCTGTTGATACGCTTCATTCGCTGTGATATAGATCATCATACTTTGAGCCAAGGTGACAATAATGATAATGATTGACCGTCTGATTGAACAGGCCCTTCTTGAAGACATTCATACCGGCGACATCACCACACTGGCAGTCGTCCCGGGAGAGCGCCCCGCTTCGGCGAGGTTGATTGCGAAAGAAAATCTGGTTGTGGCAGGCATCGCTACCGCAGCTCGAGTTTTCACGATACTTGACCCTGCCATCTGCTTCAAAGCGTGCCTGAACGATGGCGAAAAAGCAGAACCAGGAACTCAATTGGCAACAGTCCATGGAGAAGCCGCACATCTATTGATGGGTGAGCGGGTCGCACTCAACCTGCTGCAGAGGATGTGCGGCATTGCGACACTGACTGCCAGATTTGTCGAGGCAGTCTCCGGAACAAAGGCCCGGATTGTTGACACTCGTAAAACGACACCAGGACTCCGACAGCTTGAAAAGTACGCAGTACGGATCGGAGGGGGCATTAATCACCGCACCGGGCTTTATGACGGCGTTCTTATCAAAGAAAACCATATTGTAGCAGCCGGCAGCATTACCGAAGCGATCCGCCGTGCCCGTGTCTACATTCCGCACACGTTGAAAATAGAAATAGAGACTGAGACTCTCGCACAGGTTAATGAGGCACTCACGGCCGGAGCCGACATCATAATGCTTGATAACATGAGCCTTGATGACATGCGGGTCGCCGTTGTCACCATCGACGGACGGGCTCAGGTAGAGGCATCAGGTGGTGTTAACCTTGAGCGTGTACGTGCAATAGCAGAGACCGGAGTAGATATTATTTCTGTAGGGGCATTGACACATTCGCCACGGGCAATGGATATCTCAATGCTTCTCGACTAGATGCACAACAGTTCCACACATCTACCGAGGTAACCAGATGCACCCCAAAGTCGGCACAATATTGCGCCTGT
The DNA here is from genome assembly GCA_028687585.1 of Desulfuromonadaceae bacterium. GTDB lineage: Bacteria > Desulfobacterota > Desulfuromonadia > Geobacterales > Pseudopelobacteraceae > JACRCG01. The sequence continues at coordinate 263,966 of JAQTZV010000003.1, read as the reverse complement.
TCCGCACAGAAGCGGGCTATATATCTGGCGAACTTCTAAGCAGAGAACTTGGGGTATCGCGGACCGCCATCTGGAAACATATTTCCGCATTGAGAAATAGCGGTTATTGTATTGAGGCTGTGCCATCACGAGGCTATCGCCTCATCTCCTCACCTGATGTTATCAATCCGCACGAAGTAGCTGCTCAGTTGAACAGCACAACAATCGGCCGTCATCTTGAGTTTTTTAAACTAACCACTTCAACCAACTCCGACGCTTTTCGGCTTGCAGAAAACGGAGCTGTAGAGGGGACGGTGGTTCTGACTGACGGCCAGTCCGGCGGAAAGGGCCGGCGCGGCAGAATATGGTCTTCACCTGCCGGGGTCAATCTCTACTGTTCAGTTGTCTTACGCCCCGCAATCATGCCGCATGAAGCTCCGCAACTGACCTTTCTCTCTGCAGTGGCAGTTGCCCGTGCGATTGAACTGACAACAAACCTGATACCTGAGATAAAATGGCCCAACGATCTTCTGATCTCCGGAAAGAAAGTGGCTGGTCTGCTGAATGAAATGAGTGCGGAAACGGACGGCATCAATTTTGTTATTCTTGGCATCGGCGTAAACCTGAATATGACCGCCGGACAGTTTCCTGACGACCTGCGCCATCCGGCCACGTCTCTGCTTCTTGAATCCGGTACAGAAGTTGATCGGCCACGTTTTGCCAGCACCATGCTTAACGAACTGGACCGACTGTACACAGATTTTCTGACACACGGATTCGGGCCGGTTCGCGAAGAGTGGCAGCGTCGCTGCAATGCTAACGGGCGACAGGTCATAGTCAGCGATTCCGGCACCGAATGTACCGGCGGCTTGTTTATCGGCATTGATGCGGATGGGGCGCTGCTGCTCAGATCCGACGATGAGGTACAGCACCGTATCACCTGTGGAGATGTGAGGGTAATCTAAATGCTTCTTGTTATTGACGTCGGCAACAGTAACATAGTCCTTGGTGCGTATGACGGGGTGCCACTGCTCCGCAGTTGGCGACTTTCGACCGACAAGTCCCGCACCTCTGACGAATACGCGGTTCTTCTCCACAGTCTGTTTGATCAGGCAGGCCTCGAATTTTCCAAGGTCAAAGCTTCTATCATATCCTCGGTCGTTCCCCCTTTGACCGGCGTGATGGAGGCTATTTCCCGAGACTTTTTCAATCTGACACCCTTTGTCGTCGGCCCCGGAATCAAAACGGGGATGCTGATCCACTACGATAACCCTGGTGAAGTTGGAGCCGACCGGATTGTCAATGCTGTCGCCGGCTTTGAAAAGCACAAGTGCCCCCTGGTGATTGTTGACTTCGGAACAGCGACAACCTTTGATTACGTTAATGGAAAAGGCGAATACTGCGGCGGTGCAATAGCTCCCGGCCTTGCCATTTCGGTGGAAGCACTCTTTCAGCGGGCCAGTAAACTGCCGAGAATAGATATCATTAAACCTCCTCATGTCATCGCAAAGAACACCGTCAACTCGATGCAAGCGGGAATTTTTTTCGGCTACGTCGGTTTGGTTGATGGTATTGTCGAGCATATCAAGGCAGAATCACACGAAGCGTTCCGGGTAATTGCCACCGGTGGCCTCGCTTGTTTAATCGCTCCTGAGTCAAAGACGATTGACGAAGTTGATGAGAATCTGACGCTTGAAGGTTTACGCATATTGTATGAACGAAACCGCTGATCGGTGTTACAAGCTACTCATTTTGAGAGTATGACGTTGAGCAGACAGTGAAATCCATATTGCAGGCAAGGAGGCAGTTCTATGGGACAGTTAGAGACCAGCAAGATCCGTAACCTGGGCATCGTCGCACACGGCGGCGCCGGCAAAACATCACTTTCAGAAGCAATCCTGTTTGATTCCGGGATGATCGACCGGCTCGGTCGCGTTGATGATGGCACGTCAACGATGGATTTTGAGCCGGAAGAGATCAAGCGCAAAATCTCCATCACGTCAGCGCTTGACCATTGCGAATGGCAGGGACATTCCATTCATATCGTCGACACCCCCGGTTACGGCAACTTCATTGCTGACACCCGCGCCTGCATGCGTACCCTGGACTGTGCTGTCATTATTCTTTCCGCCATTTCCGGAGTCAAAGCGCAAACTGAGGAAATCTGGGGCTGGGCCAACGACTTTGAAATCCCACGCATCGCATTTGTCAATAAACTCGACCGCGAGCGTGCCAGCTTCCTCCGGGCAATTGATGACATGGAAAAAATGTTGGGAGCCCGCGGAGTTGCTATTCAGATGCCGATTGGGGTCGAGGCCGCCTTTGAAGGAATTATTGATCTCATATCAATGAAAGCCTGCTTTTATGCCAAAGACGGGTCAGGAAAATATAATGAAGGAGCTATCCCTGCGGAGTATGCAGAAGAAGCGGCGCGTCTACGCGAGCAGATGATTGAGGTCGTTGCCGAGGCATACGATGCCCTCACGGAAAAATATCTCGAAAATGGCGACCTTACTGTTGATGAGATCATAGACGGCTTGCGTGTCGGCACGATGCGCAACACCTTTACCCCTGTGCTCTGCGGTGCGGCAACGTCAAACATCGGCGTCGCCCATCTGCTGGACGCTATCTGCGCCTACCTCCCCTCCCCGCTTGATCGCACGAAGGCGGTCGGTATCCACCCAAAAACAGAGGAGATTATCGAACGCGCTCCTGATGAGAAGGAACCATTTTCTGCGCTGGTTTTTAAGACGACTTCCGACCCGTATACCGGCAAGATCACAATTTTCCGGGTATACTCCGGTGTGCTCAACTCTGACACCACAATATTCAACTCGACAAAAGGAGTTGAAGAGCGCATCGGCCAGATTTACGAGCTGGAGGGGAAAAAACAGCACCCTATCAAACAGGCGGTTGCGGGTGACATCGTTGCCGTAGCCAAACTCAAGGAAACAGTTACCGGCGATACACTGTGTGATCCTGCCAAACCGATCATCTTTGAACCGGCAAAACAGTTGTTACCGGTAATCTCATATGCAATAGAGCCCAAGACAAAAGCGGACGAAGACAAGATTCACAATGCGCTGCACCGTATGATCGAAGAAGAACCGACTCTTGAGTCGCATCGTGACACCCTGACAAAAGAATTTATTATTTCCGGCATGGGTCAGGTTCATCTGGAAGTAATAGTAGAAAAGATGAAGCGCAAGTTTGGCGTCGAGGTTCTCCTTAAAACACCGAAGGTGCCCTACTTTGAGACGATCCGCGGCACAGCCAAGGTGCAGGGGAAATACAAAAAACAGTCGGGCGGACGCGGCCAGTACGGTGATTGCTGGATTGAAATGTCCCCGACCGGGCGTGGTGAGGGGTATGTTTTTGACGACAAGGTTGTCGGCGGAGTCATCCCACGCCAGTATATACCGGCCGTTGACAAAGGGATTCAGGAAGCCAGCTTAGAAGGTTTTCTCGCTGGCTATCCGGTTGTCGATTTTAGAGTTGCCCTCTACGACGGATCTTTTCACACCGTTGACTCTTCAGAAATGGCATTCAAGGTAGCCGGTTCGATGGCATTCAAAAAAGCGATGGAACAGTGCAAACCTGTCCTGCTTGAACCGATCGTGAACATGAAAATCACCGTTCCTGACGAAAACATGGGTGACGTTATAGGCGATCTCAACTCCCGACGCGGTAAGGTTGTCGGTGTAGAGCCGAAAGCGAATTCACAGATTATTCGTTCGATTGTTCCAATGTCTGAAGTTCTCGCGTATTCAAACGATCTTAAATCCATGACCAGCGATCGGGGAATGTTCAGTATGGAGTTTTCTCATTATGAAGAGGTGCCTTCTCACCTTTCCCAGAAGATTGTGACAGAATCACTGGCGGAAAAGAAGTAAGCACATCCCATCATTAGTAAGTGAGAAGTTATTTTCTGCGCTTTTCTGGCGAAAAAGGACTTCGTTAACGCACGTATCCTGTTTATAAGGGTTAAACGGTCTTGGAGGACTTTCATGGACATTAAATTCAGCAAAGATTCAGGTGATTCTCAGCAGGAAGCGCCGGATGAGAAAAAGAATCAGGGAGCACTCGTACTCCTTCTGGTGATACTGCTCGGAGGCTTTACGTATGTCTACTTTTTTACGGGATTGATCAAGCCTCAGGAAGTACAAAAAACGGCCGGAGCTCCCGCGTCCGCACCGCAGATTGTCAAAATGCCGCTGCCGCCTCGCGATGGTGAAGTCGCAAAACCGAAAGGGACATCAGTTGCCACGACTGAGGCTCCCAAAGCAATTGTTCCTGTCCCGGCCGTCCCTGCGGTGAAACAGGCTGTCACACCTCCTGCAGCAGCCAAACCGGCCGCTGCACCGGTCGTCAAAGCGCCTCCGACGCCTCCGGTGCCAAAACAAAAGGAGGAAATCAAACATATCGCCGTCGAAAAACCGGCGGAGAAGAAACTATTACCGGTTGTACCTGCCGACAAAAAAACGGCCACTGCCGCAGCAAAGGCCGAAACAAAAAAATCTGCAGAAGCTGATTCAAAAGCTGCTCACGCGAAAGAGGCGGTGAAAAAACCGGCAGCAAACGATACATCTAAAACCAAAATTGCAGTAAGTACAAAACCTGCGACGACAGGGGCATTGTCGATCTTCATCGGCGATTACGTGTTGGAAGAGGCTCTGTCAGCCGATATGGGCCGGGTACGGAAGTCAGGGTTTGAACCGATTGTCAAACCTGGCGCACGCAAAAAAACGACTATGAATCGTCTGCTCGTATCTGATTTCAATGATCGGGCTTCTGCACTGTCAACGCTGGAAAAACTGAAACGACTAACGTCAGATGCGTTCGTTATTGAACAGGGTGGAAAATTTATTGTATATGCCGGTTCCTACCTCCAAAGTGGCGCAGCAAACTCGGAAAAAGAGCGCCTAAAGGCAGCCGGCGTTATGACAACACTCAAACAGATAGATATTGCGATACCTTCCCAGACTCTTTCGGTTGGCCCGTTTACCAGCAGACAAGCTGCCGATGCTGCCCGTAGCAAATTAAAAAGTGCCGGCATAAAAGCAGTGCTTTCTCAGCCATAAACAATCAAATGTCAGAAAAAGTCACATTAACCATATCCCCGACCGTGGCGGTATACGTCCGGTCGGGAACACCTCCGGAGGTCAGGCTTGCCGGTTGCGCTGCAGCGGAGAGCATGGCGGCAACCGATCGACTGATGCTTTTGTTCTGTCTGTCGAAAGATGTCGAACCGGCAGTTAAATCGGCAGCGCTCGACTGTCTGAAAAGCGTGCCGAAGGAGATAATTTCAACGTTTGTCGAGTCACCGAATCCACATCCGCTCATGCTCAACGCTCTACGTACCCTCTGTCACAATTATCCCGACCCATCCCCGGATTCTGAAGATTCCACACTACCGGAGGATGATACGGTTGAGACACCGTACGATGACTTGGATCCGGATACTGAGTCTGAGGATCAGGATAAAATAAATGAGGAAGACGAACAGTTTCTCAGTAAATTTAAAACGGCTCAGTTGATGGGGATAGGCGAAAAAATTAAAATGGCACTTTCCGGCGATAAAGAGTGGCGCTCCATTCTTGTCAAGGACTCAAACAAACTGGTGTCAGGAAGCGTCATAAAAAATCCTCGCATTACTGAGGCGGAAATTTTGACGCTTGTTAAATCGGGCATCCAGAATGATGAGATCATGCGGCTGATTTGTGCCAATAAAGAATGGGTTAAAAGCTACAAGATCAGAAAAGCCCTGATCGAGAACAACCGGACGCCGGTTCAGCATGCCACCCGATATCTGAACACCATGGATGTAAAAGATCTGGCATTTTTTGCTAAAAGTAAAAATATCGCATCGGTTATATCAACCTTGGCAAAACGGCTTCTGTTAAACAAGAGAAGATAGACGGAGAATTCGGAATGGCACTGGTTAACCATGCAAAAAAAGAGATCAATGCCAAAATTGTCTATTTCGGCCCTGCGCAAAGCGGCAAAAGTACCGCGCTTACCTATATTTATTCGCGGATAAAGCCTTCCCTGCGTGGAGATTTTAAATGTTTTCCTGCCGGCGCTGACAATCTAATATTCTTTGATTTCAGCCCGTTTGAAACCACCCTGCCGAACGGATATCGTTTGCGTCTGCATATTTACACACTAACGGGAACTGTTACTAACCCCGCAACCTGGAAAATGACGCTTAAGGGTGCTGACGGCATTATGATTATGATTGACCCGGACGTTGAGCACACCGCTGAAACCATTGAAAGCGTGTCGCAATTGCGGGATTTTCTGTCTGCATACGGAGTCGGCCTTCACGAGACACCCGCTGTTCTCCAACTTAACAGTTATACCCGGAAAATTCTGCCGGATGCTGCAGCACAGATTGCCGCTTCACTTGATCTTACTTCATTTTTAATCTGCCAAACGAACGCAGCAAGCGGAGATGGTCTGCTCGAGGCCTTGACAACGCTTTCCCGCCAGATTCTTGATCGAGTTACCCTATGCAACGGGTCACCTGAAGCAGACAGTGCACCTGCCGAACCATCATCTGATGTTAAACCACCGGAAGTATTGGAACAGAATGTGAGCACCCCTTGGAACACACCTCACTCCGATGACTCACCGAAGGTCGCTCTTCTGCCGCATGAGATTATTTCAGAGGGCGCAGCTATCCGGATACCATTGGAAATAAGTCAGAGTGGCGTACTCCGCAGACTGGTTGTAACGGTAAACGTTGCATTGGAATAGTCAGCAGATATCGCCGCTGAAAAAATGTATTCCGTTTCAGTGACTATTTAACTAAACTATTATTTTGTCACGAAATCACGATCGGCTTGTATACAAGAACATTACGTGCTATAAGCGACTAAACTGATTCGTTATATTGGAGGATGGTACATGGCAATTATCACCGTATCACGTGAAATGGGCACTGGGGCCTATCAGATCGCCTCTGATGTTGCGCAGAGGCTCAAGTACACCCTTATTGACGGACCGCGAATCAAATCTCTCGCGGCCAAATACGGACTTACCCCTGAAATGTTGCAGATGGTTGATGAGAAACCTCCCTCTTACGTTACTGCTGAAGATCGCAAGCGTGCTGCAGCCCTGAATGTAATAGAACTTATTATTCTTGATCTTGCACGCAAGGGAAATGTTGTTATTTACGGCCGGGGTGGCCAGGATTTGCTGCAGGAGTGTAAAAATATTCTTCGGATCCGCTTCATTGCCGATTTCGAAGGGAGGGTTGAGCGGTTTGCTGAGCGAGAGTGGATCGATCCGGATATGGCTCGATCGCTGATTCGGCGTAGCGATCTTCAGCGTGGCGGTTTCATTCATTTCTACTTTAACCGCGACTGGAATGATCCCAATTACTATGATCTGGTGTTCAACACCTCGCGACTTTCAGAAGCAACGATTGTAGAAAGTATTCTTGCAGCCGTCAAAGAACCGGCCATAAAAGAATCTGAAAAATCTGCAGTTGCGGTCATAGACAATATTATTCTCTCCAAGAAGATTGAGACCGCCCTCCTTAATGCTCCGACCTTGGAGGATTATCGGCCTTTTACCATTGTCGTCAATAAGGGTGCTATTTCAATCAGTGGCTACATAGAATCTGAGGCCCAGAAAATTGCCGCTATTACGATAGTAAAATCAGTGAAAGGGGTAACGTCGATCAAAGAAGATATTCATGTCGTTGATTACAAGGCGTACAAGGAAAAGATGTAACGCAGGTTTTTGAATCCTTTGAAACTGATTTGAAATAGCATGAAAAAACATCTATATACAGCTTAACTTCCTACCAAAAGCCCGCTAATCTTTAAGACAGATTACGCGGGTTTTTTAGTTTTTCATCCTATTTTTTCCCTACCTTTTCCTGCACATGGTGGGGTATGCCGAAAGTTACGTTGACCAAGAAGAAGATCGACAGCATCAAATTTGCCGACGCCGTATTGGGATACCGACACCAATCTCTTCCCGGCGTTTTTGTTGCTATAAAAAACGGGACGTCCATTTGGCCATCCCGTTTATAATGTGTGAACTCTTTCACCAGATAACTGTATTTGAGCTAACGACCAACCTGCTCCCGAAGCAAACTGGGGGTCTGTATTCAAGGCTACTGTCACTTCGTTACGGAATCATTATTCCACGACGATTTCGAAGAGAACGCGCATATTTTCTTTCGCAGCTACCGAGTAAAGATCTTTTGGCGCTGATTCGTGAACCGCCGGATGTGTCTCGCCGTAGCCAATGGTAGAAAGCCTGTCACGAGAGATAACGCCCTCGTCAATAAGGTAATCCTGAACGGCCTTTGCCCTTCGTTCACTCAACTTTTGATTGTATTCTTCGGTGCCGGATGCGGAGGTATACCCTGCGACACGGATCTTGGTTTTTGAATTTTCTTTCAACAACCGGATATCTCTTTTCAGAATGAGTTTTGCTTCAGGGGTCAGGGTCGACTGATCGAAATTGAAATGAATATCCTGAAAAGCAAGAACAACGACCTTTGGTTCGACTGCCGAGGCTACAACTTTCTCCTTAGCCATCGGTTCAGCAACGAGGATAATTACCGGTTCTTCTTTTATAAATATCGTTTTTGTTTCAGTTTTGGGTCTTTCTGGACAGAGGGCATTCGCTTGCGCCGTTGCGAGCTTTGCCAATGCTGCACCTTCTTCGGTGTGGCACGCCCTGAATACATCGTAGGCGTGTTTTTTTGCCTCTTCAGCGGCTTTAAACTCGTCGGGACATGCCTTGTCTTTTCCCGCCTGTCGTGCCGATTCTACCGCCCTATCCGCATCTTGCATCTCATGGCGAATATAATAACCCGGAATGTCGCCTCTCTTTGAATTCACCTCGTAGTTGGCACATCCGAATACCATGCCTGTAGAGAACATGATAACTGCAATGCGAATCGCTTGTTTTGAATATTTCGTGTCCATGTGTAACCCCCTTTTTTTTACCTACCACTTGGATAATATACTTCCTGCTCAGAGCTTCTGATGCTGATATTGTGTGCAGCGTCCTTGCATGTTTCTAAAGACAAAGCAACTAACGTACCAAAAAAACATACTGAAGATGAACGTTCAAAGGGCTGGTTATACGGATGAATTTATATATTTGATGTGGAGAGTGGCGGGGAATTTGTTGCTGAATCCGTCATATTATAACATTACTGTCATATATGGTGGATTGTCGAAGAGTACTACTACCCAAACTAACTAAGCGTACAAGGAAAATATGTAGCATTTATCTTCTGACATACTGAATACGATCATACAGGGGGGCGAGCAGGTCGCTGTCAAAGCGCATACCTTCTCGCCCTCTTCCAATTTCCAGCCCCTCCTCAATCCCGTGAAAATCTGAACCTGCCGTCATGAGAAGCCCGGACGCCTCTGCGGTACGTCTCAGAAATTCAATCTCAAGCGGCCAGCCCATATTGTTATACACTTCAAGACCGTCAAGACCCAGCTGGTGAAGTTCAGCTATTACAGATCCGAGTGTTGCCAGATCTTTGGAGATACCGGTCGGATGAGCGAGTACCGCAACTCCTCCAATACGATGAATTTCAGCAATTGCCTCATCCATCGGCCAATATATTTTCGGGACATTACAGGGGACAAGATAGCGCCGAAATGCATCTTCAACCGTATTCACGTATCCCCGTTCCAGCAAAGCCCGGGCAATATGAGGACGACCGACCGAATCACGGGCAAAGGCAAGAACATTTTCATGATTCAATCTGCTGCGCCCTTCTGCTTGCAAACAGGCGTTGACGCGCTCAAGAATTTCACCGTTTCGACCTTTACGGCGGTGCCTGAAGCCCTCAAGATTCAGAAGAAATTTTTCATCCTTGCAGTTGATGCCGTATCCGAGAAGATGAACGTCCTGTAACGCTTCAAACTGCACAGAAAGTTCTACAGCCGAAAGCACTGTGACACCCGCGACAGAACCCGCAGCGTCAGCCTCCTCGACCCCGGCCACGGAATCGTGATCGGCAATGGCTATGATCCGGACATTTTGTTGTACGGCAAGGGCAACAAGCTCGGTTGGCGAAAAAGCACCATCCGAAAAGCTGGAATGTATATGCAGGTCAATATTCATGGCGGGCATAGTAGCGCGCCCTGACAAAAAAGTAAAACCGCTATTGCAGATAACAGCTGCATACGATATTATTTCGCCGATGAAACCTCATGAAATGCATAGCGCAATTACTACACTGCGGGAAGAATATATAACGTGGCAGACGCCTGCCGTCACCATTGTTGCCCAATGTAACGGCAGTCCTTTCAAGGTTCTGATTTCCTGCATCATTTCGCTTCGCACCAAGGATGAAATAACCGCCCAGGCTTCTACGCGGATTTTTGCACGTGCAGAGACTCCTGAGGCTATGGCCGAACTTGCTGCGGAGGAGATATCGCATCTGATCTATCCAGCCGGATTCTATCGTACCAAGGCGGCACAGATAGCCCTGTTGTCCCTGAGACTAGTGGAAGAGTATCGCGGAATAGTCCCGGACGATATTGATGAACTTCTTACGTTCAAAGGGATTGGACGTAAAACGGCCAATCTTGTGGTAACTCTCGGTTTTGGAAAACCGGGGATATGTGTCGATACTCACGTTCACCGTATTTGTAACCGCTTCGGCTATGTTGCGACAAAAACTCCTGAAGCAACTGAAATAGCGTTGAGAGCTAAACTGCCTCCCGAATACTGGATAGAGATTAACGACCTTTTGGTCGCTTTCGGCCAGAATCATTGTCACCCGGTTTCGCCGCGTTGCTCGAACTGCAGGTTAGCGGGTGTCTGTGACCGGATTGGCGTTACCGTCTCCCGTTGAGATATAATCGAGAATAAAACTGCGGTTCCCGTATTTGATCATTGCCAGCCGGCAAAAACTCATATAAATTGAAACCCTATATTATAATTGCGACCTAACTGGAGGCATTGCATGTTGAGGAAAATTGGATTTATCGGGCTTGGCACTGTTGGACGACATATGGCCGTTAATCTGGCCAAGGGGAACTATGAACTGACCGTATTTGATTCAGATTCTGCGATCGCACAGGAATTGACCGCATTGGGCGCCGAGGCGGCATCCTCAGCTTTCGAAGCGGCGAAAGGACGTGATCTTGTTATCGCTATCGTCCCCGAAGGTGACGAATTGGGACCGCTCTTTTTTGGCGAGACCGGTATTTTGGCGGGCATAGAGAGCGGAACCATCCTGGCTGATATGGGCTCACACTCTCTTGAAACAACGATGAAACTCGCAGAAGAATGCGCAAAGAAGGATATTCACTATCTGGATGCACCGGTGTGGGGAAGCAAAGATCATGCGGTCAATGGCCTCATGACAATCATCACTGCAGGTGATCCTGCTTTGGCAGGCAAGTGCCGGGAACCGTTCTCCTTTTTCGGCCTGAATACGATTCACGTCGGCCAGATTGGCGATGCCACCAAGATGAAATTTATCGTAAATCTTGTGCAGGCTGAGTTGGTTCAGGTTCTGGCAGAGGGCTTGGTATTCGGAGAAAAAATGGGGTTCAACGCTGACAAAATTCTGGAAGTGCTTGACACACGGGGAGTGGCGTCGCCTCTATTCCACCAGAAAGGTCGTGCTATGGCACGAGGCGACTTCTCCCGCAGCCTTGCTCTCAAATATGTCAACGACCAACTTCATATGGTCATGAATGCGGCGCGACTCGTCGGCCTGACTCTACCGGCCGCTGAATCGGCAAGCAAGGTGTATCAAGCAGGGGTTGATGCCGGCCTTGGCGAAGAAGATATCTGCGCCATTATAAAGGTTGTGCGTAAGTAGAGCCCACCACCTGATGTATTCCCGCTTCAGGCGTCCAAAAAATCGGGCGCCTGTTTTTTTGTACGGCAGCGGCAATCCCCCTTTGAGCAAAGGAGCCTCAGTATGATCGTTCTCGGCATAGATCCAGGCTCACGCACTACCGGCTACGGCATTGTGGAACAGGCAGGTAACCGCCTGATTCACGTAGATAATGGCGCTATTTTTACCGATACGGCGGCGGACTTCCCTGGCCGGCTGAAAAATATTTTTGACGGACTCATCGAGGTGATCGCCCGCTATCAACCAGACCAGGTGGCTGTTGAGAACATCTTTTTTGCGACCAACCCACAGAGTGCCCTCAAGCTGGGACAAGCTCGCGGAGCCGCTATTGTCGCCGCCGTTCATTGCGGACTGCCGGTAGCCGAGTACAGCGCGCTTCAGGTAAAGCAGGCCGTTGTCGGTCAAGGGCGGGCAGAAAAAGCACAGGTACAGAAGATGGTCAAGGCATTACTCGGCTTACCGGAAATCGCGCAGGAAGACGCATCTGATGCCCTTGCGATTGCTATCTGCCATATTAACTCATACGGTCTCAACCAGCTATCCGGTGGCCAGGCCACCACGAAGCGTCAAAAAACATCCTGGAGAAACATGAAGCTATGATTGCACTATTGACCGGCAAAATTGCCCATAAGTCGCCTGACCATATTATTCTTGACGTACAGGGTGTCGGCTATCGGGTGCACATTCCCTTTTCAACCTATTATGAACTTCCCGAAGAGGGGGGAACCGCATCCCTTCACATCCACACCAGTGTCCGAGAGGATGCAATACTGCTCTACGGATTCCGAACACGCCTGGAAAAGTCCTTTTTCCAACTGTTGATTGCCGTTTCCGGTGTCGGCCCCAAACTTGCCCGGGATATCCTCTCCAATATTCAGCCCGGCCCGCTTGCCCAGGCATTGGCACAGAGCGATCTTAACAAGCTTTCCACCATTCCCGGCATTGGCAGGAAAACCGCTGAACGCCTGGTGCTGGAATTGAAAGACAAGATCGGCAAGATTGATATGTCATCGCTTCCGGCGGCAGACGCACGGCAGATTCCGGCAGACGATGTTACTGAAGACGTTATTTCCGCACTGCTCAATCTCGGCTATAAAGAACCGCAGGTACGTAAAGTTCTGGCGGGACTGGATGCAGGGGAGGCTGTTTCAGTGGAAGGCCTGTTGAAGCAGGCGTTGAAGGTATTAATGAAGTAGTTTCTGCCCGGAAACTCCGGACAGAAACTACTGTGTAACTGAATGAATATGAAGCGCCGCATCCAGACAGAACTCTGCACATAGCTGACAGCCGGTGCACCGTACGTGGTCAAACGCCGGAGGGACATCAGACTCTCCGGTGTTCAAGGCACCAGTCGGACATATTGCAACACACCCCTGACACATGGTGCATACTTCACTAATTGTTGCACGAACGTCAAAATGCTTCTGAATCCTGACGACCAATTCCTGAGGGAGCTTATTTCTGGAATTGTTCAGTAACTCTCTCCTGACCGGCAATCGTTTCCCGGCGTATTCAGTACGCCGCTCCGTCGGTTCATTGTTGGCAGAGAGTATAACCGCGGCACTCTGAAACAGAGCGTTACGAAAAGAGTGAAAGAAGCTCCTCCGGCCTATTGACTCATCACGGTAATTAATGATTTGAGCAGATTCTGCAGCGACAATACTGCAACCACCTTCCAACAATCCTGCCGTAAAAAGCGCTTCAATACATTGCCGTAAATGAAGAATCATTGTGCTGTTAGGACACCCGTTGCAAGCGGTCAGGTTGAGAGTAAGCGTCCCGGGCAATGTGTGACAGAGTGTCACCAGATGCTCTGCTGAGAGCCCGCCCAGACAAGCCAGGGTGGCGTTAGAGTGTTCTTTCGTACGAAGGCAGCCCAAAACCGGTTCAGGTACGCGGGATAGTTGCGCCAGGCTATTGGAAAAATCGCTGTTCTGCTCCAATGCCCCTGCCGGACAGACAGAAGTACAGAGCAGGCAGCCACTGCAGTGGTTCGGATTGATGGCAAGAAATCCATCCAGAGACACCGCTTTGTGCGGGCAGATGTCAACACAACGACGACAGCCGCTTTCGCTGTAACGCATCTTCAGACAGCGGGAAGCATCTACGGTCAGATCATCCCTGCAGCCGGTATGCGTTTTGGTATCAGCCATTGTTTGTGCTGGGCAAAGAGGCATAGTCCGCATTGATGAAAGTGGCGGTACATCTTGCTATTGCCTGATAGAACGGGGCTTCGCCGTCGCTAATTATGGCGGCGGTAAACTGTTCCAGCCACGGCATCAGAAATCTGCCGAGGAATTCCTGTTGTAGAGATGTTATCCGGGTCACTTCATCTGAATTGCCTGAAGACTCTGCCTCTCGTTGTTTGAAGGCCAGGAAGGAGATAAACTCCAGTTCAACGGCACAGTGGTCCGGCAGTTCATGGAAATCCTCGGCCAATTGCAGGCCGCAGTTGTGGTAGAAAGCCGCGACTTTTGCAGTTGATTCCCCCATGACGGTTTTGGTGTCGTCAAGATAGATCGAACCGTATGGTGGTGCAACAAGCTGGAAGGGGCCGATGAACAGGCGGGCATGTTCGACAGCCAGATCGTCGAGCGAACTGTTGCCTAAAGCAACGGTAGCGTCTACGGCATATTGTACGGCATCCGGCACGATAGTCTCAAGCAGTGTGACAAGAGTTGTACAACAATTCTCCTCAATCAGGGCTTTTGATGGCGGATAGTAACAGGCCGCCAGCAGGCGGTAGATGTCTTCGCGTGTTGCGGTGGTGTTGACAGGTGTCGGCATGGCTAGTGATTCCTTGATTCTAACCACACCCCCTGCCCCCTCCTGAATCAGGAGGGGGTGGAGAAAAAGTGGTGTATTCCCCTCTTATCTTAGGAGGGGTTAGGGGTGGTAGGCTTTTGCGGGTTAAACGTTATTCCCACCCTTGAAAGCGCGGATATAGGCAACATTCGGCTTCGTGCCCTTTTCTTCCTTGAGACGGGTCGGCTTGTACTTCTTCAGCAGCTTGGCCGGTTCGCTGGCGGTATCGTTGACGTCACCGAAGACACGCGCCTTGGCCGGGCAGGCTGCCACGCAGTTGGGCTGTTCGCCCTTGGCGACGCGGTGCGCGCAGAAGATGCACTTCTCAACCACACCCTGCTTGCGGATGCTTTCGTAATCAGGACTGCTGAACTTGTTCTGGTTGGGAATAACCGCGCCCGCAGCCTTGGCGGTTTCAGCGCCTGATGCGGTACACCCTTTTATCAACTCAGTGGTGTCGCGCGAGGCGGCATGCGGAGCGTCTTTACCGATATTGGCACTGATGACCGAATAAGCCGCCTTCTCCTTTGCTACATCAGTGGCGCTGTAGGGGCAGGCTTTCTGACAACGGCGGCAGCCGATGCAGCGCTCATCGTTGTGCATGGTGATGCCGTCGGCGGTCTTGAACATCGCCTTGGGCTGCACCGGGCAGGCCTTGACGCAAGGCGCGTCCGTGCAGTGGTTGCAGAGCACCGGGATGGCGGTGAAACTCGGGTTCGGAAATTTCCCCGCTTCTTTGTAGATGAAATCAGCCCAGTTAAAGGTCTGGCCGTTGGCACGGGCCTGGGTATTATTTTCGGTTTTGCAGGCCAGGGCACAGGAGCCGCAGCCGACACATTTTTGAAGGTCTATGACCATTCCGTATTGTTTTGACATTGTATGGTATCCCCCCTTTCCTAGGCTTTCTCGATCTTGACGCCGGTAAATCCACCGTTACGTGCTGTTGCGCCGCTCAAACGATCATAATTATCCGGCATCAGTTCGTTGTTATTGCCGCCACGCGGTTTCTTGCCATACTCCTTGGCGGCAACCCGACCATATGCCCAATGACCCTGACCGTAACACTTTGCCACGGTACCGGGGCGGACACCTTCCCAAAGACGAATATTGCAGGTGATGGAACCGCTGACAGAGGTAAGACGAACCGCATCACCATCCTTCAGCCCCAGTTTTTTGGCATCAATCGGGTTGATTTTGGCAACGTCATCCCAGCTCTTGTCACCAACATCAACTTTCTTGAACTCATGATACCAGGCCGTGTTCTGGCTGCGGCCTTCACGATTGAGACGTGATTTGTGGTCGATGAAGGTAAAGGGATACTCCTTCTCGCTGCCTCGGCGCACCGGTGATTCATAGTGCGGCACAAACGCCAGTTCGCCCCGTGCTTCATACTCGCTTGCCTGCAAAATGTCATCAATGGCGGTTTTATGTTTTGCCGCGAACAGACCGAGAGTTTTCTTCAGGGTTTCACTGTAGAACTCGAACTTATGGGTCACGGTCTTGAATTTGCCCCAGTTCTTTTTGTACTTGTAGGTTTCAGTATTGTAGATACCCTTTTTCTTGAAGTCAGCCCAACCGGCAAGCTGATCCCCTTTCTGTTTCTCCTTGCCGTCCCACACCTTGGAGCTGGAGATTTTAGCGGCAATTTCGCAAAACTCGGCAGCGTTGGCCGGTTTCTTTTTGGTTTCCGGATCTTCAAAGGATGCGTAGTAATCGTACAGGTTGGCAAACCCCCGGGCTTTCAGCTTTTCTGCCAACAGCCACATCACTTCGGTTTCTTCCGGCTTGACGCCCCAGAGTGGTTTAGCAACCGGTTGCTGGATGGAAACATGGCCATGCAGGTTCGCCATATTGGTGATGACGGAGAGTTTTTCCGTCGGAGCAAATGTTGCCGGAAGTACAATATCGGCAAACTGGGTCATTTCAGACGCATTGGTGACCATGTGAACAAAGAACGGTACCGCTGCCATTGCTTTTTCCCAGCGTTGGGCGCCCGTTGCCGAGAACGCAAAGTTGCTCCAGGTACTGATAAAGACCTTGCAGGCGTCGGGATTTTTCAGCATGCCGGTGGCAACATAATTGGTGACAACGTTTGCTTTCGGTTTTTCTTCCTTGATCGTGCCATCCTTGTCTTTGATGGTGTCAAACCCGCCCATGATAGCCGGCATATCCTTGGAGCCGCGACCATCCAGCCTTTTGCCGTGACCATGGTGTTCAGCAAGTTCATCGATGAATTTTTTCGCATCGGGAAACTTGTTGGTTGGTGCGCTGGATGACTGGAACACTCCCCCTTCAGTTTCAACAGAGCCCAGAATACCGTTCAACGCATAGACGGACATGGCGGCATAGGTACCGCGAACCTGCATGGCAGCCCCGGGTCCCATCCAGACGGCACAGGCGGAACCAGCCTTGCCCATTGTGCGGGCGACACGGATAATCTGTTCAGCCGGAATCAGGCACTTTTTGGCTGCCCAGGCTGCGGTCTTGTCTTTCAGTTCCAGATTCCAATATTTGACAATACCGTGGGTCTCTTTCTCGACAAAAGCGGCTTCATCAACGGCTTTACCGGCGACAAACAGGTTTTTGCCATCCTTGAAGTCGCCGACAAACACCTTGCTCCACATCCCTTCGGTCAGGAGGACATGAGAGATTGCTGATGCAAGAGCGCCATCTTCGCCCGGTTTGATCGGCAACCATTCATTCGCTTTGGCGCCGGAAGCGGAAAGTCGCGGGTCGACGACAATGACCGAACCACGCTCAAAGATATCACCAAATTTGCTGATGGCGTTCGGCACCTGACGGTTTGAGGAGAGCGGGTCACAGCCCCAGATAACCAGGCATTTTGATTTTGCCAGATCGTAGTCGCGATAACCGAAGAAACCCTGGGTGTAGCCTGGTCCCATTTTTTCCGCTTCCGCACAGATGGCACTGTGGGAGAAGTAGTTCGGAGTGCCGTAAACCTTGGGCAGGGTGCCGTAGAGAAGTTCCGTAGACGTCGGCGAGTAGCGGCCACGCATATACACCAGTTTTTCCGGTTCCTTGTTAGTGCGCAGTTCAATCATCTTTTCGGCAACGGTGTCCAGAGCCTCGTCCCAACTGATCGGAACAAACTTGGGATCAATGCCGCGCCCTTTTGCCGGGTTGGTGCGCTTCATCGGCACCTTGATCCGGTCAGGATCGTAGGTCTGCTGAATCATCAGATGACCGCGAGGGCAACAATATCCGCCGTTGGCTTTTGAAAGCTGGTTGCCGCGCACCTTGACGATGCGCCCTTCCTGCACGTAAAACTCAACCGGGCACCAGGCGGTGCATCCCTGGCAGGTGGATGGTATCCACTCACCTTTGGGAGCATCAGCAGTTGCCGGTGCATTGGCGGCAGCAAAAGCGTTCAGCTTCGGCAGCCCGACGGTCGCCACGGCGCCGGCCGCTACGGTCAATTTAAGAAAATCCCGACGTTTGATTTCCATGTACGTTCCTCCCTATTTTTTATGACACTTGGCGCAATCGCCTTTAACAGAAAATGCTTTCTTGCCGTTGTGACAGGCGCCGCAGGATTTGCCCTTCTGCATTTCCTTCATGGTGGCCTTTTTGTGCTGTCCCTTGCTCAAAAAAAGTTTGTCATGGCAGTCGGTGCAGGCCAACGCCATCCCCTCCACATGATTGTCGTGACTGAATACCACATCCCCCTTCTTGCTCTTCAGGGAGATTTCGCCTCCGCCAACCATTGCCAGGGCATTGCCGATTCCCATCAGTACGATACAGGCTGTTACTGCTGCGATTCTTCTCATACGTTTGATCCTCCTTTCAAGATGTGATGATGTTACGTTCCGGTAACACAACCGTGATATCACTACATTCCTCATCCTGCAGAGCATGTCCGCGCAGTCTCTCCCAGAGCGCCTTGCGGGAGATGCCGAGAATTCCTGCAGCCCGCCCTTTCTGGCCTCCGGCGGCGCTGAGTACCCGATCAATGTAGCGCCGTTCAAACTCGGCAGTGGCTGTTTTAAGCGGCATACCGATAGTGAACTTCTCAAATTGCGTGCCAAGGTGGGGATCGGCTGCAGAAATGATCGGCAGGTGGCGTTCATGGATCGTCTGACCGGGATAAATGAGAGAAAGGTGTTCGACGATGTTGGACAGCTCCCGGACATTGCCGGGATATGGAAGGAGCAGCAGTGCGTCCAGGGCATCAGGGGCCAGATTGATACGCTTTTGTTCCTCGCGGACGTGACAGTCAGTGAAGTGGGCGATCAGGAGCGGAATATCCTCGCGCCGTTCCCGAAGCGGCGGTACCGTAAGGCAGATGACGTTAAGACGGTAAAACAGATCTTCCCGGAACGAGCCGACCGCGATCATGGAGCGCAGGTCACGATTTGTGGCGCAGACCAGGCGGAAATCCAGATTGCGGGGAGTAACGCCGCCGACGCGGGTCGAAACCCGCTCTTCCAGCACCCGCAGCAACTTGGCCTGCACCGGAAGGCTCAGTTCGCCAACCTCATCCAGAAACAGGGTGCCGCCGCAGGCCGCTTCCAGATAACCGGGTCGGCTCCGATCAGCACCGGTGTAGGCTCCTTTTTCCACGCCAAACATCTCTGCCTCGATCAGCGTCTCCGGAATGGCGGCGCAGTTGACCTTCACCAGTGATCCTTTCGCGCGGCTGCTGCCCGAATGGATCGCCTCGGCCAGCAGTTCCTTGCCAGTGCCGCTTTCACCAAAGAGAAGCATGGTCGCTTCGCTGGCGGCGGCTATGCTGATCGCATCCAGCACCGAGCGCATGGCCGGTGAACGGGTCACGAAACGGGAGCAGGCGGCGGACGATTCTCTAAGCAGCGCCAACTCTTTTTCCAGTGAACGGAACTCAAGTAGCCGTTCCAGTTTCAACATCAGCACATCAACCGGAAACGGCTTGGTGATAAAGTCGAAGGCCCCCAGCTTCATGGCCCGAACCGCCATCTCCACCGTGGCCTGCCCGGTCATGACCAGCGCCTGGCAACGCGGCTGCCGGGCCAGAAGCTCGCTCAAAATATCCAGCCCGTCGGCATCCGGCAGCCTGACGTCCTGCAACACCAGATCGAACGATTCGTCGCTGCATGCGGAAAGCGCTTCCGCGCCGCTCACCGCTAGACGTGTCTGATACCCCTTTTTGCTCAGTGCCTCGAACAGGGATTCACCCAGCAGCGGGTCATCCTCCACCAGCAGCAGCCGCACGTCCTTCATGAATCACCTCGCTGCGGCGACACCGGAATACTGACCGTAAAGGTTGTGTCACCCGGCCTGCTCTCAAAACACAGGGTGCCGCCATGCATCTCTACAATGCTTTTGCAGATGGCCAGACCGATGCCGGTCCCTTCGCCAGCCGGTTTGGTGGTATAGAAAATATCGAAGATCTGCTCGCACTGGCCGTCCGGAATGCCGTTTCCCTGATCATGAACCGAGATGAGGTAACGATCGTCGACAACGGCAGTCGTCAGGCGCACCTCGCCATTCTCCGGGGAGGCGTCAGCGGCGTTGACCAGCAGATTGAGCACCACCTGATGAATCTTTCCCTTGTCAAGATTCATGGCAATGGGCGGTATACATTGATCTTCCGCAACAAACCGTATCCTCCGATTCTTGAGCGCCATCCGACCAAACTCCTTGAACTCGTCAAAAAAACAACTGCTTCCGAACGGCTGGATTTCCAACGCTCCGGCCCGGCTGAAATCGGTCAGTTGGCGCACGATCCGTTCAATCCGCTCGGCCCCTTGCTTGAGGATTTCCAGACTGCGATTCGGGGCCGCTTTGCTCTGTTCAATGTTGTAGATACAGGTGGCGATGGTAGCCAGCGGGTTATTGACCTCATGGGCCACCCCGGCCACGATCTTGCCGATAGAGGCCATCTTCTCGCTCTGAATCAACTGGGCCACGGCCCGCTCCCGTTCTCCTTCGCTACGGCGCAAGCGCTCCAGCATCGCAAGAAAGCTGTCCTGGAGCACGCCAATCTCATCCGGTCGACGCGGAGGCAACTCGATATCGAGGTTGTCCGTTGATACCGCCGCCATCAGGGCGGTCAGGCGTTGCAACGGGCGGGCCATGCCGCGACCGATCAGCCACGACAAGAGAACGCCGAACAGAAAAAATGCCAGGGAAACAAGCATGATGCGTCGGGCCATGGCAGCCAGCTCCTGCTCCAGCGGAACAGTGGAAATCCCCACCCTGAGAGCTCCCCAGCTCTTGCCGTAGATGCGCAGCGGCATGGCCATGTCCAGCAGGGAGGAATGACTGGCGGTTGCCGGTGCCAGGACGCTTGCATAACGCCCCTCGGCAAGTGCGGCAGCGGTTAATGAATCGGTGTAGTTTTTGCCGTATTCCGAATAATTGTTATGGGCCAGCACCTTGCCGCTCCGGTCGGTCACATAGGCGTAGACCACCGGAAAGCCGGTATTGTTCATGATCTCTTCGATGAAGTTATCCAGCAGACCACCCTCTTCGATTACCCCCATCTCCTCATACAGCAAGGCGTTGATTATCGGCGAGGCCAGCGTTGTTACCATCTGCCGCCCCTCACCCTCCAGGCTCTCAAAGAGCAGATGGCGCTCATTCTTCCAGGACCACCACCCCCACAGTGCCGATGAAATCGCCACCAGCAACATAGCCAACAACACAAACTGTGTCTTGATGCTGACCGTTATGCGCGCATTCACTTGTGACACCCGGCACCGCAACCGTGGGGGATGTCCCTGATCATACGAAAAATACCCTGGTAGTCATCCTTTGCAGCTGGCGCAAATCCGTTACGAAATTCATCGTCCCAGGTCTGCATCATCTTTTGATGTGCCGGATTGGTGCGATCCAGCTTCAGGAGCGCGGCGGTCAGCGACCTGACGACATCGGGTGGCGCATCCTTGCGCACCACCAGCGGTACCGCCGGAATCGGGGCCGACCAGGCAAGAATGCGCAGACCGTGCGACTTATACTTCTCGGCCACGACATCCTTGACCGCCCCGGCGTCGAACTGCCCCTTGAGGACGGCTTTGGCCACGGCATCGTGATGTTGCAGGTTGGCATATGATTTCAAGTCGCGCAGACCGACCCCGTTGTCCCACAAAAGATAGCGCGGGATCAGGTTGCCCGACGTGGAATGAGGCGAGCCGAAGGCCATGGTTTTGCCCCGCAGCTCCTTGATATTCTTCAGCGGAGAATCTGACCGGACGATGATGGCGCTGCGATAGAACGGAATGCCATCCTTGTTGCGCGGTTTGAGAATCGGAACAGCAGCATACTTGGTGCTCGCCTCGGCAAATGTCACATCTCCCAGTGAGCTGACCTGGGTTACTCCCTGCTCAAGAAAGCGCACCGCCTCGGGATAGTCCTTGCTGATCTTGAGTTCGAAACGGTAAGGGGTCTCGTCAGTCAGGTAGTCCATGATCGGCTGGTAGCGTTTGTACATGACCAGCGGGTTGTAGCGGGGAATGACGCCGAAGCGGATGACCGGTTTGCCAGCAGCGAAAGAAGGAAGCACAAACGACAGGAGAAACAGGCATATTCCGGTTGTTACTAACTTCATGGCAGGGAAACCTTGGGGCACATTGATAAGAAACGTACCGTCAACTATATCCGCTTTTGCGGATTATTCAAGCGAGAATACAGTCGTAAAATCGAGCTGATTTTGCCACTCAAAAAACAATCTTCCGTTTAATGCTCCCTTAATAATTGGTGTGCTACTCTCATTTCAAATGATGGAAATCCGGTAACAGCGGATACAAAAAGGAGAAAAGGAGAAGAGTATGAAAAACGTGATCAGCACAATGGCAGTGGGGCTGTATGTGGTACTATTATCGGCAGGCGCTGCGTTCGCAAGCGGGGATGAACGTCATGATGAAAGAAGACATGTGCAGACCGATCCGTATGAAAGCAAAATTTACGGCACCGTCCAGAGCCTTCCCACCGGGATTACCGGCATCTGGAACGTGAACGGCCGGGAAATTAACGTGACAAAAACCACACGCATAAAAGAAAAATACGGCAAGGCAGAAGTGGGCGCATATGTGGAAGTTGAGGGGACTGCCAGCGGCAATACGTTGAATGCCTACAAAGTTGAAGTAAAAAGGGACCGTACGGAAAGACAGTAATTGACGTACAGGTTGAGATTGAAGGTGTCACTTCCGGCAACGCTCCTTTCAGCACGCAACATCGAGATAAACAGAGCGAAGCGTTATCAGTCCGGCGTGAGTGGGAGAGAATTACCTTCCCCGCTCACGTCAAGCGTTTCGTCCACCGGTGAAGAAAATAAACATCGTCACTCTTCACAAGGAGGTACAATTATGAAAAATGAAGTGATACATTCAGAGGAAAGCACCCTTGGCCGCACCGCAATTCTGGTTCATCTCGGGCTTGTTATCTTCGGAATAGCCGCCTTGCTTTCCGGCCTGGCCGCCGGTGATTATAAAAAATTCGATCACATGGGATTCACCCTGCATAGCTGGATCGGCATGGCCGGATCATATATCATTCTTCTCCGCGTTGCGTTAGGCCTGGTCGGACCTCCGGATCTCCGTTTCGCCAACTGGGTCCCCTATACGCGGGAAAAACTTTCATATGTGAAAGAGGACATTATTGGCCTGTGCCACCTGCGCCTGCCAGACCGACCGACACACGTGGGCGTGTCCGGATTGGTACATGCGTTAGGGTTGCTTCTCTTTCTGCTGTTGGCGCTGAGCGGCATCTTCCTCTTTTTCACTATCGACCCCGGACACAAGTCGCGAGGAGTGGTCCATGCGGTCAAGGAATTTCATGAAGTGGGGCTGTCTCTTCTGCTGATTTTTTTCTCCATGCACATGGGCGCTGTCATCATGCACGCACTTCGCGGACATAATTTATGGCGCAGGATGTTCTTTGTGAAAGAGACGCAGACAGAGCTGAAATAAATATACATTCGGTCGGGTGGTATGTCAGATGAAAATTCTTATTATCGAAGACGAAAAAAGAATGGCCGGGATTCTGAAAAAAGGGCTTGAGGAACAGACCTTCATCGTCGACGTGGCTCATGACGGTGAAGAAGGGCTGTACATGGCCGAGAATTATCCCTACGATGCCATTCTGCTGGACATCATGCTCCCGATTATGGATGGCCTCACGATTCTGAATGAATTGCGGTCAAAGGGGCGTGATGTGCCGGTTCTCCTGATCACCGCCCGCGGCGAGATCGAAAGCAGGATCAAAGGCCTGAATTTTGGCGCGGATGATTACATTGTGAAACCCTTCGATTTTAGTGAGCTTTTGGCTCGGCTGCGCTCGGTGATCAGGCGAAGCAAGGGGAAAACCTCGCCGGTTATTGCGATACACAACCTTACGATAGACACGAATTCCCATAACGTCAGGAGGGCGGAAAAGGAGATCACTCTTTCCGCAACCGAATACAATCTCCTTGAATACCTGGCACTGAACAGCGGCAGGGTAATCAGCAGATCCGAGCTTACGGAGCATATGTACGATACCGATATTGACCGCGACAGCAACGTCATCGATGTCTACGTTAATTATTTGCGAAACAAGCTGGATAAAGGGTTTGACCGGCAGCTCATCCACACGGTGCGGGGAGCCGGCTATCTTCTGAAAGGCGAAGAATGAACCGCTTCCGAAACTCCATACGGGGACGGCTCTTTGCCTGGATATGTGCGTTTACCTCTCTCTTTTTGATTGCGGTTGCCCTTCTCACCTATCTGGAGGTCAGAGAGACCGTCTTCAATTCCGTTGATACGACACTTCACTCAAAAGCACAGGTAATCACCGGACTCCTTCATGAAGAGAAAGGAAGTATCGAGCTTGAATTGGAGGAGGTCGTTTCAGGGGACTACTCGATCCCCCGGTCAGGGCATTACTTTAAGGTACTGATGGACGGAAAGCTTTTTGCCGCAGCCCCCTCTCTCGTCAACAGCAGCTTTGATCTTGCTGCAGGGGCGCTTGAAACCAATGACACCGGCGCGCAACAAGCCGTATTTACTTCCACAGGACCAGGAGACGAGCCGATCCGGGTGCTTCAATACGACCTCAACGCCTTTGGCAAGACGTTCAGAATTTTTGTGGCGGAGAGCCTTGATGACAGCCTGGATATGATCCGGAAATTCAGACACTTTCTGCTTATGGTCATCCCGACAGGTATACTGGTTGTCTCTCTCATGGCAATGTGGCTAGCGAAACAGTCGCTAAAGCCTCTTGAACAGTTTTCCGGCAGGATCAGGTCAATAACAGATAAAACCCTCGATAAACGGGTGGATACAGAGTCAGAAACTGCTGAAATGGCGGATCTTGCCGAATCGTTCAATGACATGCTCGACCGGCTGCAAAAGGCGTTCGAAAGCGAGAAACGACTTATTGCCGATGCCTCCCATGAACTTAAAACCCCGGTTTCAGTACTCATGCTTCAATGTGACGTAATACTGCAACAGAAACGAACAGCGGAACAATACATCGACGCGCTAACAACGATCAGATCAGTCTCGGACGGCATCGGCGCAACGGTTAAAAACCTGCTCCTGCTGGCCCGGCTTGATTCAGGCATCCTGTCGTCGAAAGAATTCGAATCTCTATCTCTCAATACCTGCATCCAACAAACGGTAGCAATGCTGCAGCCGTTCGTCGAGAAAAGATCCATACAACTCCTGGAGTCGCTTGGCGCCGACACAACCGTCGTCGGTAACATGGGGAGCCTTACGGAAGCGTTTCTCAACATCCTTGAAAATGGCGTCAAATACAACAGGGACAATGGCGTGTTGGAAGTATCCACAACCTGGAATGGAGCTGAAGCAGTTGTTTCAATACGGGATAGCGGCATCGGCATCGCAAAAGAAGATCAGGAAAGGGTTTTCGATCGGTTCTACCGTGCCGATTCAGCGCGAAACGCTGATGGCACGGGGCTTGGCCTCAGCATCGCCAGAGCGATAATTGCGGCACATGGCGGCACAATTTCGCTCGCAAGCGAGCTTGGACTGGGGAGTGCCTTTACAATAACGTTGCCCGGATTTTGTGCGGATGCTACTAAAATTCATGGATCGGGCTGAATCGTTTCATTTGTGGTCGTTGCTTCATGCAAGAATTCAACACTCAATACAAGCAGATGACTGGATCTTGAATCTTCTCGCCCAAACCATGAAAGCACTTTTCGACGCGATCCGCCTCCGATTTATGCAATTTGTAAAAGTTTTTGACAAATTGCATAAACCGTTATTAGGTGGTAACGACGAATACAGCCGGAAGGGCATAAAAGTTGTCGGCTGGTAATAATGTGGAGACCTATTGAAATGAAACATCTCGCTCAAACCATCAAAGCCCTCTCCGATCCGATCCGCCTGCGCATCATCCTGCTGCTGCAAGCTGAAGGTGAACTGTGCGTCTGTGACTTGATGGCGGTGCTCAACGCACCCCAGTCTACTGTGTCAAGACATCTGGCCTACCTAAAACGCAGTTGCTGGGTGGATATTCGTCGCGAGGGGGTATGGATGTATTACTCACTGAGCCAGGAAAGCTGCGACATCTGTAAAGAGATGCTTCAAACCCTTAAACAACATGCCGGCAACCTTCCTGAAGCTGCATCGGATCGAACTGCGTTGGCCGCTTTCCTGAAAGACAAGCCGTCTGGCTGCATTTAGGGCCGATTATCAACAGTTTTAGCAAGCCTTTGAAGGGCACTCTACAACACATCCTAGAATGTGATGCGCACTTGCACGACACTGATGCCCACCAGGAGAATTGTCAATCAGCGCTCTCAGCCAGAATTTCCAGACGCTGCAAAAGGAAAATGGGTGCTCATGGGGGAGAGGGTAGCACAGGAATGTAACAGAATGTGTCAGGAGTATTACTACTGCATCAGGATTACGCCGCCTTCTGCAACCGTTCGGCAACCCAAACCTTGATAATTGATTGCCTCGGCACCCCAAGTCTCTTTGCCTCTTTGTCCAACTGTTGGACCATCCAGAGTGGAAAGTCCACATTTACCCGCTTTTGATCCTGTTGTGGGCGGCGGGCTTTGGCAATATCCAGAAATTCGGAGACATCCTCGCCGTCATCAAATTTTTTGTCCAATTCTTCAGCTTTCATAGATTGCAGTCTCCTCTTTTCTGGAGCGGCGTACCGAGATGATTCGAATAGATTCACCTCGATAGGTAATGATACCTGACCACGCTTTACCCTCAATCACGCCGATCACCATAAAGCGCGCTTCATCGGCGGTTTTGAGCGGGATTTCAATATAGTCAGAATCTCCCCAAATAGCCTGCGCCTGCACAAAATCAATTCCATGCTTTTCAAGGTTAGCAGCGGATTTTTCAGGATCAAATTCAAATTCCATTATTATTTATATACCTTTTTTATACCTTACAGCAACCTAAATTGAGACACCTGTTACAAATGAAGCTGCACCACATGATCCAGAAGCGGCAGCTTTCTCAGACGGAAATCACCCGTGTATCGATTGGCCGGATCGCGTTCAACCTCCACCAGCCCCATAAACCGGGCAAATCTTTCCAGACATCGCCACGAGTAGCAGCTGCGCAAGGTTTTTTCCGGCGAGTAGCACTCACTAATCTCCGGTACTTCTTTCAGTACCATTGGAAATGCTTGCAGAAAGTTATCTTCATAAAACAGGCTCGACCGCCACTCTGCACCATATTTGTTCAACAGATGGAGCGTAAACAGAAAGGAGTGTTGAACCATGGGAATTTCCTGCATTCGATCTCCGTAGCCCCAGTTGTACTCCTTGACAAATGATCGAAACAGGCGCGGATAGATGCCTGCCATCCCCTGTTCCGCCATCACCTTGCGGCATTCCTTGCCGATGATAAACTTCCCCTTGTATTTTCTGATCAATCCGGCCAGTCCAGCCACCAACCTGGCTGTATTCAGTTCTGCAAATTCATCTTCCGAGCGAAGCTCCCCGTGGCGTGACCAGCGAGCGTACTCATCTTCTCCCCAAAACACCTTGGCAGCCTCCCGGCAGAAGTTCCGGGGCAGGTTTCCGGTGGCGGTCATTTTCAGGCCGTCATCGCCGATGGCTTCGGTCAACAGGTTGAAGAGCGTAAGAATGGGGGCTTTCGGGGTAACGTCCAAGCGGGACGGAAAGGTGGCCAGCTCTGGAGACTCGAACGGAAAGTGGAGAAAGCGGTGCATCTGCTCTGAAGACAGTCCATGAAAGTCATCGATAACAGTTTTATTTTGCTGTTGCATATGCTGGCTGATAAAGGCGTTGGCCTCATCCAGCGAACCAAAGTTCTGCCCCTTGAGCAGTTCCCGCAAGCCGTCCAATGGTGAGCCGGTTCCGGTCTGTTGTCCGCCGGTGTTCTCTTTATCAGCGCAGCATTTTTTGTATTTAAGACCGCTGCCGCAGGGGCAGGGATCATTTCTGCCGGTTTTCATGGTTGGTTCCTTTAGCGGTCACGTCACTTTTGGTCAAATTTTTCTGTTCGTGGAAATTCTGCATAAATTTCTATTTTTTCAATATCTGTCAAAGCAATCTCTCTTGTCATGCCAGGGACTAATCGCGAACGTAATCCAACTAATTTACTGCCTTCGAAAAACACCGAGTCAAAATACATTTTAACTACATCCTTCGTGGATTTAGACGTTATTTCTATTTGTGTATTACGATCTGGATACAGATATAAAAGGTTTCCAGCCTTGTCTCGACAGAATACTTTCCTTATATTATTTGCGTCATACTTATGATTAAAAAATAGCGATGCAAGTGGTGAAACTACATAGAAACCAGTCGGATTTTCCGTCTTGTATTGATTCTCCGCTACATGGTTAATAAACTCATCTGGTGTTACATAATAATTTGCGGTACACCCTGTTGTCAGAAGAATAAACACTGGAATTGCTATTTTGATTTTTGCAATTATTTTTCTAATCATTGTTTCCTCGCTTAACGTCGTGGGCGGTGAGCGGGGTACACCGCTCCACTGTCCAGGTTATGTCTCATCTTGCTCGTCTTCACTTGAGACGTCTTCGATGGGCTTTCTTCCGGCCTCTCTTATCAACTTCAAAACCGACTCTCTGTCGTCGTAAAAGTCTTCCAAGACACGCTGGGTATAATGGTGTGCCAGATCAACATCCTCTTCTTTTACTTCCCGCCATTCGTCATGCAGGACGTCATTTCCGAGAACTCTTACGTCCTCATGTGCCTTCCTTTTTCGAGCTTCAGTAATGACGCCATCTGCAGCAGCTGCATCGATCTGTTCTTTCAAATTCTTAAGCTGTCTTATCTTGTAGCCATTCTGTCTTAATACCTTATCTATGACTGAGCGAAACATTGCAGCAGATGCTCTAAAACATTCGTTCTCTTTGCAGATTTCTGCCTCACGAAACTCCATTACTATGCCTTTTGGAGTTTCCTTCGGTAATGGCAATCTTGCTTTAGCTTCAGGATAGAACCATAATAATTGCCATATATCAGCAGGATACGTTGAATGAGTTTTCATCATTCTGATTGCCCCTAAACCGCCACGGCCACACCCTGCACATCGGAACAACCTAAACTGGACATCGCAGTCCTCGTATTGGCTGTACGGCTTACGTGTCACTACAGCGGTAGAGCCGAGTTGTCGTCCTTCGGCAGAGTACTCAAAAGTGCTTTTCCCGCCGTCACACCCGGGGCAACGCGCAACCACATTACCGAGCTTGTTTATTTCTGCCATCTTTGTCCTCCTATTGGCGATAACTCGTTGTTGAGCAGTTCACGCGCGCGCGTGAACTGCTGATCTACCCAATTGGAACATTTATCCGACGAATTCAAAATCCGGGAATATATTGCACTTCTCTCATCTCAAGTCAACGCGATATATCCCCGAATCTACCCACGCACTCGCCACAACAACTCATACAGCGGCTTGAGCAGACCAAACCCCTCGCGCAGATCATCACAGATCCCCCGCGTAAAGATCCGCCCGTCTACCGGACGCTGGCAGATGAAGTAGATATTCTTGCGGCTATGCCACAGTTGCAGATCATCCGGCAGAGCTGGATTGAGCGGGCGTTTGTAGCGGTCACCTTCCAGGGTAAAGGTGTTCTGTCTGCCGAACGCAGCCGTGATCTTTTTGAATTCAGCCGGTTTGGCTTCGATGAAGCGCCGCAGGTTATCCATGGTTTCTCGTGATGCGCTGTAAAACCCCATGCCGTAGCGATAGCCATCGGCGCTGATCTCGAAGAAGAAACAGGGGGCGCTTTTCCACTCCGGACTCCGGCGTTTGAAGGTGATCCAAAGGCAGGTTTTGTAGGGGGATTTGTTGCGGGAAAAACGGGTATCGCGGTAAATGCGGGAAATGGTCTTGTCCACCGCCGGAATGGTCACCAGCTCGGGATCGATGGTCAGCATCGCCCCGGAGAGGTCGCTGACCAGACTTTTAAGCGGCTCCATCAGATACTGTTCAAAATCGTCCCGGTGCTCCTCAAGCCAGACCTTGTTGTTATTGGCAGCCAGACTCTCGAAAAATGCCAGACTTTCCGGAGAAAAGCCGCTGAATGAGTCGCCCATGGGGATCCTCCCGGAAGAAATACACGTATCAGCTTACTGTTATGACGTACTTCAATTATTCGTATAATGCAAAAAATCCCCGATACGTGACATCGTACAGAATCTGCTACCTGAACCCTCCCGCAAAATCGATAACGCACATGTTCCCGAAATAAGGATGAGGACCACAGGCTACCCCCGCGACATTGAAGGCCGTGCTGAAGGTGTTCTTGCGATGTCCACGGCTCGGCACTCCATCGTCTATTATCAACTGCATGACCATTTTTCTGGGGTTTTCGGGGCCATAACCGATGTTTTCGGCAATACTCTTTTCCCATTGCCCATGCCGCTCGATCCGTTCACGCATCCCGCGGCTCTGCCTGCCGACATGGCCGGTGTCGCCGGAGCGACCCTGCTCCACTGCCAGCTCAGCTGCGGCGAGCGCAAGCCCGCCCGACCAGGAGAGTGGCGGCATTTTTTTTTGGCGGTCAAGAAATTTGATCGCCTCATAAACGGCTTTAACCCCCTCACTAGTCTGAACGCGGGTAGTACTGTCCGGCAGCTGATAGTATTTTCCCCGGAACTGACCACGGAACTCGCGCAGAAAACCAGCAAAGATGCGCGGTTCGCTACGGGCCAGATTGATCTCCGCCAGAACCCGCCTGGCAAGGTTTTGTTCCAGTGCAACCGCCGGGGTTGCAAGTGCAAGCACCATGCAGACAGACACATAAAATACTCTCATTTTTCGTAACTGCCGATACTTCACTCCCCCTTGAATATCGGCTCTTCTCCTTTTCAAAATTCACACCGCCTGCAACACAAAACACTTCAGATATTCAGACTCCGGGAACGACAGCAGCACCGGATGATCTGCCGCCTGACCGCAGGTTTCGACCAGCCGCACCTCTCGCTTCGCCAGCCGGGCCGCCTGAATCAGCATGTCGCGGAACGCTTCGCGCCCCATGTGGTACGAGCAGGAGCAGGTGATCAGATAGCCGCCCGGCTCCAGCAGTTCCAGGGCGCGGCGGTTGACGGTCAGATACCCTTTGGTTGCCTCGGCAATGTTCTTGCGACTCTTGACGAAGGCGGGCGGGTCCATCACGATCACTCCGAAACGCTCTCCTTCCTGATGCAGCGACCGGAGGCGCTCAAAGGCGTCGCACTCTTCAAAGCGCACCCGGTCGGACATCTTGTTCAGCTTGGCATGACTGCTTGCCTGCCCGACAGCCCGTGCCGAGATATCGAGCCCCAGCACCGACTCTGCGCCGAAGGCTGCAGCATGCACCGCCCATCCGCCGGTGTAGCAGAAACAGTCGAGCACTTTTTTCCCGGCGCTGATCTCCTTGAGCAGCAGATGGTTCTGCTTCTGGTCGAGAAAGCCGCCCGTTTTCTGCCCTTCGCGCAGACTGACCTGAAAGCGGAGACCGTTCTCATCCATATCGACCCGCTCCGGAATATCACCCCACAACAGCTCTACCTGTTCCTCCAAACCTTCCAGCTTGCGGACGGCAACATCGTTACGGGCAATGATGCCGAGCGGTGCACATACCTTGCGCAGTGCCGCCACGATCTGTTCGCGGCGGCAATCCATGCCGGCGGAGAGGAGTTGCAGCGACAGGTAGTCACCGTATCTGTCCACCACGAGCCCTGGCAGAAAATCGCTCTCGCCATAGATGGCACGGAAGGTGGTCAGTCCGGGGTAGCGGGTCTGACGGTGAGCAAGCGCAGCGGTAATGCGCCCTTCAAAGAAATCTACCGTGTCGATATCCTCCCGAATACGTGACACCAAACGGAAGGCGATCAGTGAATGCGGGTTGTAATGACCGATACCGATGAAGCCGCCGGCTGCATCATACAGCTCTGCGGCAGCCCCTGCGGCACGTTCACCCGCTACCTCGCGGATCTCATTGCTGAATACCCATGGGTGGCCTGACTTGATGCGGCGGTCTTCATTTTTGTTGAGGGTGATTCTGGTCATCTGCTGTCCTTTACTTGTGCAACTATCCGCAAGATTTGAATTAATTTCAGCCGTCACGCTTGACAGCCATTTCCTTGTACACCATTATGGCAAAAATTACTTTCACAAACGGCAGGGGATATTATTACATGCTTGACCCGAAGATAGTGCTCATGTTTTTTACCACCTCGATTCTGCTGGCGCTCTCTCCCGGACCGGACAATCTGTTTGTCATGACTCAGGCGGCACAGCAGGGACGTAAAGCCGGCCTGCTCGTTACACTCGGGCTCTGCACCGGGCTGCTGTTTCACACCGCTGCGGTGACATTCGGGCTGGCTGCGCTATTCAAAGCTTCGGCACTCGCCTTTACCGTCCTGAAGTTTACCGGTGCAGGATACCTGCTTTATCTGGCGTGGCAGGCCTTCCGTGCCGTGACCGTAACCGGTGCGGCAGCAGCAGTTGATCAGCTCAACTCCGGCGCTCTCTATCGGCGCGGCATCATCATGAATATCACCAACCCCAAGGTGTCGATCTTTTTTCTCGCCTTTCTGCCACAGTTTGTCGAACCGGCCAAAGGACAACTGTCCGCACAGTTCCTGCTGCTGGGTGCTGTTTTCATAATCGCTACGCTGATCATCTTCGGAGCCATCAGCCTTCTGGCCGGTGCTTTTGGCGAATCTTTCCGCCGGTCGGCATTTGCCCGGAAGCTGCTTAATCGTGCGGCCGGTGGTATATTTGCCGCTCTTGCAATTAAACTGGCGCTGGCACAACGCTGATGACGGCCGCTACCCTGTACATAATCGCCACACCGATCGGCAACCTGGAAGATATTACCTATCGGGCCGTACGCATTCTGGGAGAAGTTGACCTGATCGCCGCCGAAGATACGCGGCACTCACTCAAGCTTCTCAATCACTTTGGTATATCCAAGCCGCTGACCTCCTATTTTGACCATAATCAGCAGCTCAAGGGGGAGCGTATTTTACATGCGCTGCGCCAGGGAAAATCGGTGGCGCTCATATCTGACGCAGGCACCCCGTGCATCTCCGACCCGGGATATCAACTGGTTCGCGATGCCGTCGCCGCAGGAATTGCAGTAGTCCCGCTTCCGGGGGCATGTGCTGCCATCACGGCCCTTTCCGCATCCGGACTGCCGACCGATGCCTTCACATTCGCCGGGTTTCCGCCATCCCGTCAGGGAAAGCGCCGCACCTTCCTGTCAGGGATGAGTACACTGCCGGGAACGCTGATACTGTATGAGGCCCCCCATAGATTGGTCGATACTCTCAGCGATATTCGCGAGATGCTGGGAGAACGGCAGGTGATAGTCGCGCGGGAGCTTACCAAGATATTTGAAGAGTGTATTCGCGGCACGGTATCGGAGGTTATCGCCGCTGTTTCTCAGGGAACGGTGCGCGGAGAAGTGGTGCTTTTAATTGCACCGGGTGCGGCGGTTCTCCATGTGAGTGAACCGCTTGAAATTGTGCTTGAGCGGTTGATGTCTGACGGCACGCTCTCCGTTAAAGATGCAGCAAAACAAGCAGCCGTAATTTCAGGAGTCTCTCGAAGCGAAGCATACAGTGAGGCGCTGAGATTAAAAATCCGTACGGATGGTGCTTAAACCTGGAATTTCAGATGGATAGTGTGTTATAGAGTGTCAGATATTTTCAATTCTGGAGAGGGATCATGAAAATTTGTATTTTTGGCGCCGGCTATGTCGGCCTGGTAGCTGCAGCCTGTTTTGCCGAAAGCGGCAACAGCGTTATCGCCGTCGATATCGACCACGCACGGATCGACAACCTTAAACAGGGCATCATCCCGATCTATGAGCCGGGCCTCAAAGAGATGATTGTGCGCAACCAGTCCGAGGGGCGCCTCTCGTTCACCGTCGACATGGAGGATGCGGTCAAGGCCTCCCTGGTTTGCTTCATCGCCGTTGGCACCCCTCCGGGTGAAGATGGTTCAGCCGACCTTAAATATGTCCTTGGTGTCGCACGCGATATCGGCCGTGCCATGAACGGCTTCAAGATAATTGTCGACAAATCAACCGTTCCGGTCGGTACCGCCGACAAGGTTCGCGCGGCAGTGTTGGAAGAATTGTCGACCCGTGGCGTTGAGCTGGAATTTGACGTCGTTTCCAACCCCGAGTTCCTCAAGGAAGGGGCTGCCATTGATGACTTCATGAAGCCGGACCGGGTCGTCATCGGCTGTGACAACGTCCGTACCGCCGAAATAATGAAAGAGCTGTACGACCCCTTTATGCGCAAACAGAACCGCATGATTGTCATGGATATCCGCAGCGCCGAGATGACCAAATACGCCGCCAATGCCATGCTCGCCACACGCATCTCCTTCATGAACCAGATCGCGGGACTCTGTGAACAGATGGGAGCGGACGTTATGGCGGTACGCGAGGGCATCGGCTCCGACACCCGCATCGGTTACGATTTTCTTTTCCCCGGCCCCGGTTACGGCGGTTCCTGTTTCCCTAAAGACGTTAAAGCGCTTATCAGAACCGCTGAAGAGTCAAACTATGACTTCCTGCTGCTGAAGGCGGTTGAGGAGGTCAACGAACTCCAGAAAGAAGTGCTGGCGGATAAACTGATCAAACTGCTCGGTTCCCCCGACGAAGAGCGGCCGCTGATTGGGCGCACCGTCGCCTGCTGGGGGCTCTCTTTTAAACCCCGCACCGACGATATGCGCGAAGCCCCGGCCATTACCATCATTGAGCGCCTGCTTGCAGCCGGCGCCACGGTGCGTGCCCATGACCCGGAAGCGCTTAAAGAAGCACGCCATCATTTCGGCGACCGGATCGAATACAGCAGCAACCAGTATGCCATTCTGGACGGTGCCGATGCCCTGACGGTCATCACTGACTGGAGCGAATATCGCAATCCGGACTTTGACCGTATCAAGACCGCCCTCAGATCACCAATTGTCGTGGATGGTCGTAACCTGTACAAACCTGACCGGATGGCTGCCGGCGGCTTTACGTATGTCCCGCTCGGACGCTGCAGCGGCGGAGTAAAATAATATGCGAATACTGGTAACCGGCGGCGCCGGCTTTGTCGGCTCTCACCTCTGCGAGCGGCTTCTGAACGAAGGGCATGACGTCATCTGCCTTGATAATTTCTTCACCGGCAGCAAAAACAACATCATACATTTGATGGACAGTCATCGTTTTGAGCTTGTCAGACACGATATAACCGAGCCGATCCTGCTTGAAGTTGATCGCATCTACAATCTGGCCTGCCCGGCCTCCCCGATTCACTACCAGTACAACCCGGTAAAAACCACAAAAACCAGCGTCATGGGCACCATCAACATGCTGGGGATGGCAAAAAGGGTCAAGGCCCGCATCCTGCAGGCCTCCACATCTGAAGTCTACGGCGACCCCAATGTACATCCGCAGACTGAAGATTACTGGGGCAACGTCAATCCGATCGGCATTCGCAGCTGCTATGATGAGGGGAAGCGGGTTGCCGAAACGCTGATGATGGACTACTACCGTCAGAATAATGTCGACATCCGCATCATCCGCATCTTTAATACCTATGGCCCGCGCATGGCCGAAAACGATGGTCGGGTTGTATCAAACTTCATCCTGCAGGCACTCCGTAACGAAGACATTACCGTCTATGGCGACGGCTCTCAAACCCGTTCATTCTGCTATGTCTCGGACCTGGTTGAGGGGATGATCCGCATGATGGAATGCGACGGATTTATTGGTCCGGTTAATCTTGGTAACCCGGTGGAAAATACAATCCTTGAGTTTGCTGAAAAAATCATTACAATAACAGGCTCGGCATCGAAGATTATTTTTCAGACGCTGCCACAGGACGATCCGAAACAGCGTCAGCCCGATATTTCCCTGGCTCGGAAAAAGCTGGCCTGGGAACCTGCGGTTGCCCTGGATGACGGGCTTGAAACTACGGCGGCATATTTTGCCGAAAGGATCAGGAAAGGGTAAATGTTTAATCTGCCCCTTCAAAAAAAAATGTATTTCATTCCGGCCGGGTGCCTGGCATTCGTCCTGTTCTTCACCGTTTTTGGAGATAAGGGCTTGCTGCGAATTTTTGAACTTAAACAGGACAAAGACAAAATTGAAGCGCGCCTGTCCGAAAGCAGAACTGACAATGAAAAAATGAAGCTCGAAATTGTGGCGCTTAAATCAGACCGTCGCTACATCGAAAGCATCGCCCGTAAAGATTTTGGTCTTGTGCGCAGCAATGAGGTTATCTACCAGTTCCCGCAGGAAAAGAAACTGCCGTAAATCATTTTCAGGACGTATACCATGTCACGACAAAGCTGCGCCGTCTGTGCCTGGCGCGAAAACTGCTCAAAACGATTCAGTATCCAGGACAACGGGTCCAGATGTCCTGATTTTTCCCGGGATGTCAGCATTAAAGATGTAACAGAAGAAAACAAAATCACCGACCAGAAAGAACAACCAAAACAATGATGCGAAACCGAATTGCCCCCCTGCTGGAATCTGCGCTGCTTAAAGCCCATGCTGCACAAGAACTGACGACATCCCCTCTGCCACCGATTACCATCGGCCACCCTGCCAACCCGGAACATGGAGATTTTTCCTGTAACATCGCCATGCAACTCGCCAAAGGTGAGCGCAAAGCGCCACGCCAGGTGGCTGAGATCATCATCAAATATCTTGGCAGCGGTGACGGGCTGTTTGCCAAGAGCGAAATCGCCGGCCCCGGATTCATTAACCTGTTTGTTTCTCAAGCGGCATGGCAGGGCACTCTTCTTGAGATTGAGAAACAGGGAGACCGGTATGGACGGACAACCAGTGGCGCCATGAAGAAGGTGCAGGTAGAGTTTGTCAGCGCCAATCCGACCGGTCCGCTGCACATTGGCCATGGCCGTGGCGCCGCTATCGGCGACACGCTCTGCCGGGTGCTTGATGCCGCCGGCTGGGATGTGACCCGCGAATTTTATTACAACGATGCCGGTGTCCAGATCAGCAATCTTGCCCTTTCTGTGCAGCTGCGCTGCCTCGGTATCGAGCCTGATGACCCACGGTGGCCGGAAGGCGGCTACCAGGGAGAATACATCAGGGATGTGGCCAGAGCATACTTGAACAGGGAGACCGTAGAGGCAACCGACCAGCATACAACCGCATGCGGAGACCCTGAGAATATTGATGACATCCGCCACTTTGCCGTTGCCTGGCTGCGCCGCGAGCAGGACCTTGACCTTGAAGCTTTTGATGTCAGATTTGATGTCTATACTCTGGAATCTGCTCTCTACAGCGAAGGGAGAGTTGATGCGGTTGTTCAGAAGCTGATTGCCAACGGCCACGCCTATGAGCAGGATAATGCCCTCTGGCTCCGCTCCACCGATTTCGGCGACGACAAAGATCGCGTCATGCGCAAAGCTGACGGCAGCTACACCTATTTTGTACCGGACGTTGCCTATCACCAGGCCAAGTGGGAACGCGGCTTCACCCGGGTTATCAACGAGCAGGGGTCAGATCACCACAGCACCGTTACCCGTGTTCGCGCCGGACTTCAAGCCCTTGATATCGGCATTCCGCAGGAATGGCCCGAGTATGTACTGCACCAGATGGTGACCGTCATGCGCGGTGGTGAGGAGGTAAAGATTTCCAAACGGGCCGGCAGTTACGTAACGCTGCGGGACCTGATCGATGAAGTCGGCCGGGATGCCACCCGATTCTTTTTTCTGATGCGCAAGCCTGATGCCCAACTGGTATTCGACATTGACCTGGCAAAACAGCAGACAAACGAAAATCCGGTCTATTATGTCCAGTACGCCCACGCCCGGATCTGCAGTATTTTTGACAACGCAGCCGAGAAAGGCTTCATGGCACCGGAACAACCGGCGCCTGACGACTTGACCTGTCTCTCCACCCCGGAGGATCTCCAGATGATCAAGCTGCTGGCAGCGCTACCCGACACGGTTGATGATTGTGCCGTTCATTTTGAACCGCACCGCCTGACCTACTACTTAAGCGAACTGGCCAGCTGTTTCCACAGCTTCTACAACAAAAACCGCGTCATCAGCGAAGAGCTGAAACTAACAGAAGCCCGTTTGTACCTGCTGAAGCGGACCGCTCAAACCCTGAAAAGTGCCCTCTCTATTCTGGGCATATCAGCACCGGAACGGATGTAGCGGAGGCACCATGCGCATTGATTACAGTGATCCAAAAAAATCATGCAGCGTTCCCCAGGGGAGCCAGAACCGTCCTCGCAAAGAATTTTCCGGAGGAGTGCTGGCTGTTGTCTTAATTACCGGACTCGTCTGTCTCGGCATCGGTTTTGGCAGCGGCTGGATGCTTTCCCAGAAATCTGCGAAAAAAGGGTTTCAGGCGGCAATGGAGCAGCAAAGCCTCGAAAACAGTCCGCAACCGGTTAAAGCACAGCCACCAGCGTCACAACCTCAGATGGGGAACAGTGTCACCCAACCACCTGCTGCAGTGCCACCCCCGGCGAATGATCCGCCACTAAGCTTTTACAAAACACTCCCCAGTGGCCAAAAAAGTAATACGCTGGGTAGCGGAATCAACCCCAGGGACGAGAAACCCGCAAGACAGGCCCTTCAGGCCGCCATGCCCGCTAACGTGACCAAACCGGCTCCGCCCCAACCGGATGAAGCCGCACAAGATCAACCGGTCAAGAGCGCACCGGTAAAACCGGCGAATACAACCAGGCAGGAAACCGGCAATCTCACCGTTCAGGTTGCTTCATTCAGCCTCAGGTCAGAAGCAGAGACACTACGCAGTAAATTGGCAGCAAAAGGGTATAATGTCACTATTGTAGAATCTTTTTTAGGATATAAGGGTACGTGGTATCGTGTTCGAGTCGGCAAGCACCTTGACCCTGATGCAGCAAAAGAACTGGCTGGAAAACTTGGTAAAGGTGCAATTGCAATCCCTGAAAAAGATTGATATTTTGCACGGCGGCTTTACATAACCCACCTTCGGATCAGAATCATTCCCCCGCAACACCCATAGCCCAGAGGAGATTGACCTGGGCCACCCGGTAGTCGCGCTGTGCCCGGGCCAGATTGCTTCTGGCCTGTACCAGATTCAACTGGGCATCATCCAGCTCCAGACGGATCTTGACCCCGAATTCGTACCCCTTCTCGGCCATCTGTACCAGCCGTTCCGCCTGCCTTACCGTTCCGCTTAACGCCTGGACGATATCTGCGGCCTCTTTGACCGCGTCTCTGCTGGTCCAGATCTCAAGGGCGATGGATTCGAGCAACCTGGCTTCATCTATCTGCCGGCTGCGCAGGTCGCTCTTGGCCTGGGCCGTCTTGCCGCTTCCCCGAAACCCGTCGAAGAAAGGGAACGAAAGATACAGCCCCGCATTCCATGCAGATCCGTTTGACGATCCGTTCAAGGCTGGGGACTCCTTGATGTCCATCCAGTGCCAGCCGGCGCTCCCTTTAAAGTCGAGTCGCGGCTTGTTCTCTGCTTCGGCGATCGTCACCAGTTCACGATAGATGCCGATGCGGTGCCGCAGATCGGCCAGTTCGGGGCGTTTCGACTGCGCGCTCTTCAGGGCCTGCTGGTAGTCGGGCGGATCAGTGAACTGCGCAGCAAGAGTGCCGTCGGCATCCACTTCCTGGCCGTCCATTGCCAGCAGAAAGCTGAGCTGATGCCGGGCGGCGGTGATCGTGTTTTCACTCTTGATGGTGGTCGGAAACGCGTTTTCAACGGCTACCTCTGCCGCCAATACATCATAATCTGTCGCAGTTCCGGCAGCATACTTACGTCGCGCCTCATCAAGAAGGCGCTTTTTCTGTTCCAGGTTCTCGCGGGCTGCGGTATGCAGCTCCTTCGCCAGCAGGACATCGCAGAAGACGGTCGTAACGTCCCGGACAGCTGCCTGTTGGAACAGGCGCAGCTGGTCTTCAGCAGTTTTCAGCCCCGCTTCTGCCGCCCGGATTGCCGCGCCGATCTTGCCCCAGGTATAGAGCGGCTGACTTAAGGAAACGTCAGCGTTACGACCGTACTGCAGAGGAGCGGTACCTGCCCCGTACAGCGCCCCCTGGCTGTTATCC
The DNA here is from genome assembly GCA_028687585.1 of Desulfuromonadaceae bacterium. Classification (GTDB taxonomy): domain Bacteria; phylum Desulfobacterota; class Desulfuromonadia; order Geobacterales; family Pseudopelobacteraceae; genus JACRCG01. The sequence continues at coordinate 223,829 of JAQTZV010000003.1, read as the reverse complement.
TTTGTCATGCCGGCGTAGCCGTTCAGAGAGAGCTGCGGCAGGGCGGCAGCGCGCTCCTCGACATACTTTCCATCCACGTAGCGGGCATACTCACGGGCTTTTTCGATATCACGGTTCTTTTCCATGGCGATAGAGATCGCCTGCTCCAGGGTCACGGTACGGATCTCTGCGGCCTGGGCATCTGAACACCCACCACTGAGGCACGGAGACACGGAGAAAGCAAAGAGCAAGACAGTTACGGCAGCAACAGTTTTTCCCCTCCACTTCCGTTTCAGCCAACTGCCGAAGTCATCCATGACTGTGTACATAACCGGCACCACCAGCAGGGTCAGGAAGGTCGATGTGATCAGTCCCCCAACCACTGCGCGGGCCATTGGCGCACGTCCCTCAGCGCCGGCGCCGAGGCCCAGGAAGAGCGGCATCATGCCGAAAATCATGGCCAGGGTTGTCATGATGATCGGTCGCAAACGGGTGCGGCCGGCCTGGATGACCGCATCGCGGCGCCCCATGTTATCCCGCTTTTGCAGTACCTTGGCATAGTCCACCAGCAGAATTGCGTTCTTGGTGACCAACCCCATCAGCATGATCAGCCCGATCAGGGACATTATGTTGATCGTGTCGCCGGTCAGTTTGAGCATGCCGGCCATGCCGACGATGGAGAGCGGCAGCGACAGCATGATCGCCATGGGCTCAAAAAACGATTCGAACTGGGCAGCCAGGATCAGGTAGACAAACAACACCGCCAGCAACAGAGATTCCCCCATGTAGCCGAAAGATTCAGCCATATCCTCGGCCTCCCCCGACAGGTTGATGGAGTAGCCGGGCGGCATATTGATCTTTTTTGCGGCTTCCTCCACATATTTTGCTGCCGTGCCGACCGGCAACCTGTCCAGGTTGGCGCTGATTGTGATCTGGCGGGCCAGGTCGCGGCGGTTGATCTCGGTCGGTGATGCGGCAACAACCGTACTCGTCAGGCTGGAGAGCGGTATCAGCTTATTTCCGCCACTGCCATCCGGCACAGAGATCTTCAGATCCTGCACCTGTGTCGGGTTCTGCCGCAGACCGGCCGGTAGACGTACACGCACATCCACGGCATCGCCGTCTTCATCTTCATAGGTCGAAATGGCCTCTCCCCCTACCATCCGGCTGACTACGCCGACGATATCGCTGGTGGTTACCCCGACCGACAGCGCCTTGTCACGGTCAACCCGCATTCGGTATTCCGGGATATCGTTCTCAAGTGTCATGGAAAGATCGACAATGCCCGGCACCTTGTACAGTTCCTCCTTCAATCGCGCACCAAGCTGCTTCAGGACGGTCAGATCGTCACCTTTAAGATTTACGTTGAGCGGTTTCTGTGACCCGCCGATCTGCCCCACCTCTTCGATGGAAAAGGTGATGCCGGCCACCTTCTGGAGTCGTTCACGCGCTTCGCGCTGCAGGGTGAACTGGTTCTTTTTCCGCTGATTCCGCTCCTTGAGTTTGACGTACAGCAGTCCGTCGCGCACGGTGCCACTGTCGCCGGCGCCGATCGTCGCGTAGGTATGATCAACCTCCGACGCAGCAGTGACCGCCGATATCACGTCCTTCATGCGCCCCTCGGTCTCGGTCATGGATGCGTCCGGTGCTGTTTTGAAGGCGACTTGGAACTCTCCTTTATCTTCAGGCGCCATAAATGATGATTCCAGTGTGCTGAAAATCATGATCCCAACCACAAATGAGGCAACGGCCAGAGCCATGACGGTCTTACGGTGATCCAGAGCCCAGGCAATGGCACCGCGGTACCGGTCGGCCGTGCGGTCGAACCAGCTGTTGAAAATTTCCAACCAGCGCGCAATTCCTTTGCGCTTCCCCTGCAGGTGGATGGAGGGGTCATGCCAGCGTGATGAAAGCATAGGGTCGAGGGTGAAGGAGACAAACAGCGAGACCAGGACGGCAAAGGCGACACTGATGCCGAACTGGTAAAAGAAACGCCCCACAATGCCTTTCATAAAGGCAACCGGGATGAACACGGCGATAATCGACATGGAGGTGGCGAAGACCGCCAGGCCGATTTCCGACGTGCCGAAACGCGCCGCCTCCATATGGTCTTTACCCATCTCCAGATGGCGAACGATATTCTCCCGCACAACGATGGCATCGTCGATCAGCATGCCGATAGCCAGGGAAAGAGCCATAAGGGTCATGACGTTGAGGGTCATGCCCATGGCATTCATGATGATAAATGAGGAAATGACCGATATCGGCAGTGTTACGCCGGTAATAACCGTGGAGCGCCAGGAGTTGATGAAGCAGAATACGATCAATACCGTCAGGATCCCTCCGATGATCAGGGTCTCCTTGACGTCTGCCAGAGACTCCCGGGTCATGATCGACCCGTCTCGAACGAGGGAAATGGTCACTCCCGACGGTATCTCCTGCTGCACCTTGGCCATTACTTTTTTGACCGTGTCCACCAACTCCACCTGGTTACCGCCGGACTGCTTGTAGATATCCAGGCCGATTGCCGGCTGTCCGTTGACCAGAGCAAGCTTGCGTTTCTCCTCAATGCCGTCGCTGACCTGGGCAACCTCCCCCAGGGTGATAGGGCGACCCCCTTTCTGGAATACCACCATCTGGCGATACTGCCCGGCCCGCTCCGGCTTGCCCTCGATCCGCAGTGGATACTCTGCCTGGCCTTTGGTAATCCGTCCCAGAGGTGTGTTGGTGTTCTCGGATTTGATGCCGGTAACGATATCATTGACCCCGATACCGAGGGAATCGAGACGGACTGGATCGAGATCGACGTTGATTTCCCGTTTTTGACCGCCGACCATGTCCACTTTGCCGACACCGGCTACGCTCTCAAAACGTTTCTTGATCTTCTTCTCCACCAGCGCAGTCAGTTCACGGGGGGTAAGGGTGCTGGACTGTACCGCCAAAGCAGCGATCGGTGCTGCGTTAAAGTCCAGCTTCTGGATGATTGGTTCCTCAATTCCGGTCGGGAGTGTGCCGCGAATGGACGAAATCTTGGCGCGCACCTCCTGGGCACAATCGTTGACCTTTTCCTCCAGACGGAACTGGACCACCACGGTCGAAACACTCTCCCGGGAGGTGGAGAATACGTGTTTGACCCCGGCGACCTGGTTGACTGCATCTTCGATGCGCTTGGAAAGTTCGCGTTCCACAGTTTCCGGCGACGCACCGGGAAAGGTGGTGACTACGGAGATTACCGGGAATTCAACGTTGGGAAACATCTCCACCGAGAGGCGCCGGTAGGAAAAAATCCCGAGCACCACCAGGGCCAGGATCATGACCGTTGCAAAGATGGGGCGTTTGATGGATGTATTGGAGAGGATCATTACGGCTTGCTTCCTTTCGGCTCTTTTTGGCTGTTTACCGGCGTCAGGGCCACCCGGTCACCATCCTTGAGATTGAACCCGCCACGTACGACGTACTGTTCTCCCTGTTTCAGTCCGGCAACAATTTCAACCTGCTCGCCGGATACACTGCCGGTGGTGACTTCACGCCTGCGGGCGCTGCCGTTTTCTATAACGAACAGGGAGCCTGTGCGGGCTGCCAGATCGAAGTGATCAATAGCGCTTCTCGGAATCTGCAGTACGTCACTGCGGGTACCGGTGATGATATGCCCCTTGGTAAACAGCCCCCCCTTGAGGATCTCCGGCACATTCTGCACTTCGGCAATGACCTTCAACGAACGATCGGCTGCATTCAGTTCAGGATTAATAAACATAACCTTGCCTTTGAAGATTCGGCCGGGCAGTGCATCCACAGAGAAATCAATCTGCTGTCCAACTCTGACTCTGCCAGAATCAGCCGATGAGACCGTTACCGTCAGGTTGAGCAGACGATTATCAACGATGCGAAAGATCGGTTTGCCGGCAGCGGCATCACTTGCCAGATCACCCACATTGACGTCGCGCAGGGCAACGACACCATCCATAGGGGATACCACATGCGACTTGGCCAGCCTGGCAGTGGCCTGACGTACATCGCTCCCGGCCACGCCCAGCTGGGCACGGGCCGCATCAACCCTTGTTCTGGCTGCTTCAGCCTCGGATCGAGCGTCATCAACGGCCTGCTGGGTGGCCAAACCGGATTCCTTCAGTTTGAGCATGCGTTCCCGTTCCCGCTCGGCACGGGTAGCAGCCACACCGGCCTGGGCCAGATTGGCTTTGGCCGATTCCACTTCAGCTTCGGCCCGCCTGACCAGAGCCTCGATTTCGGCTACATCGATCCGCGCCAGCGCCTGCCCTTTCCTGACCCGTACCCACTCGGTAACATACACCTGCTGTATCAGCCCGGGGATCTGGGTCTTGATATCAACTGAAAACTTGGGTTCCAGGCTGCCGGTTACCTGTATCCCGTCGGTCAACCCGGAAGTGGCTGCAGCAGCAACTTCTACGGCAACCGGTGGCTTGACGGTCTGTTCAGCGTTCTTTTTTGTATCGTCCTTGCTGCAGGCGGTTACGCTCATGCAGAGAAGAAGGGCCAATAGTATTGCTGTCTGTTTCATTACATACCTCATATTGAGATTAACTGACCGTCAGGCCATCAAATACGATATCCAGCATGCGGGCCATAGCCTCCCGGTCAAGACGCGGATTGCTGTGGCAGAGCTGCTCCTCAATGGCAATACTCATGCATGCCAGAACCGCCCAGACCATGTCATCCACATTGCCCTGCCTGATTTCCCCGGCGGCGATGCCCTCCTGTATCAGGGCAGAGATAACCTGCAGCATCCGGTCGTAATACTGTTCAAGATTGAACGGCGGTGCCCCCTGCGGGGTGCCGTAGTAGATGGAATAGATCAGTTTTACTTGCGGCAGCTGCTGTACCGCCGTATCAAAGACACTCTTGCAGAAGCAGACTACGCGCAGGCGTACGCTGCCGGTAAGGCTGCCCAGATCGGCCAGCATAACTTCAAACTGGGAATAGGACTCTTCCATCAACTGCTGGTAGATCCCTTCCTTGCTTTTGAAATAGTAATACAGCACCGGCTTGGTAACTCCGGCCTCCAGGCAGATCTCACGCACCGATGTGGCGGCATATCCCCGTTGGGTGAATAGTTCAAGTGCTGCGCCAAGCAGTCGTTCCCGGGCTTCAGTGGATGGTTGTTGCTGATGTGTGGTTGATGACATGGGGATCCTTGTTTGAGTCTATACCTAGCGGTAGGTATAACAAAATCAGAGAAGAGTTGTCAATTGAGTATTTAATTTTCTGATTTTATTTTATACCCTGACATATTCTGTCATACACCTGTGCTATCCTCTCCACCATGATCGCCCTCCCCCTTGAACAGCGCCTGGAAATTCTGACAGACAGCGCCAAGTACGATGTCTCCTGCTCCTCCAGCGGCAGCAATCGCTCCGGAAAGGCGGGAACACTCGGCAATACGGCGTCCAGCGGCATCTGCCATACCTGGACCGCCGATGGCCGCTGCATCTCGCTCTTAAAAATCCTCCTCACCAACGCCTGCATCTACGACTGCGCCTACTGTCTCAACCGCCGTTCCAACGACATCCCCCGTGCCGCCATGACGCCGGACGAAGTCGTTGACCTGACCATGAACTTCTATCGCCGCAACTATATCGAAGGGCTGTTTCTCAGCACCGGCGTGATCCGCTCCGCCGACTACACCATGGAGCAACTGATAGCTGTGGCACAGCGGTTGCGAGAGGTGGAACGCTTCAACGGCTACATCCACCTGAAACTGGTGCCGGGTGCCGATCCGCTGCTGATCGCTTTAGCCGGACGATTTGCCGACCGGGTCAGCATCAATATCGAACTCCCCAGCAGACAGAGCCTGGCGCTGCTGGCACCGGACAAGCCGCGCGAGTCGGTAATCAACCCGATGCGTCAGGTGAGCGGCCTGCTGGCCGAAGCGAAGGAAGCCCGCACAAAGTCGCGCCTTGCGCCACGCTTTGCACCGGCCGGGCAGAGCACCCAGCTGATCGTCGGTGCCACACCGGAGAGCGACCGGGAGATCATCACCCTGACGGAGGGGCTGTACAAAAAACTGGAACTGAAGCGGGTCTACTACTCCGCCTATATTCCCGGCTCCAGCGACAGCCGTCTGCCGGCGCTCCCCACGCCGCCGCTGCTGCGGGAGCATCGCCTCTATCAGGCCGACTGGCTGCTTCGCTTTTATGGTTTTTCTGCCCATGAGCTGCTGGACGAAGCGCGCCCCGATCTGGACATGCGCTTCGATCCCAAGAGCGACTGGGCATTGCGCCATCTGGAACTGTTTCCGGTGGAGGTCAACCGGGTTGATTACGAGGTGCTTCTGCGGGTGCCGGGGATCGGTGTCCGCTCGGCCCAGCGCATCGTGCAGGCCCGGCGCGGCACACGGCTTGGTGAGGTGGAGTTAAAAAAGCTGGGGGTGGTGCTGAAGCGGGCGAAATATTTCCTGACCGCCGGTGGCCGCTATCTGGGCGGTATCAGGCTGGACGGACCGAACCTGATAGAGCGGATGCTGGCGCCAGCGCGCCGCCCGACGCGGCTGGATCAGTTGGAGTTGTTTGCAGCGATGCCGGATGCTTCAGCGCTGACAGGGGAGTTGTGATGACGGCCTGCCACTACGACGGCAGCTTTGAAGGCTTCCTCTGTGCCGTGGCCGACTGCCTGAAGAGAGGCGATATACAGCCGGAGTTTATCCGGGATGGCGACGTGCATTCAATTGGACTTTTTGCCGGTGAGGTTCGCGAGGTCGCGACGGTGCGGGAAAATGCTGTGGCGTTCCGAAAACGGTTTATCGATTCGGTGTCGCAGGAGGCGTTTGCCACGGCGCGCTATGCCTTTCATAGTCAGAAGTCTGGAATTGAGCTGCTGGTGTGGAATTATCTTGCGATTGGATTTCGGGTGGGGAGGCGTTTGTGCCTGATGCTGGCGGAGGAACCGGTCTGTACGGTCAACCGCATAGCGCGGCATGTATCGCATGAAGCCCACAAATACAAGGGATTTGTGCGTTTTCGCGAAGTCGAGGCCGGTTTCCTGTATGCCCAAATAGAGCCGGAAGCGGACATCCTCCCCTTTATCGCCCCGCACTTCGTCGGGCGGATCGGTGACCGCCCCTGGATGATTCATGACCTCTGCCGCAAGGAGGCGGCGCTGTATGATCTGACTTCATGGCGACTGGTCAAAGATATTGAACTGACCGCCGAGCCGACGCTTACCTCCACCGAACATGATTATGCCGCACTGTGGCAGCGCTATTTTCAGCGCCACGCCATCCCGGAGCGGCATAATCCAAAACTGCAGCTGCAGCATGTGCCGCTGCGCTATCGCAAACATCTGGTTGAATTTACATCTAAAACTGCATATGAGTCCACGAAAGACACGAAAAATCACGAAAAAACCGAGTGACATCAAGTGGCAAGTACTTAAATAAGATTTGTTCTTATGTTTGTAATTGCTTGATTCTTTTCGTGTCTTTCGTGCTTTTCGTGGATAACGGCTTTTACGGGTTTACAGCCCCGTAATTTCCTTCTCTTTCGGGTATTCCACCAGAATGCCGAAGGTCAGCTCCTTCTTCTCTCCCGCCGCGAGCGGCAACTTCCAGACTACTGTGCCGTCGCTCTTTACCTCAGCCGGCTTGATCGACGGCTCTTCCAGCGAAACCTTGATTTCCTCATCGCCGGCCACCGGCAACTGGTCACGCAGGGTGAGGGTCAGCGGTTCCTTGCGGAAGTTGTTCATCTCAATGCGATAGCGGTAACTGACGCGGTTCTTGCCAAACAGCCCCGCTTCCTTGTGCTGCTTCAGCTCTTCCCGTTTGACCGACACTTGATCGTCGTTGCCGAAAAACAGCTCGAATTTTTCTCCGACAGCAACCTTTTTCAGCTGCGAACTGCCGGTGAAGCCGGTGCCGATAAAGGTGTTGACCTTGCCGGGCAGGAGCGGATAAGAGGCACGGTTAACCAGCTCAGACTTGAGGAATACGGCGGGCGACAGTTTCGGCACCGTCAGATATTCGATGCTGACCGGCAGCTGTTCTACCGCGACAATCGTGCCGTGACGGTTGCCGTCGGATGGGATGTCAAGGGCTCGGGGAACATGGAACGAAACGGACGACTGCTCGTCGCTGATCCGGGCAACGGCAAATTCGGCGGTGGCTTCTTCAGCTTTTGCCATATCAGCGGATCCATAATTCATTTCGGCCTGACGGGCTTTTTTTGCGATCCCAACCATCATAGGCGCCGCTGCCGGATAGGCCATTTCCTGTCGTAATGGACGGGGACGGTACAGCGAGATATTCCACGGCGTCGGATCCGGCGGGGCGCCGCCTATGGCCGGGCGGGCAGTGGAAAGGGTCAGATCGACGTTAGCCCACTCTTCGCCGGTCTGCTGGCGGATCATGGCCTGAAAGGTCAGGTCAGCACTTTTGCTGTCCGATGCCAGACGAACATCGTAGACAGGCTCCCAACCGGCACGGGGAATCATTGCCGCCAGCTCAAGGGTCAGATTTCCTTTGCTGGTAACCTCAACCGCCACCTCGACGCTTTTGACCTCTTTGCGTCCCGAGCCGGTCGCTTCATTCTGCTGACGACGCAGGGCGTCGATCTTCTCCTTGATGACCTTCTTGTCAGATTCGATCTCCCGGCTCTGCTCTTCGGCCTTGGCTATGCCGTTGCCGACAAAGGCAGAGGCGTCCTGCAGCTCTGCTGTGGTCGGTTTTCCAATTGCCAGTTCTTTGGAAATACGGTCTCCCCAGGCAACGCGGATCGATTCGAGGAAGGCTTTCTGCGCCGTGAGACCGGACTTTCTGGCGTCCAGAGCGGCAGAGCGTTTTTCCAGTGCCCGGATTTCCTCCTGCAACTCCTGTACGCGCTTCTCCCCCCTTTGCTCAAGGAAAACCCGCTTGATCTCCAGACCGGTTATGGTCGTCGCGGCGGTTCCTTTCCCGTCTACCCGCACCGAGTCATCCAGTATCAGCGCCGGCAGCGATTCAAAGGCGACCAGGTAACTGCCCGGCTTGAGGGTAAGGGTGCTGCTTCGAGTGGTCAGCGCTCGGTCAGCGTAGACGGTGACGGCAGTTATGCGGGAGATTGCAGGGATGCGTTGCGGCTCTATTGAAAATGCGAGGGTGGGGATCAGAATAAGAGTCAGGAACAGAAAAATGCGTAGACTTTTCATGGTGCGCTCCTTGTTCATCTGGGTTGTAACCTGTTCGGCGCATTGCTGTGAGGAATTATATAACAGGGATGAATAGGATGCAGGGGATAACAGCAAGGTCAAAAACGTTTGCCTTACGACGTTGTTCTTCACAATTTTATCCTGTCCATCCCCTTCATCCCCGTTAAAGAAGCTTTTTATGTTTTCGTCGAAAAGCTATTTATCTGCGACCTTTGGCAGGCGGGCGCGAACCTTCTCCCTGCCGCTTGCCGGCGGTCGGGCGTCCGCTCCGTTTGCCCGCTGGCGCCGGACGTTCAGTAGCTGCCGCATCTTTCGTTGCTTTGGGGCGGAATTTTCTGACCGCATCTTTTGCCGCTGAAGAGCGGCCGACCTTGGTTGCTTCCTTGGCTGGCGGACGGCTGCTCCGCGCAGGCTTTGCCGCTGCAGGGCGAGAACTTCCGGCGCTTCTCTCAGCTGCTGTCGTTCGAGCACCCGCCGCAGGGCGCGAAGCTGCCGCCGGCCGGGCTCCTGCCGCAGGCCGGGCTGTTGCAGGGCGTGCACCAGCTTTAGGCGTCCTCTTGACGAATGGTGTCTTCGCCGGGCGATCTTTCTGTGGTACGGCAATGCTGACGACAATGCAGCGGTCAATCAGATACGTGCCATCCAGAGTTTCAACCACCTCATTCAGATTAACCTCGGACAGCATCCGCACATAGCCGCAACGCTTGAATTCACCGGTCTGTTCGTCAACGATCAGGTGGACGGAGGTGACAACCCCCATAATTTCAAAAAGTTTGCGGAGATCTTCTTCAGTCGCCTGTTCCGATATATGCCCGACGTACAGTTCTTTTGCCATGTTAGCTGTCCCTTGTTGTAAGTTATACCAATTATTTCTGTTCCCGGTGAATAGCGAACGGTCCCCAGGCTTGATCGATTGACATCAGTTCCAGGGTATTGACATTGACATGCGGAGGCTGGCTGGTAATCCAGCGCACCGTTTCAGCAATATCCTCTGCAGTCAGAGGCTCGGTGCCTTGATAGACGCCGGCAGCTTTCTCCTCGTTGCCCTTGAACCGTACTTTTGAAAATTCCGTTTCGGCCATGCCGGGCTGAATGCAGGAGACCCGTACCCGTGTGCCGAGCAGATCACAGCGCAAATTGCGGGAAAACTGGGTGACAAAGGCTTTGGTGCCGCCATAGACGTTGCCGCCCGGATACGGCCAGTCACTGGCAGTCGAGCTGATATTGATAATGTGGCCACGGTTTCGGGCCACCATGCCGGGCAGCACGAAGCGGGTACAGTACATTACCCCCTTGATGTTGGTATCAACCATGGTGTCCCAGTCATCCGGATCAGCCTGGTGTGCCGGCTCCAGTCCCAGAGCCAGGCCGGCGTTATTAACCAGTATGTCAATTGAGCGGAAGCGTTCCGGCAGGCCGTCAACAGCACCCTGTACCGCTTCACGATCACGGACATCCAGCGGAATGATATGCACTTCAGCGTCTGCGGCCAACTCTTCCTGCAGTTTCAGAAGCGGATCAATCCGCCGTGCAGTCAGAATCAGCCGGTTACCACCGCTGGCAAACATCCGGGCGCAGGCTGCGCCGAATCCGGCCGATGCTCCGGTAATAAATATTGTTTTCCCACTCATAACACCTCCCGTTGTGCCAACCGGTATATTGTTTCCAGCAAAGTGTCGCGCCCAAACCCTCTCTGCTCGCAGAGAGTCAACAGTTCTTCCGATACGGGAGCAGAGACGGTCAAGGTCCCCGCTTCAGACAGAGCCAGTGACGTCCGGAACGAGTGCAGGGCAAACCCTGACAATTCCGGCATATCCCCGCCACTGTAACGTTTGTCACCTATAACCGGATGACCGATTGCCGCCAGATGGCGGCGGATCTGATGCATCCGTCCGCTGATCGGCGTCACGGCAAGCAGTGAAGAGTTTTCACCTGTCAGCAGGATGCGGTAGCGGGTTTCTGACTCTTTTTCGTCCAGCGGTTCGGTAATGGTTCCATGATCTTCAGGAGTTCCCCATACCAACGCCAGATAGAGCTTATCCAGACCGGTATCTTTAACCTGGCGTCCGTAGATGCCGGCGGAGCTGGAACTTTTAGCCAATATGACCGCCCCTGAGGTTCCGCGATCCAGACGGTTGACCGGATACAGTTTGCACGGCGTCCCGCGCTGAACCATATAGGATTGGCCAACGTCCACCAGATTCTCTTCACATTCGGCAGTGCGGTGCATCGGCAGACCGGCAGGTTTGTTGGCAATCAAGATCAGGCCGTCTTCGTAGAGAATATCCACAACCGGGCGGGTGGCGGTGATATAGCCGGTTGTAGCGCCACTTTCCTTAAGTGTCACTGTATCGAGGTTCGCAAGTAACGTATCGGGAGTGACTACGGTGCCGTTGCACCTGGCCGCACCGTTTTTGATCAGTTTGCGGGCATAGCCGAACGGCGAAGTCGGCATGAGCGTGCGCAGGTAACTTTCAAGTCGCCGGCAGTGGTCCTGGTGGGTAATAGTAAATGTAAGCATAGGTATGATTATCTCGGGGGGACTATACCACCAGCCGGTCATCTTTGTAGCCTGCGTTGACTTCCAGCGCCTCGTTCAGGGCGCAAATGGCAACTTCAAGCTGTTTGTCATCAGGCTCGCGAGTGGTCAGGCGCTGCAGCGCCAGGCCGGGGGTGATTATCATTTTAACAAGCGGATGATTGTCGTGAGTGGCGCTCCATTTGAGAAATTCATAGGATATACCGGCGATCATCGGTAACAGCACGATTCGCGAACCGGCTTTGAGATAGAACGGCCAGAGCTTGGGAATCAATGAAAACACGGCGATGCTGACCAGCATTACGATCAGAAGAAAACTGGTCCCGCAGCGAGGGTGCAGGCGGCTGTAACGGCCCACATTCGCAACAGTCAGCTCATCACCGGCCTCGAAGGCAAAAATCGATTTATGCTCGGCGCCGTGATACTGAAAAACCCGCTGAATATCTTCCATCCGTGAAATAGCCCAGATATAGAGAAGAAAAACAATCACCCGGATGACGCCGTCGACCAGATTAAAGACGATATTGTTGTCGCCGATAACCGGTGTCAGCAGTTTTGTCAGATAGAGCGGAAAGAGAAAAAACAGACAGATTCCGAAACCGAAGGCGATTGTCATGGTGCCGGCCATAGCCCACGAAGAGAGGTCGCTCCCCCCTTCTTTGCCACTCTCTTTATTCTTTGCGCCCTCTTTTTCTTTTTCATCTTCCGTCATCGCTTCGGTGGCAGAAAAATTAAGCGCCTTGATACCGATGATCAGGGAGGTGAAGAGTGCTACGGCACCGCGAATAATCGGCAGTTTTACGACCGGAAAACGTTCGGAGAGCGGCACAACCAACTCTTTCTTTACGACAATCTCACCGTCGGCCCGACGAACAGCAATGGCCACCGAGCGGGGAGCACGCATCATTACCCCTTCAATTACCGCCTGGCCGCCGACATATATCTTATCCATAGTACCTCTAATTCCGCGATTCCAAATAAAAGCCCCATCTTCGATGGTTCTTCTTCGATTTGAAACTGGAATAATATTTTATTCAAGATTTTTGTAAAATTCCCGGACTGCAGTCGTCTGCCCGCAGCAGAACTTTCCTTCCGGACAGGGGCCCCCAACACAGCCGGGGCCGGCCTGGCGGAAAATAATGGGTGCAATTCTTTTTACCAGTCGCAATATCTCGACACTCATTTCGCGTATTTCCCACTGCGCCCGCTGGCAGCAGCGCAGGGCAAAAAAGTGTAAAAGCTCGCGGGCGTTCATGGTCATGATGATTTTTGTTTCTGTGGCATTGGGCAGAATATAGCGGGCATCTTCCGCCGGAATACCCATTTCGATCAGTTGAGCGTACGCCTTGTGCACGGTTTCGGACATAAATGCGAATATCTGCCGGGCTTCAGGGTTTTCAGCGATGGTATCCGGCATGATTGAGGTAAACTCTTCCTTATGCGAAACATACCGCTGGGATTGCTGCGAAAAAGAGGCGATACGATGCCGTACCAACTGGTGCGTGGTAACGCGCGAAATCCCCTCAATGCCGAAGGTAAACGAGGCGTGTTCAAGTACCGAGTGGTGCCCCAGTGACATGATCTTGTCCAGAAAGGACTCAATATCTGAAACCGCCAGCTTTTCCCTCAATTCATCAATGGATGTCGGTGAGTAACAGAGACGGGCAGCGAGTGCTACCGTACGTTCGGGGTTGGGTGTGTGTTCGATCAGGGTGACGTTCATGGTGTCCTGCTCGAGCCATGCTCAGGGTTAAGCAATGGGAATTCAGAAACTGGCATGCTCTGATGTGGTAGTAGCTCCCAAGCAGCCCGGCAGATGGGGGTCAGGAGAAAAAAAAGGGGATTTGCCTTGCGACAAAGCCCCTCTCACGAGTTTACGAAACGATCGATCAAAGCTGTCCGTAACGTTTTTTGAAGCGCTCAACACGACCTGCTGTGTCAATCAGTTTCTGCTTGCCGGTGTAGAACGGGTGGCATGCAGAACAGATCTCAGTGCTGATCTCTTTCTTTGTGGAACGTGTCTGGAATGTATTACCGCACTGGCACTTAACGGTAATCTCGGTATAATCCGGGTGGATGCCTTCTTTCATCTCTTCCTCCTTCAGTAGTGCTTTACGACGTAACAGTAAAGTGTGATCGTAACCAGTTTAACAATATTTTGCAACAACTTTATTTTATTATTTTGACATTGAATCGAGAAAAGCCTGATTTGTCTTGGCTTCCGAAAGTTTGTCGAGGAGAAATTCCATACTGTCGACAACGTTCATCGGGTGAATTACTTTGCGCAGGATCCAGATCCGGTTCAACGCTGTTTTTTCGATCAGCAGCTCTTCTTTACGAGTCCCCGATTTGTTGATATCAATGGCCGGAAAAGTACGTTTCTCAACAAGTTTACGGTCAAGGTGCAGCTCCATGTTACCGGTACCCTTGAACTCTTCAAAGATAACATCATCCATCTTGCTGCCGGTATCGACCAGTGCAGTGGCAATTATCGTCAGCGAGCCACCCTCCTCAATATTACGCGCCGCACCAAAGAAACGCTTTGGCTTCTGGAGAGCATTGGCATCGACACCGCCGGTCAGGATCTTGCCGGATGGAGGCAAGACAGTATTGTATGCCCGTGCCAGACGGGTGATCGAGTCAAGCAGGATGACGACATCCTTTTTATGTTCCACCAGTCGCTTGGCCTTTTCGATGACCATCTCGGCAACCTGAACGTGACGAGTCGCCGGCTCGTCAAAGGTGGAGGAAACAACTTCACCCTTAACTGAACGCTGCATGTCGGTAACCTCTTCCGGACGTTCGTCGATCAAAAGGACGATCAGATATACTTCCGGGTGATTGGAGGCTATCGAGTTGGCGATATTCTGGATCAATACCGTCTTGCCGGTGCGAGGGGGCGCAACAATCAAGCCGCGCTGCCCTTTTCCGATTGGAGCAACCAGCTCGATGATGCGCATCGGCATATTTTCCGCTGTTGTTTCGAGGGTGAGCTTTTCCTGCGGGTAGAGCGGTGTCAGGTTATCGAAAAGTATTTTGTCGCGGGCAACCTCGGGTGATTCGTGGTTGACCGACTCAACTTTGAGCAGCGCAAAATAACGTTCACCCTCTTTTGGGGGCCTGATCTGGCCGGAAACGGTGTCCCCAGTGCGCAGGTTGAAACGCCGTATCTGACTGGGAGATACGTAGATATCATCCGGGCCGGGCAGGTAGTTGTAGTCAGTGGCCCGCAGAAAGCCGAAGCCGTCCTGAAGAGTTTCCAAAACTCCTTCGCCAAAGATGGAACCGTTTTGCTCCGTCTGGGCATTCAGAATAGCAAATATCAGATCCTGTTTACGAAGACTCGAAGCCCCCTCAATGCTAAGATCCCGTGCAATTGTGTTGAGGTCGCTGATCTTCTTGCCTTTAAGCTCTTGTAAATTCATCTGTTCTCCTGCGTAGAGTCGCTCTTGTAGTGTATGGGGCTGTGCATCGTGGACTTAGATTCCAGGTAAGATCGTATGGGCTACGTTTATGAAAAGGCAATGTCGAGGTTTCATGCTCAATAGGAGATATACGGTTTTTCCAGAGGTTTGATTAGTATCAACTGTGAAATTTTCTAGGGATCAATTCTGGGTGCCAGGATGCTTAATCTGAGGTGTTGTGACGTTACCTCTTATTTTCCGGGCTTGTCAATAAAAAACAGCACATGTTACCGGTAAATGCTGAATATTTTTCTATCGAGTATCAACTCGGCTTCAAAAGCTCGGTAACGACAACCCCTGCCATAGTCAGTCCAAAGATGGAAGGTATGTATGAAACAGTGCCGAGAATCACCCGGCGATGCTCACAGCGGAACGTCTGTTCCGACCGATTGGGACAGATACAGTCTGTTCCGCATGCGCTTGCTGATGCCGAATCAAGTTCCCTGTGCAGTTCAGTCGAGTAAACCACCTGTACTCCGGAAGTGATGCCGGAATTTTTCAGGATTTTCCGCATGCTGCGTGCCATCCGGCAATTTTTGGTAGCAGCAATATCGGATACTTCTATTTTAGAAGGATCCAGCTTGTTTGCAGCTCCCATGCTGGATATGACCGGAATGCCCAGTTGGCGGCAGGTCGTTATCAAAGATGCCTTGGCGGTGAAATGGTCAATGGCGTCAAGGACATAATCGGGGCGAGGCTTGAGTAGCCGTCCGGCATTCTCGTCGGAGAAGAACTCCTTGACCGGCCTGACCTCAGCCGCCGGGTTGATGTCGCGCAGTCGAGCTGCCATTGCCGCCACTTTACACTGGCCAACTGTGCTGGAAAGCGCATGGATTTGCCGATTGATGTTGGTCAGACAGATATCATCAAAATCCACCAGAGTGATCAGGCCGACGCCTGCCCGCCCGAGAGCCTCTGCGGCATAGCTGCCGACGCCGCCGACGCCGCAGATCATGACATGCCTGTCTGCCAGGGTTGACAATCCTGTGGTACCGATCAGAAGTTCCGTTCGGGAAAAGCGATGAAGTGCCATACTGTGTGTACATCCTGTTTAGTAAGTTAGAAGTTATTTTCTGCGCGTTTCTGGCAGAAAATAACTTCGTTAACGCACTTATCCTGTTTATCAGGGTTATGAAATAATTGCAGCAGAGATGCCTCTAAACAATAATCCTGGCAAAATCGGGGTGTTCCGTTATGCGTGCCGGCCCATAGCCGACAAAATCACCATCGATCTGGATAGGGTGTACCCCTCGAATCTCAAAATTCGAAGAGTCAATGCGGGTTAGATTCCTGCTGGCCCCTACCCTGTTACGGAACAGTTCCAGCGCACTATCCAGGTATGCGCTGCGGCTGTTTCCCGTAATACAAACCGCGGAAAGCCCCGGCATGAAGGGACTGCAGTCAGGTGACAGAACATAATCGCCACCGTAGCGGGAGGCATTACAGATAATGGCGGTGTGGCATACCACAGTGGCCTCCGGAGAACTGATTTCGAACCGTGTTGAATCCCACAGTAGAGCGCGTTTCAGTGCCGACAGTGCGTATGCACCCTGTCGCAGGAATCTTTTCCCTAACGGCCAGACATCTCTGACAACAGCGCCATCAAGGCCGATTCCCGCCATGAGCACAAAACGGAGCGTGCGGCCTTCCAGCTCAATAATCCCGACTGACAGGGAACGGCTCTTTCCTACGGTTATCCGTTCAAGTGCATCTGCCAGAGAGATGATGCCGATTTCCGCCGCCAGCACGTTTGAGGTACCGAACGGCAGCACCGCCAGAGTGGCAGTCCCGGGATTCAGCCCGTTGACCACCGCATTGAATGTGCCGTCACCTCCGGCAACAATAACGAGAGGCGGCACCGGTTCCATATTGATACCGCTGCAGCAGGCGTAAATTTCAGCCGGAGTCCGGACCTCAAAAACTTCCGGAACCACTTCGCGTTTCCGTAACTGTTCCCGGACAAACTGCAATCGATCTACTGAATGATGACCGGATGCCGGATTGACGAAGAGGAACGTTTTCATATATGCACGATAACAAACTTCAACGTAGTTCCCCAGGTGCTATGATACTGACTATGGCATCAAACATGTCGGCCTTCCGAATGGTGAGGCGACAAGCATTGTCATCCGGGCATGACCTCTTCAAACAGATGGTACAGGGCATGCTGGATTGGAGCGTAATGTGCCGGGAGCCTTGGGGACCATTACGCCTGGCGTCGGTGGCGCGATAGAATGAAACGGTCGGCGTGCCAACGGCGGCGGCAATATGGATCGGCCCCGTATCCCCTCCAACCGCAAGGTCTACCTTTTTCAAAAGTGCGCAGAAACTCTTCAATTGCAGTCGCGGCAGGAGTAACGCCCGATTACCGAGTGCGTGTGCAAGCCACTCCGCCTCTACATGTTCCTGTTCATTGCCCCACGAGAACAGGATGCTGACAGAAGGAAATCTGTGCAGCACGAGCCGCCCCAGTTCGAGCCACTCTTCCTTGGACCACTTTTTTGTCTCCCAGGTGGTCCCGGTATGGAACAGCAGATGCGTATTCCCTTTTGTCGCGCGCAGCAACTCCCCGGCAGCCTGATCATCCTCGGTGCTTGTCTGGATATGGCTGGTAAGGGCAAATGAGGAATACTCCTCGTTAAAAGCTGAACTGACGATTTTCAGCGAGCGGTTGGAGATCTGGTGGTCGCCCTGCCCAAGTGGGATGTGATGGTTGGTGAAGAGCAGGTTCAGGGATTCGCGGACACCGTTGCGATCAAAGCCGTAGCGCTTGGGCACACCTGTGAGCGCGGCAATAATGCCGCTTTTTATGTTTCCCTGCAGGTCGAACAGCATATCATATGATGCACTGCGCAGTCGCCTGACGACCGCGCCTACCTCGCGGCAGGTGCCGGCCGAGAACGGCGCTTTGCGCCACGCACGCGTATTGATGCTAATCACGTTCCTGATTAGGGGATGCCCTTCCAGAATTGTTCGATTCTGTTCCTCTACGACCCAGTCGATCTCAGCTCCGGGAGCTGCCTGACGCAGATAGTCGAGCACCGGAAGCGCGTGGATTATGTCTCCGAGGGCGGATATTTTGACAATCAGAATACGCATTTCACCGGTCTTCGCATAACATATTTTTCGCGGCGGCAGCAACTTCATCAACCGTAATCAGTGTCATGCACTCCAGAGAAGGTGTATGGCTGCACTTCTTGTCGTTGCACGGCACACAAGGGATCTCCGGGTGGCTTATTACAATATGCCCACTGCCGACTGGACCGGTTCGCGCGGGGTCAATAGCGCCGAAAAGAGCGATCACCCTGGTCCCGACTGCCGTTGCAAGATGGAGAGGGCCGGTATCGCCGCTTACCAGCAGTCTGCAGCGATGCAGCACCGCGCCCAGTTGCGTGAGGGACATTTTTCCAACCAGGTTGAGCGGTTTGACCAGAGCGGCATCCATAACCAGTTCAGCCAGGTCAAGCTCATCAGGCCCACCTACCAGAATTATCCCGGCGCCAAGCTCTCCAGCCAGGCGATCTCCCAACTGTGCAAATGATTGCGGTGCCCAGCACTTGATACGATTACTCGCCCCCAAATTCAGTGCGATCAGAGGTTTTCCGTCCCTCCCGGCAGTCGAAATCTGCTCGGTAGCAAACTGCGTATCGTCCGCACCAATATGCAGTTCCAGGTTCAAATCGGCACTTTTTACATCAATACCAAGCGGGACAAGGGTTTCAAGGTGGTTCACTACCGCATGCACCCTCCGGTGCCTTGTCTTATGGTAGACCAGCACTCTGCAGGGAAAAGCAGCCATAACCAGCAGCCAGACCTTGAAAGTGCTTCGTTGAAAATTTATCACCAGATCATACTGTTCGCTCTGCACTTCATGCCAGAGTGCGGCAAAAGCGCTCAAGCGGCGATGATCCCCCTTACGATCAAAGTGCAACACCCTGCGGATGTAAGGATTGTGCTCAAAGAGACACTTTGTCGCCCGTGATCCGACCATGATATCAATATGCGCATCAGGCAGATGTTCTTTCAGTGCTCGAAGCGCAGGGGAAATATGCAGCAGGTCACCAATGGCGCCCGGCTTGATGATGAGAATTTTTTTCGGCGGCTGGCTCATAATTACTTTCTTTACTCACTGACACATAAATAATTTTCGCTATACGTGCAATCAGCCAAATTTTCAGGCTTTTTCAACGACTAATGACTCGCAGCAGATGAATCGGGTCGTGTTCCTGCGCCAGCGCACTCGAAGCGGCACAGGCTCTGGCACTGTAGGCTGCCCAATCGCCGAGTACCCGGTCAATGGCGGCTGCAAGAGCGGCAGGTGTTCGCTCGGCAATAGTCACGCCGGCACCGAAGCGCTCCACCTGATCTCCGGGCCACGTACCCTTGGTGGCGATGACCGGTGCACCACGCAGCAGAGAATCAAGAACAATACCGCTCACCTGGCTGGCGAACTGCTCCCGGGTATAGGGGGCAAGTACCAGCGCCCCCCGAAAGCGGGCCAGATATTCGGATCTGTCCGGCGCCGAGGCATCGGCACGGAGCCCCTGATACCCCGAAGAAAGAAGCGCATGCACCGCTGCCCCTTCACGGTGGCCATGTCTATCAGCATGTTTCTGCGAAACCTGCACTAACAGTGGCAATTTCCGCCCCTCTTGAGTCCATTGGACAGCAAGTTCGGCAACAAGATCCAAACCTTTGTTAATACGCGCTGCGCCGGCCATGAGCAGGTGGGTAAACGGCTCCGGTTGCGGTGGCTTTGTTTCCGCGAGTACCGGATACGGGACGCAGACGACTTTTTTCCAGCCGGATTCGCGCAGCGCATCGGCAACCATTTCAGTCGGAGTGATTGCAAGCGCATGCGTGCGCGCCAGGTCTGCGAGCGGCAGGCAGCATGTATCGCGGAATGTTGTGGGTGGGCGATGGAAAAAAAGCCGTGCATGGGTGGGTACGCAGCCATAACGAGCCGCAGCGAGAGACACTGCCGCCGCATGACGGCCATCAGCCGTTAAAACCAGAAAAGGCTGCTCCTCACACACAGCCCGGAAGATTGTCCGCCATTCCGCAAACCTTGCACCAACTCGAGGCTCCCGTGAACAAACCCGCACCCCCGGCATGTCGGCAAGCATAGTATCCGCGTCAGGATGCGCATACACCTCCAACTCGTTGCCTTCGGCACGCGAACCGACTGCCCGGACAAAATCGGCGTAGTGGCCGCTGGGATTGCGGAGATTTGGTTCAATAATGAGGAGCCGAGTCATGTTAAGAATACATCTCTTTCCCTGCATAGGTCGACAAAGGAAGCGGTTTGATACCATCAACCCCAAACAACCCTTTCAGAAGTAATCGTAAGCGCTCTTTTACCGGGAAGCATCCTCCATGTTTTCTGAGAGCGGTATTCAGTGAATGTCTTCCACTGTTCAACTGGTTCATGCTTGCCAGAAACAGGTCATTGCCATCGATGGCCTGTGACCGTGCCTCAAGAGTTCGGACAGCGTGGGTAGAAGGGAGTGCGCCCAGGAGGTCGTTGAGATATTTTCCCCACTCCGGAAGGAGATGTCTTGCAACGGTCTGCTCCATAAGTCGCTTGCCTTGCGCAATACGTATTTCAGAATCAGTGATTAACTCCCCAACCAGAGCCGTGTACTCCTCATTCGTAGATGCATGAGTCCATCCATCTCCTGCGATGATCGAACCGTCTGTAAAAATCGGCGAGGCCTGATTTGCCATTCCAACCGCAGGCACCGCATATAAGGAGGTCTCAAGCAGAGACGTTAATGATGCAAACGGAAAAGGATCCAGGTAAATGTCTGCAGCAGCGTGAAAATCAGCAAGATTCGATTGCCCGCCAAACGCTCTGATGCGGCCGTTGACCAATTCGGAAGCTTCTTTCCATACACCTGAATTGTCCGGCCCGCAGGCAAGGAGAATCGTATTCTGGTGATGCATTAGAATGTCTGTAATTGTTGTAAAAAAATTGTATTCTCCTAGAGGAGTATATTTGTATGGAGTCGCAATTGTCAGAAGGACAATTGCATCACTATCTATTCCAAGCCGCTCTCTTGCTGCCAAGCGTTCTTGTATGCTGACTGTTTCTCTGCCATCCGCAAGGGGTATAGGAAGGATTTTTGTCGTAGGGATCTGTCTTCGATTCAATGTCAGTTGTTGGCCTGCAAGCCGAATATCTGCAACCACATCCGCTATCGAGGCGCCAACCCAGAAAAGGTGATCGGCGTGATTAAGAATGACAACCGGCGGGCCTCCGGGAATGCCGAACGCCACAGCCGGGACAACATCAAAGGGATGGATATGCAGGAAAATCACATCGGCAATTTCTCTGCTCATACCGCGTAACGTCATGCCGCGACTCAATAGATCAGAGCCAGGAGTTGAAAGATCGAGCCAGTTGTTGCCTGCAGTGCAGAAAGCTCTTCTGAGCCGTTCCGGTAGCGGCCCACGCTGAGCAGTAGTCACGAGAAAATGTTCGTAATTCTCTGACGAGTTGCCGGCGAAACGTTCAATAAGTCTGGTATGCCCACCAGTGCCATATGTATTTGTTGCCACGTGCAGTATGCGCGGTTTACCTTTGACAGAGGGCTTGGGATTATTTACATGAGATGCGGAAGAGCAAGAACTTGGCAAGTGACGAGCAATTTCCCCAAGTAAACCTTCAAGCTCCGAAGAGACAAAAATTCCCGGGTGCCTGTTAAACGCAAGGTCGGCGGCTACCTGAGCCCAAACAGCTCCAGACAGCCATAATTGGGCATCCACAGCCTTTTGAGCTTCAGCGAGAGCAGTATCGAATCTCGTGCGCGCGGCAACAATCCAGGCACGCGCTTTTTCCATTTCAATGTTATTCAACAGAGTTCCTCCAGCGGCCACGAACTGTATCTTTATGCTTCAGCCGTCACTATGGCATTAACCACGCGCTCAACCTCACTCTCGATAAGCTGAGGACTCATGGGAATACTAAGGACTTCATCGGCCAGCCGTTCGCACACCGGCAAACGTCCCTGATCAATCCGGAGGTACCTATACGCCTCTTGAAGGTGAGGAGGGGTGGGATAATGAATAAGACAACCAATATTTTCCCGGTCAAGATTTTTTATAACCTTCTCACGCCGGTGAGTCTGTATCACAAAAAGGTGCCAGACAGGTTCACACCACAAAGGAACTGATGGCAGTTGCACATGCCTGTGCGACAATTTCTCGAAGTACCAGGCAGCTACCTGCCGACGCCTTTCATTCCATTCATCAAGTTTCGCAAGTTTTACCCGCAAAAATGCAGCCTGCAATTCATCAAGGCGTGAGTTAAAACCGGCTACTTTATTGTGATATTTGATCTGAGAACCGTAGTTGCGAAGCACGTTGATACGTTCACATAACTCGTTGTCACTAGTCGTAACAGCCCCGCCATCACCCATAGCGCCAAGGTTCTTCCCCGGATAAAAACTGAATCCGGCAGCATCGCCAAGGCTCCCGGCCCGGCGACCTTTGTAGCGTGCTCCATGCGCCTGGGCACAATCTTCAATAACCTTAAGGCCATGTTTTTGCGCAATGGCATTAACAGGATCCATATCCGCCGTTTGTCCGTACAGATGGACAACCATGATCGCTTTTGTCTTTGCTGTAATAGCTTGTTCGATCTTCGCCGGATCGATATTGCAAGTACGCGTATCAGGTTCGACGGGAACAGGAGTTGCTCCGGCGTGGGTTACCGCCAGCCAGGTAGCAATATAGGTGTTGGATGGCACAATGACTTCATCGCCCGGGCCGATTCCATAGGCCCGAACAATCAGATGGAGGGCATCGAGCCCGTTGGCAACACCAATGCAATGCTTTGATTCGCAATATGCGGCAAACTCGGATTCGAACATTTGAACTTCTTCGCCGAGGATATACCAGCCGGATTCCATAACGCGGCGGTAAGCTGCATCAAGTTCGTCTTTAAGTTCAACATAGGGGGCTTTAAGATCAAGAAAGGGAATATTCATTTTTTACCCCGTGCCGCTTTTAAAAACAAATCATAATCACGATAGTAATCTTCCTCATCATACAGGTTTGAAGCAAGCACCATGCATACTGACCCAGATGAAAAGTTGTCAAGCTCACGCCAGATCATCGGACAGACATACAACCCGTAATACGAGCGATTGAGATGGAAGCGCTTCTTTTCGCAGCCATCATCAAGCACAACGTCAAAGCTCCCCGACATGGCAATTATCAGTTGATGAAGCCCTTTGTGCCCGTGTCCGCCACGCTCAGCACCGCCCGGTACGTCGTAGAGATAGTAGACACGTTTGATATCAAAAGGGACATGCCTTCCCCCACCTTCAATAAAGGTGAGGTTACCGCGAGGATCCGTAATTTTGGGAAGATCAATGATCAAACAATTGTTAATACTCATAAAAAACCTGTTCCGGAAAAAATTTAGAGTATTTCGGTTTTATAGACTCGTAGGCAGTCAAAGGTAATTCATAATATACATCCAATTCGTCGGATTTTAATATTGAGGCCCCCATTCTTTCATGAAAAGCCCTGACTTTGACATTTTCAACCCTGACGTCAAAGTGGCAATGATTAAACTTGAGATGATAAAAGGCAAATTCGTACACCAATAGTGCGGATTCAATCCCGGCTGTGGCCGGTGCGCCGGAATTTAGCAACCAGCTCCCCCAACAAAAGGAATTATCAATAAAATCATAGACTCGAACGGCTCCACAGGCTTCATCGCTCTTCGTGTAAATAATAAAATAGTACTCAGACTTTGCAGACTCCCTTGTTTTATAGTCAGTCAGCCATTTAAGCTGATCTTCTATTTCAATTCTAGTCAGAAATTTATTTTTTTTATCGACTCGTAAACTTACTATAAATTCTGCGTCTGTAAGCTCTACCAAGCGCATACATATATTTTTACCGATGATTCTCATGACATTTCCTCAAACATTACACAGTTATTACCGTTAGCACGGATGCATACACCGGGCAAAAACGGGCACATCAGCCAATAAATCGAGTACGTTCTCCACATTCAATCGATTCAGACAGTACATGAGTGCGATGGCACCGTCATCACACTCATGCTGCCCACTTTTCTCAAACCACCTCACCGCTGAAGAGTATTACAATACCGTACTTTTGCGATGATGTATCGATCAGTCCGGGTGAATAGCAGCTTGCGACGGTTACGCTCGCGCACTACTTCGGCAATTTTCGGCACGGCCATAAAAAAACCGACAAACTTGTATTTCCGGAAAGAAAGAATATCCCAGACCATTGATGGCAGCAGCAACAGAAAATATCTGAAAATCAGAGTGGGATCAGTAATATTCATCCACATAAATATCTGCTTGTTACGAGCGGTCATGAACCGTATCTTGCGATAGTTATGATACTTTTTAATTGTTGAACTCGATTCGTGCCAGACCGTTGCCCGTGGCTCCAACAGGCACTTCCACCCGGCTTTCCACCCTTGATAGGAAAGATCCACATCTTCGATATAGAAGGGATGGTAGATTGTCGGAAATCCGCCCAATTGCACAAGCCGCGCTCGATGGTAACAGGTTGCTCCGCCGGATGCGAAAAATATGGGGAATTCTCCGCTCATTTCTTCCGGCGTAAATGACTGTACACAGCGGTCGATAAACCAGCAGACCCCGGGTATCAGGCGGTAAGATGCCTGATTGCGGCCATCTTTAGGGTCAATAATACTTGGCGACAGGGCGAACAGATCAGGGTCGGCAAATCGGGGGAGCAACGTGGCAAAGGTGTCCTTCTCAACCAGTACATCGCTGTTCAAAGTCATCACAACATCATGCAAAGAAGCAAATATGCCGCGATTCACTGTTGCCGCGAAACCGCAGTTGGTTTCGTTGCGCAGCAGGGTCACCTCCGGGAAAGATTCTGCAACATACGCGACGGAATCATCGCTACTGGCATCATCAACGACGATGACTTCCCACGGCGTCCCGGCATAGTGCAACGCCTCAAGCAGCGACGGGATGTTACGCTCCAGAAGAGAACGGCCATTGTAATTGGGTATAACAACCGAAATTGAATACATCATTTAAATAAGATACCCGGTCATAACAAATTCAGGAGAGCAACTCTTGAAAATACTCGACATGATGCTTTATCATCGTATCCAGCGTAAAATTTTCCTCAAACACCCGGCGCCCCTCTTCTCCCATTGCCAGGCGCCGGTCATCATCGCTTAATAATGCGATGATTTCTCTGCTGAAATCATCCGTAACGCCGTTAACGAGGATGCCGCCACCTTTACGGATGATCTCCACCAGCCCCCCATTATTGTAGGCAATGACCGGGGTACGCGCGGCTAACGATTCGATATGCACAATCCCGAAACCTTCATTGCGATGCGTGGAAACTGACAGATCAAGATCGTAGAACAGATCGGGGATCTGCTCCCGGGGGATACGACCGGTGAGAATGAAATTTTTTTCCAGACCATACGCGGCAATTCTCTTTGTCAAAAGTTCTGTCCCGCCGCCACCAACAATTGCAATGGTTATCTCGGGAAAAGCGGCGCAAAGTTTTACCCCCGCATCAACCAGTTCGTCCTGGTTTTTCCACAATTCGCCAACCATGCCGATGATTGGAAACTTTCTCCCTTTGAGAACTCTTCGCTCGCGATTCTTATCGTTCTTGGCCGGTTGGCATTCAGGTATCGGTATGCCGTAATGAATTATCCGTGTCATCTGCTCAAGCCCGGGATTCTTGGGGTAGAATGATGCACCGGTATACTCTGACGTGGCGATTACGCCATCATACATTGTCGTCAGCAGCGGATAGCTGCGGGCGGTCGGAGTCTGAAAGACACTCAGCAGTTTTGGTTTGCGCTTGAGCCACGGCCGGGCAAGAAGAGACCCTGCCAACACGGCATAGATGTTATGTTCCCGGGCGACTAATATGATCTCAGGCTCTTCAGCACGGATCGCCCGGGCAATACGAAATGGCACGGCAACCCTCTGGCGGTTGAATACCGGATGATAACGGTAGCCGCGCTCTTTGACCTTCTGATTGAGAATGCCTTCTTCATGAACAAAAAACACCGGATCAAAACCGAATTGCCCAATGCGCCGGGCAAGGTCAAGAAGGTACTCCTCACCGCCACTCACCGCTGTAGAATTATTAACGAGTACTACCTTCATACACTCTCCCCTTTACTGTGGTGCATTCCTTTAATGCTACTAAGTGGTCACATGAGTGATTTCAACTCGGTCATAACATCTGAGACGGATACCGCCTGAAAGCAGGGTGGAATATTTTCCGTATCACCGACACAGACTGCAAGGTCACACGAGGTACACCCACGAACCTTGATAATAGTCCGGATACAGGGTGCATGCTGAAGGAGCTCCCCCCAACCTGGCTTGACGCGGCAAAATCTACCGCCGCTTCAGGAAAATTCAGGGCAAGGTTGCGAATGAAAGGAGTCGCAATAACCTGGTCGCCAACCCCTTTACCCCCGAACCCTATGACAAGTATCGACCTGGGGCTTCGCATATCAACTGCCGGTCAACGCCATGCTTGTGGCTTGGAAAATCCGGTCAACCGTGATTTCTTCCATACACATCGGCTTCCCGCGAGGTGACGGTTCGCATTCGGTGAAGAACTTCTGTTTGCACGGGGAACAGGGGAATTGCTGATAAACCACCTGACAGGAGGTGCCCCACGGTCCGAACTTGAGCGGCGATTGTGGCCCGAACAGGGCTATCAGCGGCACTTGCAATGATGCTGCCAGATGCATGATGCCGCTGTCATTGCATATCAGCAGGCGACATCGGGAAAGAAGCGCCATGGTCTGTCGCATGGTGGTAGCGCCCACCGCCTCCAGCGGCGGAATCTTCATGGCAGAGCGAATGGCCGGCAACGCTTCCCGGTCTTTTGGTCCGCCAAAAAAGATGATGCGAGCGCCGTACTGCTCCCGAATCCTTTCGGCCAATTCGATAAAATTATCCAGGTGCCAGGCTCGGGGGGGGTTTGCGGCAAAGGAGTGGATACCGATCACCCGCTCGTCTGATGCGACCCCTGCTTCCATAAAAAAGTGGTCGGCGAACTGGCGTTCCTCGCTGGAAAGCCACGCTTCCAGATGATCATCGGTCACAGAAACCCCGTCCGCCCGCAGCACATCAAGGAAATTTTGCACCTCATGCTGGTCATGGCGATACGGCACACGCGTGGTCAGCAGAAAACTCCGCCCCTCTGTGGCAAAACCGATCCGTGTCCCAGCACCGGAGAGAAACGCCATCAAGGCGCTACCGAAAGAGCGCTTCAACACATAAACCTTATCGAACCGGCGGGCTCGAAGGTCGCGGACAAATCCCAGCTTGTCGCCAATGGTCCTGTGCGTTCCCCGGCTGTCGGCATGGATCGTCACCGGGTCCCAGAGGATCAATTCATCCACATAGGGTATTCCCTGCACAATTTCCGAAGAACCCGGAGCAACCACCCAGGCGATGTATGCGTCAGGTTCGGCCCGCCGCAGATTACGCAGAAATGGTACCGTGAGGATAGTGTCGCCGATAAAGCGGTAGCGCAGGACCAGGATTTTTTTACGTTCTTGTTCGTGACCCATTCAGGAGATTCGCTCTGCCTGGTCAATCAGCATAACCGGTATGCCGTCTTGCGAGGAAAAGGCCAGAAGGCAGTGGCGGCAGAGCAGAGCAGATCGAGCCGTATTCGGTTCGAGATCACCCGTGCAGGCCGGACACGCAAGTATGGCAAGCAGCTCTTCTGAAATCATCTGATTATCCTTCAACTCCATTATCATGCGCCCCAAAGCTGATTAAAGTGCCATAAAAATAAGTTTTATGGAAGAAAATTGCACAGTAAAGCCAGTAAATCCGCCGGTCTTTCTATCTCAATATCCAGCCTGGCTACGTAGGTGACTGCGGCGATCTCCGGTGCCACTCTCTGCAACTTGACCCCGTCCTTTTCGGTAGTAATTGCATATTCGGCACCGCTGCTCTGCATGGCAGCAGTGATTTCATCAAGCCTGACATGGTCATAGCCGGCATGATCCGGAAAGGGGAGTGTCTGTACGACGGTAAGGCCACATTCCCGTAAACCGGAAAAAAACGACTCCGGTTGCGCTATCCCGGCAAAAGCCAGCAGCCTGCGACCCAACAAGCCAGACAAGGGTACCGCCCCTCCGCCTCGCAGGGGCATAACATCAACCAGGTGATGTGAAGCCGCAAAGGCGGGTTTGCCGGGAATATCGCCATTAATGCATGTGCCTTCGGGACAGCGCGTTATGATAGTCAGGTCGGCGCGCCGCGCCGCAGTTGCCGGCTCCCGCAGCAATCCGGCCGGGAGGGCCCATCCATTCCCCAGTGGCCGGGAACAGTCCAGCAGCAGTATATTCATATCCCGCCAAAGGCGCAGATGCTGGAAGCCGTCATCCAGCAGAAAAATGTCCGGCGCAAGCTGCTGCATCGCCAGTTGGCCGGCAGCATATCGATCCGTGCCGATTACAACCATGAGACCCGATACTGTTGATGCCAGCAGATACGGTTCGTCGCCGCATTCGTGCGGCCCCAGCATGACGGTAACACCATCACTGACGACGACGCTCTGCCCTTCCAGGGAGCCGCCATATCCCCGCGAAAGTACCGCTACCCGGTAACCCTGCTGAATCAGCAGACGGGCAATAAATGCGGTTATCGGCGTCTTGCCGGTGCCACCGACAGTAATGTTACCGATCGAGACAACCGGTCGCGGCAAACGGCGGATTTTCAGAATGCCGATTCGATACAAGCCGGCGCGCAGGAGCTGGATACTTGAATAAACCAGACCAAACGGCGCAAGCAGAAGGATTACCAGATGGTCAATCGTTGCCGACCGGGCGCCGCTTGCGAGTTCGCGCCAGTATGTAACAAATGGGACTTTCATAAATACCGCGCAATTTCCTGCATGATATGGTGTGTTGCTCCACCATTGTCGCGCATCATCTTCAAGCCGTTCTGTCCCAGGACCTGCCGCAACGTTTCACTTATGACGACGGTGCGCACCGTTTCAGTCAGCTTTTCCGGCGTTTCTATCTGTATTCCGGCGCCATACTGCAGTACCAGATCCGCAATTTCTCTGAAGTTATTCATATACGGCCCAAAGATGCTTGGAATGCCGAGAGATGCCGGTTCCAAAAGATTGTGCCCTCCGGTAGGCATCAGACTGCCGCCAACAAAGGCCAGATCGGACAGGGCATACAGCCCCATCATTTCTCCGATGGTATCGACCAGCAGTACCTCTCCATGGTGAAACAGAGCTTCTCCATCTACCATCAGTGTAGTGCGTCGCCGATACGGAAGAGCAGCTTTCTCCAGCAGCACAGCAACTTCAGTGGCTCGCTCGGGATGACGCGGAACAAGCAGAAGAAAGAGGTTGTCACACGTTGTCAGGAGTTCCCGATATGCAGAGAGAATCAATTCTTCTTCTCCGGGATGGGTGCTGGCGGCAACCATTACCGTCAGGGTGGATGGTATGGCGTACTGGTGTCGAAAACGAGCTTTCTCTTCGTCCCGTACCGGCTGGAACGGGATGTCGTACTTGAGATTACCGGTTACGATCGTCCGCTCCGATGATGCGCCGATGGCAATGATCCGTTTGCGATCGGTTTCCGTCTGCATGCAGAGGGATGAAAATTCCTGGAGCGCAGGGCGAAAGAACCAGCCAAATTTCAGATAGCGGCCGAAAGAACGGTCGGATATCCGTCCATTGGCCAATATGACCGGGATACCCCGATTGACTGCCTCGCGGGTAAAATTAGGCCAGATTTCAGTTTCCATGATGATGATCAGTTCCGGCTTGATGATTCTCAACGAACTGCAGACAGCAGGCAGAAAATCAAAGGGGAAGTAGATGCAAAGATCTTTTTCCGGAAAGGTGGAGCTGATTGTCCGACCGGTCTCCGTAGTATTGGATAGAAGGATGGCGTGTCCCGGATACTGTGCGCGGAGAGCTTTAAGTAACGGCCGGGCGGCGATTGATTCTCCCACTGAGACGGCGTGCAGCCAGATTACCGGTTTCTTTCCTAATGTTGTCCGATCTGTCGCAGAGAGAAGACCGAATCGTTCTCGAAAAGCGGGTGGTCTGCCACGGCTGACGGAACGGTAGAGGTGGTAAAAGATGACCGGAATGAGCAGGAAGAGGGAGAGTATGTTGTAGGCGAAAAAAAACATTGGTCAGGTTGCACTGCTGCCGGAACTGCTTTGTCCCGCCCGTTTCCAGCGGCGGTGCACCCAGTACCAGTCGGCGGGGTGCGCGCAGACAAACTCTTCAAGATACCGTGATAAAGACTGAATATCCTGTGCGATTCCAACCTCGGTACGATCTCCGCACAGAGTGTACTCCGGAAGGAATACCAGTACGTGCCGGTCATCTTCTCTGTAGCCAAGAACCGGGACAACAGGCACACCGGTTTTATGCGCAATAACGACAGGAGCCTTGAGAGCCCATGCTTTCCTGCCGAGAAAGTCGATGAGAATACCGTTTTGCTCACCAGCGGCCTGATCGGTCAGCATGCCGATGACGCCGTTATTCTTAATGACGCCAAGCATCTGTTTTAGGGCGGATTTGGTATAGATCACCTTGTTGCCGTACCCCATGCGCATCTTCTCAACTATCGTGTTCAGGTATGGGTTATTCTGTTTTCGAGCCACCGCCCAGACATTCAGATCAAGATGTCTTTTGAAGGAGAGAGAACCCAGCTCCCAGTTGCCGCAATGGCCGCTGACGCAGAGCACGCCAATGTCCTTTTCCTTGGCGCGCTGAAAATTGTCCAGGCCTTGTACGCTCATCGAGTCAAACAACTCGGCGCCTCTGCCGTGATACATCCGGCAGACCTCTACTATGGAGATCCCCAGATTTATGAACGTTGCCAGGGCAATTTCTTCAGCGGTATCATAGCTGCCGGTCCAGGCGGAATGGCGCTTCATAAAAGGGAGCGCCTGACGGATGTTGTCAATGGCAATATCCCGCCGTCTGGCCAGCAGGCGATACATTATCTTTCCGGTAAGACGACCTGCACTACGGGAAAAACGCCGGGGGATGACTGCAATTGCACCGGTAAGCAGATAGAACACCGCTGCCTGAATGGCCCAGATGATTCGTGTCATGGTGTATTGGTCGATGCGTTACCGTCACCGTCTCCGAACTGCAGAGAGCAAAGTCGGCTGTAGAGACCGCTGTTATTAAGAAGTTCTTTATGCGAACCGCTTTCGACGATCCGACCGTTCTCCAATACAAGAATGTTATCCGCATGCAGAATGGTTGAAAGGCGGTGGGCAATGACAAAGGTAGTCCGGTTCGTCATCAGGTTATCGAGCGCTTTCTGCACCATCTGTTCGCTTTCTGTATCAAGAGCGCTTGTTGCTTCATCAAGAATGAGAATTGGCGCATTCTTTATCAAGGCGCGGGCAATACAGAGCCGCTGACGCTGGCCGCCGGACAGTCGTATGCCACGGTCTCCGATGGTGGTGGCATAGCCTTCAGGCATCTCCATGATGAAGTCATGCGCAAAAGCTGCTCGTGCAGCACTCTCAACTTCAGCATCAGTAGCCGCAAAATTTCCATAGCGGATATTGTTGGCAATCGTATCGTTGAAGAGCATGGTTTCCTGATCAACCAGTGCCACCTGGCGTATGAGATCCTTCATGCCGATTGCACGGATATCGACACCGTCAAACATAATGGCGCCGTCTGAGACATCATAAAAACGGGGTATCAGCGAGACCAGCGTTGATTTGCCGCCACCTGACGGGCCAACCAGGGCAATGATTTCACCATGGCGGGCAGTGAGATGAATGTGATTGATTACCATCTCTCCATCATAGGCAAAGGAAACATCCCTGAATTCAACATCTCCAGCCACGCGGCCGATTGAAACAACATTCTCGGCATCAGAGATTTCGGGCTTCTCGTCTATTACTTCAAACACCCGTATGGCAGCACCGATGGAGGCCTGAATGATATTGTACGAATTATTCAGGCTTTTTACCGGCTTGTAGACCAGCACCATGGCGGTTATAAAAGAAAAAAATTCGGCCGAAGTGAGTTTGCCACTCATGACCATACTGCCGCCAACCCAGATTACACCGGCAATTCCGAGAGAGGTAATCATTTCGATTACCGGTGTCGAGATGCTGCCATACTTGATCGCCTTCCGGATGAAGATGTAATAGTCTGCCGTTGCGGCGTTAAAACGCTGGGTCATCCACTCCCCAAGCCCGAATGCTTTGACTACTTTAATGCCGGAAAATGTTTCCTGCAGAAGAGAGGCAACATCACCGATCTTTTCCTGGCTCTTGCCCGAAAGGCGTTTGATGCGTTTGCCGATCTTCTGTGCCGAAAAGACGGTAAGCGGGATAACGATAAACGTTATCAGCGCCAGCTGCCAACTTCGATAGAAAATAACGACAAGGAGTGAAATGGCCGAAAATCCATCGCGACAGACGCTGGTAACAACGTTGGCAATTCCGTTCTGCATGACGGCAACATCAGACATAACCCGTGACATGAGCGCGCCGGTGGAGTTTTTTTGAAAGAACCGGAGGCCAAGTCTCATGCTGCTCCGATAGATATCATTTCGGATATCCTGAATCGCAAGCTCTCCAGCAGTTCTGATAAAATAATCATTCAGAAAACGGCACGCTGCTCTGATGGCAAACAGAATTAAAACAGCAAAAGGGAGGAGCGTAAAGATTGTTTTGTCATTATTGGCAAAGGTCTTTTTCAGCAGCGGTTCCACCAGATACGCAAACGCTCCGTCCATGCTGCCGACGGTAATAGAGGCCGCGGTTGAAAGGACTATTCTGCCCCAGTACGGTTTACAATAATGGAGAATGCGGCCAAAAGCACTCATACGCCATCCTCTGTTCTGTTAATAAGATCAAGAGCCAGTGACGCTGTTCGCAGAGCGGCACCGCCACCGCCAAGTTTTTCGCGGATAGCGGTCAGTTCACTGTTCATTGTTGACCGGTAGGTTTCGTGCGACAGAATCGTCGCTATCTCGGCGGCAATCGCTTTCGGATTGGCCTGTTCCTGAATCAGTTCCTTGACCAGGCTCCGACCGGCGACGATGTTGCACAGCCCGATATGCTCGATTTTCACCACCCTCCTGGCCACTTTATAGGTGAGCGGGGCAAGCTTGTAGATTATGACCATAGGTGTACCGACCAGCGCTATTTCCAGAGTGACCGTGCCGGATACCGATATTATGGCATCACACCCCCTGATCAGGTCATGAATCCTCTCAGAGGTAATAATCGGTGTAACGCCGATGTCATTCAGATGGGGGCGTATGTCCTCTTCTGAAAGTGTTGATGCCAATGGCATGACGAATTGCAGATCGGGAAAAATTTTATGCAATCGGTCTGCAGCAGCAAGGATTGACGGCAGGATGCGCTCTATCTCGCTTCTGCGACTGCCGGGAAAAAGACCGACTATTTTTCTGGACGGATCAAGACCAAAGCTTGCCGCCGCTTCTTCCCGGCTCATCTCCACATGTACGAGGTCAAGCATCGGGTGGCCGACAAAAGTGACCGGAACTCCCGCTTTTTGGTAAATAGGAACTTCAAAGGGGAAAATGACCGCCATCTGGTTGACCGTGGCAGCAATTTTTCTGATTCGTCCCGCTTTCCAGGCCCATACCTTGGGGCTGATATAGTACAGAACTTTTACGCCGGCCTTTTTTGCCACCTTCGCCAAACGGAGGTTAAAACCGGGGTAGTCGATCAGGATGAGCAGCTCAGGAGGATTTTGCTGCAGGAGTTTTTTGAGCGTGAGAAATGCAGCGGATATGACGCCAAAATGTTTGAATACCTCGACTAATCCCATCACCGCCATGTCAGCCGAATCTACCAGCGTTGTCACGCCCGATTCACGCATACGGGAACCGCCGATACCGAAGAAATGAAGCCCGGAATCGAGTGAAAGCGCTTTTTGCACCAGATCGGCTCCATAGATGTCACCGGATGCTTCTCCGGCAACAATCATAATACGTCGACTCCGTGATAAGTCAGGCGGATGTAAAACAGCCCCGCCACGCGTGGACATCATCCGCGACAAATTCCTCGTTCGGAGCGTTTTATGAACGCAAGCAGATAATCAACTTCGGGGCAATCACTGATTTCGGCATTAATGCGCTCTATCGCATCGGCCAGCTTAAGACCCGCCATAAAAAGAGCTTTGTAGGCCTTCTTCAATTTGAAAATTGAATCATCAGAAAATCCGCGGCGTTTGAGTCCGACGAGATTGAGGCCGCGCAGCTTGGCATCGCCCGTGCCTGGAGTCGCTATCAGGTAGGGAGGAAGGTCAAGACCGACCAGAGTCCCCCCTCCTGCCATGGCGTGAGCGCCAATGGTTACAAACTGGTGTACTGCCACCAGACCGCCAAGGATGACATGATCTTCTATGGTTACGTGTCCGGCCAGTGTTGCTGCATTCGCCATAACCACGCTATTGCCGATCCGGCAGTCGTGGGCCACATGCGAATAGGCCATGAACAGATTATTATCTCCCACGACGGTCTCACTGATACCGGTAACCGTGCCGCGATGAATGGTTGCAAATTCACGGATGATATTGCTGTTGCCAATGCGCGTCCAGCACTCTTCGCCACGATATTTCAGATCCTGCGGGGCAGGCCCGACTGATGCGAGATGGTAAATCTGGTTGTTTTCGCCAATCTCGGTCCAGTCTCCGATAACGGTATGAGCGCCGATAGAAGTCCCTCTGCCGATGGTGACATGTTTGCCGATGATGACATACGGCGCAATTTCTACGTCTGAAGCAAGTGTGGCTGTTGGATCAATTACCGCAGTCGGGTGGATCATGATGTTTCTCCCATAAGGCCCCTCCGACAAGGAGAGTTCAAAAGTTATTTTGGTGAATCCGCAAATGTCGCCTTAAGATCGGCTTCAGTCACCAGCGTAGTGCCGACAAACGCTTTTCCGGCGACTCCCCAGATTCCCCTTCTGTTCATGGTCGTTGTGATCTCAATGCGCAGTTGATCACCGGGCGAAACCGGTTTGCGGAAGCGGGCATTGTCGATTGCCATGAAGTAGGTTACTTTGGCGCGGGTTACTTCATCGGAAGCCAGATATGCCATGATACCGGCAACCTGAGCCATTGCTTCGATGATAAGAACCCCCGGCATGACCGGATGGCCGGGAAAATGTCCCGGGAAAAACGGCTCATTAATGGTAACATTTTTTATCCCTACGCAGCGTTTTCCCAACTCACATTCGATAATCCGGTCAACCATCAGAAACGGGAAGCGATGCGGGAGTATTTTCATGATTTCATTGATGTCTAATTGCATTTCAGCTCTCCTGAGGGGGTCTGTTTCAGCATGGATTCAAGCTCGGTGATACGTTTTTCAAGAGAAGAAACGGTTTTCCGTAACTCCGGCAATCGTGGCACGATCATGGAAGATTTCAACCATTCCTTGTGCGGCATGGTCGGCGTCCCGCTATAGGCTGCATTGGCCGGCAGCGAACCCGGCACTCCGGACTGAGCCCCAACCAACACATTGTCACCGATCGTGAGGTGGCCTGCTACGCCGACCTGACCAGCAAGGGTGACGTGATTGCCGATTTTGGCACTTCCCGATATGCCCACTTGGGAAACGATCATACAGTCCTCACCGATCTCGCAGTTGTGGGCAATCTGCACCAGATTATCCAGCTTGGTGCCCCTCCTGATCCGGGTAACTTCAACGGCGGCCCGATCAATACAGCTGTTTGCTCCGATCTCAACATCATCATCAAGCACAACAATACCAATTTGCGGGATGCGGTAGTAGCCGCTACCATCCGGAGCATAGCCGAAACCATCAGATCCGATTACGGCACCCGGTTGAATAATGCAACGATTGCCGAGTCGGCAACGTTCACGAATAACGGCGTTCGCATGAATGACACAATCTTCGCCGATGATGACATTGTCATACAGCACCGCTCCCGGATGGATCACCGTGCGATTCCCGACAACAGCATGTTTGCCGATGCAGGCCCCCGGATAAACAGTGACACCATTGCCAACTGCCGCCGTGCTGTCGACGATCGCTGCAGGGAGAATCCCAAGCGGTTCGTGAGGCGTTGTGTAGAAGAGTGTCAACAGCTTGGCAAAACAGAGATACGGGTTGGTAACTTCAATAGCTGTGCGCCCATAGCGCTCTCCGCCCGGTGCCATGAGCACAGCACCGGCCGCGGTCTCTGCAACTTTGGAGGCATACCTGGGGTTTGCAAGAAATGTCAGTGCGTCCGGTCCGGCTGTTTCCAGCGTTCCCAATCCGGAAATCCGTATTGCGCCGTCTCCCTGAACCGTACCGCCAAGATAGTGGGCAATTTCTGTAACTGTACGTGCCTGTGTCATATTGTTATTTCTTTCGGCTAGCATTGAACAACTTCAACACTTCTTCGGTAAGATCAGCCTTTTCATCAACGAACAACAGCATGCCGTCATTTTTCACGAAAATAAAGGTGTAGCCGTTCTGACGTCCGAAAACCTGAATGACTTTCTCCATCCCTTCAAGAATTTTGCGGGTGAGCTCTTCATCCTTGCCCTGCAGTTCATCTTGAGCATCCTTGGTAAAACGCTGAAAATCCTTCAATTTGTTTTGATAATCTTTCTCTTTGGAAGCGCGGGCGGAATCGGAAAGCAACATGCCCTGCTTTTCAAGCTCATCTTTCAGCTTTTTGAGCTCTTCCTGCTTTACATTAATATCATCCTGATACTTTTTAACCTTGGAGGCCAGTTGCTCCTTGGCCTCTTTCCCTGCTTCGGAGCCGTTCAATGCCCGTTGCATGTCGATGTAACCGAGCTTCAGATCAGCTGCAAAAACAGCTGTTGATGCAAAACACGCTGCTACGATACCTGCCAGAATAATGCGTTTCATGTATCTTTCTCCTTTAATGGTGTGGGTTGTCAGACCCTTAAAAATCGATGTTGTTTAAAACATGCTTCCAATTGAAAATTCGAGTCGGCCGCTTGAGCTGTCGATTCCTGTGCGGGGCTTGAGCGGTATGCCGTATTCAAGACGTAACGGTCCGATGGGGGATGCCCAGCGGATACCACCGCCATAGCTCGTGAGCAGTGGGAAAGCCTTCGAAGTATCCGTAAATGAATTGCCGTAGTCGAAAAATACGACCCCTTTTAGTCCGGCTTCAGGGAGTAGCGGGAATGTCAATTCGATATTCCCGAAGAGCTCTTTCTCGCCGCCGGTATAGACAATTGCGCCATTAATACCGGTAATATTTTTTGTTATAGGAGAAACTGTGCGGGATTCATAGCCGCGCAGGGAGCCGATGCCCCCGAGATAAAACTTTTCATCGATCGGGATCGGTTGGCCGACTTCCGCTATGTACCCTAACGTCAACTTGGTTGACGCGATCAATTTCTTGTAGACCGGGTGAAAGTAGGTGTGATCGGTAATAAAGCGGGCGAATTTATTGTTGCCCCCCAGGCCGGCGTACTCAGCTGAAAACGAGTTGATAAAACCGAAGGACGGGTCCATCCGGTAGTCAGTATTGTTGTGGGTGATGCTACTGAATACGGCGCTGGTAGTTGTCTCGCCGAGCGGGTAGTTGCCCGGGTCAGCATTGTTGTATGCCAGGTATTCAAGGCTCGGCTGGTAAATATTTTTTATCTCGTACTTGTACATCATAAAGGTGCCGATAGAATCACTGATCGGATAGCCCCCTTTTATGTCCGCGCCGGATAGTTTACGTGAATAATCGGTATATTCGCGCTCTGAACGGTAGATATCGCCGCCTAACGTCCATTTGGTATCCATAAAATAAGGATCCGTCAGCCCTATCGCGTATGTCTGCGATACTCCGCCGAGTGAAGCGGAAAGATTCGCCTTCAGCCCCAGGCCGAGGAAGTTTGCCTGCTGTACGGAACCCTGGGCGATCAAACCGTCCAAAGAGCTGTAGCCACCGCCAATACTGAAGGTTCCGGTCGGTTTTTCTTTGACATCGATATTTACATTGAGCTTATTACTGGCGCTCCCCCTGGCGGTGGCAACGTTTGCCTCTTCGAAGAAGCCGAGGTTCATCAGGTTCTGCTTGCTCCGCTTCAGTCCGGATGAATTGTACAACCCACCTTCAGTAACCCGGACTTCGCGGCGGATAACCTTGTCACGGGTTTTGGGGTTGCCGGCAATGTTGATCCGTTCTATCGTCACCAGTTCACCTTTTTCAACGTCAAACGTCATGTCAACGCTCTTTTTCTCGTTGTCCAGGCGGGTCAGAGGATTAATCGTGGCAAAGGCATAGCCCTTGTCTCCGTACACATCGGTGAGTACGCCGATGTCGGTGCGCAGGATTGAACGGTTGAATACACTACCCGGTTCACTTTTCAGTTTCGTGAGAAGATACGCTTCCGGTTCAAGCAGCTCCCCTTTAAAGCCGATTGCACCAATCCGGTACTGTTCTCCCTCAGTAATACTAATGGAGACATCCAACGAGGTTTTTGCATCATTCAACTTCACTACCGGTTCACCGACCTTGATATTGATAAAGCCATTA
Organism: Desulfuromonadaceae bacterium; assembly: GCA_028687585.1. Classification (GTDB taxonomy): domain Bacteria; phylum Desulfobacterota; class Desulfuromonadia; order Geobacterales; family Pseudopelobacteraceae; genus JACRCG01. The sequence continues at coordinate 185,142 of JAQTZV010000003.1, read as the reverse complement.
TTGAGATAATGATCGGCAATCAGCAGGGTATCGTTTTTTAGTACATCTTCCTTGTAGGTGCCGGCGCCGGTCAACCAGGACATAAACCATTTTTCTTTGGTTTCCATGATTCCTTTGACTTTGCTGTCGGTAAACGCTTTGTTGCCGTCAAGGCGGATCTCTTTAATAAGTACCTTTTCTCCCTCAACAATTTTGAAAAGGACCTTCATATCGCTTGTCGAAGTTTTCTTTACTTCGGTCAGTACGTCTGCCAGATAATAGCCGTCATCGCCGTACAGCTTTTTAATTTTTGCAACACTTTTGGCTAGATCTTTTGGAGAAAAGACAGAGTTCAGGCGAAACTCAACTGCTTCCTTCAGTTTATCCGTTGTGATTTCCTTATTGCCTTCAAAGGTGATCTCACGAACAATGGCCTTCTCCTGAACCAGATAGATAAGTACCACGCCTTTGTCAGACTCCTCTTTTAACGCCTGAACATCCTGAAAATGTCCCAGCTTGTAAATCGCCCGAATGTCTGCATCAGTCTTTTCACCGGTAAGAGAGTCTCCGGCGCGCATCTTGATTGTATTGAGGATTGCCGCCGCTTCAATGCGACGATTTCCCTGAATTCGTATCTCTACAAGCTTTTCACCCTCGGCGCAGGCAAGTGTCGACCAGCTAATAAATGGGATCATCATGACAGGGAGTATGTTTTTGAAACAGGACATGCGTGCCTCGAATATTACGTTGTTTTTTCTATTTTGCCATCTAACAGGTGAATAGTGGTCCCCATGGCCGCTGCCAGTCGCTCATTATGGGTTACTATCACCAGAGTCAATTTCTTTTTGATCTGCAGTTCAGCCAACATGGCGTGTATGCTGTCGCTCGTTTTCATATCAAGATTACCGGTCGGTTCATCAGCCAACAATAGTTCCGGCTCTAGCACAAGCGCCCGTGCAATAGCTACCCGTTGCTGCTCGCCGCCGGACAACTCTCCCGGGCGATGAGTCATGCGCTGCCCAAGCCCGACATCCTGCAGCAGAGACTGAGCCATGGCCATGGCGTTAGCGCGTGACTCTCTTGCGATCAACGCCGGCATCATGACATTTTCGAGTGCCGTGAATTCCGGCAGCAGGTGGTGGAACTGAAACACAAAGCCGATGCTCCGATTCCTGAAAGCTGCCAGCTGCCGCTCGTTTTTCTTGAAAATGTTCTCTCCACGAAAACTGACCGTGCCGGCAGTCGGACGGTCGAGTGCCCCCAGAAGATGCATCAACGTGCTCTTTCCGGCACCGGACGCCCCGACAAGTGCTGTTGTCGTTCCGGTCTCCAGATCAAGATAAATGCCGCTAAGCACTTCAAGGGTATTTGTACCGCTGATGTACGATTTGCTGAGGCCACGGATCTCAAGCAGATTACTCATAGCGCAACGCCTCGGCCGGCAGCATTCTTGACGCTTGCCAGGCAGGGTACAGTGTCGCGAGAAAAGAAATAAGTATCGCCGTTACGGATATAAGCACGACATCTGATGGCACCACAAGTGAGGGGAAGTGGTCAAGGTAATATATATCCTTGTTGAAAAAATTCTGCCCGGTGACTTTTTGGATCACATTGATGATCGGTTCCAGGTTGCGTGCTATCAGCAGACCGGAAATAACGCCGACAACTGTGCCGATAATGCCGATTATCACCCCCTCAAGAACAAAAATTTTCATGATGCTGGCGGCAGTGGCACCCATTGATTTAAGAATGGCGATATCCCTGTTTTTTTCCATAACTACCATAAAAAGTGTTGAAGCAATCCCAAAAGCAGCCACCAGGACGATCAGAGTCAGGATGATGAACATGACGATTTTTTCCGTCTTCAGAGCAAACAGAATGTTCTTGTTCATCTGCATCCAGTCACGCGCGTAGAAGTTACTGCCCATTTCACGATTGATACTACGGGCCAGTTCATCAGTGTGATACACATCTTCAACTTTCAGCTGAATGCCGGTGACGGTATCGCCGAGATCAAAAAAACGCTGGGCCTGTTCAAGGCTGACGTAGGCCAGGGTGGAATCATATTCGAACATGCCGGTATTAAAAATAGCGGTGACCTTGAATGGCTTCATGCGCGGCATCATACCGAGCGGAGTTATATTGCCCATCGGCGAAATTACGTTTACCTTGTCGCCCAGGAACAGATTGAGATGTTTGGCCAGCTCTTTTCCAACCATCAAGCCGGGGAGCGTGTCGGCTCCCTGACCCATCTTAGGTTCGAGGGCATCGATACTTCCCGCAACGATTGACTTGCTGAGACGGGTGACCTGGCGGTCAGTGGCAACATCGATACCTCGTAAAACAACACCTGACACGTTTTTGCCGGAAGAGAGCATGACCTGATTGTAAATAAACGGTGTTGCAGCCTGAACACCGGCAAACCCCTTCAGCTTTTCAATCACCGAACGATAATCCTCCATCGGCGCACCGTTTCGGATGACAACAATATGGGCGTTCGTTCCGAGGATCTTTTCCTTCAGGTCATTTTCAAAGCCGGTCATAACGGCCAGTACCACAATCAGCGCCATGACGCCTAACGCAACGCCTGCAGTTGAAATAAACGTGATAATAGAAATAAAGGTGGACTTACGTTTGGCTTTCAGATAGCGCAAACCAATAAAAAGTTCAAACGGCATGGTCTATTTGACTTCCTTGCGCAGTTGCGGAAACAGGATGACGTCACGAATGGACGGAGAGTCGGTCAACAGCATGACAAGCCGGTCAATACCGATACCTTCACCAGCCGTGGGGGGCAGCCCGTACTCCAGAGCGCGGACATAATCCTCGTCCATGTAGTGTGCCTCTTCGTCACCCTTATCTTTTTCAGCAACCTGAGCCAGAAAACGCTCTTTCTGGTCGACCGGATCGTTTAATTCCGAGAAAGCATTGGCGATTTCACGGCCTCCGATGATCAATTCAAAGCGATCAACGATTTCCGGGTTATGATCGTTTTTGCGCGATAACGGAGAAACCTCGGTCGGGTACGCGGTGATAAAGGTCGGCTGGATGAGTTTATGTTCGGCCACCTCTTCAAATATTTCCATCAAAAGTTTGCCGTATGTTATGCCATCCGGCAATACCAGCCCGATACTGCGGGCGTATGTCAGAGCAAGGTCACGATCATCGAGCTGTTTTGCCTCTATATCGCCATACTCCAGAATCGCGGCGCGCACCGTTAAGCGCTTCCAGGGGCGCTGAAAGCTGATATCAAGCCCCTGGTTGGTAAAATCAAGCGTGCCGAGTATATCCTGCGCGACGTGGCAGAAAAGTTCTTCGGTAAAGTCCATCAGATCTTCATATGTTGCATACGCCTGGTAGAATTCCATCATGGTGAATTCCGGATTGTGACGTACTGAAATGCCCTCATTGCGGAAGTTACGATTGATTTCAAATACCCGCTCCAGTCCGCCGACGACAAGACGTTTCAGATACAGTTCCGGAGCAACCCGGAGGTATAGTGCCATGTCGAGCGTGTTGTGGTGGGTAATAAACGGACGCGCCGTCGCACCGCCCGGAATTTGGTGCATCATGGGCGTCTCGACTTCAAGAAAATCACGGGTGGTCATGAAGTTGCGGATCAGGTTGACGATGCGGGAACGCTTGATGAATATTTCACGCGCTTCAGGATTAACGATCAAATCAACATAGCGCTGGCGGTAGCGAGTTTCAACATCGGTCAGGCCATGGAATTTTTCCGGCAGCGGCAGGAGTGATTTGACCAGAAGCCGTATGGAGCGGATATGGAGAGAAAGCTCACCCGTCTTGGTACGAAACGGATAGCCTTCAGCGCCAACGATATCACCAATGTCAAATGATTCGAAAGCAGCAAATGCGTCTTCGCCGATTTCATCTTTTTTGACGTAAAGCTGTACACGCCCCTTGCGATCCTGAAGCTGAATAAAAGCGGCTTTGCCAAAAGATCTGCGCGCCAGAATACGGCCGGCAACGCTTAAGCTGGCATCTGCAGCATCAAGTTGTTCAATTGAACCGTATGCGGCATCAATGTCTGCCGAAGTATGTTGCGGTTTAAAATCATTGGGGTAGGGATTTATGCCGGCTTCCCATAGCGCATCAACCTTGCGGCGCCTTTGAAGCAGGAGTTCACTAAGTTCTTCCATTGTAGTGGTTCAACCTTTCACGATAAAAATAATTCCCGAAAACAAAGCCTGTAAAAATATCTTCAACGTTCTAATCCGTCAAGAAAAAAGGAACTTCTCACTGTATGTATGACGCAAACAGTCTCTTGACAGGCTTACAGGGTTTCTGCAGTTTTCTTCTTCCGGCGTGGCCGGGCAACCGTTTTTTGAGGAACTGTTTCCGGTTCCGGTGTAATAACCACCGGTATGATTTTTTTGACTGCAGCTTTCCGGGGCTTTTTGATTACAGGAGGCGGTTCCGGGGCTGCAACAATTGTAATAGCGGGTTCGAGCACAACCGGAGCCTCAGCAACTGCATCCTGTTTTTTCTTGCGTGGTGTCCGGGCACGTTTCGGTTTGGCCTCAGCAGAAGCATCCTCAGACGTAACTGCAGGTACAGACACTTCCGGCACAAGCGGCACTGGAACAATCACATCAGGTGATTCTTCACCAGGGTGTTCACTGTTCTTATGGGCTTTACTGCGACTGCGCCGCCGCTTACGCTTTTTGGGTTTCACGGTCAAATCTGCAGCGCTCTCTTCTGCATCTGAGGTAGAGACATCTCCTGTTTCAGAAACTTCCTCAGATGGAGAGTCATCGTTGTGATCGGTATCAACATCGGATTGGGTAGCGCCGGTTGCATCCATATGTGGGTCACCGGAAGTTTTCTTCTTCTTTTTACGGCGCTTACGCTTTTTACCACCCTCGACCGGTGCGCCTGCTTCGGTTTTCGACTCATCATCTGCTACAGGCTGGGAAACCGGAGCATGTGGAATGACCGTTTTGTGGGCTTCCTCCGCTTCGGCTTCGCTCTTGAGAACATCCTCAAGATGCGGTATTTCGCGTTTTACGATTTCCAGCTCCAACTGATTAAGCAGGAATGACGTTTTACCTTTGACGGTTACTTCGATTTCATAATCATTTTCAATCTGGGCCAACTCGCGTTTTTTACGGTTGAGCAGGTAATATGCTACTTCCAGCGGCAGTCCCCCGCGAACTTCGCCAACAGTGCCCTTGGCGGCGGCAGCGTGGACTTTGCGCAGGAAAGAGACCGCCATGGCTTCAACCGATTTAACTTTACCACGACCCTCACAGTGCGGGCACTCCAGATAGATGGCGTCATTCAACGTTTTGGCAATCCGCTGGCGCGACATTTCCATAATGCCGAATTGAGAAATACGGCCAACGTTAACCCGCGCTTTATCCATTTTAAGGGCATTTTTCAACGTTTTTTCAACTTCGCTGTTATGCTTGTTTTCGCGCATATCGATAAAGTCGATAACAATTAACCCGCCAAGGTCACGCAGCCGCAGTTGGCGGGCGACCTCTTCGGCCGCCTCCATATTGGCCTTGTAAGCGGTATCTTCAATACCTCTCTCACCGCTTGATTTTCCTGAATTGACATCAATCGAGACCAGTGCCTCAGTCGGCTCAATGATCAGAGATCCTCCGGAAGGAAGCGGCACCCGCTTCTCATAGATCTGGTCAATCTGCTCTTCCAGTTGAAAGCGGGAAAAGATGGGCCGTTTTTCCTTATGCAGCTTGACCCGCTTTTCAACAGCCGGCATGGTATCGCGGAAGAAATCCTTCGCTTCACGGTATGCATCCTTACTGTCAACCAGCACCTCATCAATGTCATCCGAAAAATAGTCCCGTATGGTGCGGATGATCAGACCGCTGTCACGATAAATTTCTCCCGCACCGTTGATTGCGGTCGCCTTCTGTTTGATCGATTCGTACAGTTCAGTCAGGTTGGTGAAATCCTTCTGCAGCTCTTCAGGGGTCCTGCCGACCGCCTCCGTCCGCATGATGTAGCCGGTACCTTCCGGAATATCCATTCCGGCGACAATTTCTTTCAGTTTTTTCCGGGCGCCTTCCTGCTCAACCTTGCGGGAGATTCCGCTGGAATCACTCCCCGGCATCATCACCATATAGCGGCCAGGAAGGGAAACGTACGTGGTCAGGGCAGACCCCTTGTTGTCCCGTTCATCCTTTTCAACCTGCACCAACAGTTCCTGCCCGCGATGGAGTACCTCTTGAATGCGCGGGAACCGCTTTCGCTTCTCCTCCGGAAGGTCATCACGCCACTCAAAATAGTCGGGATGCAACTCGCCAATCTGGAGAAAACCGGGTTTTGCACGGCCAATATCTACAAAAGCAGCCTGAAGTCCCGGTTCGACCCTGAGGACGACACCTTTGTAAATATTCCCTTTGATCTGCTCTTTGCCGCTGATTTCAATGTTCAGTTCCATCAGGCGGCCATCGTGAACGATGGCAACCCGAGTCTCCTCGGGGTGCATGACATTAATCAACATTTTCTTACTTATCGGTGTGCTCATGTTAGTGTCGTGCCTTTCAGGGTGCTGTTGCAGGTTTTGATGTAAAACGGGCGGATTATATCTCTTTTAGCACCGAAAGCAAAGAAAAAGGCGGCACCGGTAAATCCCGCAATCTATTGCAGCGCTACATGCGTCAGATTCTGCGGCATTTCTTGAAATAGTGCACCGTGTGTGCTATACAGGAACGGAGCAATCGGAGTTTCTCCATAGCAACTCCCACCCTCCGTCCAAAGGAAACTATCCTATGAAATTAATGTATGTCACAACACTGCTGTTCGTCGTATGTCTGGCCGGATGTGCTTCACAAGGAGCTCTTGACAATGTCAGAAATGATGTTGATTCGGTAAAAACCCGTCTTTTTTCTATGGACAGGGACCTTGCCGGTATTCGTGAGGAATCAAAAGTTTCTGTTGGAGCCATCGAAAAGGGCTTCAAAACAGATGTCTCTGCAGTCCGGAAAATGTCGGCCGATATTCAGGCGTCAATTGACGGCACTAAAAGCGAAATGCAGATGCTGAACGGCAAGCTTGACGACACCTTTCTCTCCGTAAAAAAATCTGCCGAAGATCTTGCCCGATACCGTGAAGACGCCGACAAACGCATTATAGCCCTTGAAGATCGCATCCTGAAACAGCAGGCCGTCATTGATTCTTTTTCAATAAAAATGGCCGAGATGGCTACGGGAAAAAAGGACGAAGCGGCCATGACGCCTGATGCGCTCTACTTGAAAGGACTTGACTCACTCAAAGCGGGTGAAACGACTGCTGCACGGGAGCAGTTTTCCAAATTTCTTGAACAAAATCCCAGGCATGAGCTCGCAGTGAATGCGCACTATTGGATTGGTGAGTCATACTATACTGAAAAAAATTATGAGTCGGCAATTTTGTCTTATCAGGATGTCATTAAAAATTATCCCGGCAAAGAAAAAGTCGTTGCAGCCATGTTGAAGCAGGCGATGGCATTTAATGCGATCAAGGATTCCAAAAGTGCCAGATTTGTGTTGAAAAAACTGGTGGAGGGTTATCCTAAAAGCGAGGAAGCCAAAAAGGCCAAAGCGTTGCTGAAAGAAATCAAGTAGCTGTTCAGTACTGGCAGGAAGAGAAAAGGGTGGTACCGGATTCGGGCCACCCTTTTTATTATGCAGCAACACGCTGTAATTCCAATTTCAAATCAAAGATGAAATCAAGGCGGCGAGGATTGAGCCGCCGAGGCGTACTGCATCAGTACGTTGAGGAGCCGAAGACGAGCCAACGATGATAGCGCTTTGATTTGGAATTGGAACAGCGTCACAGTATCCCTTTTGTGGACATGACCCCGACCACTCGTGGATCAAGCTGGGTTGCGGCATCCAGAGCACGGGCAAACGCCTTGAAGCAGGCTTCAATGATATGGTGTACGTTGTCGCCATACATGACATTTATGTGCAGATTAAGGCCGCAATGGTTGACAAAGGCCTGAAAAAACTCCCGAGCCAGTTCAACGTCGAAATCCCCGATTTTCACCTTTGGCAGGTTGACGTGATAGACAAGATACGGCCTCCCGGAGATATCAACAGCCACGCTTGCTAACGTTTCATCCATCGGGACGGAAGCCTGACCATAGCGCCGGATGCCTTGTTTATCTCCCAACGCCTGCTTGAATGCCTCTCCTAACACAATACCGATATCTTCAACCGTGTGGTGAAAATCTATATCAATGTCGCCGCAGGCTTCAACGTTCAAATCGAAAAGGCCATGGCGGGCAAACAGGTTGAGCATGTGGTCGAGAAACGGTACCGACGTGCAGATGGTGGCGTTCCCCGATCCGTCAATCGTCAGCGATAGTTTTATTTTTGTTTCTTTCGTAATCCGTTCAATAGCTGCTTCTCGTGACATGGACTCCCCCTTGATTATCCGATCTCTTTCATGGCTGCCAGCGTCTGCTCCATCTCCTGCTGCGTACCTATTGATATTCGCAGGCCGTGGCACAATAGCGGGTCTGAAAAATGGCGTACAAGAATTTTACGATCGAACAAACCCTCATAGAGCCGCTTGCCATCCCTGTCCGGCGGCGCTGCAAACAGATAATTACCGTGGGAGGGGATAACGTCGTAGCCTAAGGTCCGCAGTTCAGTCGAGAACCACTCGCGTGTTTTCCGGATTTTTTCGCAACATGCTCTCAGGTAAGTCTGGTCCAGAAGAGCCGCCGCACAGGCTGCCTGTGCCAGACGATCCAGGTTGTAATGATCGCGGATCTTGTCCAGAGCGGCAATTATTTCCGGGCGGGCAACGGCGAGTCCCAGCCGCATCCCTGCGAGGGCATAGCTTTTCGAAAGGGAGCGGGTTACCACCACGTTGGTACACTTCTTCACCAGCTCAAGGGCATTGCCATCGGCAAAGTCGGCATAGGTTTCATCCAGCACCAGCATACCGGCGCAGCGTTCTGCCAGCTCTTCGATGTACTCGATGGGAAAAGCCGGTCCGAGCGGCGCATTGGGTGTAGTCAGAAAAAAGATCTTCCCCTCGTAACGGTCAGGAAAACCGGCGATGCGGAAATCATCCGTCAGTCCGTACGTACGCGTCCGAGCCCCCTGGATATCCGCCAGAGTGGCATAGTAGGAATATGATGGATGGATATAGCCGATTTCATCTCCTTCCGAAGCACATGCCCGGATCAGGTTGTTGAGTACCTCGTCGGAGCCGTTGGCCATGATAATCCAGGAGGGATCAAAACCGTACAATTCTCCTGCCACTTCCCGCAGTTTCTCGCTGGATGCGGAGGGATACGTGTGGAGCCTTTTACCGTCTGTCCCCAGTTCAGCAAGGATGGCTTCCACAACCTTCGGCGAAGGGGGGTACGAGTTTTCATTGGTATTGAGCTTGATCCAGGAGGCGATGTCGGCGGGCTGAAATCCGGGAACGTAGCCGTTCATGGCAGCGATATTTGAGCGAAGATAACTCACGCTATTTCTCCTGCCGGATTGTTACCGAACGACCATGCGCTTCAAGTCCTTCCAATTCAGCGATTCTGACGATTTCATTCCCGAGTCGCTCCAGACCACTCTGTGAAAAATAAACAATCGAGGACTTTTTGACAAAATCATCTACGGAGAGCGGCGAGAAAAAGCGCGACGTACCACCGGTCGGCAGCGTGTGATTCGGGCCGGCCAGATAATCTCCCGCCGCTTCAGGAGTCCAGTGCCCCATGAAGATTGCACCGGCGTTGGTGATTTGTGACAGGATTGCAAACGGATCAGCTACGGCCAGCTCCAGATGTTCCGGAGCAATACGGTTTGAAAACGCGATTACTTCAGCCAGGGTGTCCGCCACAATAATTGCCCCATACTTTTCCCATGATGCCCGGGCGATAGTTTCGCGAGAGAGTGTCGCCAGTTGCTGTTCCACTTCCGCCGCAACCCGTTCGGCAAACATTCGATCCGTCGTAATCAGAATCGATGATGCCAGTTCATCATGCTCCGCCTGAGAGAGGAGGTCCGCAGCGATATGGGCCGGATTGCCGCTGCCGTCATTGATTACCAGAATTTCACTCGGCCCGGCGATCATGTCGATGCCGACCTGCCCGAACACCAGTTTTTTGGCGGTGGCGACATAAATGTTGCCCGGCCCGGTAATCTTGTCGACACGCGGAATTGTTGCCGTCCCGTATGCCAGAGCGGCAACAGCCTGCGCGCCGCCGATCCGGAAGATCCGGTCTACTCCGGAGAGGCTGGCAGCCACCAGGACATGCGGGCTGATCTCGCCACCGGGGGAAGGCGCCACCATAATGATTTCGCCAACCCCTGCCACGCGGGCCGGAACAGCGTTCATAATGACGCTGCTCGGGTAGCTGGCTTTGCCGCCCGGCACATAGATTCCTACCCGTGACAACGGTGTGACCTTCTGGCCCAGCATGATGTCCGGCTCTTCAGTGGAAAGCCACGTCTGCTGCTTCTGCTTCTCATGGAAACGGGTGACGCGTGCCTCTGCCAGCCGGAGTGCAGCGACATCATCTGCAGAAACCTGGGCAAAAGCGGCTTCAATCTCGGCTGCGGTAACTTCCAGATCGGCAACTGTTTGAGCATCAACACGGTCGAAACGACGGCTCAGTTCCAGAACCGAATCATCACCGCGTTTGCGAACATCGGCGATTATCTCAAGCACGACCTGCTCAACTTCTCGACCGGACTCTTCTCCGCGAGATAGGATGGTGGCAAATTTTTGATCAAAACCGGAATCGTTGATATTAAGAAAAAGCATAGTTACGGATACCTTACTCAGTTTGACTGGAGCAGCCGCTCCAGACCCTGTATTATTTTTGAAATGCGAGCGTTCTTGGTTTTCAAGCTTGCACGGTTAACGATGAGACGGGTAGTAATTTCGGCAATGGTTTCGACCTCCACAAGGCCATTTTGCCGCATCGTTTCTCCGGTTGAAACCAAATCGACAATCCGGTCGGAGAGGCCGACCAACGGCGCCAGTTCAATTGAGCCGTATAGTTTGATGATTTCTACCTGCACCCCTTTCGAGGCAAAATAGTTCTCCGTTACATGCGGGTATTTCGTCGCAATACGAATATGCGACCAACAGGAGGGATCATCAGCCTTTGCCCGGCTGGCCGGTTCGGCGACCATCATGCGGCAGTAGCCGAATTTCAGGTCAAGCGGTTCATAGACATCCTTGCACTGTTCCATCAGTGTGTCTTTGCCGACGATGCCAAGGTCGGCGCTGCCATATTCCACGTACGTAGGGACATCTGTCGCCCGTACAATCATATAGCGCATCTGCTGTTCCCGGTTTTCAAAGATCAGCTTGCGGGAGTCGGAGAGCAGTTCGCGGCAGTCAATGCCGATCTGACCGAACATCTCGACAGATTCTTCCAGAATCCGCCCTTTGGGGATTGCGATGGTAATCCAGTCACTCATTCTTTAACTCTCACAATATCCGCACCCAATCCGGCCAGCTTTTTTTCGATTGCTTCATAGCCGCGATCCAGATGATAGATCCGGGTGACCTCAGTAGTTCCCTCCGCAGCAAGCCCTGCCAGAATAAGTGACGCAGATGCCCGCAGGTCAGTGGCCATTACCGGAGCCCCGGAGAGTTTTTTCACCCCCTTGACGGTGGCGGTGTTGCCTTCGACGGTGATGTCGGCGCCGAAACGCTGTAATTCTGAAACATGCATGAAGCGGTTCTCAAAAATATTCTCCGAAATCACACTGGCACCGTCGGCAACGCACATCATCGCCATGAACTGGGCCTGCATGTCGGTTGGAAAGCCTGGATAGGGGCGGGTTTTAATGTTGACACTGCTGATTTTTTTCGGCCCCTTGACCCGTACAACACCATCACGACTGGTTATTTCTACTCCCGCATCCTGCATCTTGAACGCCAGCGCATCCAGGTGTTCCAGCTTCATGTGATGGATTTTTATATCTCCGCCGGTCATGGCGGCGGCGATCATAAAGGTGCCCGCTTCAATGCGATCCGGCATGACTTCATAGTTTGCGGCAGAAAGTTCTGAAACCCCCTGGATGTAGATGGTATCGGTGCCGGCTCCTTCAATATTCGCACCCATACGGTTCAGGTAGTTTGCCAGATCAACAATCTCCGGTTCACGCGCCGAGTTTTCCAGGACCGTCTCACCTTTGGCGGTGGCAGCCGCCATCATCAGGTGCTCGGTCCCCCCCACGGTTGAAACGTCAAAGATAATACGGGCACCTTTAAGCCGCCTGCAGCGTGCCTCGACATACCCATGTTCCAGAACTATTTCAGCGCCGAGCGTCTGCAGCCCTTTGAGATGCAGGTTAATCGGTCTGGCCCCGATTGCGCAGCCGCCGGGAAGTGAAACCCGTGCCTTGCCAAAGCGGGCAAGTAGCGGGCCAAGTACTAATACCGAGGCACGCATGGTTTTTACCAGATCGTAGGTAGCTTCATGGCTGGAGATGTTTGTTGAATCAATGCGAACAACATTGCCGTTGCCGTCAACCTGTGCGCCAAGTGACTCCAGCACTTTAATGGTGGTGTTGATGTCACGCAGAAACGGTACATTACTGATCTGATTGACGCCGGGAGCCAGAATCGTCGCAACAAAGATAGGGAGCGAGGCGTTTTTGGAGCCGCTGACGGTAACGTCACCTTTAAGTTTCCTGCCGCCTTTGATAATTAGTTTGTCCAATGAGATGCTCCTCTTTGTGCCGGTTAAATTTCGCCATGATACTGTATGGGCCGGAGCTTGTCCAAAGAAAAGTTAGCTGAAGCTTGCGATGTGATACCGTAAATACCGCTTGGTGCCAGCCTCATTCCAATTTCAAATCAAAGATGCCATCAAGGCGGCGAGGATTGAGGCGACGAAGGCATACATTCAGTATGTTGAGGTGCCGAAGACGAGCCAACGAAGGTGAGGCTTTGATCTGGAATTGGTATCACTATATTTATTGAGGTGACCAGAATTTGATGTAACCAACTCTTTGAAACTATGGTATTGTTCTGGCCACTTTTATCATCTGGGACATGGAATAGTTATGTTTTTGCCCCGATTTACCCTGAAAATTAAAGCGACGCTACTTTTCCCGTTTACCATTACGGTTGCGGTATTTTGTCTTTTGCTTTTGATACAGTATTTTTTGCAGGGCTACCTCAAAGAGTCCATTTCCGGACAGCAGTACCAGATTGTATCCAATGTGGTCGACGAAATTGATCAGAAGCTTGCCGAATCGCACAAACCGCTCCTTACTCTCGCCAGTAAAATTTCCCCGAAGCTTGTTTCTGATCCTCAGGAAGCGCTGTCATTCCTGCTGGAACGAACAGAATCCACCGATTTCTTTGATAACGGGGTGTTTCTGTTCAGTGCCAATGGGCGTATGGTTGCCGAACTTCCATTGGGGATTTCCCGCGCCGGACAGGATTTTTCCTACCGGGATTATCTCAAAGAGACAATTGCTACGAAAAAACCTCTTATATCGGACCCGTACATTTCTTCTCAACCGCACCATCACCCCGCCGTCATGCTGACCGCCCCGATCCTGGATTCTAGCGGTAACGTTATGGCCGTGCTTTGCGGCAGTATTGATCTGCTGCGGGACAATTTTCTGGGAGGGATCAACAAACGTAAAATCGGCCGGACCGGCTACATATTTATCTTTGATTCCAAGCGGACAATGATTATCCATCCGGATAAAAACAGGATTATGAAGCAGGATATTCCACTGGGCGCCAACCGGTTACTGGATCGTGCCTTACGCGGTTTTGAGGGCACGGGGGAAACCGTCAACTCCCGAGGTATGAAAACCCTGGCAACTTTCAAACGTTTGAAGTCTAAAGAGTGGATAGTTGGTGCAAATTTCCCACTGGAAGAAGCGTACCAACCTGTCTACCGGACCAGGAGCATATTTTTGATTGCCCTGCCGATACTGGCATTAGCCATGTTTTGGTTCGTGCGTCGATACCTGAATCGTCTGACAGTCCCCATCATTGAGCTTACCAGGCATGTGGAAGAGTTACCTGACAAAGTGGGTGACGAGCGCCTGTTCACCCTGCAGGGGAAGGATGAGATTGCGACACTTGGCCATGCTTTTAATGATCTCGTCCGTGAAACCGATCAACAACGGTTACTTCTGGTGTCCGACTTGAAGCGGGTTGAACGTGTTGACGAACAGCTGCATCGGCAGAATGAATATCTTCAGGCACTCCACGAAACGACGTTGGGACTGATTAAGCGCCTGGACGTCACTACTGTTTTACAGACTATCATCACCCGTTCGGGAAGACTGGTCGGCACGGAGCACTGTTTCCTCTATCTGGTGAACAGCTCCAACACTGCGCTCGATATGGTCTACCAAAGCGGAATTTATGACTCGCTTGCGCATCATCCGGTCAAACGGGGAGAAGGTATTTCCGGACGGGTGTGGGATTCGGGTGAACCGCTGAGAGTTGATGATTACACTCTTTGGGAGGGACGAATTCCGGACAGGGATCGCGACATTCTTCATGCCATGGCCGCTGTACCGCTCAAGGCTGGAGATGTCGTTGTCGGGGTACTCGGGTTGGCATTTATTGACGAGGGTGTTGTCTTCAATGACCAACAGATGGAAGCCCTGGATCATTTTGGTGAGCTCGTCTCACTGGCTCTCGAAAACGCCCGTCTCAATGAAGATTCACAACGTGAATTGGCTGAACGAAAACGGGCCGAAGAAAATCTGCGGAAACTTTCTGTGGCGGTTGAGCAAAATCCGGCTTCAATTGTGATAACAGATATTTCCGGCACCATAGAATACGTAAATCCCCACTTCACCGAGTTGACCGGTTATAGTTTTGCAGAAGCCGTCGGCCAGAATTCAAAAATTCTTAAAACGGGAGAAACCAGCACCGAGCAGTACCAGCAGTTGTGGCAGACTATTCTTTCCGGAGGTGAATGGCGCGGTGAATTTCATAACCGCAACAAAGATGGCGAACTTTACTGGGAGCAGGCGCTCATTGCTCCGATTCGTGATGAGAGCGGTGCCATCACCCATTTTATTGCCATTAAGGAAGACATTACCGACCGGAAACAGCTGGAGGTGCAGTTACGTCATTCCCAGAAAATGGATGCGGTTGGTCAGTTGGCTGGTGGAATCGCACACGATTTTAATAATATTCTGACTGCCATAGTCGGGTATGCCAGTATTCTCGAACTTAAGCTGCCGGACGGAAGCCCGCTCAAAAAGAATGCCGAGCAGATAGCAGCTACCGCTGAACGGGGAGCCAGTCTGACGCAAGGGTTGTTAGCGTACAGTCGCAAGCAGTCATCCAATCAGGTGGCAGTTGACCTGAATGAAATAATCCACCGTGTTCATCAGCTGTTATTACGCCTCATAAGTGAAAATATTTATCTTAACATTAACCTTGATCCCCACTGTCTGCCCATTATGGCAGACAGTGGCCAGATAGAGCAGGTTCTGATGAATATTTTGACCAATGCCCGTGATGCAATGCCGCAAGGCGGCACGATTGCAATCACCACAGAAACCGTAACAATCCGTTCCGATTTCGTTCTTGCCAAAGGGTTTGGCAAGCCGGGTAAATATGCCCTTCTCACCTGCACTGACAACGGTGAAGGCATGGATGAAGATGTTGTAAAGCATGTCTTTGAACCTTTTTATACGACCAAAGAGATAGGCAAAGGCACAGGCTTGGGTCTTTCAATTGTCTACGGTATTATCAAGGAGCATAACGGCTATGCTCTTTGTCACAGCACTATCGGTCTCGGGACAATTTTCCAGATATATCTGCCGCTTTTGGACACAGCCCCGACTGTTACTGAGGAGACGGCAGATGAGAAGGTAGCGGATGTTCAGGGAAGAAGCTCCATCCTGCTTGCAGAAGACAACGAAACGACCCGGGTGCTTGGCAGGAAAATATTGGAAGAATTTGGCTATTCTGTTATTGAAGCGGTAGACGGTGAAGATGCGGTAGAGAAATTCCGGGAGCAGGGCGAACGGATCAGTCTGGTAATTCTTGATGTAATAATGCCGAAAATGAATGGCAGAGCGGCATATGAATTGATACGGAGGACTGCTCCGAACGTCCGGGTACTGTTTTGCAGTGGCTACGCTACAGATGTTGTCGCAGATCAGGGAGGAGTGGAGGAGGGGATGAATTTTCTGCCCAAACCCTTTACACCCAAAGAACTGTTGATGAAAATTCGTGAGGTGCTCAATAATGCCTAGTAACAGCGGTGGGAGAATATTTGTCGTCGACGATGATCGTTTTGTTCTTGAAAGCGTTACAACGCTGCTGACTGAATTCGGGTTTTCAGTACGAGCCTTTTCAAACGGGCAGGAAGCGGTCAGGCATTTTGTTATGGAACCGGTTGATCTGGTCCTGACCGATATCAATATGCCGATTATGGACGGACTTGAATTGTTGGAAAAGATCCGCTTTCTTGATAAGGAAACGCCCGTCGTACTGATGACGGCGTACGCTGATCTGGATGTTGCTGTCATGGCTATTCAGAAGGGGGCGTTTGATTTTATTATCAAGCCGTACCGGCCGCCGGCTTTAGTACATACGGTTGAAAAAGGGGTCAATTTCAAGCGGTTAACCCAGATTGAAAAAAACTACAAGACGGAATTGGAACATACGGTTGAGCTGAGAACAGCTGAACTTAATGCCGCGCTTGGTGAAATAACCCTTATGAGCAGGGAAATTATCGAACGACTGACTGCTGCTGCCGAGCTTCGCGATGAAGATACCGGCATGCATATTTCGCGGGTTGGCATGTATGCCAGGCACCTTGCGCTTCACTTGAACATGGATGGCGGATTTGTGGACGATATTTCGGTGGCCAGCGCCATGCATGACGTCGGCAAAATCGGCATACCTGATTCAATCCTTCTAAAACCCGGTTCTCTGACAGAAGAGGAGTTTGCAATCATTAAACAGCACACGACAATCGGCGAGCGTATTCTGAAAGGGTCTCCGCACAAAATGCTCAAAATGGGTGCTGTTATTGCCGCCACACATCATGAACGCTGGGACGGTAGCGGCTACCCGGCTGGTTTGACAGGAGAGGAGGCGCCTATGGAGGGGCGAATCGTCATGCTGGTTGATCAATATGACGCCCTGCGCAGCAGCAGGGTCTATAAGCCGGCTTTTGATCACGCCAAAACCTGTGACATCCTGTTGAACGGCGACGGACGAACCATGCCGGAGCATTTTGATCCCAGGGTTTTGGCTGCATTTGACGAAATCAAGGACGATATTGCCGAGATTTTCGAAAAAAGCCAGGAATGAACTGAATCAGAGATGCGGGTGGTCAGGATAGTACAAACGTGAGGGTTTAATCTATTCTATCCATGATACTTCGGAGTTTGCTCTGGTCGACAGGATCGAAAACGTAGAAACCAATGAGAACGTTGTCGTTCTGGTCTTTCATCGAGAATATGTACCTGCAGGCAAGACGCAACTGGATCGCTACAAAAACAATTTCAACCATTTCAATTTTTTGAGGAATAGAAAAGGAGGCTTTTGAAGAAGGAATGGAAACCCGCATACCTTGAGAGCTTATGTCCACAACAGTCGCCGCAACCTCTTGTTTGTCAGGAAAAATGACCACGACTTCGGTTAAGTCATCCAGCAAGAGACCGGCATCATATCGTTGATAGACTCTTCTTTCCACGGCGTTTATCCTCCGAATAAAGATGACAGCCAAAAAGCAAACAGAGATACGATAATAGCATTGAAACGTATAAACACAAGCCCAATCCCAAGTTAAAGTGGAAAAAATCTCCGCCCAGAAATGACGACCGTTTTGCTTACGGCAGATAACGCTGAACGTCTCTAATATTGCGTTGACACTACCTTGCTCGGGGTGTATTTTCCGTCCATCCCAAAAAACAACTTTCTATTCTCGCAAGTGGTTTTTTGGTATGAGGTCCACTAAATTTCAATACAAGGGAGACTCTATGCTAAAGAAAATTATCAAACCCATGAGTGTTTTTTTGATTTTTTCATTTCTGCTCCTCGATTTTTCCGTGCAGACGGCAACGGCACAGATGATCGGCACTAATGCCGTGATCGCGGCACAGAAGCAGGAAGCGAACCGTGAGCGGGTAACGGCCTTCCTCAGTCGTGACGACGTGCAGCAGGTTATGGTGCGGCACGGCGTCGATGCTGCTGAGGCACAAAAACGGGTGGCCAGCCTTTCCAATTCGGAGCTGACAAAAATATCCCAGGCCATGGAGCAGTTGCCTGCCGGTGGCGATGGCGGGATCGGGACGATCGTTGTCGCTTCGGTGTTCATCTTTGTGGTGTTGCTGATCACTGATCTTGCCGGCCTCACCCATATTTTCCCCTTTGTTAACCACCGGCGCTGATCGCCAGACACAATCACGTTTTCTGCAGGCCGACAGTCAACTCTTTGTCGGCCTGTTGTTTATGGCGCTGGCCCTTGTGTTGTCCGGTTGCGGTATCCTGTCGACCGGCCCCCTGCTTCAGACGCCGGGCGGGCCCTCCAGGGCCATAGTTGACAACGTGCCGTATTTTGCCCAGGAAGAGTTGCAGTGCGGGCCGGCAGCCCTGGCCATGGCGCTTGACTGGAGCGGAATCGCCGTCACGCCGGCCGACCTTACCTCCGAAGTGTTCACCCCCGACCTCAAAGGCAGCCTGCAAAGTGCCCTGATTGGCGCAACCCGCAGGCATGGCCGGGTCGCCTACCCCATCACCGGCAGCGTAGCCCTTCTGGACGAGATCTCTGCCGGTAATCCGGTCATCGTGCTGGTCAATCTCGGCCTCTCCTGGTACCCGAAATGGCACTATGCCGTGGTCATCGGCTTTGATCAGGAGCGCGAAGAGATTATCCTCCACTCAGGACCCAGTGCCAACGAGCAGCTCAGTTCACGGGTCTTCCTGAATATCTGGCGGCGCAGCGAATACTGGGGGCTCCTGGTCCTGCCGCCGGACCGGCTGCCGGCCGGAGTTGGCGAGGAGAATTGGCTTGAAGCCGTTAACGGCCTTGAACGGACCGGCCAGTGGCAGGGGGCGGCAGAGGGTTATAGCGCGGCCCTGAAGCGCTGGCCAAAGAGTTTTGCTGCCTGGATGGGGCTTGGCAACAGCCATTACTCTCTGCACGATCTTGCCGGCAGCGCTGAGGCCTTTCGCCGGGCAACCCTGCTTCAGCCGGAAAACGGTATACCGTACAACAACCTGGCCGAGGTTCTGAGCAGCCAGGGTAAGCAAAAAGAGGCCCTGACTGCGGCGCAACGAGCCGTGGAACTTGGCGGTCCGCTCCTTGATAATTTCCGGCGAACCCTGGAAGAGATCAACAATAAGCAGGGATTTCTTCACGAAATTGCAGAACCATTAAAATAGTTCTTGACGACGTACAAGAGTTAGTCTATAAATAGCGTTCACTTCATGTCGCGGGGTGGAGCAGTCTGGTAGCTCGTCGGGCTCATAACCCGAAGGTCATAGGTTCAAATCCTATCCCCGCAACCAAATAATTATAAGGGAATCGCTAACTTAGCGATTCCCTTTTTTTGTTCAGGCTCCCAGCATGGCCAAATTTTTAGGGTACAAATCCATATCAAATCTCTTAGCGACTCAATAATATTAGCCAGTTACACAACTAAAACCTTCGGAGTCGTTAAAGGGTCTTTTGTGCCTAGATGCTTCGTGCAATATCTGTTGCGATAGAAGAAAAAAGCTGTTCCTGTTATTGAGGCCGGTCAACATATCGTATGACGCCATATATTCAGCCTTCAAATGATGTTCTCGCAGTGCCGATGTTAGAATGCTGATGGTGGTGAGGACAACTATTTCCAATCCCATATTGACATAGTGCATTGCCATGCTCTGGGCATTGAAGAAGTAGTACGACAAAATAATGCCTGCTCCGGCTAAAATGGCGACGATAATGCCTTGTAGACGGCCTGCATACCAAGAAGGAAGCAGGATCGCAAGAGCGTAAATAATCTCAAGTGAAATATCGCCGGTGTAGTAACTTAAAAACGAAACCAGTATAACGGCGAGTACTGATGTAGCCAGAATGGCAAGCTTCATGTTTTGGCTATAGTCTCTCATTGCTGTTCAGAGGAAAGGGTCACCATGACTTCCCTTTCATTGTCATTCCGTAAGACAGAAAGTTTTATCGGCTGGCCGACCTGAAAATCATCAAGGCGAGATATCAGCTTAGCTATAGTTTCGACTTTTTTGCCTTGCACTGCAGTGATGATGTCGCCAGGGGAAACGGTTCGATCCCGGTTTATTGTAATGCCTTTCAGCCCTGCTTGTGCTGCCGGAGACCCTTGCCGCACCTTGAGTATCACCACCCCTTTGACGCCAAGTTGCGATGTGATTGTTTCGTTGATATCCCCATCAATCTCTATCCCCAAGGAGGGTCTGGCGTATTTTCCACGCCCGATAAGCTGAGGGATTACGCGGTTGACCGTATCCACCGGCACGGCAAAACCGACCCCGGCAGATGCTCCTGATGGGCTATATATTGCTGTGTTTACACCAATGAGTCGACCAGCTGAATCAAGCAACGGACCGCCAGAATTGCCTGGATTTACGGCTGCGTCGGTCTGGATCAGGTGTTCGATTACGCTGCCGGATTCTTCTGTAAGTGACCGGTCCAGAGCTGAGACGATTCCCGTTGTCAAGGTCCAGTCAAGGCCGAACGGGTTGCCAATGGCAAAGGTCTTCTGGCCAACTCTTAAATCATGGGATGTGCCGAGGGGTAGTGGGTGCCGTTTTGGCCCGTCCCCAATCTTCAAGACTGCCAGGTCGTGCATAGGGCTTGTGCCGACCAGAGCAGCTTTGTACTCCTTGCCGTCCGATAACCTGATCCTTGCTTCGGATGCGCCGGCAATTACATGGTAGTTGGTAACCACGTGCCCCTTGTCGTCCCAGATAAAGCCAGATCCTGTTCCGCGTGGTATAGAGAGGATATTACGGCTCCAGAAGTCCATAACCCGTTCCGAGGTGGAAATATAGACAACTGAGTCCCGAGAACGTTCAAAGAGTTCTATGGTGGATTTTTCGTCTGCTGCCAAATCACCACGTGCTGTTACCGACCTTGGGGCCGCCGACTCTTTCTGGAATGCCCGGTCCGCCCACGACAGGGCATGCCAGGCAACCAGTATGGTGATAATAGCGGTGGTAAGCCAGCGAACTCGACGTGCAAACTGATCGGCAACTGGATATTGGGTCATATGAACTCTCCGGTGATGCAGATTTAGTTACTGGCTATGCTCAGCCTTGGGCAGTCTTTGATTAGCTTCTACGTTCCAGATCATCGATTCGGTCTAACAGTTCCATGACTAAAACCATTGCATCAAAATTAAGCCGTAAATCCCGCTTCAGTCGTAATGCCTTACGGGCTCTCACCACGACACTCCGATCAAATATTGGTGTGACTCCGCCTGATAATGGTTCGATAAGACCTATCGAAAACAGTCGTTTCGCCACCGATACGTGACACTCACACAGTCTACTTAGTTCTGCGATAGTGATCCCCGGAACTGATACCAGTTCATGCCTTTTGCTGATAATAATGTCGTAAGTATGCATTGTCATGACCTGTTCCTCTTATTGACGGGGGTTGAAACGTGATTCAACAGTCAGTTCTTCGAAAAGTTCACGCTCACGTTTGGTCAGGTTGGATGGTACTACAATACGGATTGTCACTATAAGATCCCCAAATTGTCCAGGGCTAATCGGCATTCCCTTACCGCGTACCCGCAGGCTCTGGCCGCTCTGGGTGCCAGCAGGTACGGTGAGATTAATGCGAGCATCGACTGTCTGTACAAGCACTTTTGCGCCTAGACCGGCCTCCCATGGGGTGATATCCAGAGTGGTGCTCAGGTCATGCCCGTTAAGGGTGAAGCGGCTGTCTCTGAGTATGTTGACCCGAAGAAACAGGTCACCTGCGTCCCCGCCACCACTGCCGTTCCCTCCTTGGCCAGCTAGGCGGATCAGCGAGCCGTCTGTCACCCCTTGTGGGATTGTGACTTCATAGCTGCGCCGGGTTCTGTTCGGCCTGCCATCACTCCCTTGGACAATCTGCTCCAGTTCGATGCTCTTTTTTGTTCCGTGATAAGCATCTGCCAACGTGATATTGATGGCAGTCTCATGGTCACGACCTCGACGTCTCCTGACGCCCCCCTTTCGAGTTTCGGATTCGCCCGTGAAATTCCAACCTCCACCGCCGAACAAGTTTTGGAAGAAGTCACTAAACTGACCCGGATCATCATTGGTGAAATGGTAGCGGACATTGTCGCCTCCTTGATGTCCCTGATTGGCAAACTGCCCATCCCAACCGCTGCCGAACTGATCATACTTGGACCGTTTTTCCGGGTCACCCAGCACCTCGTAGGCTTCGTTGATCTGTTTGAACTTCTCCTCGGCAGAGCTTTCCCTGTTGATGTCTGGATGGTATTTGCGGGCCAGTTTACGATAGGCCCGCTGGATATCTTCCTGAGTAGCCCTCTTTTCGACACCGAGAGTTTTATAGTAATCTTGGTAGTCGTTCATAACGCTCACCTACAATAGTCATCATGCCGAAATAGTGAGGGCCGCAAGGGCGGCCCTCTGTACATCATATTGTTCAGGATACCGGCACCCGGTAGCGGGCCTGCCGTCCTTTGTCCGGCTTGGGGAGCCGGATGGTCAGGACCCCGTGTTTGAGATCCGCTGCAATCAACTTCTCATCTATTTCGTACGGCAACTGGATACTGCGGGAGAAACTGCCGTACCTCCGTTCTGAAATAAGGGACCCATCACCTCCTTTCTGTTCACGTACGACTCTTTTTTCTCCATATATTGTCAACCGTCTGCCGACAAGCTCGACTGAAAAGTCTTCTTCATTCAG
This sequence comes from Desulfuromonadaceae bacterium, assembly GCA_028687585.1. GTDB lineage: Bacteria > Desulfobacterota > Desulfuromonadia > Geobacterales > Pseudopelobacteraceae > JACRCG01. The sequence goes on along the minus strand of JAQTZV010000003.1, from coordinate 162,323 downwards.
TCCTGGTACTTCAGCCCTGACAATAAGTTCTTCAGGGGTTTCATGCATGTCCAGCAGCGGACCGCCAAGCTTCATGAATGCTGGAAGGGTATCGGCAGTTATCCTTTCAGGTGACGCTTCCTGCTTCTTGTGCGGCACCAGCCTGTTCAGGAAATTGCCGACTTTGTCGTGAACCCGCTCCAGCGCATCGCTCCATTTTTCAGGCAACAGGTTAGACATAGTTTTCACCTCCCGTTAAATGCTCCTTTCCTTAACCAACCTGTACTGAAATCCGCTTTGGCTTTGCGATTTCAGCCTTGGGCACTTTCAGAGTCAGAATGCCGTTAACATACTCTGCTTTTGCCTTTTCGTGATCAAGGCTTTCCGGTATCGTAAACTGACGGTAGTAACTGGCAAGCTCAAATTCACGATAGGCAGAGGTCCCCGGCATGCTGTGTTGTGCCGGTGCGCTGATGGTCAGTATTCCCTTTTCGACGTTAACATCGAGAGCCTCTTTCGATGCACCGGGAATATCTGCAGTAAGGACAAGACCTTCTTCGGTCTCGATGATATTCACTGCCGGGCGGATATATTTTTCGTTCGACCGAGTCTCTTCACGCGCCTGGACATTCCGTTCTTCATTTCTTTCCGTCAAGCTGTTTGCTGCCATGATAATGACCTCCTTTCCGAATGGGGCGATTGCTTATGATAGTCTGATTTCAATTTTTTTCGGTTTGGCATGTTCAGCCTTGGCCAGAGTTATCTGCATGATGCCGTCTTTACATTGAGCCGTTATCTTCTCTGGATCGATATCAACCGGCAATTCCAGCGTTCGAGAGAACTTGCCTGATCCGAGTTCTGAACGATGAACTATTTGGCCCTCTGTTTCGACAAACGGTTTGCGCTCGCCGCTGATGGTGACTGTATTCCGCAAAACGGAAAGATCGACATCATTTGGATCTACGCCGGGAACCAGTGCCTCGATGTATACATGCCCTTCATCTTCACTGAAGTTGACCATTGGAAAACGACGGGTTGTTACCGGCGAAAGGAATGTCTGGCCAAATGGTTTGCTGTAACCAGCGCCACGAAACGCTTCATCGATTTCCCTTCTTAACGTGTCCAGCTCTTTAAAAACATCCCAGGTTGCCATGTGAATTACCTCCTTTCATTGTGTGTTTCTGACATATTGATAAACAGCATTTTTCAAAAATCAAGGGGATGTAGATATTTTTTATTTTTATGTTAACACACTAGTATTGTTGGCAATAATAGAACTTTACACTTGATATTATGAAAAATAGTTACTACATTTTTAGCAGTCAATCAGTGAAAGTGCTAACACAAATCACGTTAAACAGGCGGTGCGTTATGGTCGAATTACCCGGTTGTAGCTGACAGCCTGACGCTGTATTTGGCTGAAATCAGACAATTCAAAATTCTGGATGAAGATGAAGAACGTTTTCATGCGGAGAGGTTGTTTGAAGAAAAGAATCTGGAATAAGCGCATACGAAGGATTAAACGAGAAGTAACGCTTTATAATTGAGCATAGAGTTACAAGTGATGATCCGCTTACACTTCAGGATATAGCAGATCATTTTCGAATATCACGTGAACGGATACGGCAGATTGAAGAGCGGGCCTTGACAAAATTGAGAGACCTTATACCTAAGGACTTGGTATATTGTGGTTAAGCTCTTCAGTTGCTGACTAAATATTGTACCCTAAATTGTACCCTAAAAGGCTTGACAACATCGAAAACATAGGCTATATATGCCATCCAATTTACGGATAGGTGTTTGTACTTTCAGCAAGTTGCTGAAATTATTATCCGGCGGAGGGCATGAGGATGGCGCTCATAACCCGAAGGTAATAGGTTCAAATCCTATCCCCGCAACCAAAAAACCTGTCGCCCCTTCGGTATTTCCACCTGAGGGGCGTTTTCAAATGGCTGTGTAGCTCAGTTGGCTAGAGCAAGCGACTCATATTCGCTAGGTCCGGAGTTCAAATCTCTGCACAGCCACCATTTAGTACAGAATCGCATAGTTATAGCTTCGGAATTCAATTTGCAACCACATTGCAAACATTTCAAAAGGCTACAACATGCGATTTTGTCGTTTTAACCGGCGCGGATCCTCCTGTTCTTTTCTGCATGCTGATACTTGATGACTCCGTGAGGAGAACAAAAAATGAAGGCTGAAATCTATTCAATCACATACCGGATTCCCTTGACGGATGCTCAACAGGCCCGGCTCGACAGAAAATGGCCTGACGGCGATCCCTTTATCTCCTATGAGAAGATCGAGTCCCTGCTTGAACCACTGCCGGTGGAAGACCTTTACTGGTCGCACCACACCGGGCAGTTTTTTTATTTTACCGTGCGCGGGGACGAGAAGGACGCCACCGTTGCCACGGTTATCGAACGGCTTGAAGAAAAGTTGGGCACACTATGAGCGGACTGGGACGATCACTGATAATTATGGGAGTGGTGCTGGTAGTGGCGGGAGTGATCATATCCTTCGCACCGCGCATCCCCTGGCTGGGGAAGTTACCCGGCGATATTTTCATCAAAAGAGATACCGTCAGTTTCTATTTCCCGCTTGCTTCATGTATCCTGATCTCTGCGATACTGTCATTTATCATGTGGCTGTTTCGACGGTAATAGATACGCAACCTATCTGCCGGGCATCTGCCATCATGTCTTGTCGCCAATTATTCGAGGGAATTCTGATGCGCTCCAGTCAGCGAAGTGTTACACCATGAACCGTAATCTGATCGGCAAGCTTAAGAACAGATGTTGCTGGATTTTTGACCTTGACGGCACCCTGACCCTTCCGATTCATGACTTCGCGTTCATACGCCGGGAGCTTGTTATCCCCGACGGCTCAGACATACTGGATCATCTGGACACGCTCGAACCGGAAGAATCAGCACTGCGCCGCCTGCGACTTGACGAGATCGAACGCGAACTGGCCGACAGCGCCGTTGCGGCGCCGGGTGTATCGGATCTGCTTGACTTGTTGGCCGGACTTGATTTCCGGCTTGGCATCCTGACCCGCAACAGCCGCGAGATTGCCCTGATGACGCTTGAGGCCATTGGCGCCCGCTGTTATTTCAAAGATGACCACGTGCTCGGGCGTGATGAAGCCGCACCGAAACCGGACCCTGCCGGCATTCTACATCTGCTCGGCCAATGGCAAACCAGGCCCGACAAGGTTGTCATGGTCGGAGATTACCTGTTCGACCTGCAAGCCGGGAGAAATGCCGGTGCCGTCACCATCCATGTAGGACGTCCCGATTCTCAGCGCTGGCCGGATATTACCGACATTACCATTGACAATTTGACGGATCTGACCGGAATACTGAAAGAGGGGTATTGCCCCGTAACCGCAGGCAAACAGAAAGGATAACTCATGTCGCAATTAACCGTAGTAGCAAAGATTGTCGCAAAAGCGGAATCAGCCGGGAGCGTAAAAGGTGAACTGCTCAAGCTCATTGCCCCGACGAGAAAAGAAGAGGGATGCATCAAGTACACGCTGCATCAGGACAATGAAAATCCTGCCGTCTTTATGTTCTACGAAACGTGGGAATCTGCCGCCTGCCTTGCGAAGCATGTGGCTACGCCGCATTACACAAGTTACATCAACGCAGTCGGCAGCATGATCGAAGAGAAAGTCGTGCACAAAATGACCCGGATCGAATAACAATGGAGTTCTCCGCATGAACCAGATCACACTTGACGGCATAAACCTCACGCTGGCCCGGCCGGTAGAACTGAACCTGCAGTGGGTCGGGCAGGACGAACTGCTTCTGCAGCTCCTGGCGGCCTGGATGGTTATTGACGAACGGGATATCCCCTTCAACCCTCGCCTGGTGGGCAAGCCGGGTGTCGGGAAAACCACTCTGGCGTATGCCGCAGCCAAACGCCTGGCGCGGCCGGTCTATCTTTTTCAGGCAACCATGGATACCCGGCCTGAGGATCTGATCGTCACGCCGGTGATCGGTCCCGACGCGAAGATCCAGTATGCCGCCTCGTCACTGGTATCGGCCATGCTCACGGGGGGGATACTGATTCTGGATGAAGGCAACCGTATGAGTGAAAAAGCGTGGGCTTCCCTGGCGCCGCTTCTCGATGACCGTCGCTATGTGGAGTCGATCGTTACCGGGCTGCGCATTCCGGCAACGCGCGATTTCCGTATTGTCGTCACCATGAACGAAGACTCCTCAACCTTCGAGATCCCGGAGTATATCCACTCGCGGCTGCAGCCGCAGATATATATCGACTTTCCGGAGGCTGATGAGGAGTTGACCATCCTCTCGGAGAACCTGCCGTTTGCCGCGCCGGAAATCCTGAAGTATGTGGTCACCTTCCTCCAGCGCGCCCACAGGAAGGACGAACTCTACTCCGTGCGGGACGGCATCAACATCGCCCGCTATGCCCTCAAAATGTCAGCTGCGGGCGGCACTCCACCGCTGGAGCTGTTGCGGCTCTCGATCACACGAATCCTCGGTACCGAAGCCCTCCCCTACCTCGACTGACATGCCGCAACGCCTCTACCTGGAAAAATTCGGCCCCATCCATGCCCTGCCGATACTCCATTACCGTATGGAATGTGCCCAACTGGTGCGCATGTCGTTTCAGCAACTGCGCCCTGACGCCGTAGCCATAGAGCTTCCCGCGACGCTTGAAGCCGCATTTACGAAGGCGGTGCGCCGGCTTCCGGAAATCTCGGTTATCAGTTATCAGACGGCTGTTCAGAAGGGATCAGAGCAGGGTGGCAACGAGACGGTCTACCTGCTGGTAGAACCGGCGGATCCTCTGGTAGAGGCGGCGCGGCAGGCGCTTGCGTGCGGAGTGCCGCTCCATTTTGTGGATGTCGACACCGACAGCTACCCCCGGCACCATGAGCAGCTTCCTGACCCCTACAGTATCTGCCGCATCGGCCTGGAAGCGTACTACCGCGAATACCGGACCTATGCTGCAGAGCAGCGCCCATCCCTTGCAGATCAGCGCCGGGAACAGGGGATGGCATTCCGCCTGCAGCAACTGGCGAAAAAGCACCAGCGGATTCTGTTTGTCTGCGGCATGGCCCACCTGGAACGGGTCAGAGATATCTTCGCGATACCGCAGGCAGAACCTTTGGAACGGATCCGGCGGGATGGCGTCACGCTCCGGAATCTGCATCCTGAATCGTGCCGCGAAATCCTCGCCGAATTCCCCTTCCTGTCGGCAGTTTATGAACATCGCCGCGCCCCGCTCCCCGAAGAGCCGACAGAAAAAGGCCCCGGAATGCGTAAACGTTTCCATGCCCTGGAGCTGATCCATGGCGGCAGGCAGGAGCTCCCCGAAGAGCTGCTCCTCGGTAACGCCATCCTCAGAACAGCACGTCACCTCGGCAAGGAAGGCGCTTTTCCCGACCGCCAGCGCCTCATCTATCACCTCTTCTGCGAAGCGGCCCGGCACTACCGTCAAGAGACCGGTGAACCGATGCATATCTGGCAGAAACGGGCGTTCTTCCGCTTCTCCCGCAATTACGCACTGCAGGGGGGCCAGCTCCTCCCGGACCTCTTCCAGCTGCTTGCGGCGGCCCGGGGCTGCATCGATGACAACTTTGCCTACGCACTCTGCCGCCTGGCCACCTGTTATCCGTGGCAGTCAGAAAGCAGCGACCTTGCCACCATCAGTATCTCCCCGGAAGAGCTCTGGGGGGGCAGCCGCCAGATACGCTTCCGGCCGCAGCAGAAACGGCATAAAAGCCTCTCACGTATGGGCTTTCTCAAGCGTAAGCGGGAAAAGCGCCCCGGTGAATGGCTGGAGGGATTTGATGATCCGTCCGTCTGCTCCTATCCTCAGGAGGATATTGCCATAGAGGAGTATGGCCGCTTTCTCAAGCGCAAGGGGAGTATGCAGCTTTCAGAGGAACTGAGCCGCAGTGAAAAATTCACCACCTCGCTCCTTGATGGCATTGATATGCGGGAGACCATCCGCAATATTCATGAGGGAGCGATCTATGTGCGGGAGCAGCAGCGGGCAAAGAGTGGTGTGGGGTGTCTTGTAGTGATTTTTGATGAGGATCGCCGATCAGAGCGCTTCCCCTGTCGCATGACCTGGCTGGGAGAGCACGATCAGGAATCGGATATGGCCTTTTACGCCACTGATCCGGCTGAAAACATTGTCGGACCCGGCATCTGCCGCTGTGAATACGGCGGTTTTCTGCTTGCATACCCGCCGCGCCGCATGATGGATGTCTGGCAGGACCCCGATTACCGGATGGCCGCAACCGGAGCGGAAGTTCTGCTGATGGCGGCGCTGGACTACTCCATCGAGAAGCATGTGGTCTACGTCGCAGCAAAACCGCCCCGCAGCATATTCAAGCAACTCGCCGCCCGTCAGGGGCGTACCATTGTCTATATCCCCCTCGGGTCACTCTCTTCACACAAGCTCAAACAGCTGCGGATACTGCATATCCTCTCCGGCAAGGATAAGCGCGAGATAGCGAAGGAGTATATCTGGTGAGCGCAGTTTGCGCCAAAGGGAAATTTACTCAGGATTCAGCGCAAGATTTTTTATAACGGCAGGATTAAACTTACTGGTTACTTTCTGGGGGAAATAATAGGTCGCATCGTCGCTATCGTCACTATTGTCAATTTTCAAAAGTTTCGCCGTCATGGCAAAAGCCTGCTGCCCCATGGCTACGCGATCAATTTCAAGAACAGCAGCAGCCCCCAATCCCAGATAGCTGGCGGCAAAAGAGATCACCGGAACGGAGTGCTGCTGTCCGAAGCGGAAATACGCTTCGGCGGTCTCCCGGGTTACCGCCATGCTGTCAGGCAGCATCCAGAGCGCATCAACCTTTCCGGCCAGTGTTGACAGCTGGGCAACGGTTTCTCTGGGCGCGGAGATTTCCCTGGTCACCAGATCGACACCAGCGTCACTGGCTGCTTTGCGGGCCTGTTGCAGATACCAGCCGCTTTTTGCCGCATTGTAGATCACGCCGACGCGCCGGATATTCATACGTCTGTACATGCCGACATACTGTTGCGGCTGGACAAACATGCTAACACCGGTCAGGTTGGATCGGGAATACTTCCCGCTATGAATTCCGAGCGCCATTACCGCGACAACCGGCAGACTCTGAATCGAGCGGGTCGCCGTCAGGGCGGCATCGCCGACGGCGAGAATCATCCGGGGGTGATCCTCACGCACGATGCGGACAACATCAACTTCGGCATAGTCGGTCAGAACGATGAGCCGCTGCGAGACGGCCCGACCGCTGCGGAAACCTTTCACCACCTCTTCATAGGCCGGATCACGGCGGCTCTGCAGTATCAGCACGTCGTAGCCTAAAGCTAGAGAGGGGAGCAGGGTCGCCAGCGCGACTATCAGGATGAGTAAGCGCCGCATCAGAAGTTCACCCGCATTCCGCCTTCGAACCAGCGGCCGGTGTTGGGAATAATGTCGTACAGATACTGGCTGCCGTTGAATAGATTATGGCCGCTGAAGAACAGCTCCAGCGAACTGTTTTCCCGCTTCAAGATGGTTGCGCCCAGATGCAGATCCCACAACAGACCGTAGCGGGCGTTGTCCTCCGGCAGGGAGTTCCAGTAGATGTGACTACCGGCCAAGAGGGCACGATACGTCCGGTCGTCATAACGAAGGGAAACTTTGACGGTCTGGCGCGGGTCATAATTTACCTGTGTGCCGTCGCTGCTACGGATGGTATCGACAAAAGTATAGTCAACCCCAAGAGTCGTATTGTAAACCGGGGTCGTGCGCAGCTCGACCTCTGCCCCGAGAGCTTTGTGCCGTTCAACATCCTCCCCCCAGGTTTCGTTGCGGAAAAGTGTCCCCTTCAGCCAGAGATACGGTACAGCGGTGCTTTCAACACCGACCTGGGTGGTCCATATTTTCTCAGCCGGCTTGTCCACATCAAGAAACTGAGGCATGCCATAGCCACGGGCGCCGTACGCGCGCAACAGGGTCGTATCGCTGAGTTGCCAGGTTGCACCGAGAGAGTAGCTGGAGAGATCCCCGGCGGTCTGGGTATGGTCATAACGAGCCCCAGGGATGACGCTAACACTCCCCATCGTGACGGTATCGTTCAGGTAGACACCCCAACGGTTGGCACTCCTGCTGTACGGGGTGTAGGTAGAGCCATCTGCGCTATTGTTGTAAAGCTCCAGATGGTTGTAATCACTGCCTGCCACCAGCAGATTGCCGGTATCGCGCCGCACCAGCTTGAGGCTGGCGCCGCTGACCTGATTGGTGAAACTGCCGACGGGGAGGTCGGGCTGCCAGGTAAGGCCGTCACTGATGTTTAGCCACGTTGTGTTGCCTTTAAGGAAAGAGTGCCGGGCAGTGATCTCCAGTTCCATCTGCTCGCCAAGCGGCTGGCGCAGACCGACGGCAGCCAGGAGCAGACTTTTATCCTGATTTTCTTTCAGGTCATAGGACGGGACAAAAAGATCACCCTGTCTGGTCTGGGTGCGATTGAAGGTGGCGTAAAGCTGCCCCTTGTCGGGCAGATCCCAGGTCAGGCGGGCATGGCTGTTGGTGGAGTGAAGCTGGGTATTGGGGAGCAGCCCGTCGCTGCCGAGATAGCCGCCGGCAAGATAGTAGCCGAGCCGCCCCGTACTGCTGGAAAGTTCCAGTGCGTCATCGGTCGTGGCCTGTTTTCCGATGGAAGCGCTGACAGTGCCGGCGAGGGGGCAATCAAGTAGCGGCGCCTTGGTGGTAACATTGATGACCCCCGCCAGAGCGGAGCCCCACGCCGCCGACGCAGAGCCTTTTACGATCTCGACCCGTTCAATGATGCGGGCCGGAATCAGCGACGTCTCGGAATAGTTATCTGCCAGGTTGGTGATGGAGACGCCATCGACGTAAACCTGAACGTGCCTGAAACTGGAACTTTGGATAAAGGTATAGGCCGTAATGCCTGGGCCACCGTTGTGTTGCACCTGGATGCCGGGAATGGAGTCGAGAATGTCAGTCAAGGTATGGGCATTGAGCGCCCGGATATCGTCAGACGTTATGACGGTAACATTTTCAGCGGTTTGAGAGAGCGGCTTGGGGGCGCGGCTGGCAGTGGAAGCACTTTCCCGCCAGGCGCTGAACAGTCCGAGAGTATCCTCATCGTCCGCCTCGGCGGCGAACGCAATTCCGGGCAAAGCGACTAACAGCCAGAGACCAAACAGTGCCCCGCGCAGGGTATGTAAAAATGATAAATTTGGCATAGCGTTCTCTCAGGGGCTGTAGTATACATATTTTCGTCGGCATGTCCAGACGAAGAGTCTGTAAATCAACATTTGAAGGGGGGTGGGCAGGATGAATAATGCACACGAGGAACTGTTGGTCTTGGAAGAAGGAAATGAATCAGCTGTTGTCAATGCATGCTGCACCGCATCGGCAAGCGCAAAAATCAAGTAGTTACCGCCGCCGGGAGGGTTCACCTCCCGGCTATTTTCCTCTACTTGCCTCCCACCATCTTTCCATTACTTTCGCAGATGACAAGGTTTAGCCATGGAACTGTCTCACTACGTAATAGCCTACCCCTGCCCGGACAAACCAGGGCGTCTCATGTTGCTCGCCACCCGGCGCTGTGCCGTGCTGGAACTCTCCGAAACATTGTGGGAGAAAGTATGCACGGGCGGCGAGTTGAGCGAAAAAGAGCGGAACACCTTCATCCGCCTGGGGGTGCTGGTTGAAAGCCGCGCCGCCGAACGGGACGAGATGCGGAACACTTTTGACAGCATTAACAATTCCAGCCGCCGCTTTGAGGTGACCGCCGTTCTGACGCTGGAGTGCAATCTGGCCTGTCCCTACTGCTTTGAAGAGCCGTTTCGCGGCCATCTTGTCATGAGCGCAGCAACCGCCGACCTGCTGGTGGAGCGCTTGCGTGAAAAAATGGCCGCCGGTCTGGATCTGCTGGTTGATTTCTACGGCGGCGAGGCGTTACTGCGCCTTGAGCTGCTGAAGTCGATTGCCGCGCGTTTGCGGGACGCTGCCGCGCACCACGGCGTTTCCTTTGCCTTCAACGTCTTCTCCAACGGCGTCCTGCTGACCCGCCGCACGGTGGAGGAGCTGCTGCCGCTGGGGTTACAGGAGGTGCGCACCACGCTTGACGGCCCTCCCGATATTCACAACGTCCAGCGTCCCTTTGTCTCCGGCATGGGGAGTTTTGATCTGATCCTGAACAATCTGGTTGCCGTGCATGACATCGTGGCGCTTGATCTGGGGGGGAACTACACCCGCGACAACTATCGCCGCTTCCCCAAACTGCTGGATCTGATAATTGAAGCGGGGATTGATCCTGCCAGACTCAAAGCGATCAGCTTTTCGCCGGTCATGCCGAAGTCGGACGGCAGCGGCGTTGGTGACCACGCGGCAACCTGCGCCTGCAGCAGCGATCCGTGGGCCATTGAGGCAAATCTGTTCCTGCGCGCGGAAACCATCCGGCGCGGCTTTCCGCTGGACAAACTTCAGGCGAGCGCCTGCATGATCGAGTTTGCCAACGATCTGGTGGTGGGGTACGACGGAACTCTCTACAAATGCCCGGTGTTCATGGGGCAGGAGGAGATGCGGGTGGGAAGCCTTGCCGATGGCATCAGCGATTACCGCGAATCGCACAACATGGATGTCTGGAAAAACGATACATGCCTGGAGTGCGCCTATCTGCCGCTCTGCTTCGGCGGCTGCCGCTTCTTTCGCAAGCTGCAGACCGGCGCAATTGACGGCGTTGACTGTCGCCGGGAGATGCTGGACGCCTCGCTGGAGCTGCTTGTGCGGCAGGTTTTGGGGAAAATCGACGGCACAATCTAATCAAAGAAAGTAAAACCCTGTTGCAATAAGCATAAGGCCGTGATATTCGTTCTTTAACGCGCTCCAAGAATCTAATCTGGTCTGATCCGCAGCAAAGAGCTATCAATCCTGTGAGGAAGTATCCATGCAACCACAGACACGATGGTCAACATTCCGCACCAGCTTCCAATTCAAGCTTTTTTTCATCTTCACCCTGATAACCTTTCTGATATCCCTCCTGCTGGCCGCTCTGTACATCACCAGAGAAATCGAGACAACCCGCCACGAAGCCACGGAGCAACTTGAGTTGCGGACAGCGAACCTGGCCGAATCCATCCAGCTCCCGCTGTATGCCCATAATCTGAATGCATTGCGCATGCTGGCCGAGCAGGCGGCCAAAGCCCCCGAAATCCGCACGGTGGAGATTTTCGCCCCGGACGGGACGGAACTGGTGAAAGTACAAGGCGCTGCCGAAAAAGCTTCTGCCTCGTCCGACTCCATAATCCACACTATTGAAGTACGCAGCAGTCCTCTGGCAAGTTCCGTTGAAGAGAGTCTGACCGGTTCGATCAACACCGCCACCTCCCTGCTCGGCAAAGTCAGCATAGAGCGGAGCTCTGATGACCTGTCTCGCGCAATCCGGCGAATTCTTTTATTTTCCTCCATAGTCGCCGTCATCTTCTGGCTGACGGTCACCCTCCTCAGTTATCTGATACTTAAGAAGCTGATCAGATCTTTCAATACCCTGATGCACGGCATACAGGTTATGCAGGAGGGAGATTTTTCCGCACGAATACCGATTGAATCCAATGATGAACCGGCCAGGGCGGCACGCGCCATCAATCGGCTTGCAGAAATGTTGCAGATCCGCGGGGAGGAAAACAGCCGTCTCCAGGCGGAGCGCCTGCATCTTGAGCGACAGTCGCTCCATTCCCAAAAACTGGAGAGTCTGGGGGTTATGGCGGGAGGGATTGCCCACGATTTCAACAACCTGCTGCAGTCGATTCTCGGCAATATGGAACTGGCGACAATGAAGCTTGACTCAAATTCGCCACCGCGAAAATATATCGATAATGCCATGAATGCGGCGAGACGCGCGGCTCTTTTGACCAACTTGATGCTGACGTATGTCGGCAAAGGGCTCATATCCAGAAAAGAGCTGAACCTGAATGAACTGGTGCGGGAAAACGCCAATGTGGTAAAAACGGCCGCAGCGACAACGATTTCAACTGAGCTGCACCTATTCCCCGCATTACCGTTCATACTGGCAGATGAAGCGCATATACACCAGCTGGTGATGAATCTGATCACCAACGCTGCTGAAGCCATTACCGGGCCATCGGGAACAGTCAGGATCACGACCGGGGTTCAGGAATGCGATCAGGCCTTATTGAATGCCAGCCTGCTGGAGGAAAAACCGGAAGCGGGCCTTTATGTGTTTCTGGAAGTCAGCGACGACGGCTGCGGTATGAGTGAAGAAACCCTGCGGCGCCTTTTCGACCCGTTCTTTTCAACCAAATTTACCGGGCGCGGACTGGGAATGTCGGCAGTGCTCGGCATTATGAAAACACACGGCGGCGCCCTGTACGTGGAGAGCAATCAGGGTACCGGCACGATCTTCAGGGTACTGTTTCCGGCAGCGGATTCGGCAGTCCCGACACCGGTTCAGACGGCAGCGGTTGCCACTCCGGTTCGGGAGGTGACCGAGGTTACGTCGATGTCCGGACTTGTTCTGGTGGTAGACGATGAAAAATCCGTCCTGAGAGTCAGCTCCAAGATGGTATTGCTCTGCGGTTTTTCGGTTATTACCGCCGCTGACGGCCTTGACGCGGTGGCGAAGTTCCGTGAACATGCTCATGAGATTACTTTCGTGCTGATGGACCTGACCATGCCGCATATGGATGGCATTGCTGCCATGAATGAACTGCACCTCATCAGACCAGACACCAAGGTTATTCTTGCCAGCGGTTTCAACGAAGATGAGCTGAGTGACCGCATCACCGGGTGCCCCCCCTCCGGGTTCATCCGAAAGCCGTACAGCATGGCTGCGCTTGGCACTGAAATACGGCGGGTTCTGGAGGAGACATGATTTTGCCAGGGTGCAATCAAAATGAATACCAGGCGGCGAGGAGAATAGCGACCGAGGCGTACGTTTAGTACATTGAGGAGCTATCGCCGAAGCCAGCAACGTAATCGTTTGATTGCGACTGGGTGAGTTCTTCTTTGACAATGCCCCTGATTCATGGTACACGAAACGCCAATGGATTTTAGAAAAGTGGACGCAACCAACGAAGATTTTCGATCAACATCATGCAACAAAACGCTCTGACAAATTCAGAGCGTTTTTCTTTTAATTTACTAAAAGGGAGAATATCGTGATTGAGATTAATTTTGAGAAAATGGGTGGGCTCATCCCCGCCATTATCCAGGACTATGAGAACGGTGAAGTTCTGATGGTGGCCTTTATGGATAAAAAGACCCTGGATTTGACATTGAAGGACGGGAAAACCTGGTTCTTCAGCCGCACGCGCAACAAATACTGGATGAAGGGTGAAGAGTCCGGTAATACGCAGGACGTCATGGAAGTACTGACCGACTGTGATGCCGATACGGTAGTCATCAAAGTAAGGCAGAATGGTCCGGCCGCCTGTCATACCGGCAACCGCAGCTGTTTTTATGTTAAATGGGAAAACGGAGCATGGGTGGAGCACTCGAACCCGCTGTTTGACCCGAATGAAGTCTACAAAAAATGATGGATGAGCCCTTTCCGCAATCCCGGCGTTGATCTTCGGGATACTCTTGTGCGACGTAGCGTTGCTACGTCTCCGCGGTATCCCTTGCTCGCCTTGGCCTTGCGAAAAAATCTCATCCACTAAAAATATCTTAGCTCACTCTTGAAAGGAATATCATGTCAAACGTATTAAATTTCGGCATTCCCAAGGGAAGCCTTGAAGATGCCACCGTCGGGCTGTTCAAGAAAGCCGGCTGGCAAATCAGTATCTCCTCCCGCAGCTATTTTCCCGGGGTTGATGATACCGAGATAAACTGTAAACTGATCCGGCCGCAGGAGATGGCCCGCTACGTTGAGCGGCAGACCATTGATGCCGGCATTGCCGGCCGCGACTGGGTGCGAGAGAATGATTCGGACGTGATAGAAATCTGTGAGATGGTGTATTCCAAGGTTTCCCGTCGCCCCGCGCGCTGGGTACTGGTAGTCAATGCTGATTCAAAGGTGCAGAAACCTGAAGATCTTCGTGGTGCCACTATTTCCACCGAACTGGTCGGCTTTACCCGGCGCTATTTTGCCGAGCGGAATATCCCGGTCACCGTCGAGTTTTCCTGGGGCGCTACTGAGGCAAAAGTTGTTGACGGACTCTGCGATGCCATCGTCGAAGTAACCGAAACCGGATCGACCATAAAAGCGAATGGCCTGCGTATCGTCTGTGAGCTGATGGAGTCGGTACCGGTGCTGCTGGCCAGCAAGGCGGCTTGGGCGGATCCATGGAAACGGGCTAAAATCGATCAGATCGCCACACTGCTCAAATCATCGCTGGCTGCCGAAGGGATGGTTGGGTTAAAAATGAATGCTCCTGCCGAGAGAGTAGATGCAATCACCCAACTGCTGCCAAGCCTGAAAAACCCGACGGTCTCACATCTTTACAACTCCGACTGGCTCTCTATCGAGAGTATTTTGTCTGAAAAAGAGGTCCGCCGGGTTGTTCCTGAGCTCCTCAAACTGGGCGCTGAAGGCATCATCGAGTATCCGCTGAACAAGATTATTTAACAAATACCAGTGTTGTCCGGTTTGGTATTTGCAGTTGCCTAAAAGTCCCCCCTCCCCTTGCGGGAGGGGGTTAGGGGGTGGGGGAATTTGCCATATTTGATGCTGACGGCAGCTTCACCCACCCCTCAATCCCCTCCCGTCAAGGGAGGGGAGGCTTAAAGCAAGAACCAAACCGGACACTGCTGAACGAACGCCGCAAACCGGTGATGGATTACAACGTATGATGATGGACAAGATAGAAGAACTGGAGCGGCGCTATCAGGAACTGGAAGCGCTGCTGTCGGACCCGACGGTCATTTCCAACCAGCCGGAATTTCGCAGGCTTTCCCGTGAGCATTCCGACTTGAGCGAACTGGTAGCTGCCTATCGCCGCTACCGGAAAGTATTGGTCGATATTTCCGATAACCGGGAACTGCTGGCTGATCCTGACATGAAAGAGATGGCTGAAGATGAGTTGAAATCTCTGGAAGCGGAAAAGGAACAGCTTGATGCCGATATCCGGCTGCTGCTGCTTCCAAAAGACCCCAATGATGATAAAAGCGTTATTCTGGAAATTCGTGCCGGTACCGGTGGAGATGAGTCGGCCCTGTTTGCCGGCGATCTGTTCCGCATGTATTCGCGCTACGCCGACACCAACCGCTGGAAGGTCGAAATTGTCTCGGCGTCCGAGTCCGAACGGGGCGGCTACAAGGAGATCATTGCCGCCGTTGAGGGGGCCGGTGTGTTTGCAAAACTAAAATACGAATCAGGCACCCACCGCGTGCAACGTGTCCCCGAAACCGAAGCGCAGGGACGAATCCACACCAGCGCCTGCACGGTGGCAATAATGGCGGAAGCAGAGGATGTTGATATCGATATCCGCCCGGATGATTTGAAGATAGACGTGTATCGCTCTTCCGGCGCCGGCGGCCAGCACGTCAACACAACGGACTCGGCGGTACGTATCACCCACCTGCCGACCGGTACGGTCGTTGCCTGCCAGGAGGAGCGGAGCCAGATAAAGAACCGCGCCACCGCTATGAAGGTTCTGAAAACGCGCATCCTAGACACCATCCAGCAGGCTCAGGATTCAAAAATGGCAGCAGATCGCAAGCAGCAGGTCGGCTCAGGTGACCGGAGCGAACGAATCCGTACCTACAACTTCCCGCAGGGTCGCATGACCGATCACCGCATCGGCCTGACGCTGTACCGCCTCGATTCCATCATGACGGGTGATATCGCCGAGATTACTGATGCGTTACGGGCTTATTATCAGATGGAAGCGTTGAAGGCACAAAGCGAAGGGAACTAACATCTTTTGTTTCGAAAAGTCCCCCCCTCCCTTGACGGGAGGGGATTTCTTTATGCGTTGATTCAAGTATTACAAGGGAACCAGAGCAGGAGGAGGCCATGCCCGGTATTCTCGATAACTACATTAAACTGATCTCCCGGGTCGATGCGCTCTGCAGTGCCATTGCAGCGCCGTTGGGAGATCAGATCACCTGTTCCGCAGGCTGTAGCTCCTGCTGTACGTCAATTACTGTTTTTCCGGTAGAAGCCGCAGCATTGCGGGAAAGGCTGAAAAAGCTCCCCACACCCCACGCAGATGAAATTCTCCGGCACGTTGCAGAACATGCCGCAGGAGAACGTTGCCCTCTCCTCTCTCACAATCACTGCCTGCTCTATGAAGCACGGCCGATAATCTGCCGAACGCATGGACTGCCGATCATCTACACTGCTGACGGCCACCGCAACTGTGACTGCTGCCCGCACAACCTCACCGCAACAGAGTCGCTATCCGGTCCAAACGTCATTGATCTGGACAAGCTCAATACACTGCTGGTAGCGGTAAACTCACTCTATCTATCCCAAACCGAATCCGAGGAATCCGACATGCGTGTAACGATTGCTGCAGCACTCTCAAAGCAGTAGTCAGGACAAAGAATATTCCGGCATACCCTTTTCCAATTTCAAACCAAAGATTAAACCTAGAAAAAGCAGTTATCCACGAAAAGCACGAAATACACGAACGAAATCAGAGAGATAAACAACTTTACGACGTAACCTGCTTGGTGAATCACTGTTTTACTGTAATGCTTTAATTTTTCATGTTTTTTCGTGCTTTTCGTGGACTCAAAAGCCGATTTTTAGGCTAAATCGAGGCGGGAAGGATTGAGACGACGAGGCGTACTGATCAGTACGTTGAGGAGCCGAAGACGAGCTAATGATGATAGCGCTTTGATTTGAAATTGGAATTATTTCAAGCTGATGATGTAGCTGCGGACGCCTTCGAATATACCTTCGGCGGCAAGGGTCTGGTAGGCTGGGTCATTAAGGCGGGCTTCTTCTGTGGCATTTGAGAGGAAAGCTGTTTCAACGAGAATACTCGGCATGGATGCTCCTACCAGAACGTAGAAAGGACCCTGCTTGACTCCCAGATTTTTTACATCACTGTAATTGCTGCGGATTTTATTGTGGAGAAATCTTTGCACTTCATCGGCCAGATGAGCCGAGTCGTTCAATTTGTAGTTCGCCATCAGATCAAACAGAATCGCCTGCAGCACACTGACCTTTTCGAGTGACGTACCGTTCTCTTTGGCCGCCAACTGCGCAACTTTTTCAGTCTTGGCCAGGTTGAGGTAATAGGTTTCTATCCCGGAAGCAGCATGATTGGGTGCTGCATTGGCGTGTACGGACAGGAACAGATCCGCACCGACCTTGTTGGCAATTGCGGTACGCTCCTCCAGCGGGATAAAAACATCGGTCGAACGTGTCATAACGACGTCCATACCCAACTCTTCCTTGAACAGCTCCTTCAGCTTGAGACCGATTGCCAGCACGATATCCTTTTCCTGAAGACCGCTCGCGCCGACCGCTCCCGGATCATGCCCTCCGTGACCCGGATCAACAACAATCCGCCGTATTTTTGATATGGCCGGCTTTTTCGGTAATTTTGGTTTTTTTCCCGCAGCGACAACTGAATCATCGAGCTTTGGCACGACAACCCGTCCCGGCATGGCACTGACTACCGGCTCCAGACGAGATATCTCTGCCGGCCGGTCACCACGAACATCAATCACCAGCCGCGCCGGATCTGACAAGGGAAATATTTTATAGTCTTTGATATTTTCCGTATCCAGCACCACCCGCACCACTTCAGGCTTGTACTGTCCAACCCTGGCGCCCTTCAGCAACCCGTCACCGATGGTGATATCTTTAACGTTTTTTCCCAGCCTGGTTCGTTTCAGATCAACATACACACGACCCGGCTTGCCGGGAGCGCCCCTGCCAAGCTCATGTGATTCCCAGGTAACGTCCCGGTCAAGCTCCAGCGAAATACGCGTGTAATCAGGGTTCGACCAGTGTTTCATCTCATTGAGAACAGCGGGAGGGCGTGTGGCTGCTGAGGTTTGTTCGCTGAATACGACATTTTTCTTTTTGGATGCCAACGCCGGAAGCGGTATCAGGAGACAGAAAATCAGGAGACAGGATAATGTGTGAAGGTATCGGTTCATGAAGTCCGTTTTTTGTTTTAATAATTACATGGAGAGAAAGTATCTGCTCTTGTAGCAGAAAACTCCCCAAGATTCAACGATAGCAAATAACATGTTTCTAACATCCCTTTTTTAAAGGCTTTGTTGAACTACGCTGCTGTTCTCCACGGCCGGAACGGCTATCCCGATTGCCATCAGACGGGCCAGGTTTCGAAAATTTTTTCGGCGGG
Source organism: Desulfuromonadaceae bacterium (assembly GCA_028687585.1). Classification (GTDB taxonomy): domain Bacteria; phylum Desulfobacterota; class Desulfuromonadia; order Geobacterales; family Pseudopelobacteraceae; genus JACRCG01. The sequence goes on along the minus strand of JAQTZV010000003.1, from coordinate 144,058 downwards.
GCATTTTTTACCACGATCTGACGGTCACCGAGTTTGGCTCCATTCAAGAGATCGATAGCTTCCCTGGCCTCTTCCTCGCTCGACATCCTGACATATCCACAGCCGCGCGATTCCCCCGAAACCGGATCGATTACCAGATGAACAGAGGCAACCGTACCCACAACTGAAAATAACTTCCGCATTTCATCTTCAGTAACCGTACCGGCAATCTGCCCGACATAGACCTCAATTCCCATAATACCATCCCTTGTTACGGTACATAGTTACCCGACATTTGCGTATGGCAGCGTTTGCAGTCGTTCATGGGAAAGGCGACACGCATATGACAGACGCCGCAATAATTGCCGAAGATATTATTTTCCATTGTGAATGCCTTGGTCCCCTTCTTCTTGATATTGAATATATCCGGGTGGCACGCCGAACAGTCCAGTTCAACATAATGATCTTCATGGGAGAAGGTCACATCACTGCGCGCAACCGCAGTACCAAGCTTCATCGGCACTTTCAGCTTTGCCGGAAGCGGCAGGATCGGCTTGTCGGCTTTCAGGGCGTTTTGGGGACGGACCCCGCCGGCTTTGAGCGCCGCAGACCAGTCAATGCCGTTACCGAATTTTGCAAACGGCAGATCCCCGGAAAACTCTTCGAACTGTTTTTCCAATGCTGCCGTGTCTTTCATATGGCATTTATCACATTGGCGGACCGATCCTTCCTGGACAGTGAAGGCCGTTACGCCATTATGACATGCTCCGCAGTACTGACCCGCAGTATATTGCGATCTTGAGATACCGGTGTCGCCGGAATGCATACTGAAGCCGAGTTCTTCATGACAGACACGACAGGTATAGCGAGCCCTGTGGCTCCAGTGGGGAAAAATAACCGCCGGCATTCCAGCCTTTTTGGTTCTCCGGCGCATTTCCAACGTACCGTATTTCCAGAACGGTCCGTTAGGCGGTATGGTCTTGATGACATTTGCGAGTTCAGCCCGGTCAGCAGCGAGACTGACGCCGCCCCACAGAAAAAAAGTCGTCACGAGCAGTGCCGCCGTAACCAGCCGTTTCACACCCGGACAACTCTTCATTGCGTAATCTTCTCAGATGTTCGTTTTTTTGAATCCAGTACAAATTGATACAGGTTTTTGCACATGAGTATTCTTTTCAGGAACACCTTCCGCGTGGTTTCATCCAGTTGTTCTATAGCTTTCTGCAGCTTTTCGCATCGTGTGATCAGTGCCTGCAGTTCCAGTTCCGAGAAGTCCATGGCAGAGGACGTATTGGCACAGGTTTCGTCGAATTCCACCCGCCATGGGGGATCGGCGCAGACACCATTTTGCAGCGAAACGCAGAGCAACAGTGCGGTTATCAGAATAACAAGAGAACAAACCATGGCCGGTTTTCTTTTCATTGCGGCTCCTACGGTTGCTTGCTATGGCAACGCGTGCAATCTGATTGCGGGAATGCGACTTTATCGTGACAGACGCCGCAGTATCGGCCTTCAAAGAGATCAACCATGGTATATTTCGTCGCCCCCTTTTTTATACCGACAAAAATATCCGGGTGGCAGAGTTCGCAGCCGTTCCAGACCGTATGTTTTTTGTGCGAGAAGATGATGTCCGGCATCCCGTCTATTTTTGCCTTGAGTGAAAAATCCGGCTGTACTTTAAGCTTCTGTTTTGTGGCTGAGACCCCTTCCAGTTGGTCGACAGGCTTTACCAGACCCTGTGACTCGGCCTTTTCCCAATTAATACCGTTGCCAAGCCGTTCCTTGGGCATTTTTTCTGCGAAGCGCTCGAATTCTTCTTCTCTGGCACTGCTTCTTTCGAGAACATGGCAGCGGGTGCAGCGCTTATAGTCGTCCCTGTTGTAATCCTTGGCACACGAATCAAACACCTTCTTTTTGAAAACAGCGCTCTGTTTGCCGTTATGGCATGTGCCGCAGTAATAGCCCTTCATATTATCGACCGCCCGAATCTTGGTGGAACCGGCGGTCATGCCGAAACCGATATCAACATGGCACAGCCTGCACGTTGCATATTGCCGATGCAGCCAGTGATCAAACAATACCGGCTGCATTCCTGATTGTTGTGAGTAATTGTTTATCGACACGCTTCCGTATTCGTAGGGAGGCAGCTTTTTCTTCTTCATGCCGCTCGCCCAGCCAAGAGTGACACCAACCAACACTAAACACATAATAAAGAAAATCTTTTTCACACAAACCTCCCGGAAAACACAGGTAATGTATTGATTGATAAGACTTTACTACAAATAATTTCATTAGCAATCATTATTTGAGTTTTCAGCAACACCCGCAGATACATCACACCATCCGCTTCAACTCATCCAGCAGGTTAAGCGCTTCCAGTGGGGTCAGGGTGGCGATATTGAGTTTCTTCAGGCGCTGGCGCAGCTGATCTTCACCGGTTTCAAACAGGGAAAATTGGGGAGACGGCTCACGAAGTGGTTTCTTGCTGCTCTTGGCCAGCCGGGGGGCCCCTTCCTCAAACTCTCCGTTTTCCAGGTTGCGCAGAATCTCCTTGGCGCGTTCGATGACATCAGACGGCATACCGGCAAGACGGGCCACCTGGATACCGTACGAGTGAGAAGCACCTCCCGGAATAATCGTACGCAGAAAGATGATCTGATCGTTCCACTCCCGCACCGCTACGGTGAAGTTTTTGATCCGCTCACGGGTTACAGCCAGCTCCGTCAGCTCGTGGTAGTGGGTGGCGAAGAGTGTCCGGCTTCGACAGGTTGGAGTGTCATGGATATACTCCGCAACGGCCCAGGCAATTGAAACACCGTCAAAGGTCGAGGTGCCGCGGCCGATTTCATCCATGATTATCAGACTCTGCGGGGTGGCATTGCGGAGAATCCCGGCCGCCTCCATCATCTCCAGCATAAAGGTTGACTGACCGCGGGCCAGATTGTCACCGGCACCAACGCGGGTGAAGATACGGTCGGCAATGCCGATTCGCGCCGCTGAAGCCGGGACGAAGCTGCCGGCCTGAGCCATCAGGGTGATCAGCGCCACCTGACGCATATAGGTTGATTTACCCGCCATATTCGGGCCGGTTATCATTACCAGCTGGTTCGTTTCGGCATCAAGCAGGGTATCGTTCGGCACGAAGCGTTCTCCCAGCTTCATCGCCTCGATCACCGGATGGCGGCCGTCGCGGATGTCGATGACCGCAGAGGTATCAACAAGCGGCTTGCAGTAACTCCGTTCATCGGCGACCGCAGCCAGGGAAAGCAGCACATCGAGGACCGCCACTCCGTCAGCAGTTCGGGAAATCCGTTCGGCCTGAGCGGCCACCAGTTCTCGAATTTCCTGAAACAGCGTAAATTCGAGGGTACAGATCCGATCTTCAGCTCCGAGCACCTTCTCTTCGTAGTTTTTCAACTCTTCGGTGACGTAGCGTTCAGCATTGGCAAGGGTCTGGCGTCGGACGTAATCAGCCGGTACGGCAGCCAGATTGCTTTTGGTAATCTCGATAGAATAGCCGAAAACCCGGTTGTAGCGGATTTTAAGGGTGGAGATGCCGGTACGGGCCCGCTCCTGAGCCTCCAGGCGGGCGATAAAACCTTTACCTTCACTGCTGATGCTGCGCAGTTCGTCAAGCTCGGCATTATAGCCGGGTGCGATGATCCCCCCATCACGAAGCGAAAATGGCGGAGCTTCGATGATTCCGCGCGACATCAGCTGCAGGATATCATCCAGAGGATCGATAGAGAGCGTCAGCGACTGCAGCAGAGAACTCTCCGTCCCCACCAGCAGATCCAGTAACGGCGGCACATGAACCAGTGAATCATGTAGTGCTCGCAGATCTCGACCACCGGCACTGGCCATGCCGATACGGCCGTTCAGGCGCTCCAGATCGGCAACGTTTTTCAAACACGCGCAAAGCTTTTCCCGCAAATCGGGCGAATCCAGCATCTCTTCTACGGCATCAAGCCGCTGCCTGATCGGCTCAAGCTCGATCAACGGATAACTGAGCCACTGCTTCAAACGACGGGCGCCCATAGCCGTGCCGGTACGGTCCAGACAACCCAGCAGTGAACCGGCCCGTTTCCCTTCCGCCATGCTGGCGGTGATCTCCAGATTGCGCCGGGTGGCAGGGTCAAGCGCCAGATGCTGACTACGCCGGGAGACGAGGATATCCCGGATATGCGGCAGCGCAGCCTTGCGGTTTTCCCGCAGATAATAGAGAGCAGCGGCGGCAGCAAGCAGTGCAGCCGGAACCCCTTCAAGCCCGAGCGCTTCAACCGATGCCGTCCCGAAATGGTCACAGAGAAGCTTCGTCGCATAGTCACGGTCATAGATCCAGGCCGGGGCCCGGGAAATGATCCGCTCGTTCAGGAAGGCACGAAGGTCAGCTGGCAGAGCGTCCCGTTCAAGCGAGTCAGAAAGCAGAATCTCACGCGGGTTGATGCCGACTGCCTCAGCTAGTGCAGCAGCGGCCCCTGTCTGCTCCGTCGCCCGGAATTCTCCGGTCGAGACATCCAGCCAGGCGCAGCCCCAGCTTCCGCCTGGAACCTCGCAGAGGGCCAGCAGATAATTGTTCTCATCCGGAACCAGACTCTCCGACTCGATCAGGAGGCCGGGAGTAACAACCCTGACAACCTCTCGCCGGACAATCCCCTTGGACTGTTTCGGATCTTCGACCTGCTCACAGATAGCCACTTTATGGCCGGTTTCAATCAGTTTGGCAATATACGGCGCAACAGAATGATAGGGTACGCCACAAAAGGGAATCTCGTCGCCGCTCCCTTTGTTGCGGGATGTCAGGGCGATATCCAGAATCCGGGAAGCCAGCAGCGCGTCATCCAGGAACATTTCATAAAAATCCCCCATACGAAAAAACAGAACCGCATTGGGGTATCCCGATTTGATCTCCAGATATTGCCGCATCATGGGTGTTTGCTCTGCCATCTAGTACGTGCCTTTTTCCTGGTGAAATTGGAATACCGATTATTTCAGTCCGTATAACTGGCGATAGGTCGCCGCCGAGGCGTACACCTTTTTCACATAATCGCGGGTTTCCTGATACGGAATACTCTCAATAAATTCATCCTTGCTCAGCCCCTTGAAGCTCTTTTTCCAGCGTTCCAGCGCCCCCGACCCGGCATTGTATGCCGCCGCCACGTAGACAACATCACCGCTCTGCACCTTCATCAGGTCATAGAGGTGCTTCGTACCAAGGCGGATATTGTACTCCGGGTCGATAAGCCTCCGGGGATTAAATTCCCCCTTTTCATGGGCGGTCATCTTCGCGGTGGCAGGCATCATCTGCATTAATCCGATCGCTCCGGCGCTCGATTTTATCGCGGAAGTAAAGCCGCTTTCCGCCCGGATCAGGGCATACACCAACCCTTCTGAAAGATCGTTCAGCCGTGCATTCTGGCTGATAAGTTCCGGGTAGGCCCGGGGATAACCGGCCGTCCAGAGCGGCAATGTCCCCTTTTCCCAGGCAATCGGACGGTTCTGCATAAACAGGGAAATAGCCGACCCGTAGTCGTGCATTTCGAGAAAGAGCCGGGCAAGAGCGGGAAACGGCGACTTCCTCTCCCCATTTTTTTTCCTGACCACCGCCGCCTCAGCGCGGGACTCTTCAAACAGGCCAAGTGCCGCCAGCAGGCGCGGTTTGTCAAATCCTGCCAGAAGGGGAAGTTCCGCGACTGCATCACGATTGCCGAGCGCTTCCCTATTGTCTTTGATTCCCTTCTGATCACGATACCAGGTGGCATAAAAACCGGCGGGGAATTCGTTCTGCAGAGCCAGATAGTACGAGGCTGCAGTATCACCACTTTTTTCGAGCGCCCGTCCCAGCCAGTACAATGCCTTTTCACGTTGCGTTTCGTCGTGCAACAATCTCTTGAAAATCTCGACGGCCGCCAGATATTCACCCGCCAGGTACCGGCACCACCCCGCATCCCAGGTTAGTCTGCCGACCGCCTTCGATTCGGAAGAAATCCTGACAGCCTGATCAAACAACCGGGCCGCTTCACCATACTGCCCGAGACCGCGCTGTAGTCGGGCCGCCTCAACCAGAGCACCGTCTGCAAATTCCTGTTTTTTCCCCCCACCAGCCAACTCCAGATACAGCGCCAGGGCACGCTCTTTCAGATTCTGACGATCAAGTGACTTGGCCAGCCAGAAACGGGCTTCCGAACGCGGCCCGGTCAGAGGAGAGACGGAGACCTTGGCAAACTCTTTTTCAGCCAGTTTATACTGGCGCAGCCGATACCGGGCCATACCGACCCGCAGACCAATGCGGGTAGCAATGGCCTGAGATTGCGTCTCTGCAGGGATCATTTCCAACGTTTTCAGGGAGGCAGTGAACTCATTCTGCACATAGAGAGCGGACGCACGTTTCAGAAGTTCTTCCGACGTATAGGGAATCGCTTTGAGTGGCGATTTCTCCAGCTGCTTGAGCCGTTCCTGCGACTGTGCCGCAAAAGGCGATGCAGGGCTGTTGAGCCAGATGCTCCGATAGATCATCTGTGCGCCGCTCGGGTCTGCCAGCTCTTCCCGGCAGCGTGCCAGGGAATAACTGGCATCAATAGCATCACTCCCCGAAGTATATTTCTCGATGTATGACTGATACGATTTGAGGGCGCCCTTGTAATCGCCCGCTTCATAGAGAATATCAGCACTCAGTTTTTCCGAGCGGCGGATCAGCCGGGAAGAGGGAAATGCCGATGCGAAAGGTGCCGCTTTCGCGGACGCAGCAGAGTACCGCTTCAATTTAAACAAAGCTTCCGCATGGTAATAAGCTGCATAATCAGCTACCAGCGGCAGCTTCTGCTCTGCTTCGGCCAGAAGCAGTGCTGCTTCTTCAAATTTGTCCAGGCGAAAGGCGGCCATGCCGCGCAGAAATGACCGCTGCGTCAGGTCGACAGATTTTCCGGCCAGCGTATAGGCGTCGCCGAAATCTTTTTCGCGATACTGCTGTGCAGCTCGATTCAGATAATCATCGGCAGATGAGGAGAGACCCGGGAAGGCTAAAAAAACAACACCGGAAAAGGCCAGCAGCATCGGCCTGAAGTACAGCAACATATATCCGCCTTTTGTGAAAATGGCCGTGAGCGTCTGCCCATGGCCGTGAAGTATTTGAATTTACACAAGTCCTTCGACTCCGTTCAGGGAACGTCTGGTGAACAGACTCAGAGTAACGGATCAGGGTACGGTTGGTGAGCGGAGTCAAACCACGTTACAGCTTTCTCCGGGCCATTTCGTCATGGTAGAATTTCTGATAAAGGACGTCGTAATCGCGGCTGCCGGGAGCCTTGTTGCGCAATTTCGCCTTGACCGCTTCTTCAATGTCATCCACGGCGCCAAAAAAAGCTTCCAGCGATTGCTTGACCCGCCGCAGCGCCCGGCTGTCATCAGATACGTCTGCCAGATCGTCCCGCCAGATACAGGTGATAATTTCATGAGCCATTGTTGATATACGGTCTTCCGATAATGACATAATTAAAACTCCTTACAATTCCGCATGATTTGGAATTGAACTCACAGGACTATCTTACGTTCCTTCGCCAGTTTATCCTTGACCATCTTCAGCATGCGGCGTCGGTCAATCTGGGCGGCGCCGCTCCCCATGGCATCAAGCGTTTCATCCAGCAGTTTCTCCGCATCCCGTTCCAGCTTCTGTTCAGCGGCAAAGTTTTTTGACAGGGCGCCGGCAATACCGGCAACAACGGCCGTGCGCTCACCACGCGGCGTGATCAGGTTTTCAGCCACCAGATCGTTGTAAACTTTTTCTGCCAACCCACGTATCTGTTCTTCTTTCAGTCGCATGACGCCTCAAATTGAAAAGGCCCGCTGTCCGGCAGGCCTCATCGATGGGATGATTTTACTTTTCTCCGGCGGAGACTCATGAGAAAAGTGGACTTATTGTACTCAATATGCGTAAAATTGCAATTCATAAAACTCGAAGCACCCTCTTGGAGGCCCATATCATGCAACGGAAAGCGGTAGTTTTATACAGCAGCGGCCTGGATTCCACCACCTGCATGGCAATTGCCAGAGCAGACGGCTTTATCCCCTACGCCATCAGTTTTTCTTATGGTCAGCGGCATAGCGTTGAGTTGTCGGTCGCCCGGCAGAATGCAAAGCGGATCGGCGCAGCGGAGCACCTGGTGGTAGAATTCGATCTGCGCCTGATGGGTGGCAGCGCCTTGACGGCTGATATTGATGTGCCCAAAGACGGCGTCGGTGACGACATTCCGGTTACCTATGTTCCGGCGCGCAACACCATTTTCCTTTCCTTCGCTCTGGGGTGGGCCGAGGTTCTGGGCGCGTCAGATATCTATATCGGTGTCAACGCCCTCGATTACTCCGGGTATCCCGACTGTCGCCCGAAATATATCGAGGCGTATGAGAAGATGGCCAATCTGGCCACCAAAGCCGGGGTCGAGGGAACTGCACCGCTCAAAATTCACGCACCGCTGATTAATCTGAGTAAGGCAGACATCATCCGGCGCGGGGTGGAGTTGGGTGTGGATTACGGCTTGACGCATTCCTGCTACGATCCGACCGAGTCAGATCTCTCCTGCGGCCAGTGCGACTCCTGCCGCCTGCGACTGAAGGGTTTTGCCGAAGCGGGGCTGAGTGATCCGCTTCGTTACGTGTGATTGTAACAACATACCTGATTTAATAAAAAAGTCAGGGGAGACTGATATTTGAATTGAAATCAACTAATGATATGACAATCTGTAAGTAAGTAGGTAAGGAATATGGTCACACGAAAAACATCTAAAAGCCAGTTGAACCTTCCAAAAACAGTTGCAGGGAGCTTTCCGGGTTTTGATCAGTTTGGTGCCAGTACGGATAATAATCGGACCATGCTCACACCGGTTAAAATCGTGCCGATAGACCCGATACTGGAAATAATTCGAAAAAGAATGGCATGTTTTGGAATAGTCGAACGTGATGTGATCGAGGCGATCCAATGGGCAAGGAACTAGCTCCTTCGCTGGTAATCATAAGCTCCTGGCTAGATTTTACAGCATCCCTTTCAGGATTCAACAACAAGCAAAAGGGTGACGCCTTTGAAGTTCTGGCGTTCCACTATCTTCAACTTCACCCCGTCTACGCGACGCAACTTGAAACTGTGTGGCTCCTTAACAAGGTTCCTGCCGATGTCAGTAAAAAGCTGAATCTCCCCACAAGTGATGAAGGCATTGATCTGATTGCCCGCACGAAAGAAGGTAGCTACTGGGCTATTCAGTGCAAGTACCGCGAGGATATTGAACACTCACTTACCCGCCGGGAGTTGGCAACTTTCACCGATCTGGCCTTTGGCGTCTGTAAGAATATCGAACTTGCTTTAGTCTGTACCACGGCAGACCGATTCAGCCACAAGCTGGCGCTGCATGGCGAACGGCTTACGTTCCTGGCCGGTAATACCTGGCGGGAGCTGGATACCGCCTTCTTTGAACTCCTCCACAACCACCTTGCTCATCATCCAATAATCATCAAGCCGTCATTTCCTCGTCCCCACCAGCAGGAAGCGCTCAATGAAGCTGTTCAGCATTTCGTCACCGATGGCAATGAGCGCGGTAAGCTGATTATGCCGTGCGGTTCGGGCAAAAGCCTAACGGGGTGGTGGCTTGCAGAACAACTTCGGGCCAAATCGGTGCTGGTCGCAGTGCCAAGCTTGTCACTGGTCAAGCAGACGCTGGAAGTCTGGGCGCGGGAATCCGTTGCAGGCAATAAGAAAATCCGCTGGATTGCAGTCTGCAGCGATGACTCTGTGGTAAAAACCGAGAGCGACGATGCTGCCGTGCTGGTTCAGGATTTGGGTGTTCGGGTACATACAAATTCACAAGAGATAGCGGAGTGGCTGAAACCGGCTTTTGATGGCATCACGGTAGTATTTACAACGTACCAGTCGGGTCGTGCCATTGCGGAGGCTGCGTGTATCGCCAGGTTTGACTTTGGCCTCGGCATCCTCGACGAAGCTCACAAAACTGTCGGTAAAAAGGGAAGCCTGTTCGACCACCTGCTGCACGACGAGAATATAACCATTCATCGCCGCGTCTTCATGACCGCCACCGAACGGCGCTATCGGGGTGACAGCGATAACATCCTCAGCATGGATGATCCGCAGTCGTATGGCGACACCTTTCACCTGTTGAGCTTCAAGAGTGCGCTGGAGTGCAATCCGCCGATTCTGTCCGATTACAAAATCATCACGGTAGCAGTCACCCGTTCTGAAATAGCCGCCCTCGTCAGAGCGAATCTGCTGGTACGACCTGACAAGGGGGAATGGAACGCTGACCTGGAAGCCGAGATGCTTGCTTCCCTCATTTCGCTACGCAAAGCAATGCAGAAATACCCCATCCGCCATGCCGTCTCTTTCCATGCCAGCATTGCCCGTGCCCGCGCCTTCAAGGAGAGTCAGCAGGTTCTGACCGCCACCTTCCCGGAATTCGGCTCGCTTGAGACCTTCCACGTCACCGGTAAAACCCCCACCGCCGTGCGCAAGCGAGAACTGGACGCCTTTGCCGCCGCTGATAGATCGCTGGTCACAAATGCCCGCTGCCTGACTGAAGGGGTAGATGTGCCGGGCATCGACTGCGTGCTGTTCGCTGATCCGAAGCGGAGCACGGTTGATATCGTTCAGGCGGTCGGGCGGGCGCTGCGCCCCGCACCGGGCAAGGATCTGGGGTATGTGGTTATCCCGGTGCTGGTGGATGATCTCGGCACGCCGGAGCAGACCCCGTTCGACAGCGTCCTGATGGTGCTGCGGGCACTGGCTGCAAATGACGAGCGGATTGTGGAGTATTTCCGTACGATCTCGCAGGGGCGGCAGTACGCAGGGCGTTCGCCGGTAGAGTTTGCTGTACCGGATGGTGTGGCGATCAGTGCGGATGAGTTTGTAAAGGCGATTGAACTTCAGGCGTGGAGTCGGCTGGCGAAGCTTTCGTGGCGGCCTTTTGAGGAGGCGCGGGAGTTTGCCAGAGGGTTGGGGTTGAATAATGCGAAAGAGTGGTACATCTATTGTAAAAACAGTACTCATCTCAAAAAGTTACCTGAAGATATTCCAGTTGCAGTTGATAGGATTTACATTGGACATGGTTGGACATCTTGGGGAGACTGGCTTGGAAGTGGAACAATTTCAAATTGGTCTAAACCAAGCCTACCTTTTGAAGAAGCGCGGGAGTTTGCTCGTAACCTTAAGTTGAGTGGAAATAACGAATGGAGGGACTTCTGCAACGGCAAATTTCCCGAAAAGGGTAATCGCCCGTTGAACATTCCGAGTAATCCAGATAAGGAATATCAAACCAAGGGCTGGATAAACTGGGGTGATTGGATTGGTACAGGTACTATTGCTCCTTTCAATAAAAAATACCGACCTTTTGAAGAAGCAAGAAAATTTGCCCAAAGCCTGGGGCTGCAAACCCAAAGAGAATGGCAAACATTCTGTCATGGTCATAGGCCTGACCTAGCTGCTAGACCAGAGGACATATCGAGCAATCCCCAGCGAACATATAAAAATAATGGATGGGAAGGATATGGTGATTGGTTGGGGACAGGGCGGATTAGTGACAATCTGAAAGCATATCGTTCGTTTGAAGATGCAAGAACTTTTGTTCACTCTCTCGCTTTAAAAGGCCAGAAGGAGTGGAGAGCATATTCAAAGGGATTGATGCCTGAAAAAGGTGAAAAGCCTAAAGATATACCTGCTACACCAGAGCAGACGTATGAGTGCAAAGGATGGGCTGGATATAAGGACTGGTTGGGTAAATATGAATTTTGAGGCCGAGTTGAAAAAATTGAGAACGCTGTATATTGAAGCGACGCCCAATCAACGACTTCGTGTAATTCAGGATAGATTGAAAAATTTGCATCAAGGGCCCAATTTACTGGTTGTGTATGTTTCAGCTTTAGAAGGGTTTGCCAGATGTATTACTATGCACCAGCACGGATCAAGCAAGGAAGAACTTACTGCCATATATCCTCGATACCGGAATATGGGGCTTGAGGAGTTGGTTACAAAATATCTACAAACAAAAAAAGAGTTGGCACCGTCTTCTTTTTTTGGCCCAGAGACTTGGGAAATGGTTAAATACTCCATCAGTTTTAGAAACTTACTGGTTCATGAATGTACGTATCTTGGTCAGAACAAATACCCGCAATTGATACATGCGTGCGAGCAGGCACTTGGACTGCTTGCAAAACTGGAAGGTTTGAATTTTGAAAGACCTGGGCAGCCTGAACTGGTCTGACTGATTTGGAACGTGTCAAACCTCACTGACTTGGTTTTTTCCTGAAGGATAACATCAAAGGCAAATCCCCCCTTGCCCCCCTTTGAAAAGTGGGGTAACGGCAAGTCAGAAAAAGTCCCCCTTCAGAAAGGGGGATTTAGGGGGATTTTCTTTTGAAGGAGTTGCTCATGTTTGAATACGGCCGTACCCTTAAAACGCCGTCCCGTGAGCTTCGGACAAACATGACCGATGCCGAGCGGGTGTTATGGTCTCGGTTGCGTGGCAAGCAATTACTCGGAGTTCAGTTTTATCGCCAGAAGCCGCTTGGCCCTTTTATTGTAGATTTCTACAGCCACGCAGCAACGCTGGTTATTGAGGTTGATGGTGGGCAGCATTATGAGGAAGAACATGCCCGAAAGGACGCCGAGCGGGATAAATACCTGTCAGGGCTTGGCTTACGGGTTATGCGTTTCAATAACCGCCAGGTGCTATTAGAAACGGATGCTGTGGTAGAGGAGATTTTTAAGATGATTGAGGAAAGGCAAATCCCCCCTGCCCCCCTTTGAAAAGTGGGGTAACGGCAAGTCAAAAAAGTCCCCCTTCAGAAAGGGGGATTTAGGGGGATTTGCATTAAAAGTAACTGCACATTGATCGCTCAAAAGAAGAGTTTATCCGCCGGAGAACCATCATGAACATCGAACAGATGAAAATCGTCATCAAGGAAATCATCACCAAAACCGACCTGACCCCCTGTGTGGTCGGGCATCGCGGCGTCGGCAAGAGCGCCGGCATTATTCAGGCTTGTCGTGAGATTGACCGGAACTATGTATCGCTGCGTCTCGGGCAGATGGAGGTTGGCGACCTGGTCGGCATTCCGTTTCGCGAAGGCGCTGTCATGCACTGGTCGCGGCCATCCTGGTGGCCCGGCGATGACGAAGCGCCGACCGTCGTCCACTGTGACGAACTGAACCGGGCGCAACAGGAAGATACCCTGCAGGCAATTTTTCAATTTGTCGAACCGCCCGCCGAAGGGCTGTTCCGTTCTCTGCATACCCATCACCTCTCAAAACGCCATAAGGTCGTCGTCAGCATCAATCCCCCTGACGGTACGTATCAGGTAGCAACGCTCGACCGCGCCCTGATTGACCGGATGGTGATGCTGTTCGTTGAGACCGATTACGGCTGCTGGGCCGGCTATGCTGCCAGGCGCGAGCTCTCCGGAGATGTGCGCCAGTTCCTGGCAGGCAACTCCGGCATGCTGGCCCGCAAAGGAGCAGCGATGGAGCTACAGGTCGAGCCGACCGAACGGGGCTGGGAAATGGTCAGCATCCTGCGCAACAGCTGCCGCTTCCCCGGCGATCTGGAAATGGAGGTCTATGCCGGCATCGTCGGCAAGGAGGCCGCCATTACCTTTATGCGCTGGCTGGCTGACAGCAAGGGGCGGCCACTTACCGCAGGTCAGATTCTCGACGACTGGCAGCTGGTTGCCCGGCAGGCAGAACATCAGCGTGACGATGTCCAGGCCGCCACTATCAACGACCTGGTCGCCACGCTGCAGACTTCGCCAACACTCAGCGACGATCAGGAAGCCAATCTGGTGGCCTATATCGCCGTGCTGCCGCGCGATCTCCGCTTCGGCTTCGTCAAGTCGCTGCTTAAAATCCCCGAAGTCGCCCTGGGCATAGCCAAAGATACGTACGACACCGTTATTTTCGACGCCATCCAGACCATTTCCCGCGAGGCATGAGCGGCACTCCGCTAGAAAACTCCGTCGTTCGACTGCTGCGGGAACGCCCGTTCTACGGCCATTTCATCCTCAATCTGCGCCGCGAACAGCGTTCTCTGTCGGGGAAAGAAGCCGGGGTAACGCTGCGCAACGGCATCCCTTTTCTGACGGTTGATCCCGCACCGTTTGCCGCACTGGAGCCACCGCAGCAGCAGGCGCTGCTGGAACATCTGGTCAAACATCTGCTGCATCTGCATCCACTCCGCCGCATGGGGCGCAATCAGCATGACTGGGATATTTCCTGTGATCTGGCGATCAACCCGGGCATCGCTAATCTTCCTGAAAATGCGCTTTTCCCTTCGCATTACAATGTTCCGTCAGGGCTGGCGGCTGAGGAGTACTACCTGCAGCTTGTCCCACCCTTTGACACCGGCAATCTGGACGGCAGCGGGTACGGAGATGCGGAAAAGCCGGAACACAGGGCGGCGGGTGAGGAACGCGCTACCGATTCGGTGTGTACCGTGGACAGTCATGAATGTTGGCATAATGCCGACAGCACACCGCTTGCCTTGGCAGAGGAGATGATGCGCACGATTACCCGGGACAGTCTACGCGGCAGTGATGGTGAAACTCCGGCAGAACTCCGGAGTGTTGTTGACACCCTGCTGCGTCCATCTCCCCTCCCCTGGCGGCAGATTCTCCGCCAATTCATTGCAACCGCCGGACGCACCGGGCACAGAAGCTCATGGATGCGGGAGCATCGACGCTTTGAGCACACGACACCAGGAATCAGAAAACGACGCCGACTCAATCTGCTGGTGGGGATTGACGTCAGTGATTCGACTGACTCCGCCATGCTGCGGGAGACCTTTGCCCGGGAACTGCTCCACATCGCCCGGGGTCGCGATGCTGCCGTCACCGTTCTGTACGCCAACAGCCGTATTCAGCAGATTCAATCTTTTAGCGGCGCTCCCGGCTTTGTCGAACGCTATGACGGCGGCGGCTTCACTGACCTCAGGCCGGTATTTGACTACGCAAAAACCATGCAGCCGCTGCCGGCGGCAGTAATCTACCTTACCGACGGTGTTGGACCGGCACCCGAGGCAATGGAGCTGCCAACATTGTGGGTACTTACCGCCGCAGGTGAAAAACCGGCGCCATGGGGCGTAGAATTACGCATGGAGATATGACTATGGAGACATGCAGGGCAATGACCGCTGAATCGGTCGGCGAAATTTTGAGAAAAGCCGGAGCAGAGGTGATGATCCGCTCCGGACGGAGTGACAGTTATAGTGCCCCGCGAGAATTTTCCTTTGAAGTGAAAGCAATTTTCCCGAACGGCATGGGCATGCATGTCGTTGCCCGCCAGTTCAATTATCGTGATCCGTGGGAAGCGAAGGGGCGGGTGAACGACATGGTGGACGTACTGCTGCTGCGTGACGGCACCATGACGCCGCTCCCCAAAGGATTTCCCTGGTTTCAGGGAGTTGAGGAAGAGTGCGGACTGGACGAAGAGTCGTTGCGGGAGGTCGTGGAGTCCGTCCGGAAGGTCAATATCAAACTCTATCTGCTGCAGGAGATGACCGGTGATCTGTAGAACTAATAAACCCAGAAAAAGCAGTTCACCACGGAGGCACGGAGAAAAAATGTTAAACTGCTCGGTTATAACCTTTCATTGCGATTATTGTGTTTCACCTTTTGGGTGATGAACAAAAACAGATATTCTCAATGATTTCCTCTATGTCTCCGTGTCTCCGTGGTGTAGTTTGCAGGTTTTTGGATTATTTTTCACTCAGGTAGCCGATACGAACACCACCCCAATGTTTCCCCTGAATGATGAGAGGAGTGGACATGTCGTTCATGACTTCGCCGGTATCTCTCAGATAGGTCTGCAGAAAGAAGGGTCCCTCATTGGTTGCGGCACGTAAACCGGTCCGGTCGTTGAAAATACGCTTGGTCCGGTTACCATTTTTATCTCTCTCTACGTCGCCGGTCAACGGTTGTGTATAGCGGCGATTATGAGAGGGGACGTAACCGGTGCGGTCAACGCAGATGGCAAAGAATATTTTATTGTCTTTGGCAATAATCTCTTCCTGAAGGGGAGAAATAATCTCATCGAACAGGCGGTCAAACTGCGTGCTGTATTTTTGCGGCATTGTATTCGGAATCGGCTTGTAGTCATTGCTGAAGAGAGCTGATGAGGAGATACGCCCTTCTGCAATGGCGCGTTCAAGGGTGGAGACGACCCTGGAACGGAGCTCAACAGCGTAGCTTTTTACCGTATCATGGTAGTTACCGACTTTGAATCTACCCACGGTGTTATAGATCAGTTCAGCCGTTTTGGTAAGTTCGCTAAACGTTGAAATGGACTTCTCCATTTCGGACTGGACCTCATTGGAGGTATTGGAAACCTCATGGATTTTATTGGAGATATCGTTCGTTGTTGCGCTCTGCTCTTCCGTAGCGATGGCGATGGAATTGATCATATCGGCCGATTCGGAAGCAAAGGTCAGGATCGTGGAAATCTGGTCACTGGCACGATTTGAGTTGATGATTCCATGTTCAACGCGCCCTTTTGCATCTTCGGTCGACTTCATCGCTTCACGGATGTCCGCCTGAATCGTCTTGATAATGCTGCCGATCTGCTGCGTGGATGAAGATGTCTTGCTGGAAAGATTTTTTACTTCGTCGGCAACGACCGCGAACCCCCTGCCGGCTTCACCCGCCCGGGCCGCTTCGATGGCCGCGTTAAGCGCAAGAAGGTTGGTCTGGTCCGCCACATCCTCTATCAGGCCAATGATCTCTCCAATCTGGGTTGACGACAGCTGCAGCCGATTCATCACACTAATCGTCTGTTCAACTCCGACCCGGATCTGGTCAATGCTCTCAACTGTCTCTGCAACGACATTCTGCCCTTCCCTGGCAGAATCATCCACCTGCTTGGAGTGGGTAGAGGCCTTAGCCGTGGTCATTGCAACATCGTTTAGGGTGGCCGACATCTCCTCTGAAGCAACAGCAACGGAAGCGGCAAGTTCTTTCTGTTCAAAGATTGACGCCGCCAGCTTTTCCAGGCCGGACGTAGTACTGCAGGAGGTTGCGGCAACATGTCCGGCCTGAGCGTAGAGGTCAGAGATTATTTCCCTTAGTTTTGCCACGAGACTGTTGACGCCTGCCGTCAGGACCCCGATCTCATCTGATGATGTAATTGGCAGCGTTACGGTCAGATCCCCCTCTCCCTGAGAGAGGAGCTGAATATTTTTTGAGACCGTAACAATATTTTTTATGATTGTCAGCTTGAAGAAGAGGTACAAACCGCCAACTATCAGGAAAAAACAGGCCGCGCCAATGGCACTTATCAGTATGCCGAACTTTAATGTGCTTTTGTACCCCTCTTCCAGCGAACTGGTCAGTATAATCGCCCCGGTATACCCGGCGTCGGGGTGACACGACTTGCAGCGCTCGGCGTTTGGCAACGGAATAACACTGACGAGTGTATGGAGACCACCTTCATTACGTTTTATATACTGGGGCTTGCCGCTCTTGAATGATTCGAGAACCTGCGGATTGGGACCAGCATCGCCGCCTGAACGCTTGCCCTCCTTGTTGAAAACGGTAAGATCGAGGACGGTCTTTTTCATCTTGAGCTGGGTGACGAAACTAGCAACCATTTTCGGCTCGCCACCCATCATGAGCTCTTCGACAGCTCCTTTGATAATGCTCACATTTTCCTGCGCGGAAAGGGTCTGCAGCCTGGTATTGGAATTAAATATCATCCAGAGAGAGGTTACCCCGAGGACACCGAAACCCACCGTCAGCGTTATCCCGATAATGCAGAACACCTTTAATGCCAGATTCATTTTCATGGTTACACCCTCGGCTAATTTTTTCGCGTTAATAAGCCCACTCTAAGTAATATAGCTAATAAATTCAATCACAAAATATTTGGTGTGCCCAAACAAGAAGAGGCGTGTATGCACAGACACGCCTCTTCGCTTTATTTTCGCACGCTGATTTGTCGTTACCCCTGTGCCGCCTGCACCGCCGTAATCGCAGCCACGTTGACAATATCATCCACCGAACAGCCGCGCGATAGATCGTTGACCGGCTTGGCCAATCCCTGAATAATTGGTCCAACCGCCTCGGCTTCGGCGACGCGCTCAACAAGTTTGTAGCCGATGTTCCCGGCATCAAGGTTCGGGAAAATCAGTACATTGGCCTTGCCGGCGACCGGGCTTCCCGGGGCCTTTTTGCCGCCGACGCTCGGCAGCAGGGCAGCATCGGCCTGAAGTTCGCCGTCTATCTGCATATCAGGCTTCATCTGCTTCGCAATTGCCAGAGCTCTGGTGACTTTATCCACATCGGGGTGTGCAGCACTCCCCTTGGAGGAGAAGGAGAGCATCGCCACGCGCGCATCAACATCAAGAAACGCCTTGCAGTTTCCAGCGGTGGCCACGGCGATTTCAGCAAGAGCCTGGGCATCCGGGTCCGGGTTGACGGCACAGTCGGCAAACAGAATGACACCGTTTTCACCGAAGAAATGATTTTTGGTGATCATCAGAAAAAAGGAGGAGACGGTTTTGATTCCGGCAGCAGGACCAACGGTCTGGAACGCAGCTTTAAGAACGTTTCCGGTGGTGTTTGAAGCGCCCGCGACCTCACCGCCAGCATCCTTGTTATGCACCATCATTCCGGCGTAGTAGAGATGGTCAGGTGCCGTCAACAGGGCACGCGCCTCTTCATCTGATACAATTTTACCTCTGCTTTTGCGCAATGCCACAAAATCGGTCACATACTGATCCAGTTTTGAGGAGGTCGCGGGATTTATCAGCGAAACTCCGGAGAGATTAATCCCTTTTTCATCGGCTTCAGCCTGAATCTTTACCGGATCGCCAAGTATCACTACCTTGGCCAGTTTTTCGCTGATGATCGTTTCTGCGGCATACAGCATCCGCTCATCGTAACTTTCCGGCAGTACGATGGTCTGTTGATGCCTTTTGGCCTTCTCCTTGATCTGGTCAACAAGATGCATGGTATGCATATTCAGCCTCCTTTTGTAATACAAATTTTGTAATACAAAACGTGACTGCTTATAACTGAAGATTCATCACCGGTCAACAAAAAAAGCCTGATTTCTCAGGCTTTTAGCGATGCTTAAGCTCTTATACCAGAGCTAAAATTCAACCCCGAGCGCTTCGGCTACCGTATGCATATCCTTATCGCCGCGACCGGACAGGCAGACCACTATGGTTGTGTCCTTGCTCAATGCAGGGGCCATCTTCATGACCTGGGCAATGGCGTGAGACGATTCCAGCGCCGGAATAATCCCCTCTTCGCGAGTCAGGGTACTGAATCCTTCCAAAGCTTCGGCATCGGTAATTGAAACATATTCCGCCCGGCCCGAATCCTTCAGCCAGGAATGTTCCGGGCCGACTCCCGGATAATCAAGGCCTGCCGAAATTGAGTGGGCATGCGTAATCTGGCCATGCTGGTCCTGTAGCAGATACGTCTTGTTGCCATGCAGAATACCAGGCGCCCCGGCACAGAGAGGCGCAGCGTGTTTTCCGGTTTCAATACCGTAGCCGGCTGCTTCAACACCGATGATGCGTACTGATTTGTCTTTAAGGAATGGGTAGAACAGACCCAGCGCATTACTCCCCCCGCCGACGCAGGCCACCAGATAATCGGGCAGGCGCCCTTCAACTTTATAGTGCTGCCGCTTGACTTCAGCCCCAATCACGGACTGAAAGTCGCGCACCATCATCGGATACGGGTGCGGGCCCGCCACGGTGCCGATCACATAAAAAGTTTCATGGATGGTGGTGACCCAGTTGCGCATCGCCTCATTCATGGCGTCTTTCAAGGTAGCGGTACCAGCAGTGACCGGAGTTACCGTCGCGCCCAGCAGCTTCATACGAAACACATTTTGTGCCTGCCGATGAGTATCTTCCTCACCCATAAAAACTTCGCACTCCATACCAAACAGCGCTGCTACGGTTGCCGTCGCCACACCATGCATACCGGCGCCGGTCTCGGCAATAACGCGCTTCTTCCCCATCCGCCGCGCCAGCAACCCCTGACCGATCGTGTTGTTGATCTTGTGGGCGCCAGTATGATTCAGGTCTTCACGTTTGAGAAATATCCGGGCGCCACCCAGTTTTTGTGTCAGCTTTTCGGCAAAATAGAGCGGGTTGGGGCGACCGACATACTGACGCAGATAATACTTGAATTCCTGCTTGAATTCTCGATCATGGCGATAATGCTCGTACGCTTTTTCAAGTTCGAGCAGCGCCGGCATGAGCGTTTCCGGGACATAGCGTCCGCCATACTGGCCGAAATGGCCTTTTTTATCCGGTAATTTCACGTTACATGCTCCTTGTGGCTCTGATAAACCGGCTGACCAGCCCGGCATCCTTTTTCCCCGGCGTACTCTCCACGCCGCTTGACACATCCACCGCATACGGACGTACCATGGCTACCGCCCCGGCAACATTATCCGGCGTCAGTCCGCCCGCGAGAATGATTGACCGGCAAGCTGCCGCCTGCGCAGCAATATCCCAATTAAAGGTGGTGCCGGTACCGCCATGCGCAACCGGCGACCAGGCATCCAGCAGACAACCGGCGACATGGTAGTCTGCCATAGCATCCAGACAGGAAGCATCTTTCACCCGGAACGCTTTGATAACTCTGCGCGTGACAGCATGGCAAAAGTCAGGAGACTCTTCACCGTGGAGTTGCACAACATCCAGGCCGCACTGATCGGCAACGGAGTTGACCGTCGCCAGTTCCTCGTTGACAAACAGGCCGACCGTCTGCACGAACGGCGGCAGACAACAGATGATGGCTACAGCTTGTTCCGGGGAAATATAACGAGGAGAACCCGTAAAGAAGACGAAGCCGAGAGCATCGGCTCCGGCTTCGACCGCCATCAGGGCATCTCCCAGATTTGTTATGCCGCAGATTTTAATTTTTACCACTGAAAGGCCTCACCACGGAGGCACGAAGACACTGAGAAAACAAGAATAAACAGTTTCTGGTTTTAAAAAATCAAGGGTTTTGATGTTCTCTTTTGTCTTTTTCCGTGCCTCCGTGTCTCCGTGGTGGATGTTTGAATTTACAGATTTATCTTCGGCAGCCGCTCCAGCGCCGATTTCACCATCTCGCTCGGGTATTCGTAATCTTCCAGACCACCGGAGAGATAGGCGTCATATGCACCCATATCAAGCTGACCGTGACCGGAAAGCCCGAACAGAATGGTTTTTTCTTTCCCTTCCTCCTTGGCCAGCACCGCCTCGTCTATGGCAGCCCGTACCGCGTGTGATGATTCGGGCGCCGGAATGATTCCCTCGCTGCGTGCAAACAGGAGTGCCCCCTCAAAACAGGCGTTCTGCCGGTAGGACTTCGCTTCAATCTGACCGGCATGGTACAACTGCGAGACCAGCGGCGACTCACCGTGATAGCGGAGTCCGCCGGCGTGAATGCCGGGGGGCATAAAGTCATGGCCCAGGGTATACATCATGGCAATCGGCGCAACTTTGGCAGTATCACCGTAATCAAAAGCGTAGACCCCTTTCGTCAGCGTCGGACAGGAGGCCGGTTCAACCGCAACACAACGGACATTCTTCCCGGTGGCGCGATCAGCGATAAAGGGGAATGCCAGGCCGGCGAAGTTTGAGCCGCCGCCGCAGCAGGCGATAACGACATCGGGATAATCCCCGGCAATTTTGAGTTGTGCCTGCGCCTCCTGCCCGATAATGGTCTGATGCAGACAGACATGGTTTAAGACGCTTCCCAGCGCGTAGTTGGTATCGGCATGGGTAGCGGCATCCTCCACCGCTTCCGAGATAGCCATTCCAAGCGAACCGGGACAATCGGGGTCATGCGCAAGAATTGAGCGCCCCGAGTTGGTGAACTCAGAAGGAGACGGTATCACCTGTGCCCCCCATAACTGCATCATGCTCTTGCGATACGGTTTCTGGGTACAGGAGACTTTAACCATATAGATTGTACATTCCAGGCCGAACATCGAGCAGGCAAGCGCAAGAGAGCTCCCCCACTGACCGGCGCCGGTCTCTGTTGCCAGGCGGCGGATTCCTGCCTGTTTGTTATAATATGCCTGCGGAATCGCAGAGTTCGGTTTATGCGAACCGGCGGGGGAAACCCCTTCGTACTTGTAGTAAATCTTGGCCGGAGTACCGAGCGCCTTTTCCAGGCGATGGGCCCGGAACAACGGTGACGGTCGCCACAGTTGATAAATATCACGAACTTCGTCAGGGATATCGATCCAACGCTCCATCGACATTTCCTGCTCGATCAGGGCCATCGGGAAGATCGCGAGCATTTCGTCCGGCGTGACCGGCTGCATGGTACGGGGACTGATCACCGGCGCCAACGGACCCGGCATATCAGGAATGATGTTGTACCACTGGCGAGGGATCTGGTCTTCAGGCAGCAGGATTTTGGTGTTCATATCTTCCTCCTAAAAATGAGCTCCCCTCCTGTAGTTACGGAGGGGGTGGGGGTGGTGGCTATTGTGGGGGGTTATTCCAGATTGTCTTCGATCCGGATAAAACTCGTTTTTTCGCAGATAATGTCAAGCTGGTCAATCTCGGACAACGCCTCCTGAATGGAGCCTTCGCGAGCTTCGTGCGTCATGATGACAATCGCCACCGGTGTGGAATCATCGACATCATGAGATGTCTGCACCATCGATTCGATGCTGATGCCATGTGCCCCGAGCGCACCGGCGATCCCCCCCAGCACACCCGGTTTATCGAGGGTACTGAAACGGAGCATATATTTGCTGACGATATTAGCCATCGGCTTGACCGGTATGACAACAATAGCTTCATCCAGAAAACCGAGTGGTGACATCCGCCGCCCGGCGCCGGCTTTCATACTGCGTGAGAGGCCGATCAGGTCGCCGACAATCGCACTGGCGGTCGGATTCTGGCCGGCGCCACGCCCGGAAAACATGACCGGGCCGACAAAATCGCCGGTCAGGCGGATGGCGTTGAATACGCCGTTGATGTCTGCCAGGGGGCTGTCGAGCGGAATCATGGTCGGATGCACACGGGCTTCGATCTCGCCATCAACATGCTTGCCGATTGCCAGCAGTTTGATACGATAGCCGAATTCTGCGGCATACTTGACATCCATCCCGCTGATATTTGAAATTCCTTCGGTGTGAATGTCTTTGAAGTCAATTCTGGTGCCGAAGCAGAGCGATACCAGAACAGCAAGCTTATGAGCTGTGTCAACACCCTCGACATCAAAGGTCGGGTCGGGCTCAGCATAGCCGAGTTCCTGTGCAACTTTCAGCACATCACTGAAGGCGGCCCCCTCCTGGGTCATACGGGTCAGAATATAGTTGCAGGTGCCGTTCATGATCCCGAAAACACTGCTGAAATTATTGGCGGCCAGGTTGCTCTTTATCGCCGTCAGCACCGGAATACCGCCGCCGACCGAGGCTTCAAACTGCACTTCAACACCCTTCCTGACTGCGGCAGCGTAAATTTCGGAACCATGCAGCGCCAGGAGCGCCTTGTTGGCGGTAACGATATGCTTGCCCTTCTCGATAGCCTTCAGCACGAATGTTTTTGCCGGTTCATAGCCTCCGATCAATTCGATGACCACTGAAATTTCGGAGTCATTAAAAATATCATCGACACTGGTTGTCAACACACCGGGGTCGACGACAACACCGCGGTCACTGGTTATATCCAGATCGGCTATCCGTTTCAGTACAATGCCGGTCCCGACCTTACTGCGAATAACATCCGCATTCTCGCGCAACAGCCTGACAACTCCCGCACCGATATTGCCAAATCCTATCAGACCAACCTGTATATCTTTCATTGTTCCTCGCTTGATAGTTCAGTTTTTGCACACGCCTCGATTTCATCGAGTATACCGTTCACAAACGCCGGCGATTCCTTGTCGCCGAAACGGCGGACAATCTCTATTGCCTCGTTGATGGTGACTTTTTTAGGGATATCGGCGCGAAACATCAGTTCATATGTTGCCAGTCGCATGACGTTCAGATCGACCCTCGGCATGCGCGTCAGCGACCAGTTTTTGGAGCGGGCCTTGATGGCCTCATCAATGGTTTCACGCTGAGCCTGCACACCCTGTACCAGGCCTTCAGCAAACTCCCGCACCCGTCCAGATATGTCGCCCTGCTCCTCGCGGAAGGTCTGCAGGGTTTCACGTAATCCGACGGAGCTGTTAGAATCGAGAGCGTACAACATCTGCAAGGCCAGTTCACGCGCTTCACGCCGTAGCCCCATTATTTCAGCGCCTTTATCAGATTGACGGATTCGATCACCGTCATTGCCGCATCAAAGCCCTTGTTTCCCGCCTTTGTTCCGGCCCGTTCCACCGCCTGCTCAATCGTATCGGTAGTCAGAACACCGAAAGCAATCGGCACGCCGCTCTCCAGGGATACACCCGCAACCCCTTTGGAAACCTCGGAAGCGACGTAATCGAAATGCGGTGTTGAGCCGCGGATCACCGCGCCAAGACAGATCAGGGCATCGTATTTCCCCGATTCAGCCATCTTCTTGGCAAAGAGCGGGATTTCAAACGCGCCCGGCACACGGGCAACGTGGATATTCTTGTCATCGGCGCCATGACGGAGCAGCGCATCAATCGCCCCTTCCAGCAGGCGTTCACAGATGAAACTGTTGAAACGGCTGACAACAATACCAATTTTCTGCCCCTTTGCTTCAAGCTTACCTTCATAAAATTGCGGCATGACTACCTCCTGAATGTAGCGTAAAAAAGAAACGGGATATTAGCATATTTTTTGCCGCTGGGGAGAAAAAATAGCAGACTTCATACAAATACAAGTGGCTGTTTCGGCATTACGTACGTGGAAAGTAGGTATAAGCGGAGATACTCCAAATTACTATTTGGAAATGTGCAGCCACGAGGCTTCTGTAAGCCCATGGCAGAAATTAGCAAAACCGAATTGTTTGCCAATAGACATGCTAGCGGAGTCGGGCTTCTGAGTTGCCACGATTGAATCGTAACGTATCATCACGGAATCCTGACCCTGAGATTTACACAGCACTCCCGGATTCAGGAAGTAGTTCAGGTGTCGGCTGGAGTCATATTTTCCGGAGAATTAGCTGGCTGTCAGAGCCGACTCGTATCAGCGGCCAGGGTAAATTGATCGACAAGGTGCTGGAGTCCGTCCGCACAGGTGGAAAGTTCCCGTGCCGATGTTACCGAGTTGTGAGAAAAAGCAGCACTTGCCTGGATAACATCCGTTATCTGCTGGATGTTACGGGATATATCCATGGATGTTGCGGACTGTTGTTCTGCCGCAGTCGCGATCTGATTGATCTGTACGGTGACGTCACTGATTTGATTAAAAATATTTTCCAGTGCCTTACCGGATCTCGCAGCGTCATTTGTACCCCGCTCAACCTCCTGTACCCCTTCATCTATGGCAGCGACGGCGCCTTTTGTATCAGTCTGTATCGCCTTGATCATCTGGCCAATTTCCTTTGTTGCCCGGGATGTCCGTTCTGCCAGTGCGCGCACTTCATCCGCAACCACCGCAAATCCGCGTCCCTGCTCGCCTGCCCTGGCTGCTTCAATGGCAGCATTGAGGGCAAGCAGATTGGTCTGGTCGGCGATGTCTTCAATTGTGCCGACAATTTCCCCGATCTGATCGGAACGTACTCCGAGATTCTCAACGGTCGCAGCGGTCTTTTTGACCCGTTCCGCAATGCGGTTCATGCCGGCAACTGTTTCATGAACCACTGAAACTCCCTCAGTAGCCAGATCGCTGGCCTGTCGTGAACTTTCCGCTGCAGTGGTGCAGTTATTGGCAATTTCAGATGAGGTTGCCGCCATTTCCTCACTGGATGTAGCAACTGTCCCGACTTGAGCCGCGACCTGCTCGTTACCCGTCGCAATCTGTTCCGAGTTTGCATAGAGCGAATTCGAAGCTGAAGCAACCTGATTGGCGGTATTTTTAATTGCAGTAATCATCGCGCTGATTGAAGTTAGCATGCGGTTGATGTTTCTACCGAGTTCACCGATTTCGTCTTTCGCATAGATTTTAAGCTGTGTCGATAAATCTCCATCTGCAACCCGGTTCATGGCATCGGCGACGCGGTTGATCCTCGTGACGAAGTTGTTGATCAGGAAGATTGACGCTGCCAGACCCAGGATAATGGAAAGCGCACCTGCTGCGAATTGAATCAGTTTCACCCTGGTATAGAGTGCGACCGACCTGCCGTACTCCGCATCTACACTTTCGCGTTGAAACTGCACCTGCTCGTCGAACAGTCTCTGCACCTTCTGCGTCAACGGCACCCCGTCCTTCATCAGCAGAGCAGTCGCCTCGTCCCGTCGGTCACCATCAACCAGCTCAATGACGAGATTATTGGCAGCGACAGCAGGGGTGATGGCGCTTTCGATGTTATTCAGCAACTGGACCCCTTTTTCGGATTTTTCAAGTTGTGCCAGTGTGAGCATGGCCTCCTTGTATTTTGTCCTGGAGCTATCGATACGTTGTTTAATCTTCGCGACGTCATCCCGGTCCCTGAGCAGAACCGCCATTCGGATATCGGCCTGGATCTCTTCAAGCACCTTCGAGGCTTCAAGGGCTGCCACGGTTTTCGCATAGTTGACTTTTGCCATACGCTCCACAGCCATGTTCACCTGCCGAGTGCTGCTGAGACCCAGACAGCTCATGATCACAATCATGAGCAACAGAAAACCGAATACCATTCCCAGCTTGACCTTGATGCCGAATTTAGCAAAAAACATATTCTGCTCCTTTGAATTTCTCCGCTTGATCACTGTACCGTCGCAGCCTGCCTTGTCTATTGACATATCTCGTTCTGGTCAGGTCGATATGGAATAGAGGCTGATCACAGCAAGTGGAGGAACGGAATAGCAATATCCAAGCCATGATGATAACATGCCGATATAAGAGGATTTTTATTGTGACTGAGCCGACAAAATCGAATGCGATGGGGAGAACTTCAACTGGAAGGAAAGGTTGTGTAGAGAATGTCAACAGTATCAGACACTACAAAATCGGGTCAAACTAACAGGTTTAATAATACCGGGATAACTAGGGACATTTTGTGGTGGCCAAAAAAGAGGACAGGCCTTTTCATATGCAATCAAAAAGCCTGCCCCATCCGGATGCCGTATGCAGTTATTTCTATCTGCCCGGCAAATGCTCCGCTACACCGACCTCCATCAGATAGAGCCGGATATCAATCGAGTATTCTTCGCCGGGTTTACCGGCCAAAAAAACAACTTTTTCAAGTATATCCTTTGCCAGATCTTTTTCCTTTGATGACCGTGGAGTGAGGTTTCGGGCAAATATGATAATCTTTATGTCCGAGCCGACATCACGCGGGCTCGCTTGGGAAAATTCCAGCGAGACCTGGTTCGGTTTGAGGATCGCCAGGTTCCCGCCAGCTACCTCCAGTGCATCTGAGATAATGCCCGGTAATGCCTTGGCCAGATTATCCAGTACACTGCCACTGACATGTGCCCTGTGTATGATCGTTGAATTCATGTATTCCCCCTTGTTCTGATGATTTTGTTTAAGAAGTGTACCAGAAAAAAGGAGATTGTCAGCTTACGGGGACTTTTTTTTGGGTTCCGGCGGCGTATGAAGATCAATCAATTCTATCTCGAAATTGAGCGTAGCTCCTGGCAGGATCAACTCTCCGGCACCATTGTCGCCATACGCCAGCTCCGGAGGACAGACCAGGCGGGCCTTGCCACCCGGTTTCATCATCTGCAACCCTTCGGTCCAGCATTTTATGACCGCATTAAGCTTGAACTCAGAAGCTTTACCGCGCTTATAGGAGCTGTCGAATTCAGTGACTCCGTCAATCAACGTACCGCGATAATTGACCTTGACCACGTCCGTTGCCGCTGGAGCACTCCCCTTGCCTTCAGTTAGCGGAATGAAGACCAAGCCGGAGAGAGACTTGACCGCATTCTTTTCCCGGGCGGCTTTCTCCAGATACTCCTTACCGGCGACTGCCTGCTTTTCACCAGCGGCCTTGCGACGTGCCTTGGCAAGTTCCTGGACCTTCTGATTATACACAGTTAGGTCGAAATCAGGCTTCTTCCCTGCACGCGTTTCGGCAAGCCCCTTTAGTACGACCTCCATCTCACCCGGAGTCAGATTGAACACTGCCAGCAAACGGGCCACGTTGGCACCAACCGCATAGATGGTTTTCAATTTTCGGACGAAAGTTTGTCGCCAGCATGGAACGGACTAACCGTAAGTGCTAATAGAAGAAGGATAAAGGCGATGTTCTTCATAGTGATTGTGTTCTCCTTGCAGGTATTTGTAGGTATCGGTAAAACCGAAACGGGGCTTCGACTGGCCTGCCGGCTTTTGGGTTGGTCGTGCCGATTGCTGGAACTCGCCGTTATTTTCCCCCCGCTTTTAACAGCGCACTCCCGGCACACATTACGCGTAACATATCTTCATCAGGGGGTGCCAAGCAAAACGCATCTGTATCACACCCCCGCCAAAACCCGCCTGGTGTCTCCTTTTATCTTGATTTCGGTACGGCATCCTCTGCTGCTGCCGCAAACGTATCATTCCAGGTAGCGATGGCTCCACCGTATGAGGCGACAAATTTTTGTGCGGCCTCCCTGGTGCTAAAGGCCCATTTTGCGCGCATCGTCATAACGCCACGCTTTTTGCCGCCAATGGTCCAGACCGCTTTTTCTGCATCAATAAGCTGCCGCGAGTCGCGATCAGCAACCTTTAACGTGCTTGCCTCCCTGTTTTTGTTGCTGTGCAATTCGGTTACCACGCAGTGTAGCGAGCAGGTGCCGACCTGCGTGCCGTCTTTGTATTCCACCAGCATTCTGCTGTAGCCGTATGCCTTGCGATCCATGCCGCACTGTTTACATTCGCGGTGCTGGTCGATGTCTGCTTCAGCGAAAGCTCGTGGCACAAAGAGAGACAGCAGAAGTGCTATGATTGGAAAAACAAGAAATGTTCTTTGTTTCATACAAACTCCTTGAAAAAATCATGGTAGGGCTGCAAGGGCTTTGCGCAGGTTGACCCCATCGCGGTAGTCCTCGTTCATCCTGACAATGCCGGTGTTGTCAATAACTACGGTTGTTCCCATGGTGGCATGAAAGATGTTGAGCAAAGTATTATCTGTGTCTACCAGTGTAGAAAAAACACCGAAGGCGTAGCCATTTTCTGTGGCGGCACGTGCGGCACCGGCAACGCTTCCGGAGACATAATCGACCAGAAAGAAATTCACATCAGGAAACATCAGCGTTGTTGAAGTACGCATGTCGCTCATGTGGCTGTCGCAGATCGGGCACCACATGGTGAAATAAAAGGCGGCACCTTTCTTGCCGGCAGTGGCGGAGGCCAGGTTGACGGTAGCGCCGCGTATATCGGAAACTGAAAAGTCCGGGGATTTTTGGGAGACACTCCCGCCACTGCTGCCGGCCGAAACGGGAGTGCGTTTATCTTCGCCGGAAGGGAACAGGTTGTCGCCGCAGGCTGACAAAAGAACAAGTAGTGTCAGCAGGCAGATCGCTCTACAAGAAGACATACCGCACCCCCACCGTAATGATATCGGTTGCGGGGAAATTTTCTCCCCACCCGTCCTTCTTGACAGCATGGTTCCATCCGGTTCTGATACTCCAGTTGCTGTCGTTATTTGTATATGAGAGTGCTGCTCCGACCGATTGCTTGTCAAAGCCGCTACCGGTATCCCTGTTTCCGTTGAAACTGCCATCGGCCTCGTTCAGATAAACGTAGGAAACCGTGCCGGTAATGCTGTCTCCGCCGGTGCCGATAACGTAGGCATAGCCGGCGGAAAGAGACGCAGAGAAACGATCTCCGAGGTCTTTTTTGTATGGTGCCACATATTTACCATACTCACGGTTTATGGTCCGTTCTAAGTAAGTACCATAGCTAATTGCACAAGAGACGTTCCAGGGGCGGATCGTTTTTTCAATCAGCAGAGTTCCGTCCAGCCGGTAGAATCCTCTCCCGGTAATGTCAAAACTGCTCTGTTGGTCATCATAGGGAGAGGTTCCGGTGGGAACCAGCAGAGACAACCCGAGCGATATTCCTGGGATCAGATCATGCGTGTCGCGTATTTTCCACGCAGAGTTGTCGTCCAGCAATTCGTATGTCAATGAGACGGTTGTATCACCAAGCCCATCCGTCTGCGAAGAAACCCCGGAATAGCTGTTATCGTTCCAGACGTATGGCAGTGCTAAACTCGCCTGCCAATTTGTAGCGAAGCGGTAGCCGACACCCACGTTCATTCGGTACTGTTGCAAGTCTGATCCGGGAGGGTCCTTAATGTATTTATTATTATGGTTCCAATAGCCGTCGTAAAGCTCTGCATCAAAGGTGAGATCGACGATGGCGGTGGCATATTTGGGGACGACGAGAGATGCCGCCGACCCTCCGCCGCAACAGGATGCCGCAAAGGAGTGGGAGGAAACAAGGGAGGCAGCCCCCGCGAGGAGGGCTGCTACAGCATAGTAAGTAAGATTATATTTCATGGTGACCTCTACATCCCGCTGCCTGATACTATGGTAAATGTCTGATAACCGTTTGCAGCGCCAACGGCAGCTCCGTCAGTCGTTTTCTGTAATCCGTTTACGGTCAATTTCACATATATTTTACTGCTCACGTCGGGAGTAATACCGGTTGCAGTCCAGTGACCGTTGCCACTATCGGTAAGAGTCGTCCAAGTGCTTTTGTCTCCGGAGACTTCAACCGACATTCCAGAAACCGTCCAATTATCATTGCTGTCGTTCTTAAGCACTTTACCGTTATAGACAGCCGGAAAGCTGGTCATCATCTCTTTTGTGGCGGTAAAGAGCTTTACTGTATAGGTACTGGCCATTCCATCTTTTGTAATGCCATCGTCAAACAGGAACCAGGTTCTGGTCTCTTTTACGCCTGCCATGCCTACAATTCCATCTGAGTACACTGGAGTTACAGGGTCAGCGGTATCAACTACACCGGACAACTTGACCAATGGAGTCGTTCCCATGTTCATATTGACGTAGGGATAAAAAACCGCTGACTCAGTCCCAATCATAACCTTAACTTCCCAAACCCCCATGGACACTCCACCCGTCATACCGGTGGACATGACATAGTACGCGGTACAGTCATATGTGCTGGGAGTACTTGATTCGGTAACGCCTGATATTGGTGTTGTGTGGCTTTTTGAAGACATGTACATGAACGGTTTCACGGTTATATTGGTCAAACCGGTTGCAGGCGTGGTGCCGGCAGAATCAGTAATTTTTATTTTGAAAGCAGACTTGCCCATTGCTGCTGCAGGCATTCCGGGTATGAATTCGACTTTGTAGTTGGGCGTGATGGCAACTTTGTTGAATACCGGAGTACCGATCTTGTCCGGCGTCAACTTGGATTTATTGTTACTACTCATCTGGAAGCCGACCAATGCCTGGCCAAAACGGTTGGCAAGATCTGCTGGTATGGCTTTGGCAGCTACCATATAGCCGCCGTCAACTGTTCCATCAGACAAATCAGCGGCTATTGCGTTAATTAGTGCAAATTGATCGCCTGGAGAGAGAGTGAGATCTGCTGTTAACTGACTAAAAGCAGCGGCACGAAGTCCCGCTAGTCGCTGGGGAGTTGTTGAAGCGCTGGACATCCCCGCAAAAACCGGTTTGACAGAATTATCCGGGGTGTAACCGAATGCAGCGGCAAAGGCACTTTCTGCTGCAACTTTGGTTTTACCCCCTGCAATAAGTTTTTGAATGATCGTTGAAGATGGATCGATAGCAACATTTGATCCGGCCACAAGAGTTCCAGCGACGGCGTAGGAAGTCAGTGTACCCATTGGTACGCCGGTAGTAGCGGTGGCTTCGTCAGTAAAAGTTCCTCCACTTGCTTCAAAGATAAGATCCCCGGTCAGTGCCGTGTTTGGGATGACGATTGTGTAGGAACCGTCGGCTCCGGTCGTTACCGGTCCGGAGACAACTGCCCCTGAAGCGGATTTTGCTGTCACAGATGAGCCACTTGCCGGTCCAGCCATGACTACCCCGGAAACAGATGTAGTTGCAGCTGATGGAGATTGACTGCTTGAACCGCCGCAGCCGAATGAGATTAATGAGAGGCCAATGACAACGGCCCCTTTAAATATAACGGATATTGATAACTTCATATTAAACGGCCTCCTTGAAGTATGGTCTGCTCATACTGGTGTCATTCGGAGCACCGTATGAGCAATCAGGTATATGCCCCAGATAACCGAGATCAACTCGTCACAAGCGTTGACAATGTGGCGCAGGTCTAAACTGAAGACACACGAGAGAGAGGAGATAAAAATCCTCTAAAATTGCACGGAAATATGTTGAATCAGAAAGCGGCAGAAACTATCGGAGGTGGATCAGGCGGATCAACATAACGGGAAGTAAGGCGATCCGGAGGGGTAACGGTGAGGTTGCTTTGTGTCGGAGAAAAAATTTCTCCGACAAAGAAAAATGGCAGATGCTGGGTTGTTTCAACGGTTAGCAACGCGAATAATTTACCACTGCCGCAGGGGACACTGCCGATAGTGTGCGGCTTTGTATTGCGAGGTGGAGGAGGTGGGGAAGCGGACGTTGCCATATTCTTATTTTCAGGGGTTTCCTGCATCGAGGCATCGCAGCAACCGGCTCTTTTTTCAGGGGTTACAGCTGCTATTACAGGCGGAAAGGCGTTGCTGTCATCTTCCGAATGGCAGTGAACATCAACTGCCCCGTGTTTTTTCTTCTGCCAGCAACAGCAGGTATGGGCTGCACTCCGCTCCAGTGAACAGCCGTCAGCCGTGCAGTCACCTGAACACTCCCCGGTAACGGCGTGTGCGGCATGCTGTGCCTGCATGGCCAGTGGTGCCAGCGGACTGAAAACAATGACCATGTAGACCATTGTCATCAGCAGTGACGTAATGTAGCGGTTACATTTTTTCATGGCATGATGGTATGATGGTGCCAATTCGTTCATAAGACTTGTCGGACAGCAATAACCGTTCCCTAATGAAACAGCGTAAGGCGGTATAATGCCGGCTTACAGAAATGGTAATTATTTTTGCGGCATTACGCTGCGGTGCGTTCTGCTTCTCGCTGCCACAGCCGCACGTGCCCGGCTTTACAGCTTCAAATGACTACAGTGCTAAACCGGCTTTCTTAATCTCTTCGATAAACTCGGATGTACTCGTGATGCCGTCAATTCGGATCCAGCTGTTGCCACCGGGCATATGGATGAAGGTCACAGCATAATGGGACATCTTGTTGGAAATGTATGCATCAAAAGATTTCATAACGGTATCAACATCCTTGCGGCTGCCGGTGAGGAAATCCCACCCCGGCTTTGCCCGGTAGCGCTTGAGGTAGTCGCGCATCACCCGGGGTGTATCATTCTCCGGATCTATGGAGACAGACAGAAGGTGAACCTTTTCACTGTCCGCGCCCAGCTTGTTCTGCAGACTGGTGAAGCTGGCCGAGAGGACGGGACAGATGGTCGTACAGGTACCGAAGATGAAATCAACAATGACCGGCTTCCCTGAATCAACCAGACTCTTCAGGCGAACGTTTTTCCCCTCCTGGTTGATCAAGGCGATATCCGGAATGTGATAACGCTCTACCGTACGTTTATATGTCTTGCTTGCGGCCCCGGCCTGGGACGGAGCGAACGTTAGTGCGGAAATAATCAGCAGCCCTGCTATAATAGCTATCCGAAGACAATTTTTCATATGTAGAAACTCCGCTTTCAATGAATTACCCAATCGCTTTCTTTAATCAGATTCGGTTGAGCGCCGGGTGACAGCTTGATGATATAGCACCCTTTTGAGATATAGCGCTGGCCTGGGCCAAAACTCACGCGTTCAAAGGCCAGGCTATTGGCATCAGCCATCATGCCGATGACGTCAAGCAGGTAGTCACGGTAGTAGTTCCGCCTGACATGGAGCATCATCTCGAACTGCTCCTCCATAATAACCAGTCCACTCCCCTGCCCGGCAGGATTGAAATCACGCTTTACGACCTGAAACGGCTCCAGAAAAACCTTGGTCAGTGCAAACAGCTTGCTCGAAATTCGCAAATCGGTGACCGGAGCCGAATTTTTCTTCAACCAGGCACGGGCATTGACATGAAAAAGCTCCTTCCCCTCATCAAGCCGGTACGGATAGCTGATGAAGGTAAAAGGACGCGCCTTTTCAGGCACCTGCGCCAGACCGCTGCCGAGCAGAGTTGATGAGACATGTACCCGTTTCGGCGCTGCAGACCCGGCTGCAAGCCCCGAGAGTATAGTCCCGGTCTGGCCTGACGTCCAGAGCAGAATTACGTCAGGCTTCTCCTTCCGGATTTTCTGCTGAATATCAGACACGGATAATTGTTCACCGCGACCAAGGGTAACCGTAACCGGCGCTGCCCGCGTCAACTCCTTCCATGCCGCCTCAAACCCGTCTGCCACAGCCCGTGATGTGGCACTCTCCTCAACAATCTGCAGCACCCGCGCTTCCTTGGGCAATGCGGCAATGCGATCAAGGTAGCGCGCCGCCGTATCTCCCTCCTGCCAGGCCCCTTTGGAAAGATAGAGGGTATACCAGTCGCTGTCAGAGACCACCGGAAGGTCGGTGACCGGCAGCAGGCAAGGTATCTTGTGTTGTTCACTGAAGTCGTGCATCGGCTGCCAACTGCCCGAGGCCATTCCCCCCAGCAGGGCAAACACCGGCTCTTTCCGGTAGTATTCTTCAAGCTGACTGCCCCATGTCTCCGGAGGGCCGGTCAGTTCCCAGCGGCTCAGGGTGAAGAACGGATAATTGAAACTGGCATCCACGATACGATTATCGCCATAATTGAGGTGCTTGTTTCTTTTTTTGGCTTTGGCGTTGTGATCCTTGATAACAGCATCCAGAACGGCAAGCATCTCCGTGCGCTGGTCAGGCGGCACAGTTCCTGCGATAACGGTTGCGAAACGGATCTCTTTCGGGGAGACCCCGGGAGCATGTTCGGCGGATAATGTCTTCAAATAAGCGATCAAAATGCTCATGTCACGATCATCAATCTCGTAACGCGGCATAACCGGATTCAGTTCACGTCCGGCCGGATTCACGCCGAAGCGTATTGCCGCGGCCAAAGTTTCGTCGGTATACGCCGGTCGGTAAAATGGTTTGGCATCGGGCCTGTCCATCATGTTTTTGGGAGGTGGTTTATTCGGGTCCGGAATAACAGGGTTGTACTGATAATACGGCTTGAACAGCTTCAGACCGTTGGTCGGCGGCGAAAGAATCTGACCTTCGATGGAACCGATGCCGCTGCGCAGATGACAGCTGACGCAACTGAAGGAGGCTCCGTGCACTTGAACGTCATCCCTGATAACCGCCTGCATGGTCGATCCCGATGGCAGGATGCCGTCACGGTACATGCGCTCACCAAGCCGGATAACCTCTTCTGGTGGTGGCAGGGGAGCGGCAGCAACTATTCCGGCGCACCAGACAGTAGGCGGTGGCAGAAACGACAGCAGCGTAAGAAGACAGACCGCCGCGATGAGAGATGTTGGGAAATATAATCTGTGCACGTAAGGTTTCCTTGAAAATGCAATTTTAGTGTCGTAGGTGATGTTGCAACTTGATACTGCTCACTTGTACGGTAACTCCGCTGACAAATCAGGTCCCCCTGGCGCTGTTTTGCCAGGGGGACCGATGTGGTGGATAGTTATTTGTTCAGATACTGATTTTCAACTTACTGCTACTGTGCGGCAATGCTTACCACATTGGAGAATGCGGAGGCAACGGCACCGTTAGTGGCAAAAACCCGGTAGAAATAGATGGTCCCTACCACTTTCGCAGAAGCATCACTGTAACTTACCGTATTTGCTGGCAGCACAGTAGACACCAAGCCTTTTTTGAAGTTTTTGTCTGTTGCACGCTGCACCGTGAAACCGGTTTCAGTAGTGGCATTATCAACCCAGGCAAGGGTGATCGTTCCCGGTGCGGCAACGGCAGTCAATCCTGTCGGTTGAGCCGGTGCGCCTACTACTTTCGACGCTACGACTGTCAGATTGAGTACCTTGCTGACACCAAGAGTGGTGGTGCCATCGTTCACGGTAATGGTGACCGGATAGATTGCCGGTAGAGCCACAGTAACACCGCTGATGATACCGGTTGTCGGGGCAATGGTCAGACCGGCAGGCAGACCGGTGGCAGACCAGGAATACGCCGCGACAACACCGCCGGTAGCTTTCAGGGTGGCACTATAGGCAACGCCCTGTGTTGCGTTAGGTAATGTTGTTGTTGAAATGGCCAGAAGTGACTTGGGTGTCGTAACCGGTCCGGCACCGACAGTAAGTGATGCCCCAAGAGCGTTAAGGCTGTTTATACGGTAGTAGTAAGCAGTGTTTGCGACTACCGTAAGGTCAGCATAGGTGATAGCGTTCGCCGGCAGTGCAACGGTTAAGAGGCCTTTTGTGAAGAGAGCATCGGTAGCGCGCTGTAGGGAGAACCCTGTTTCATTGTTTGCATTATCAACCCAGGCCAGATTGATCTGAGTCATGCTGGCTGGTGTTGCCGTCAACAGCGTCGGCGCAGCAGGAAGCACCTGGTTGATAACCAGATTGATCACAACTGACACCGGTGCGGCGGGGGTGAAGACATCCTGCACTGTTACGGTTACCGGGAAGGTCGCAGATACGCCGACCGGAACATCCGCCGGTGTTGGTGTGCCGCTGATTACACCGGTAGCCGGATTAATAGTCAGGCTTGCTGGTAGGCCGACTGCTGACCAGGTGTACGGTGCTACGCCGCCGGTCGCTGCTACGGTGGCGGTGTAAAGAGCGTTAACAGCCCCTGCGGGAACAGTAACCGTTGATATAACCAAAACTGCCGGTACGGCAACGGTTGCGTTGTTGGAAGCAGCCGAGGAGCCAAGCGCGTTTGTTGCTGCCACGCTATAGCTGTAAGTTGTGCCCGCAACTGCGGTGGTATCGGTGAACGTTGTTGCATTTGCAGGGGCAGTGAATGTTGCGATAACCCCTGTTACAGCAGTGGTGCGCTGTACGGTGAAGTCTGTTTCATTGTTAGCGTTGTCCGTCCAGGTCAGGTTGACCGATGTGGTAGAAGCGGCCGTGGCGGTCAGGACGCTCGGCGCAGCGGGAAGCACCTGGTTGATAACCAGTGTAAGCGGTGCTGACTGTGATGCTGCAGGTATGGAACTATCTGTAACGGTGACGGTGATCGCGTATGATGATGCTGTACCGGCCAGAATGTCAGCCGGTGTTGGTGTGCCGCTGATTAAACCGGTAGCCGGATCAATGGTCAAACTGGCCGGCAGGCCGACGGCTGACCAGCTGTACGGAGGTACGCCGTTGACTGCGCTTGCAGTGGCGCTGCTGTACGGTGCATTAACGGCGGCGACCGGCAGGGTGGCGGGAGTAATGGCCAATGGCAGCTGTACGCTTACCGGGTTGGATGCTGTTCTCCAGACACCGGTGTTAAAACCGGAAGCTGCCGGCGGCAGAGCACGCACACGATAGTAGAAGCTGTTATTCAAGGTTTTTGCTGCGGTGAAGCTTGGTGCTGCGGTGTTCTGAACGGTCACTGCAGTAGCAAAAGCACTGTCGGTGGCCTCCTGCAGTTCATAGGTAACACCGGCGATGGCGGTGCCTACCCAGTTGATGGTGTAGCTGCCGGTTGTGCTGCTGGAGGGAACAGTAATGCTGGCCGGAGCCGGAGCGGAGAGGGCGGCATCGGTAACGATGAAGTTACGCATCATGTCGTGCTCTTCGTGGCTGAGGATATGGCAGTGCCAAACGTATTCGCCGGAAAGGTCAAATTTTGCCCAGACTCTGGTTACATAACCGGGAGGGGCGGCAATGGTATCTTTCCAGCCGTCATCCCAGGCATCAGCGGGAATTGATACGCTACCGCCGGCAACCGTGTAGGATGGCGGGGTGAAGACCTGGTTAAGTATGTCGTCAGTCGGCGGCGTGAAGGTGCCAATCGCCTGGCGGTCAATGATCTTGAAGGCCACCTGGTGCAGGTGCATCGGATGGGCATCAACGGTAGTATTGACGATATCCCACTGCTCAGTGTCGTTCAATTTTATGATTTCGGTAACCGGAATACCTGCCGGCTTGAAGCCGCGGGCATCGATGGTCGGCATGGTGCGGCCGTATCCGTCAGTGATCTCCATCAGGGAGACGACGCGGGTGTTGCTGATAGCCGGTACAAAGCCTTTGGCTGGTACCGGGGGAGACAAAGGGCGCAGGTTGATGGCTGCTGACGGGGTCATAACAGTGTCCGGGGAAGTCAGCGGGCCAACGTTAAAAGCCATGATTTCAGGAATATCAACGGACGGAGCAACAGCACCGGCAAGATAATCGAAGTAACCGGGCCACGGAGTATCGGGACCAAGGTTCTGCATCATCACTTTCGTACCGGCAGGAATGCCGGTGAAGTCAACCAGCACGTCAACGCGCTCACCCGGCATAAGATCCATTTCAGAACGATACAAAGGGTTGTTCAGGAACCCCTGTTCAGTACCGATCTGCCAGAATGGCACAACATTCTGAACAGGCAGACCGGTGACTGGATCAGTCGTCGTATATACAAGCTTCATAACCCAGGTTCGGGAGTCGGTGCCGCCGATGAAACGCATACGGTAGACGCGCGGCTCAACGGAATAATTACCGTAGACGACACCGTTAACGACCGGGATGTTGCCGAAGTATTCAAGGGTGGCACTGGTGCCGCCGAATGGTGCGCCGGCATTGATCGGATCAGCAAGCCAGGCATGACCCGCTACGTAGGAGACCAGATGGCCGTCGGCAGGGTCTTTCATAAAGGGGACCAGCGGACAGGTTAACGGATCGGGAAGTCCGTTTACGTCCAGAGTACAACCAGCTGCATTGCGGTCATAAATCGAATAATCAGGCATAACCATGTTGCCGGTAGCGGCATCAAAGTGGCGATCCTGCAGGGCAAAGCCGAGTTCGTAGGCGCCGACCGGCAGGACAGACTGACATGTTGTTGCAGGCGCAACCGGCGTACACGTCTGAAGTGCCTTCTCGTTAGCATCGGTAATCGGCAAAAATCCTGCCATACCCATGTTGGTGTTGTTGTGTGTGCTACCCATGGCGTGGTCATGGTACCAGATGGTACTTGCTTCCTGATCCATCGGATAGAGGTAGGTGCCTTCCGGGCCGTGCTGACGGGTGGAGACAAAATCCTCACCGACAACGGAGAAATTCGGGGTGAACCAGGCACTGGCAAGGCCGTCGCTCTCAGGGCCGACGTGGGCACCGTGAACATGAGTTACGATACGGTTGTACGGAAAGCAGTTCGGTGCGTTGGGGCCGCAGTCAACCGATGGGTCAAGGCCGGTCGGCTCAACATTGGGGAGCTCATTCAGCCACTGCACACGAATCGGGCGACCAAAAGCTCCTTTGATGGTTGGTGCCGGGAAGTGCCAGATACCGGCAGCCAAAGGCCCGGCAGGGGCATTTCCGGTTACCGCTGTGCCGGCAACGACACCGGGCTTTGTCGTGTCATAGTACGGAAGCACCCAACCAGGGCCGCCGGAACCGTAGCCATAGGCTCTGGTCGAAAGAGGGGTTACCCCATCCAGGCCGACAAGACCGGGGCCGCCGCCGAAGATTCCCTGGAGTGACAATGCCTGCTGAAAACTCCTGACGGTGATGGTGTAGCAGTCTTCTGTGCTGGCAGCATCACCTTTTGCCACGTTACCGCAGGTGGCCGGAAAACCAAGCGCAACAGCGTCTGCAGTGGTATATGGCACGTAGGTGTAGTAGTCGGCCAGGGCGTTAGGGATCACGTTGTCCCAGACGCCGTTGCTTGGCTGGGTTGCGCCATCCAGCACCGGCTTGCTGAAGTCCGGAAGCGTAACGGTTCCCGGGGCGGCAAAAGCCGCAACGGACCAGATACAGGACATCATCAGCGCCAGTGTAAATCGCTTGATGTGAGGTTTGTTCTTCATGTGTGTGCTCTCCTTATCAATCATTATTTGGCTTGGTTGCTCTTGGCAGCATTTTGCTTGTCAAGTTCGGCTTTGAGCTTCTTTGCAGCAGCATTTCGCTTGGCCAGAGTGCGCTGGTCCTTCCGCTCCTGCGCAGCTGTTGCAGCGACTGCCTGGTCGGGAGCCTGGGGGGCTGCTGATACAGTGCCTGGCGACAGAAGCGTCATCACCAGTAATGCCATAGCAAGGATAACAAAAGTTCTCATGTTGGTTCTCCTTTCTGTAGATTGAACTGCTAACAAAACAGATATAAAACGCAAGGCCACGTTATGAGACTCTGGAGATCTGCAGTTGGCGTGTGAAGAGCAGATACTATACCAAATGAATATACTTTTATATATTACTGAAATTACAGGGATATTTTTTATGAACTACCAGGAAAGGGTTCCGAATTGTCGCAAAGCAAGACTCAGTGTCGCGATTTACGACAGGGGTGGTCCGGGTTACTGCGGTGGTATAGAAAAGGATTATTCGCCTTGATCACTGCGTAAGCGTTTATTGAGGGTTTGACGTGATATGCCCAGAAGTTTTGCCGCGATTCCCTGATTCCCCTTTGACTGCAGCAGTGCCTGTGAGATCAGGTACTCCTCGAATTCGGTTATAGTGGGAAAGTGCCCGAACAGGGAAATCAATGCATCATTGCCGCCCTGTTTGCGGCGATCAACGAAGCGTTCAGAGCTAAATACAGTGATGACTTCCCAGAAACTCTCCATTGACAGGACACCTTCAGAGTGGCGGGCAACGGCATCATAGACCAGAGCCTCCAACTCACGTACATTACCGGGGAACGGATAGTTCTTCAGGAGTGTTACCAATTCGGGGGGCGGGGTCGGTTTTTTCTTTTCAAATGCGCGTGCTGCTTCAACGAGAAAATAATCGAGCAGCAGAGACAGATCTTCAGTTCGCTCCCGTAGCGGCGGAATGAGAAGACGATGGGCGTAGAGCCGGAAATAGAGATCCTTTCGAAACCGTCCTTCTGCAATCAATTTCTGAAGATCGTGGTTTGTCGCCAGAAGAATCCGTGCGTTGGTTGTGCTGGGGTTGTCCGAACCAACCGCATAGAACTCCCGTTCCTGCAGCAGCCGCAACAGCTTGATTTGCGACTGGTCATTGAGGTCGCCGATCTCGTCAAGGAAAAGAGTTCCGGAAGCGGCTTTCACGACAAGACCTTCCCGGGCCTGATCTGCACCGGTGAAGGCGCCTTTCCGGTGGCCGAAGAGGGTATCGGCAAATACCGTATCATCGAGACCGGCAACATTTACCGCGACAAAATTGCCCTTGCAGCCGCTCAAGGTATGAAGTGCCTTGGCAAACAACTCCTTGCCGACACCGGTTTCTCCGCAGATCAGCACCGGTTGGCGTGATGGCGCGACAGCCTCCATGTATTTAAACAGGGTATGCATCTTACTGCTGACCGTCACTATGGAGGAGAACGCTTCAGGGTGCAGGATTTTTTCGGCAAAAAACTGATCCCGGAGAACGCTGATCTCACAACTGATTGCTCTGTGTTCGAGCGCCCTGCGAATGGTTGTGGCAAACCTGTCAGGCTCTACCGGCTTGACCAGAAAATCGAAAGCACCCTGCTTCATGCAGTTTACTGCGGTGTCTGTCTCGTCCGTAGCCGTCATTACTATCACCGGCATTTCCGGATACTCGCGGACCAGTTCCGGCAGCAAATCAAGGCCGCTCAGTATCGGCATGAACAGATCCAGCACAACAACTGACACGTTATGCTCAGCAAGATACCCCATAACTTTGCTGCTATCACTGATGGCCGTAACAGCGGGGAATCCCTTGCTTGTCAGCAGGAGCTTCGAAGCCCTGAGCAGCATCGGCTCGTCATCTATCAGCAGAATCGGCATGTCAAACATTACAGGGCTCTCCTTCCTGGAATTTTTCCGCCACAGGGAGAGACACCGTTACCACCGTCCCTTCTCCCGACCG
Organism: Desulfuromonadaceae bacterium; assembly: GCA_028687585.1. Taxonomy (GTDB): domain Bacteria; phylum Desulfobacterota; class Desulfuromonadia; order Geobacterales; family Pseudopelobacteraceae; genus JACRCG01. The sequence continues at coordinate 102,142 of JAQTZV010000003.1, read as the reverse complement.
GCTCGCAATATCTATTTCCCCGTGATGCGCCAAAACTATCGAACGGGCAATGGAGAGGCCAAGACCGGTGCCTCCGGAGTCAATTTTTGTGGTAAAGAATGGTTCCATTATCCTGCTCTTTACCTCGTCGGGGATGCCGCACCCCTCATCCGTAACGGTGAGCAGCACTGCCTGTTTCTCCGGGGAAAAGGATGTTTTCAGCGACAAGCGCTGCTTTCGGTCAGTCAAAGATTGCAGGGCATTCATGACCAGGTTTATAATCACCTGTTCCAGCTGCTGTGAACTCCCCATAATGCGAGGAGTCCCTTCTTCAAGATCAAGCACGAAATTGTCGGTATATTTTTTTATGTGGTGCTTGAAGAGCATCAAGGAGGCAGCCACTACCCTGTTTATTTCCAGTGCTTCCGCTGGCGATTTACCCTTTCGGGAGTAGTTTTTAAGCGCACTTACTATGCTCTTTATCCTTCGTGAGCCGTCATTTATCGCCGAAATCATTTCGGGAAGCGCCTCTTCAAGTTTCGTATACGGCAGCCCCCCCAGAATAAAATCACCGTTTCTCTGTTCTTCCTCCTTGAGCAGCGGGGCCAGATCCTCCCATATTTTGAAGAGCATCTGTGCATTTACCATGATGTAATTGTTGGGATTGTTGATCTCGTGCGCAATGCCCGCAACAAGCAGACCCAGCGAATTCATTTTATTGGCATGAATCATCTGGGCCTGCAGGGCAAGTGCTTCTTTTTCCATCTGCAGACGTGGAGAAATATCCCGCATAGTACAGTAGATCACATCCTCTCCCAGCAGCTTGATCAGCTTGGCCCTTACCGAGAGATGGAGTTCAGTTCCGTCTTTTTTAAGATTCACCACATGATCGATGTTGCGGACTTCCGAACCGGTGAGATCACATATAGAAAGCATGCAATCATCACACTCGGATTGTGCATGCATCAGATGGGAATCATGTCCAATCATTTCATCTTTCGAGTACCCGTACAACCGTTCTGTTGTACCGTTTACATCAAGTATTGTACAGGCGCCCGGAGCAAACAGTATGATTGCATCCTCTGAATGATCGAACATAGTGCGAAAGCGGGCTTCACTTTCACGGAGTGCAGTTTCAGACTGATGCCGTTTCGTGACATCTATGACAATCCCCATGAAATTGCTCAGATCGCCACCTTCGCCCCTAAAAGGCGCGGCACTGTCGAAAACCCGTTTATCAGAATTTATGGCGTCCCTCACGCGATATTCCATCATGAATTCCCGCCCATCGCAGAGTGCCCACTCCCACTCTTCTGTAACAAGCTGTTCCGATTCCGGATGAATTGCGGAAAGCCACCCGTTTCCAAGAGCCTGGTCAATTGAAAGCCCCATAATTTCGCACCACTTCCGGTTCACAAATATATAATTACCCTGTGCATCAGTCTCATAAATACCGACCGGAGCAAAATCAGCAAGATTGCGAAAGCGCGCTTCGCTCTTCTGCAGTTTTTGTTGTGCCTCGACCATAAGCGGAGTGACCATAATTGGATTAAAGACAAACCACAAAAAAAAGGGCACCGTAAAGATCAATACCGATACGGCATTAACAAGAACCAACGCCAGTGGAGATAGAGCGGGGAAAATTGCAGGCAGTATCATGTCAAAAACCAGCTCTGACATTAAGATCAATGCAAATACCAGACAAATTCGTAAAAAAAGGATTTTATTGTTTCGCTGATTACTATTGTAGGGTGACATGGCGCTCTCGCTGATAAAGGGTGCAGATAACGTACGTAACGGGTACTTTTATCATACTGTGTTTTCAAGAGGAACGGAAAGATTCATCCCAGCTTCAGCGCCGAAAAAAACATTTTCCAGACAACTATCGCACTGAACAGCAGATAGCAGACCAGCGTAACAATGGTGAGGCGGCGCTGGATCTCCGGGATGATACGGATCAAACTGCCAACCGTTCTGAACGGCATCAGTACTCCGGTCCCGATCCCCGCAACAGCGCCGCTGAAGAGAGTAGCATACATAACATAACCGATATGGCCGTACTCCTTCTGCAGCAGACAGAACGGGCAGTGATGGGTGGGAAGTTCGTAGAAGTAGAGGCAGATAAAGGAGACCACCGAAGCGGCGGAAATCAAAAAAGTTACGGCTGCTGCGATAGAAAACAGATAGCCGGCGCGGCGGCGAACGTAAAAGATCACACCGCTGACGGCGGTGACCGCCATACCGGTAAAGAAGGCGATCTGCATCGGCAGGTGCGGCAGTGACGCAAGATCTCCGCTGAAGCTGCCTGCTTCGTGGCTGAAGAGACTGCCACAACAAGAGGTGATAATGTCCGGCTTTACGCCGGAAAAATAGGCAAACAACAACACGCACTCCTGTACCAGCAGCACCACAAGCACATTTAGCAGTTCATATTTGACCTTGATCAGCGGGTAGTCATACCCCCGGTTATCGGCATAGTTCACGACCAGCCAGACACCGGCCAGTAAAAAATTGACGATCTTGAGGAGTAGTACCGGATACCCGAATGAGTTGACCGCCAGGGTTCCGGCTGCGCACATAGCACCGGTAAAGAGGGGGTGGAGGTCGTCTGCAGTGTAGATAAAGAGGAACAGTGACATGAGCTCAAAACTGAGGATGTAACTCATGATTGTCGATACCAGGTAGGTTCTCCGCTCCAGCTCCAACTGCAGTTCACTGCCGCTCTCCGGATCCCACCGGGCGAGAATCCTCATACCGTAATACCCGGCGTAGAGCCCCATTCCGGCAACCAGCAGTGCAATCAGCAGCAGCGCGAGTACGGCGGGCTGTAGAATCACCGGGAGCTCCCGCTGTTGACAACCGCACCATCCCGCATTTCCACCACCCGGTCGATCAGCGGAGAATCAAATACGATCGGGTCATGACTGGCAATCAGTACGCTCTTCCCCTCCCCTTTCAAACGGCCGACAATAGCCATAAACTCCTGTGACAATTTTGAATCCAGATGTGCCGTCGGTTCATCGGCAATGATGATGGCGGGGTTATTGATCAGAGCGCGGGCAATAGCAACCCGCTGTAATTCTCCGCCGGAAAGCAGCTCGATCCGTTGCCCGGCGTGGCGCGAGATACTGAACTGTTCGAGAAGGCCCAACGCTCTGGCCCGGAAATCCGGGCGCCGCTCGCCGGTCGGGTAGGCCGGAAGCATGACATTTTCCAGCACGGAAATCCCTTTGACCAGATTGAACTGCTGAAAGATAAACCCAAAGGTAGAGCGCCTGATATCGTTCAGGAAACGCTCCGGCAGGCTGGTGATTTCAACGGAGTCCATGCCTTCCTGCTGAAACGGCACGGCAGCCGCCACCCCGCGCAGAAATATCCGTCCGGAAGTCGGGCGGGCCATGCAGCCGATCATTGTCAGAAGCGAGGTTTTACCTGAACCGCTCGGCCCTTTTAATACCGTGATTCTCTGCGGATGGACGACAAGAGAGACGTTATCCACGGCGGTAAACTGATTCGGCTCACCGCTGTTGAACGATTTGGTTATTCCAGAAAGCTCTATCACGTTAATACCTCATGGCGGCATCGGGATCAATCGTGGCCGCTCGCCAGCATGGTATGATTGTCGCGGTCGTGTAGGGAACTACGGTCAGAAAGAAGAGCACCGCCAGTTGGTAGACATCGACAACCGGTACCAGCCGGAAATGAGGGTAAAGCACTGACCACCCTTTGAGCGCCTGGGCAAACAGCGGGGCAGACAGGAAGAAAACGTGCCCGTAGGCCAGCACTGTCCCCAGCAGAAAGGCCGTCAGCGAGATTACTATCCCTTCCCAGAATTTGAGCAGCAGCACATCGGATGTCTCCCACCCTATCGATTTCAGGATACCGATCTCCTTGCGCTCTTCGGCGGAAAGGCCGGTGGCCTTATCCCAGGCAAAGATAATGAAGGAGAGTAGCGATGATGCCAGGACTAACAGCATCATGCCGCCGCGCCAATCAAAAATGGACTGGTAGGTGCGCTGAATCTCACTCTTCAGTATTGGTCGGGAATCGGGAAACCGGCTGACAATCTTTGCCGCAACGGTCGCCAGCTCTTTCGGATTACGCACCGTTACCGCAAGATCGGTCGCCTGGCCGGCAGGAAAATTGAACAGGTGATGAAAGTCATCCGGAGAAATGACTATCAGGTCTGCCGCGATGAGATCGGAGGCACTCGGAAAAATTGTGCCAATCTCCAGCATCACCGGCGATTTGTCATAACCTATCAGCGGCAGCAGGTCACCAACCATCAGGTTGCGGGTTTTTGCCACGCCGGAACCAATGGCGGTTTTGCCTGAACCTGCGGCCGAATCATCGCCGGCCATGATCGTAAAGTTAGCGCCGTTCAACGCATCGTAATAATACCCCCACAAACGCGGCCGAACTGCGGTCACCCCTTTGATTTGAGCGATCCCAGCGACATAGTCAACCGGCACCAGATCCTGACGGCCTGCCATCAGCCGCTGCACAATCATATCCGGGGCATCGTTCAGAATAATGGCCGCCTCCCTCTTGAGTGCCGTAACAAAAAACAGCAGTGATGCCAGCATGAATACCACAAGCAGATACATTGCCAGAAGTGACAGGTTTTTTGCCTTTCTGCGCAGCAGCGATGCAAGCGTAAATTCAAGGATATTCAGATGGCGTTCCATTGAATTGTTCATGGCTTGTAACGATCTGCCAAGTTCGGCATGATCAGTGAACCGGAGGGGAAATGTTCCAGCGTCAGGGGATGCTCCTGAAACGGGGCATGGCGGTCGGCCATGGACGGGTGACGAGTGTAGCGGGCTTCCGTGGTAAGACAGAGATCCGTAACGTGCAGGTTCTGCATCTGAGGTACCGGGTCCCCCCGGCGGTGCTGCGCATTACGGGCATGAAGCGACAGTAAAAGAACAACGGCAAAAACTGCTGCAGTAAAGAGAATATATTGTAGTGATCGACGCATATGCTCCTTAGTTGAGTGATTTTACGGTCTGTGGCGTTATCTCGTTGAAGCGAAGGATACGTTTTCCCTTGTGATCGAGCTTGAATGAAGCGGCATCCTTCTCCGTACTGAACGGAATCAGCTCACTCCCCATCGGGCCGGAGACATCACTGCCGATGACAAAAAAAGCAGCGCGGGCATCGATCGGCGCCAGCAAGTAATACTCCTTCACTGACAACGCAACGATGTCGGACTGGCGTTTTCCCGGAGTATAGCGGGGAGTGTCGAAATAGTGGCTGAACATATCTTTCGGGCCGTCATAATAGGAGGTTGTGCCGTCCTTAAAACGTGCAGTTGCCGTCCAGTCAGGATATTTTGCCACAAACATCCCGCAAACCGGGCACTTGGCCTTGGACGGGACCGTGACTTTGTCTGCGGCATCTGCAGTTACCGCCGAGAGCGAACAGAACAGAACTACTGCCGGAATGATGCGTTTCATCTGGTATCCTTGGTACAGCAGGTTTTTTCACTGGTGGTATACTGTTGTCGCACTATACCGTAAATCATCCGGACTGGCAACTGGCCCGAACCCGCGGAGACAACATGGTTGACTTTGTGAAGCACTGAACCTAACAATGTAGCCAAAGGCAAACGCCCTATTCCAATCAGGGAGAGTTACGGAATGAATCTTACCAAAAAAAATATTCTGGCGCATTTCAAACAGCATGAGGGAGCCATTAATTTTGCAAACTTTGTCCGTGAGTTCGGTGGGCGCCATATCAAAAGGGAACTTAAAAACATGCTGGAGGATATGGCAGAAGATGGCGAAGTTATTCGGCTGAAAGGTAATAGTTACACGCTGCCGGGGAAAATCAAAACCACCCGGGGCAGAATTTCGGTACACCGCGATGGCTACGGTTTTGTGACTCCTGATGATGGCGGGGAGGACATTTTTATTCCATCAAAGTTTCTGAAAGGCGCACTCCACGGCGATATGGTTGAGGCAAGCTCTTCGCTGAGTCGCATGGGGGGTAACAAGTTGGACGGGCGGGTTTTGACGGTACTGGAGCGTGCCACCAGCCGCATCGTCGGCCGATTTGAAGAAACACGGCGCGGCGCCATCGTCATCCCTGAAGACCAGCGGCTGAATCTGGTCGTCGAGATTCCGGTGAAAGGTCGCGGCACCGCACAAGACGGGCATCAGGTGGTGGCGGAACTGACGGCATATCCGATCGGCGGACGACCTGCCGAGGGTAAAATTATTGAGGTTCTGGGGTGGCCGGACGATCCTGAGGTGGAGATTCAGTCGGTGATTCGCCGCTTCGACCTGCCGCACGTCTTCACTCCGGACGTACTGGCCGAGGCTGAAGGAATAACCGATACCGTTTCCAGCAAAGAGTTGAAGGGGCGCGTGGATTTGCGTGTAATGCCGACTGTCACTATAGACGGCGAGACTGCCCGTGATTTTGATGACGCTGTTTCCCTGCGCCGTGAGGGGGATAACTTCCGGCTCTGGGTGTCAATTGCCGACGTTTCGCACTATGTAAAGAAAGACAGCCCGCTGGACCGCGAAGCATATCTGCGCGGGACCTCCGTCTACTTCCCTGACCGCTGCATTCCGATGCTGCCGGAACGGCTCTCGAATGGTATCTGCTCTCTCAACCCGAATGTTGACCGCCTGACGATGACGGCTGAAATGCTCTTTGACCAGGCCGGAACCATGCTGGATTCATCCTTTTATTCCAGTGTGATCAAAAGTACCGCACGCCTGACCTATAAGATTGTGAAGCAGATAATCGTCGACGACGATCGCGAACTGGCCGACAAATATCGTCCGGTCTCGCCCATGCTGAAGGAGATGAAGGAGCTGGCCCTGATTCTGATGGCGATGCGAAAAAAACGGGGCAGTATCGATTTCGATCTGCCCGAACCGGAAGTCATCATCGGCCTGACCGGCCTGACCGAGGGGATTATCCGGGCCGAACGCAATCTGGCGCACCAGTTGATTGAGGAGTTCATGCTGGCAGCCAACGAGGCGGTGGCACGCCATATTACCTCCCGGGATATTCCGTTTCTCTACCGCGTCCATGAGAACCCGGACCCGGCCAAGCTGCAGACCTTTCAGGATTTTGTCTATGGCTTCGGCTACGAATTCACACTGGTAGACGAAAAGGTAAAGCCGTTCGAACTGCAGCGTTTGCTGGTCCAGGCCAATGGCCGGCCCGAAGAACGCATGATCAACTACTCCCTGCTCCGCTGTATGAAGCAGGCCCGTTATGCCGCTGATAATGTCGGGCACTTTGGCCTGGCATCAGACTGCTACTGCCACTTCACCTCCCCAATCCGACGCTATCCGGATCTGGTGGTACATCGAATATTGAAGGCAGTTATCGCCCTTCCCGCCTCCAAACAACTTGCCATCGCCACTGAAAGGATGGGAGAAGTCGCTGAACATACCAGTAAACGCGAACGTGTTGCGATGGAGGCTGAGCGTGACGTGATAGAGATGAAAAAACTCCAGTATATGCAGAAGCATGTGGGAGAGCAGTTTAATGGCTACATTACCGGAGTGACTGCCTTCGGTTTCTTTGTAGAACTTGCAGAGCTTTTCGTTGAGGGGTTGGTGCATGTTTCAACGCTTACCGATGACATGTACGTTCATGCCGAAAAGCAGCATTCTCTGATCGGGAGGCGCACCGGGACAATCTTCCGGATCGGAGATGCAGTACGGATCTCTGTGTCTTCAGTCTCCCCGGGGACCCGGCGCATCGAGTTCCACTTGACGACACATACTTCTACCACGGCAGGTCAGACCAGTTCCAGTGCAACCGGATCAATAGAATATCCGCGCATTCCGCTGCACGGCAAACGGCTGAACGGCCTACAGCCGCGAAGTGACGACCAGGGAATGGAAGGAAGAAATGGCAGAAACAGGACTTCTGACAAAGGTAACGGTGGAGGGAGGAGATGCCGTTAAGAGGAATGAGGAAAGATGCTTCCACGTGATCTGGCGCACAAAATATAGAGCTAAATAATAGTACAAGTACAGTAGACTACTTTTAAGCATGGGATGTTTTAATAAAATATTCATGTAATTTTCGATAATCAGGTGTTCGATTAACTATATATTTTGTTGTATTTTTGTTTCACAATAGAGAGCAGAGGATGTCCATATACATTTTTATGGATTCGATTATTGTGGACAAATTTTGGAAAGGTGAGTTTTCTCATGGCAAGTTCAGAGAAGCGTTATATAGGTAAAATTTTACTAGATGGCAAATTTCTGTCGCAAAAAGATCTTGACTCTGCTCTTAAGGAGCAGATATGTACCAAGGAGCTTTTGGGACAGGTTTTGGTCAGAATGGGAATACTCAAGCCAGAGGATGTCTGTGCCCCATTGTTGGTACAACAACACTTAGGCACCATTGATAATGCGGTAAAAATAGCCGCAGGTGAGCGGCAGTTGCTTGGTGCTTTGCTTGTCCAGTCAGGATATATCAGCATCGAACAGCTTGGTCTTGTGATTGCTGAACAAAAACGAACGGGGGAGAAACTTGGCGAAGTTTTTCTACGGCTTGACATGCTGACGGAACGGCAGTTGAAAGCCTTGCTGGACTTTCAATTCAATCAGGAAGTAGCGCACGATTCTCCCCTAAGATTTGGCGATCTGCTGGTGGCAACAGGTCATATAACTCGCGAGCAGTTGCAGTCTGCTCTTGCCCAGCAAACTACATCGCATAAAAGACTGGGCGAAATTCTTGTAGACTCAGGACATGTTACTACCAGCCATGTATCTTACGGTGTCCGCCTGCAAAAAATGTTGTTGAGCGCAGTCCTAGCAGCTATTATTTCACTCGGGGTTAGTGCTACAGGCAGTGCTGAGTCTATCCCCGAGCCCACAACCAAGACTATAATAAACCGTGTACTTGACGAATCCGGCGAGTTCTCGCAACTTTCAGTAAAAGAAATGGAGCTATTCCGGCTAATAAACGAATACCGAGAGAGCCAAGGACTACCGGTAATTGCGAATTCTCGCTCTCTTAACAAGGTTGCGCGTATCCATGCAATAGATCTCGTTGAAAACGCTCCTGCCGTAGGACAGGATAGCCGCGGCCTCGATTGTTCTCTGCACAGTTGGTCGGACAAGGGGACATGGAAAGAGGTCTGCTACACTAAAGACCACTTGTATGCCGAAGGGATGTGGGACAAACCCCGTGAAATAACCAACTTCACGTATACTGGAGATGGCTACGAAAATGCTTACTCGACAGGAGAACAAGAAGTGACTCCAGCTAAAGTATTGGAGGCCTGGAAAGCAAGTCCGAGTCATAATGCAGTTCTGGTTGAGTCCGGAGTTTGGAGGGGGGGGAACTTTCTTGCTTTTGGCGTAGGTATCTACAAAAATAATGCTGTTATGTGGGTCGGATCTATGACTGATCCTCTAGGCCCAATGCTGACAAATGGCGCTTTGTCAGAAAAATGATCAACCTTGCCGCAAGCAGCGACTTATCTGTATCTTTAGTTGATGCTTGAAACGCCCAAAGGGGCGGGGGATTTACCCTGATAGATTAAATTCGTTTTACAATAATACAAAGCCAATAGGACTTCTATTGCAACTCACTGAAGCGCACTTTGCTCATAATGAGTGTGGAGTACTGCCAGGAGGGTAATGGGAGGAGATACTATGTCAGACGAAATCAGACCGCACTCCGACAAAAATTCTGTTAGCCCCAAAAAAAGAGTTGCTGCTATTGTACTGCTTTTTCTTGCCGTCCTAGCAGTAGGATTACTTATTCGTACATTTCTCCCACAGAAGAAGGCTTATGTTTCAAAGGAAGTCCCAGTACAAGTTGCAGTGGCTCACATTGAGGAACCGGACGATGCCAATAGCGAAATATCCGGACAATACTATGGACTTTGCGCAAAAAATAGCACTCATTCGGTCGAAGATTTTCGCAAAACTGTTCAAAGCGACCCTGTTCTAGCTGCTCACTTTTCAGAGTTTAACTGGTCTGTCGCCAAGCTTGGTAAGCAGGAACAGGAATTGTGGACCTTTGTTTCGTACAGAAAAGGTCCCGTAATCAAACAGACAACGAAACCGGTCAAACTGCCTAAGGGCGATCAATATGTTACAGATGGAGTACGATTTGTTCGCACGTACTGCTGCAACGACTATGTTGCAGCCCCCGCTCCCAGAATCGTCAGCATGATCACACCGGTAGAAAGGGTTGATGGCCCATCACGTCGTGTCGAAAAAAGTGATCCTCCAGACCCACCCAGTCTGGCTGAAGCTCTACCTGCATTTTTGAATAACAAGCCAAACTATTTCGTTTCGCCACCGCCTTCACCGCAATACAGTGATTCTCATTCTCATGTCAGCCCACCGTTTGAACCTTATTCTTCTGCATCATTACCGGAAGAGAAACCACCAACAGCAACTCCGGAACCTGGCACATTCTATTTGATGGTTGCGGGATTGGCAGCATTCAGTATCTTCGGCCTACTACGTCGCAAACGAATTGTGGGCAGAAACCACGCAAAATCATAGCAACAGAAGACGTTACAAATCTCATTGTTTCCAACAGGCCAGGTGCCTCTCAAACATTCTTGGCTTTTGAGACGTCTTTTAACTCGGGGTACGCCAACCGCGTCTTTTCCTCAGGTAATTCCTGCCCAATATTTTCACATCGATCCGTCAGGCCTTTATGGGACCTTTCATTAGACAGTATTTTGAAGTCGAAGGATGGGTTGCATATTATTATTGGCTGTTCCTTAAGTGCTTCGCCGGCCGATTCTGATTGCAAGGTGGTGCACCCTGTGTTAGGAAGATTTACATGAGCGAAGAAAAAACCGTCCCGTTTATAGAACATCTGGTTGAACTGCGCACGCGATTGATCGTGATTGTTATTGCAGTAATTGTCGGAATGGGAGTTGCCTGGAATTATTCCAGTGATCTCCTCAAGTTCATTGAAAAACCATTAACCGGCAAAACCTATCTGACAGAGATCAAGAAGGGCGTGTATCTCAAAGTCAAAGAACTTGCCCCTTCGATGTACACCCGCTACAAGCTTGACCAGGAAGTCAACGCTCCCCAAAAGCAGCGTCCACTCAATTACAGCGCCCCTCTGGAACCGTTTTTCATTCAATGCAAAATCTCAATGATGGCGGGATTTGTCCTGGTTTTGCCGATCGTCTTCTATCAGGTCTGGCTATTTATTGCACCCGCCCTCACCCGGCGTGAACGGAGAATGGTAGTCCCTTTTGTTACCGCAGCTACCGTGACGTTCTGCGTCGGCGCCATGTTTTTTTTGATCATTATCTGGCCGGTAATTATCAATTTTTCTTTATCATATGAGGCTGAAGGGCTGCAAAGCTGGTTCAATATAAGCGCCTACGTTAATTTTTGTCTGCGACTGATTCTGATGTTCGGGTTGATATTTGAACTACCGGTACTGACATTGGTTCTGGCCCGCTTCGGGATCGTGAGCTACAAGTTTCTGGCACCGAAACGGAAATACGCGCTGCTGGCCAGTTCGATAGTTGCAGCTTTTCACGCAGATCTGATCACCATGTTTGTCATAATGATCCCGATGTACCTTATGTACGAAATAAGCGTCTGGGTCGCCTTAATCTTCGGCAAGAAAAAAGCCCCCCCTGCCGGGGATTGCGCAGTTCCAGCAGTATAGCTACCCCTTATATTTACTGTTGACAAGTACCGGCAAACCCCCTAAAAGGATACATATAGTCTTTTTAGTTCGTTTCGTAGTTTTTTTTGTTTTCCGGAAAAGATGTTTCTGTAACGGACGTATCCTGTTTTTGATTTAGGGGTTGTGTATGATGGAATTAACTCGTAAAGGTGAGTACGCAATCAGAGGTATCGTGTATCTGGCAGGAAAGCCGATTGACAAAGTCTGTCTGCTGAGTGATATAGCTGCCGCCGTTGATGTCCCCCCGACGTTCCTTGCCAAAATATTCCAGCAGTTCAGCAAAATCGGACTGGTAAAGTCGTTTCGCGGCACCGGGGGAGGATTTCTGCTGGGTCGTGCCCCCGAAAACATTACACTGCTTGAAGTTGTTGAGGCGGTTGAAGGACCAATCATTCCGAACAGATGTGTTGTCTCCCCCCCCGAGTGTGAGCGTTCTGGTTTCTGTAAAGTTCATCCGGTCTGGAAGCGGGTTCAGGGTGAAGTTCGCAGCGTATTGGCAGGAGTAACCCTCAAAGAGCTGACAAACAAGGAACATTAAGTCATAACATTTTAATATCACTGAATTAAATCAAAAACGCATTGACTCTCACCGTTTGATACTATATTGTTCGGGATCACTTGTGCACTCTTCCTCCATTCTGCTTATGAGGATCTGTGACAAAATAACCTGGAAAGGAGTACCCCGCCGGAGATACGCCCTCGCAATCTGTGGGCAACGACGCCGCTCCGGCAAAGCCGATACCACTTCCCTACTCTACTTATTATGCGAAAAAAACTTATCTATCTGATGTGCCTGTTCATATTGACAGCGTGCGAAAATGCCCCGCTTACACCGGCCATATTCGACTCTTCCACTTCACTGGCGACCGAACCATCCATACTTGGCAACAGCAGCGTCTCCCTTATCCAGCGAAAAAAACAGCAGGCCGTAATTGAAGCGGCGTTTTCCCGTAGAACGTCACCCGAGCGGGCCCACCAATTGGCTGCAATCTGTTTTGAAAAGACAGCCGGCACTGTCTTTATGCCTTTTGACCTCGCCGAAATAGCGTTGGCTGAAACCGGCGGGCACCGCCTTTCCTCCCGCGCCGTTTCAGAACGTGGGGCTCTTGGGGTCTGGCAGTTGATGCCGCAACGCGCCAGAAGCCACGGCTATTCGCCGAGCGATATGCGTGACGACGCCAAATGTGCCGAGGCGGCGATCTGTGAATTGTATACCAAGCTCGACATGGCACAGGGGAATCTGGAACGGGCAAAAAAATATTATTGTGGCCAAGGGCCGCAGGCAAATGCGTACATAAAAAAAATCCGGACCATCCGGAAGGAGATGATTGCGGATCTCGATCTTCAGAGTGACAAACTTGCTCTGGCTGATTCAGCAGCAAGAATTCGTTAAACAGGCTGATAGTCAGAAGAGCTGTTCCACACATTTTTTTGCAACCGCTCAAGGAGAAGTTTCTAGCGACTGCAACAGGTGTTTTTTCTTGATATGAAAGCTGCCGCTCTGCTATAGTCGGGCGGCTTTTTTTGAATCTTAGTTCGATTTTAGAATAATAAAAAAGTACACACGTATTCCGCCTGTCAGAGTCCGGAGAGGAGTTGTTTGTGGAGAGAAAAACGCACTCTTATAGTTCGACCGGCCTCACCCTCCGCACCAAGATGGTACTGCTTTCTGCGGCAGCGTTTGCCGGTATCCTGCTGGTTAGTGCGATAAGCCTGTTCATGATGAATGAAGTGAGAATTGGCGGTACCGCCTATCAGTCCATCCAAAAAAACAAGAATGCCCTGGAAAGCACTGCCCAACTGAAGTCCGATCTTTTTCAGATAAACAGTGAAATGCAGGACTTTATGCTTGAAGCGGACCCCATTACTGCCGAGAAAAGTATTGTCGCAATAAAAAACCTCACGAAAGATATTGAACAAAATTTTGGAACAGTTCTGGAGTCCGTAGACTCTCCCGGAAAACATTCAACCATAAACAAGGCACACACCATCTGGATCGAATACCGGAAAACCCTTCTGGAAGAAGTTCTGCCGGCTGCAACAAATGGCGATGTACTTAAAGCCAGCTATCTCATGACCGGGATTCAGGCAGAACGATTCAACACATTCAGCAAGGCAATTGTACAAATGGTTGAACGAATCCATCTGGACGTTGCCGCCACGGAGGAGCAGGTTGCTGCAGGTATCAGAATTAAAATTGCCATTTCTGCAGCTGTTACGACCATTGCCATCGGCCTGATTGCCCTTTTTTCATATTACATCACAACCTCGATAACCAGACCGCTGAGAAGTTGTGTCGAGTTTGCCAAGGCAATGGCTGACGGCAAACTCGATGCCCGCCTGGAAGTACAAGGCGGCGGAGAAGCTTCAGATCTTGCTGCTGCCATGAATATCATGGCCGAAAACCTCCACAGCATAGTTTCACGCATCGGTTCCGCCTCTGAAGTACTCACATCAATTGACAACAATCTGGAAAATGCCGTTCTTCAAGTGGTGAATTCCGCTCAGATGCAGGATAAATCAGTCCAGGAAACGTCACAAGCCGTCGTACAAATCAACAAGTCCGTATATGAAATAAATGACGGAATGGACAAACTCTCGGAGTCAACTACAGAAACCTCTTCCTCTTCGCTTGAAATGGCTGCGACCATTGAAGAGATCGCGATGGGCGCCGAAAAACTCGAAGAAGCTGCCGAAGAGGTCAGTTCTTCCATTATCGAAATGACTTCTTCAATTAAAGAGATCGGTGCGAGCATTATCAACTTACTTGACGCATCCATAACAACAGCCTCTTCAATTGCCGAAATGGACGCGACCATCAAGCAGGTGGAGAAAAATTCCAAGGATTCTGCCTCCATTTCAGAAAGCGTACGTAGCGACGCAGAAATCGGCAAAAACGCCGTACTTGAGGCAATTGCCGGAATGCAAGCGATCAGGGCCTCTTCGCAGATAACTTCAGAAGTTGTAGAGACACTTTCGCTGCGCGTAAATGACATAGGAACCATTCTGCAGGTTATCGATGAAGTTGCCGAACAGACACATCTTTTGGCACTCAATGCGGCAATTATCGCGGCACAGGCCGGTGAACACGGGAAAGGGTTTGCAGTTGTTGCTGATGAAATCCGTGAACTGGCCGATCGCACCAGCAGTTCTACCCAGGAAATAGCAACGGTCATCAAGGGTGTACAGGAAGAGACGCGTCGTGCGGTCAATGCAATTAATCAGGCTGAGGAGAGCATTGCTGAAGGAGAAAAATTATCGCAGCGGTCAGGTACCGCTCTTGAAAAGATAGTTGCTGGTGTTGAACGTGCCGGACTCCAGGTAAGCGAGATTGCCAAGGCAACAATTGAACAGGCGCGAGGCAGCCAGAGTATTCGTGAAGCGATGGAAAGTGTTGAAGACATGGTTAGCAGTATCGCCAATTCATCCCGAGAGCACTCCCGGGGAGCGGAGATGATATCAGCTGCGGTTGAGCGAATGAAAAACCTCACCATCCACCTGCGTACGTCTACCCGGGAACAGAGTCGGGCCAGCAGTATGATCGCCCGTTCAACGGAAGATGTAACCTTGATGGTTGACCAGATCCGCGAAGCGTGCCGCCTGCAGATAGACAGCAGCGCCTTGATTTCAAAATCGGTCAACGATATCGAAGGAGCCACAAACGCAAACAGTCATGCAACAACGGTTATGAATTCTGCGGTTACTGATTTGACACAGCAAATTTATCTGCTTGAAAAGGAGATGGCCGGCTTCAAAATATGACCGGTTACGTGGTACTACTAATGAGCCGACTTGCCGCACGATTCACCGCAATTCAAGCAGACCGTTCAAAAGCTTTGATAGCATTCATTACCGCCGGAGATCCGGATCTTGCCACCTCGGAAGAGATTATTCTGCTGCTTGAGAATTCCGGAGCAGACGTTATTGAGCTTGGAGTCCCTTTTTCAGACCCGATGGCTGACGGGCCGACGATCCAACGTTCTTCGGAGCGGGCATTAGGCTCGGGAACGACGCTTCATGGCATTCTGGAACTGGTAAAAAGGGTTCGAACCCGCACCGAAATACCGATTATTTTGATGGGATACCTTAATCCGGTTCATGCTTACGGATACGACCGTTTCTGCCTAGATGCTTCCGAAGCGGGGGTTGATGGAGTTCTGCTGGTTGACATGCCGCCGGAAGAATCAGGCGAATTGGTTGTTCCGGCCCGCCGTTATGGCCTCGATGTGATCTTCCTGCTTACGCCGACATCAGATTCAGAGCGTATCGCTTCCGTAGAAAAGCTTGGCAGCGGTTTTGTTTATTATGTTACCGTAACCGGAGTAACCGGTGCCAGGACATCTGTTTCGATCTCACTGGCGCAAGAACTGGCCAGAGTTCAACAAACTATTTCGCTCCCTGTTATGGCCGGTTTCGGTATATCGACTCCTGAGCAGGCCGCTGAAGTTGGTAAGCTTGCAAGCGGTATTGTTGTTGGCAGTGCCATTGTAAAACTGTTTGAACAAGCCTCCGGAGAAGAGTTGAAACAACAGCTGGGGAGTTATGTCGCCAGTTTGAAACAAGCTCTTGCATACGATTAGCAATCCCAATTCTAAATCAAGAGTGATATCAAGGCGGCGAGGATCGAGGCGACGAAGGCATACAACAGTATGTTGAGGAGCTGAAGACGAGGCAACGAAGATAGCGCCTTGATTTAGAATTGGTATACGGTACTTATTTCAGAATTACGAAAGACGCGAGGCGATCTATGAGCTGGTTTACCAAGGAAAGAGTCAGTATAGAAAGATCGGGCGGCAGCAAAGTCACGTTTCCCGACGGGATGTGGGTAAAATGCCCGGGGTGCTCAGAAACTCTGTTAAGCAAGGATATCGAGGCAAATCTGCAGGTCTGCCCGAAATGTGATCATCATTACCGTATTTCCGCCCGCAAACGCCTCGAGGCACTGCTTGATGGCGGTGTCTGGCAGGAGTTTGACGCCGATATAACTTCCGTCGATTTTCTTGAATTCAAAGATGCCAAAAGCTATCAGGACCGTATTGACGCAGCCCTTGCCAAAGGCGGGTCAAAAGATGCGGTGATTTGTGTCGAAGGATCTATCGAAGAGCTGCAGGTACAGGTTTCCTGCTTTGATTTTTCCTTCATGGGCGGGAGTATGGGAAGCGTTGTCGGTGAAAAAATTACCCGCTCTATCGAACGCGGCCTGCAAAAACGCCAGCCGGTGATTATTATTTCAGCTTCCGGCGGTGCTCGTATGCAGGAGAGCATCCTCTCGCTGATGCAGATGGCAAAGACTTCCGCTGCCCTGGCAAAGCTCAAAAGAGCCGGCATCCCTTTTGTATCACTCCTGACAGATCCTACGACCGGCGGCGTTACCGCCAGTTTTGCCATGCTGGGAGATATCAACATTTCCGAACCGAAAGCGCTGATCGGTTTTGCCGGTCCTCGGGTTATTGAGCAGACTATCCGGCAGAAACTGCCGGAAGGCTTTCAGCGAGCGGAATATTTACTGGATCATGGTATGATCGACGCAATCATTCCTCGTTCAGAAATGCGTTGCAAACTTGCTTCCCTGTTGAAAATGATGCATCGACCTGCCGCCTGAAATGTCTCTGACAGATGTGCTGGAAAGACTCTACGCCCGTCGGCGATTTGGTATACGGCCAGGCGTCGACAGGGTCGGCACGCTGCTCGAACGTCTGGGCAATCCCGAGAAACAATTCCGCACCATCCATGTCGTCGGCACTAACGGCAAGGGTTCAACATCGGCCTTTCTCTCCGCTATCCTCCTCCATGCGGGGCATTCAGTTGCCCAGTTCAGCTCCCCACATCTGGTCCGCTTTACCGAACGGTTCAGAATAAACGGCGCCGAATATTCTACGGAAAAGCTCACACACCGGCTGGAGGTCGTGCTGGAAGCCGCTCCGGATGAAGCAACATTTTTTGAGATTACAACGGCTCTGGCGGCGTATATTTTCTGTGAAGAGCAGGTTGCGTTCGCAATCATGGAAGCGGGTATGGGTGGCGGTTCCGATGCAACCGCCGCTTTTAATGGCGAAATGACCATACTCACCCCGATCGCCATCGATCACGCCGAGTATCTCGGCGCCACTCTCGAGACAATTGCAAAGGAGAAGGCCGGGATCATCAAGCAGCGCACTCACGTTATCAGCGCAGAACAGCCTGAAGTTGTCCGCCTGGCAATTGCAGAGCGGTGCCGCAGTTCAGAAAGTACCCTTACAGCTCTCGGCACCGATTTTTCCGTTGATCGGACCTTCGATCACACTCTCACATATCACGGACTGCACCGGACATTGCTCCGACTCATCCCCGGTTGTGCCGGTCGCTATCAAGCGGTAAATGCCGCTCTTGCGCTTGCCGCAGCAGAAACCCTTGAAGCAGAGGGAACGAAGATCACTCCCACCGCTTTCAAAGCAGGAATTGCCGGGGCAACGTGGCCGGGCCGGATGGAACTGATACCGGGCTCGCCGCGACTGCTGCTGGATGGTGCCCATAACCCGGCCGGCGCGGCGGCGCTGGCGGAAGCACTGCAGGATTATTCCTATTCGCGGCTGTTGATGGTGACCGGTGTCTGTGATGACAAGGATGTCGAGCAGATGTATGCCCGGTTGCTGCCGCTCGTCGATGTCATTTATACCGTCACCCCTGCTGTTGATCGAGCCATAAAGGATGAAGCGCTCACACAGTATTTCCGGACGCAGGGGATTGAATCAGAGCCGTGCGGCTCTGTTGTAGCAGGGGTCAATAAGGCCCGCAGCCGTGCAGCAGAGCACGATCTTATTCTGGTATGCGGTTCGCTGTTTGTCGTTGGTGAAGTAAAAGCATGGCTTGAGAAGGTACATTATTCCGGAATCAGAGGCTGACCGCTGATATGAAGTCCATCCGTTATCTCTTTATACTCTGTTTAATCGGCTGCTGGACAACTGTTTCCGCAGCTGCGGAGCCTCCGGTTACTGATGGAAACATACATATAAATGCCGATCAGATGAGCCAGGACATTGCAACGGAAGTGTATACTGCAGAAGGTAATGTGGTTGCCCGCTGGCAGGGTCAGACTCTTGTTGCCGACAGGGTCAGGTATGAAGCGACAACACACATGCTGTATGCAAACGGTTCGATTGTACTGTCAAAGGCAGAGACTGTCCTGAAAGGCGAAGCGCTGGTTATGAACATCGATACCGGCCGGGCTGAAATTGATCCGGCACTCCTGAAGGCTCCTAAATCAGGCGTAACCATCTCGGCGGAAAAGCTTACCCGGATAAATGAGAACGAGTATAGCGGTTCGTCCGCTGAGATGACCTCCTGTGATATCCCGGATCCATTCTGGAAATTCGGTACCAGCACCCTCAATGCCAAGTTAGACGGATACGCCACGGGGCGTAACGTCATCTTTTATGTGAAAGATGTTCCCGTTCTCTACCTGCCCTGGATGGCTTTTCCGATACTCAACGGGAAAACGTCGGGGCTCCTTCGCCCGAAACTGGGTAAATACGAGAAGCGGGGGATCCAGCTTGATGTGCCACTGTATCTAGTGATTTCACCCAGTCAGGATATTCAGCTGGATCTCTATATGATGTCGCTCCGCGGTATAGGAACCGGGGTGAATTATCGCTATATCCGAAAGCGCGGCAGTGAGGGGTTTATCAGTACATATCAGGTCTACGACAAGATGGAGAATCGATGGCGCTGGCAGCTGTCGCAGGAGCACAAAGAAAAATTTTCCCCTGACGCAAATCTGCGTATGACCGTCAGCGTTACCAGTGATTCGACCTTTTTGAGCGATTATGGTGAAAAAGTTGGCGATTACAATCGCCAGTCGAGTGACACAATAATTAACACCCTGAATATTTGGAAGAATTTTGCCCTGACTTCCCACCTGCGCTATAGCGACAACCTCTATACATCCGATAATAGTGCTACGCTTCAGGCTTTGCCGTCACTTGGCGGCGCAACGGTACGACAGTCACTGTTCTCAATACCGCTCTACGTCGACTTTGACGGCACCGTAGAAAACCTTTATCGCGAAACGGCGCCGAGCGGTCAGCGCCTGCAGATGTTTCCCCGAATCACCATGTACCCGTATAAAAGCAGCGTTCTTCAAACTGAACTGTTTGCCGGACTCCATGTGAGGGGGTATGCCACCGATAATCGGGACAGCAGCAAAAATCCGGCGAGCACCGCAGATCTGCTGCCGGAGGCGGGCGCACGCATGTCTACATCACTGACCCGGATTTATGATGCCGGTTTCTCCACATTACAAAAAGTCAGACATGAAATCATCCCGGAACTCCGTTACAATGTTACGCCGGAACGGGATCAGCAGCGACTTCCGTACTATGATTACACCGATCGTATGATCACGCAAAATGCAGGTGCGCTTTCAATTACCAATTTGATTTCCGGAAAATTTGTCTCGGGGGCTTCAACTGAGTATCGTGATATTTCGAGGATTAAACTGGGCGCAGACTATTTATTTTCCGGAGAGCGCCGGGACCTGTTGTCATTGGTTGCAAGTCAACGTCCCTGGAGCGATCTCATTTTGGAGACCGATACATGGCTGACCAACATGGTGCGTTTCACCTTTGATACCCGCTATAACCTCTACAAAAATTATCTGTCAACGACTGAAGCGGGCATTGATGTTGATGACCGGCAAGGGAACTCATTTGGCGCCGGCTATCAGATGGCCCGATCAACACCTTTTACACGAACCGGCACAACCGCTACTCCCCCCCAAAATGGCGTTGAATACCTGGAAGGGAGGTTCACGACAAAGCTGATCGCACCTCTCAAACTTTCCTACTCCATCCGCTACTCACTGGACAGCCACGATTTTCTTGAGTCGGTATCTTCCGTAGAATATTTCCATAAATGCTGGAGCATTAACCTCGCCGTCCACCAGCGCCCCGGGAATAATTCATTTTCTGTACATTTCAATCTTGCCGGACTGTAGAATAAAAACAGGGCAGACCGTTTGGAGTGCCCTGTCGCGAGAAAGAGCCATGTCCGACTAACTATTTCTTGCAGACACCGACTGATCCTTTTTTGCAGATCTTTCCGTCCACCCAGGTGGTGTCGTCAAGAAGCGCTCCATTCAGGTCAGCGTCATCAATCGTGGCATGATCAAGCGATGCGCCGGAGAGGATCGCCTTCTTTAGAACGGCCTTTTCCATGCCGGCATCATCCAGAACAGCACCCTGGAGATCAGCCCCTTCCAGATTAGCCCCCATCAGATTGGCTCCCTCGAGAACAGCCTGTTTGAGGCGTGCCCCATGCAGATCAGCATTTCTAAGATCACATCCCGGACAGTTATTCGTCGCCGTAAGGCGCTCCAGATCCTCCGGCACAAACGCAAAAGCCTGCAATGGGAAAAGCGCAATTTCGCAAAAAATAACTCCCGCAACAACGTAAGACCTGATACGCAAAATATGCTTAATCACTGGTAACTCCTCGTAACAAACAATTTCAAGCAATAATTCATGCGTACTCTACCAGAAAAAGAAGGCGTTTGTAAACGTCAACCATTTCCGCTTCATCACCGGTTAAATCACTGTAGCGGACAGGAGTAACAAAATGCCGTAAAAAGCCTCTGCTTCGGCTAGTCAGAACCGGATTGCTGCAGCCGATCCTGGGATGGATCTGCTGTGTTCCAAATGTTAGACGACTGACCGTAGAAACAAGACAGGGGTTAAGAACAACAAGGGTGTCGCTGGGATTATCACTGCTCGGCCTAACGTTTTTTCCGAGATAGAGAACAAAGTTGCCGGGGGAGTATCGATCTTTTTCAAGCGTTCTAAGCCGCGAAATTTCCGCTGCCGGGTCCTCCAGGGCACCCCGGTGAGCGAAGAGCAGCGGTTCAAGCCCGGCCTGGGCGATTATCTCAAGCAACTCATCAATCAGGTAGGTTTTTACTCGCGGATGGAGAAGAGCATCTGCCAGCCCGGAAGCTGTTGTCGTCTCATCGGATGCAGCCAGGTAGTTAGCAAGGCGTGATCCTGGTTTGGCTTTTTGCAGCAGATGACGGGCACGACCGGGTGTATGTATGCCAAGGATCATGAAAGCACGGCGAATGGACTCCTCTGCCCGACGGGCGTAACGGCTGTAGAGCATGACCCGCAATATTCCGCCCGGAACCAGGTGCCCTGCCAACGTTTTCAAACCAGCCTGCGGATCTTCCAGGTGATGAAGAACCCCAAAAGAATCAATCAACCCGAAGCGGTCATCAATAACATTCTGCTCAGACAGATCACCGCAGCGAAACGCAACATTTCGCCTGCCATGCAGCAGACAGTGCCATCGTGCCCGTCGCAGGCTTCTCTCCGAGAGATCAAGCGCGGTAATCGACACGTCAGGATTGGCAACGGCCATGGGATACGGAGCAAATGTGCCGCAGCCTGCAATCAGTATTTTTTCTGCTTCAACAGGGGGTATGGTATTGTTAAATCGCGCCCAGAGGGCTTTCAGATTGAGGGCGTAGGTGTCACGGCGTCGTACTGAGGCGATCAGAGGGTAGCTCGGATAGGGGTAGTTTTGATAGTGAATTTGTACCGGATTGGCCATACGGCACTGTAGCAGGATGTTGCTCCGCTTTCAACCGTCAGAAAAAGAGCCCTTCGCAGTGACAAGCGAAGGGCTCACATATCTGTAATAGTACCGAACGGTTATTTTTTAATTGTAGACTCTTCTACAATAGCAGTGTACTTGTATCCGCCGCCAAAATCCTTGTCTTTGGCAAGTATGCCGCTTACTGTCACGATGTCACCGATTTCAGCCGTTTCTTTGGAAGTACAGACGAGATTATGGTTCTTTTTGGCCTGACTGCCGGTCCCATCCTGAATATGAATCCAGTTCCGCCCCATGATTCCGGCAGACATTTTAACCACTTTACCTTTAACGACAACTTTTTTCTTATTCAGTTTGGCGCTGTTGGCAAATATTTCCTGAACGGTATAGGCGTTTGCTCCGGTAGCTTTCGCTACCGAAATTTTTGTATCCTTGGCTGCAGTGGCGGCCTTGCTGCCACCGGATGCGCTCTTCCCTTTATATGTGGCAGAAGCTGTGGCTGGTGCGTCAGATACGGCGGCGTCGGCAAAAATAATCTTGTCAAATTTTCGTTTCAGACTTTTACTCTCAAAGTTAAACATCTCCGCGCCCCCCTTGAAACTTATCTGGGAGCCGACTTTAACCGGAGTTGCCGCAGTTGCAACCCAGACTTTTTCTCCGTCTTTCTTCTGGATATACACATAGGTATAGCCACCGCTATCCATAGTTTCAATCACCTTCCCGGCGAGCACAGGCTGAGCAGCCTTTGCAGCGGCAGGAGCGACGGCAGGAGCAGCAGCTTTATCGGGATTGGCTGATGCAGCTGTTACGGAAGAGAGTGCAATAGCACAGGAAAGTGTCAGTAGAAAATTTTTGTTCATAAAATCCCCTTTTTTATATTTACCAACCAAGGGCGTAACACTATCATATCTTTGGACTCTCGGCACTCAAAAAAATCAGGAGATCACCATGTTTAACCGACTCTATATTCACGTGCCGTTCTGCCGTGAAAAATGTCACTACTGTGCCTTTGTCTCAAGCACGCCGAAACATAATGAACTCGTTGAATATCCCGCCCTTCTGAGCCGCGAACTGGGATTCCACACAAATGAAGCCCGACCGCTTGAATCAATTTACTTCGGCGGCGGTACCCCGTCTCTTCTGAAACCGGAGCAGGTGGCAAGACTGCTTACGGAAATTGCAGGTCAAGTGCCTATCCTGAAAACAGCAGAAATCACGCTGGAGGCAAACCCGGGCACGGTTGATCTTTTCTCCCTGAAGGCGTTTCATGATGCCGGCATCAACCGGATCTCTCTGGGGATTCAGTCGTTTGATAACCGTTTTCTCACATGTCTTGGACGGATTCATACAACAGAACAGTCCCGGCAGGCTTTTCAGGCGGCACGTCAAGCCGGGTTCAACAATGTCAGCATCGATCTGATTCACTCACTTCCCGGACAGAGCCTCGATCAATGGGGAACTGAGCTGCAACGAGCCATAGATCTTGGACCTGAGCATATTTCCATTTACGGGCTCACGGTAGAAGAAGGCACACCTTTTGCGGCGATATATTCTGCCGATTGCCCTGAATTAGCCGACGACGACCTTTCGGCAGACATGTTTGAATATACCGATGAGTTTCTGACCAGGTCCGGTTTTGACCATTACGAGATTGCCAACTATGCCCGGCCCGGTTACCGATCACGGCATAACAGCGGATATTGGCAGCGTGACGGCTATCTTGGGCTTGGTGTCGCGGCGCATTCGTTTCTACGGGAAGGGCACGGTGTCAGATTCAGCAATCCGGGCACCCTTGCAGAATATCGCCTGGGCATACTGTCCGGGCACCCGACCCGGATTGAGGAGCAACGACTGACGCCGCGTGAAGCCATGGCGGAATATATGTTTCTTGGTTTGCGCCTGGCGGAGGGTGTGAGTAGGTACGCCTTTGAACGGGAGTTTGGCACACCGCTAAACTCCGTGTACGGCCCAGCAGCAGCGGAATTAGCAAAGCTCGGACTTCTCCTTCAAACTGACGAAATGCTGACATTGACACCTCGGGGCATGTTACTTTCTAATCAGTCGTTTATAAAATTTATTGAATAATGTATTTACTCGACATTTCCGCCAGGATATCAGGCCAAATATCCGGCTTATTTTTTATTCAAAGCCTTATTTAATCTTGCCCCATGACTCAAACACTTGTATAAACAAGAGCAGTTATGACCTGGCAGGCCAACTGCCCGCTTTTTTTACCGATGGATAATTTCAACGAAAGGGAGTACTGCCATGCACGAACAAAAAACAGCGTTGGTTACCGGAGCGAGCAAAGGGATCGGGGCCGCTATTGCTCTGGTTCTGGCACGTGACGGCTACGATATTTGGCTCAATTACCGTTCTGACCATACTGCTGCAGCGGCGGTCGGTAAGCAGATTGAAGAGCTTGGAAGATCCTGTCGGCTGATGTGCTTTGACGTTGCCGACCCCACGGCAGTAAAGGAGGTACTTACTCCACTTCTTGAGCAGGAATACCCCTCCGTATTGGTAAACAACGCGGGATTTGCCAAAGATACCCTGATGGTCTGGATGGGGGAGAGTGAATGGAAGGATGTGCTCTCTGTTCATCTGGACGGCTTTTTTTATGTCACCAAACTACTGCTGGTCGGAATGCTCAAAAAAAGAGCGGGCAGAATCATCCATATTGCTTCTACCTCAGGGCAGAGCGGCATGCCGGGCCAGGTAAACTACTCTGCAGCAAAGGCGGGGTTGATTGGCGCCACCAAGGCACTGGCCGCAGAAACCTCCAAACGCAACGTGCTGGTAAACACAGTGTCACCAGGATTTATCGAGACAGAGATGATCGACGGCCTCCCTATTGAGAGAATACTGCCAATGATCCCAATGGGGCGAATCGGCAAACCCGCCGAGGTCGCTGAAGCCGTTGCATTCCTCTGTTCGGATAAGGCGTCGTACATAACCGGGCAGATCTTATCAGTTAACGGCGGGGCCTACATGTAGTAACCGGCGGTTGAAGAAGCCCACCACCACAGTCAAACTATTTCATCATGCGAGGATTTGTGCATAGAGTTGCGATTACCGGCATAGGCATTGTTTCGTGCCTCGGCAATACCGTCGAGGCCGTCGGGAAGGCATTACGGCTCGGTCACTCGGGGATAATACTCGATGAGGAGCGACGCACACTCGGCTTCAGAAGCCCACTGACCGGAGCTATTTCTGGTTTTGATCCACGCGCCTTACTGTCAAAGAAGCAGTGCAAAACCATGCCGGACTTTGCTGTCCAGGCCCATGCGGCTGCATTTGACGCGCTCACAATGTCGGGACTCGGAGAGGATGATGTGCAAAGCCCAGAGAGCGGTCTGATTTTCGGTTGTGATTCCAGCAGTATAGCGGCGATTGAGCAGGTTGACCTGCTCAAAGAGCGCGGCGAGACCAAACTTATTGGTAGTGGCCACATCTTTCGCTCCATGACATCCTGTATTACAATGAATCTGAATACTCTTTTCAAAACAGGCGGCGCCTGTTGGACTATCAGTTCTGCCTGTTCCAGTGGCGGCCACGCCGTCGGCCAAGCAGCGGATCTGATTGCCTTTGGGCGTCAGGAGCGGGTCATCTGCGGCGGCGCACAGGAAATTAACTGGCAATCTATGTGCAGCTTTGACGCTCTGGGCGCTTTCTCAACACGCCTTGACGATCCCGGCAAAGCATCACGACCATTTGATGCCGGACGAGACGGACTGATTCCGAGCGGTGGTGCAGCCGCTCTTGTACTTGAGCGCTACGATTTGGCCAAAGCCCGCGGCGCTGCCATTCTCGGTGAAGTAAGAGGTTATGCTTTCTCATCAGATGGCAACCACATTTCAGTTCCGAGTCAGGAGGGACTACAGCGGGCCATGCGCAAGGCCATAGCTCTTGCCGGGATTAAGGAGTGTGATATCAATTACATCTGTGCTCACGCAACGTCGACCCCTGCGGGAGACGCTGCAGAGGCAGGTAACATATCAGCCGTATTCGGGCCACGGACCCCACCGGTATCTTCGATCAAATCGATGACCGGACATGAACTCTGGATGTCCGGAGCATCGCAGGTAGTCTATTCAACCATCATGGCTCAACAAGGCTTCATTGCGCCGAATGCAAACTTTTCAGAACCAGATGAGGCCACGGCGGGGCTGAATATAATAGAGAAGTGCATTGACCGTTCCCCCGAACACGTCCTGTGCAACTCTGCAGGTTTTGGCGGAACCAACTCCTGCCTCGTACTACGTTTTGCTGAATAAAGGGGGCTGCTAAATAGCTTGCTTTTCATGCATTTCCTTTTGTATGATACCGTTTCTAAACTGAGTTTTATAGCTATGGGAAAGGAACACGAAGCATGTTGCTGAGAAGAGTCGTCATAACGGGAATAGGCGTTGTATCCCCTTTTGGCAGAGGTATTGAAAACCTGATGGCCGCACTTCTTGCGGGTAAAAGTGGCGTCGTTGAGATCCCTGCGTTGGCTGAGATCACGGGGATGAGAACCCGGGTTGCTGCACTTGCTACCGGGATCGATCCGTTGGAGATCCCAAGGAAATTTCGCCGGTCCATGTCGAGCATGTCGGTTTTTGCGACCCTTGCCAGCAAGGATGCAGCCTACATGGGAGGACTTACTAAGGAGCAGCTTCACAGTGGCCGCCTCGGCGTTTCTCTCGGCTCAACAGTTGGAAGCCCGCAAACCATGCAGGAATTTTTTCGGGATTTTAGTCTCGACAACAGCCTGGAGCGAATGAAATCAACGATATTCTTCCACATCATGAACCACAGCTGTGCATCTAATGTGGCTCAGGCACTTGGTGTCACCGGAAGGATTCTGGCACCCGCTGCAGCCTGCTCCACCAGCTGTCATGCAGTCGGCTACGCAGCAGAAATGATCGGCATGGGAAAACAGGACTTTATGCTTTGCGGGGGGGCGGACGAATTTCATCCACTCACCTCAGGGACTTTTGACATTATAAACGCAGCATCGATGGCGTTTAACGACTCCCCAAGCAGCACTCCGCGCCCTTTTGACCGGGATCGCGACGGCATTGTCTGCGGCGAGGGAAGCGGCATACTGCTTTTGGAGTCTCTGGAGTCGGCACAGCAGCGCGGGGCCACCATCCTTGCCGAGATAGTCGGCTTTGCCACCAACTCTGATCCGGGAAGCATTGCCAACCCTGATGCAGAGTGCATAGCAGAGTGCATGCGCTTGGCACTTACTGACGCTGAAATCGAGCCGGACAATGTTGATTATATTAATGCCCATGCCACCGCAACAGAACAGGGCGACATCGCCGAGTGCCAGGCAATTTCGAGCGTCTTTGGCTCCCGCACACCAACCAGTAGCCTGAAAGGCCACTTGGGTCACGCCATGGCGGCCAGCGGCACACTGGAACTTGCGGCCTGCATCGAGATGCTCCAACAGGGCGTCTTGATCCCGACTCTTAATCTTGATAATGTTGATCCGCGCTGCGCGAATGTACAGCACGTTGATGGAGTCTCCCGGCGCCCGGTATCGACGGTGGTAAAAAACAACTTTGCCTTAGGTGGCATAAACTCATCAATTATCTTAAGGAGATACCCGCAATGACTGATCAAGAGATCATCGAGAAGATCAACAGCTCGCTTGCTGAAGAATTTGAGCTTGATCTTGGGGTGATGACTCCCGAGACAACGCTTTATGAGGATATGGGACTGGACAGCCTGGATGTCGTAGACCTTGTTATAGTGCTCGAAACAGCTTTTGGCATGAAAATCCGCGAGGAGGAAGCTATACGGAACATTCGCACCCTGGGCGACATCCACAGCTTCGTAATCAATAAAAAACGTCAGTTGGAGAGCGCATAATTACGTGACAACGAATTCGGATAGTAATTGGCATCGGGGCAAAATGAGCATCCCCCGAAGAATACAAGCGTTAGCGTTTAACCTCATGTTCTACCCTCTGATGGCCTTTTGGATCGTTACAGGAATCCTGGTATCCCCTTTTTTAATCGTTATCTGGAAAGTCGTGACCGGCTGGGATGTTGGTCGAGTCATGCGACACCTAATCAGTATCCACGGTTACGGACTGATTATTATTGTATCCCCTTTCGTAGGTTTTCAGAAGGAAAGGTTGGCTGAAATTAAGCGCCCATGCATTTTGGTGGTCAATCACCTCTCTTTTTTTGACAGTTATTTTTTGGCTGCTCTTCCTTTTCATGACGGTATCTTTGCCGTCGGGGCATGGCCCTTTAAAATGTACTGGTACACCCTGTTCATGAGGCTTGCCAGCTATCTCGACGTAGAAACTGGCAACTGGGACGAGGTAAAGCGAACCTGTACGGCAACTTTTGCCAAACAGGGGACCGTCCTCTTTTTCCCCGAGGGACACCGAAGCAGAACCGGAAAACTGCAACCATTTTACTCCGGCGCGTTTCGTCTTGCACAGGAAACAGGCGTGCCGATTGTCCCTCTCTGTATCACCGGTACCGACACCATGCTCCCACCTGGTCACTCCTTTTTGCATCCTGCACGGGTGCGGCTTAGAGCCTTAGATCCGGTGGATCCTTCTGAATATCTCGGGAGGAAAGGGCTTGACCAGTTGCGCCGGGAGGTACAAAAACGCATGTCACTGGAACTTGAAGAGATGCAAAGACTGCCATGAACTGGCAATTCTCCATATTCTGCTACATCTCAAATCAGGACGTTGCCAGAATGGGAACCGTAGCGGTGCTCAAAACACTCAAATCCGTTAGTAATGCAAAGTTTATGGTTACAGATAACATTCCGGTATACAGGCGGTAAGCGACACAATGAAGAACAACATTACATTACCAATGCCGGCAGCAAACCTCATTCCGCACCGGCCGCCTATGCAGCTGTTGGACACGCTAATCTCGTGCGCCGATGCAGCCGGTGTTATCGAGACAACACTTTCCGTAAACAGCATCCTGGCCAATTTGGACGGCACTCTGGATGAGGTAACGTTAGTAGAACTTCTGGCGCAAAGTTACGCCGTCATAAAGGGTTATGATGACATGTTGCACGGCAATGAAATCAAGAAGGGGTTCCTGGTTGGTATCAGAAAATTGCGCATCACCGGCCGTGCCTCTGTCGGTGAAAAACTTCAGATACACATTAGGACTGTCGGCAGCTTCGAGGGGTTTGCTGTGGCAGAGGGAGAAGTTATTTCTACCGGCAAGACCATCGCAAGCGGCTCAATCAAGCTCTGGATAGTCGATGGAGGAAAACAGCATGATTAGGATAATTGCGCTGATCGGCTTTCTGTTCTTCAGCGGTGGCACCGTAACCGCAGCGAAAACCACGACTTCGACCGAATCCGCAGCACTCTTCAACGCCCTGGAGCGAACTGCAGGCAGTGTCAAGACGTTATCAAGTGATTTTGTTCAGGAAAAACATCTGGCAATTTTTAAAACCGTCATGAATTCCAAAGGGCGCTTCTACTTCAGCAAACCGGACCTGCTGCGCTGGGAACTAACCGCTCCGGTCGCTTCCGGATTCGTTCTGAGGGGAGATAAAGGGCGGCGCTGGCATGAACGCACCGGGCGGAGCGAGAGTTTTCAGATCAGTCAGGAACCGATCATGAAGCTTGTCTCCGAGCAGCTCTTTGCCTGGGGGAAAGCGGATTTTGCCTGGCTCAAGAAGGAGTACCGGATAACTGTCCTCGGCGAGTCGCCGGTGGCGCTTCGTCTGGAACCACGATCCGCTGCAACGGCAGGGTTCCTAAATCACCTTTTGATAACATTCAGTACCGATGGCAGGTACGTACGCAGCGTCGAACTGCATGAAAAAGATGGAGACTTCACCCGGATCAAATTTGTCAATACGGTGGTGAACAAGCCGCTGCAAGCAGACCTTTTCTAAGTTATGGTACCGGCCTTTACGCTGTTCGAAAAGCTGTACAATTTTTTCTCCGTACGGCGCACGGTTCTCTTCTCTGTGACGGTACTGATTGTTGTCTTGAGCTTTCTCGCATCCTCACGGTTGCATATTCAGGAAGACATCGTTGCGATGCTCCCGGACGACAGTTCTTCCGTTGCCCAGGATTTCCGTCTGCTGCAGCTGGCCCCCTTCACCAGGAAACTCGTAATTACCCTGAAGGGGGGAAATCCAAACGATTCTGCTGCACTCATTGTGGTTACCGACCGCCTGGCAGAGGGGCTAAGAGCCGCAGGGATCGCAAACGTAATGACCGGCCCGGCAAACATCTCAGGCGGATTTTTTAGCTGGCTCGGGGCATCTCTCCCAAACCTTACGACAGAAAAGGATCTGGAGCGGCTTGCCGCCGGCAGCTCACCGGACGAGGTACGAAGCCGCCTCCGTAACAGTTATGAGCAGCTCCTTTCACCTGAGGGGTGGGCCCTTAAAGGTAACGTTCAAACTGACCCGCTCTCCTTCTCTTCACTTGCACTGGAGAAGATGCGTTTTTTGAATATGGTTCCGAATATGCGCCTTGTGCAGAACCATTTCGTGGCGGCTGACGGCACGAGCGCCCTGCTTGTTGTAGACTCGGCTGTCTCCATGACAGATTCCGGGGGTTCACGAGACCTTCTGGAGCGGATCAGCACAGCGATTACCGCCTCGGTTCCTGCTGGAATGACCGCAACGGTTGTCTCCGGGCATCGCTATACGCTGGTCAATGCTGACACCATCAAGCGGGATCTTTACGTAGTCCTGACTCTCAGCGTCGTGGCAGTGTTCGCCATCTATCTGGTTTTTTTGAGAAGTTTGAGTGCCGTTTTTGTGTTTCTGGTTCCCACTTCAATCCTGGTGATTGCCACCGGTGTCATTGCACTTTACGATGTCAACGTATTTGCCGTCACCCTCGGTTTCGGCGGAGTGCTGCTTGGCATGGTTGATGAATATGCCATGCTGATCTATTTTTCCTGCCGACAGGGTGGAAAAGATCCAGCCGTCATCACCGCCGAAGTATCAAGGCCGGTGATATTCGGCGCTGCGGCGACACTCATCTCCTTTGGCATCATGCTGTTGTCAAGCCTCCCGGGACAGCGTCAGCTTGCCGTTTACAGCATGGTCGGGATCGTAGCGGCGCTTCTTATTTCACTCATCGTGCTGCCGCATCTCATAAAACCGCTGCCTGAGGTGAAGCTGTCACTCAAGGGTCTTGGCGGCGCATGGCGACTGCCGCGCCGGGTGGTGATCGGTGTCTGGCTCGCCGTTCTTGCACTCTGTTCCTGGCAGTCGACCAACATCCGTTTTAACGGAGAGCTGGGAGCGGTCAGTATGGTCACTCCGGAACTGCGTCTGGCTGAGGAAGATCTGATCAAAACCTGGGGAAATATGCGCGGCAAAGCACTGCTCTTTGCCGAAGGAACTGATCTGGAAAGTGCCCTTGCACTAAATGACAAGCTCTTTGCGTTGATCTCCGGACGTATTCCTGCCGGTGATCTGGTGAGCCTCGCGCCGCTTATGCCGAGCAACGCCCTGCAACACGCAAACAGGGCGCGCTGGCTCTCCTTCTGGCAGAACGGTCGGGCAGCGCAACTGGAGAAAGATTTGACGAAGTCAGGAGAAACGTACGGTTTCTCCACAGAAGCTTTTGCTCCGTTTCTTGCGACGCTCACCACCTCGCCACCGGCAGCGACCGTGGAAAGCCTCCGGGAGGCGGGCATGGGGGAACTCGTTGACTCGCTGATAATCCGCTCACCAGACATGGTACGAGTACTGACAATGGTGCCTGACACGCCACAGGTGGTGGCGGCACTCTCCGATGATCTCAAATCATTGCCGGGAGTTCGCCTCGTTTCCCAGAGCCGCTTCGGCGACAACGTCGGGCGCGCCATCATCCACGACTTTACCCGATATCTTACGCTCACCTCGGCCCTGGTGCTCGCTCTCCTTATTGTTGTCTTCCGCTCACCATCGCGTGTTATGCTTGCGCTGGTTCCGGTTGTAACTGGATTGCTCTGCATGCTCGGCATCATGGGACTGTGTGGTATCGAGTTCAATATTTTCAATATCGCGGCAACCATTCTTATCATCGGGTTGTGCGTTGATTACGGGATATTTATGGTTTGCAGATTAACTGAAGGTTCTGACTCTACGACAAATCGAGCCGTTCTTGTTTCAGGGCTTACAACGCTTGCGGGGCTTGGCGCCCTGGCTTTGGCGCGACATCCATCCATGCACTCTATCGGAATAACGGTACTGCTCGGGATCGGCACCGGGATTCCTGCAGCGCTTCTGGTAATCCCGGCTCTCTGTGGTAAGGATATGGAATGAGAGGGACAAACGTTTTTTTACCGCTACTCCTCACGGCACTTTTGCTACTGACAACTGCCTGCACGGCAGTACCATTCGTGCCCACCGAGCTTGTCCGGACAACACCCCGGAGCGCTGCGGAATTATCCGGCGGCCTCTGGAACGCAGGTAGAGAATGCCTCATGATCCGCCAGTCGGCACTCTTCGAATTTGAGGGGGCGCGGGTTCCGGTTACAGGAGTAATGAGACTGGACCTCGCGGCAAAGGGTGCCCGACTGGTCGGGTTGAATGACATGGGGGTGAAGCTTTACGACATCTCCGTAGATACGACTTCCAGTCAGGCGCACTTCATCATCCCGGACCTCGCAAGCTATCCCGGATTTTCCGAAGCGGTTGCCGTCTCGGTCCGGAGGATTTTCCTCTCACCGGAACCGGCCCCGGACGACACCGTTGAACGCACCGCAACAAGCTACCTGCTCACCCGGAAAAGGGATGATGGGGGGACGATCCGTTTTACCCTTGGGGGAGCTGATGCACAGCTTCTGGAAAAATCGTGGCGGGGACCTGACGAGTCGTGGCGGGTTCGCTATTATCAGTATCAACGGCGCCAGGGGCAGTTTTTTCCTGGCGGTATACTGCTCGAAGATGATCTGGCCGGTTACCGCCTGACTTTATGGACTGAAAGTGTGGACAAAATCGATGAATAAAATTTTATTGGGAATAGCCGCTGCAAAGCGTGGCGGCGCAGCGACAGACGCCGGCGGGACGCTGGAGGGGCGCTACTGTTTCGGAGATACTTTTACCGGATTCGCCGGGCATTTTCCGGGTCATCCGATACTCCCGGCCATCGTGGAAATATTGACCGTGGTCTCGTTGGTCAGCGAACATACGGGATGCCGGCAACACCTGATAGCCGTCGAAGATGCTAAATTTCTCAATCCGGTACTGCCGAATCAAGAGATCCTGGTACGCTGCCGACAGCGGTCCGTTAAAGGGAAGCTCCTCTATGACGCTGAGTTGACCGTGGGAGAAACCATCACCGCGACTCTGTTGATCGAACTTTCCTCTACAGGAGAGGTGCCATGAGCCGCGCCTATTTTTCACGGCAGGAGAACGCGCCCTCCCCCCTCAGAATAACTGTTGAGCGTCAGGTCCGCTTCGAAGAGGTAGACCCGCTCAATATAGTGTGGCATGGTCGCTACCCAAGCTTTTTCGAGGATGCCAGGGTGGCATTCGGTGAAAAATACGGTCTGGGTTACCTCGACTTCTATGGGCAAGGCATCCTCTGTCCTATCAAGCAGATGCACATCGACTACGTTCGACCGCTGCGCTTTCAAGAATATTTCAGCATCGAGGGGATACTGCACTGGAGTGCGGCGGCACGCCTCAACTTCGAGTTCATTATCAGAAACAGGGCAGAAGAGATTACCACGACCGGATACACGGTGCAGATGCTGCTCGATACCGACATGAATATCATGCTCATTCCGCCGCCATTTGTGAGCAGCTTTCTCGATCGCTGGGAAAAGGGGATCATCCGATGAGAGAGGTCTGTATTTCTGCCGCTCATACCGTGACCGGCCTCGGCCCTGACCTGGACAGCCTCTGGCGGGGCGTCATGGCAGGAGAAAGTGCGATACGGCCGCTTACCCGCTTTGCGACCGACCGCTACCTGACCGGAAACGCTTCCTGGATCGAAGGGCTGGAGTCAAAGAGCAGCCAGTCAAGGCTCTATCCGCTGCTAGAGCAGCTTTTTGACGGTTTCGTCCCGGTTCCTGCGGGCACAACCTTGATTACGGCAAGCACCAAGGGATGCATCGATGGTATGGAGCGGCTTCAAATGGGGCTTCCGGGCGATCCTGCCGAAGTCCCGATGGCGCCGTTGCTGCAACATATCGCTGGCAGACTCGGCATGACCGCTTCCGGAATCAACATTAACGCGGCGTGTGCCTCTTCAACCATTGCCGTGGCTCGCGCTGCCTCCCTGATCGCTGCGGGAAGAAGCGAGTCGGTTGTTGTGGTCTGTATGGATCTGGTGAGTGAATTTGTGTTTTCCGGATTCTCGGCACTCCAGGCGCTGTCAAGGACTGCCTGTCGCCCCTTCGACCGCAACCGTGACGGCCTGATTCTGGGTGAAGGGGGGGCAGCGCTGCTCCTCATGAGCCGCGAGCAGGCGATCCGGGAAGGATGGCCGGTACTTGGCGTTGTTTCCGGGTGGGGATCCGCCAACGACGCCACCCATATCACCGCTCCCGCCCGCGACGGCTGCGGCCTGATTCAGTCTGTGCGTCAGGCGCTGAAGCGTGCAGCGATTGCTCCTGCAGAGATAGCTGCGATCAGCGCGCACGGCACCGCAACGGTGTATAACGACCTGATGGAGCTTATCGCCTTCCGCACGCTTTTCGGAGAGCGCAGCATCCCGATGCACTCGATCAAAGGAGCCATCGGCCACACCCTGGGTGCCGCAGGCGGGATCGAAGTCGCTCTTGGCTTGAAATGCCTTGAGGCCGGTCAACTCCCCCCCACGGTAGGTTTGCTGGAGCCAGAAGAAGCTGGCGAGGGATTTTTGAGCTGTTCCGCAGAGCCGATTGACGGCAGGTATCTGTTGAGTACCAATTCCGGTTTCGGCGGTGTTAATGCAGCGCTGATACTGCGCCGGGAGGAGGGGTAATGGACGCATATATCTGCGGCATCGGCTGGGTTACCGGCGCAGGGTTCGGCTGGGGAAGTCAGGGGGGCGAATGGACCATGCCGGATCTGCCGCTTCCGCCGCTGACGCGCAAGGATGTTTTCCCGGAACCGAATCAGCGTTTCGGTCGTATGTCGGAGTACACGAAGCTCGGCCTCGCTGCTGTTACCTTTGCCCTGCGTGATGCCGGACTGGAAAAGTGGGCTGATAAACGCCCTATCGGCGTGGTCGCTTCAACCCGCCTCGGCTGCCTCGCCACCGACCTCGAATACCACACAACCGTGCTCCTTGACGGCGGCGGGCTTGCCAGTCCGAATCTGTTCGCATACACGCTCGCCAACTGTTTTCTGGGCGATGCCGCCATTCAGTTCGGACTGACCGGCTCATCGTTCGCCATCAACGAGACCGGTGGAGATAACCTCGATGCTATCCGGATGGCGCTGGAAGATCTGGAACAGGGGGAAGCAGACACGATGCTGGCCGGGATCTGCGACCTGGCCGTGCCGGAGGCATTTGCGGATTCTGTATCGTTAACACCGGGGGCGGTCTTCTTGGTTCTCGCCGCTACAGCTCCAGCGGCGTCAAACAATTACGGAATCGTATCGTTAGTCGGTGACGGCACTCTTTTGCATAACGGCAGTGCCACCAACAGCCTTTTTGAGCTGGTTCAGAGAGCCATGACTGGGATAATCCGTTAAATGCCACTTCAGAGGAAGTGTAGTTTTGCAGTTTTCAGGTACTGTTTCGCCGACAGGGTGTTGATTCGAATTTTTGACAGGGAGGAATGACTTATGATCAGTAAATGTATGAAGTTTTTCTCGGTGGCTATCGGTGTTATTTTAAGCGGCACGACATTCTGCCATGCAAGCTCGGCCAGTGTAAAAACCGACAAAGCCGTGTACCAGTACGGAGAAACAATCAAGGCAACTTTTTCCGGTGCTCCCGGCCTTGACAGTGACTGGATATGCATTGTACCGGCGACTTCTCCTGACAATGATGGCGGCGACTACAAGTACACGCCGAAGGGGCTGAATACCGCCACTATGACTTTCGATCCGCCTGCACCCGGTAAATATGAAGTACGAGCATATTACAACTACCACACGGTTGGTTACGCCGTTGCTGCCCGCTCCGCATTTTCCGTGACAGGTGAAGCTGCGTATACAAAAGCCATGGAGCAGCGAATGGAACGAAAGGTGAATTCTGCCGATTCCTTCGAAGCGAAGGTTCCGTCCGACAAGGGAATTGTCTACATTTTCCGGGAGCCGTGGAGTGGTTCCTCTGATATAGATATACAACTGCTCTCGAATGACAAGCCGGTTGTTGTGCTGGGGAACGCCGAATACTACCCATTTGTGGTCCCTTCGGGCAAAGTCCCGTTCACAACAGGAAGCCTTTTAAAGTCCGGCACCTCAACAAAGGTGGCTGCCGGATTGACAGGCGCAGCAACGGTACAAGTCAAGCCCGGCCACGTATATTATCTTCGGGTGAAAGTCGTTCCTTTTGCATACTACGACAGCTTTCTGGACAACATGCTGCATCAGGAAGGCGCTGATATGATTAAAAGCTACAATCTGAAAAGGCACAAGTAGGTCACTACCGTTTTTATCTCGCAGCACGTGGTAAAAATTACCAAAAAAATGCATGTACACCGAGTCATCCCATTGAACTGCGACTAAAAAGGAGACAACCAATATATGAATATGATCCTGATCTACCCCCGTTGGCCAAAACTTGACCGGCAGACGGAATTTCACCTCCCACCCCACGGCCCGGTAGTCTTCGCCGCCTGTGTTCCGCCGGAGGTGAAGCTGGAATTCATCGATGAAAACCTCGAAAGGATCGACTTCGAAGCACCCTGTGATCTGGTCGGCATCTCTGTCATGCTCTCCTGCCAGCTCCCGCGCGGTTTTGAAATCGCTGCCGAATTCCGTAAGCGCGGCGTGGCTGTTATCTTTGGTGGTATCGCCACCATGCTGCATGCGGAGGAGGTCGCGCAACATGCTGACGCTGTCTTTCTTGGCGAAGCAGAGGGGCGTTTTGCCGCTGTACTGGACGACTTCAGGTCCGGCGAAATGAAAAAAGTCTACAACTACATGGACAACCCCCCGGATGCCTCTCTTATCGGCACCGCCCGGCGGGAAATCCTGAACCGGGAGCTCTACAATTATCGCGACGTCCAGATGCTCGATCTAGTACATGCTTCGCGCGGGTGCAAATTTGACTGTTTCCCCTGCTGCACCGGATTTCTGGGCGGCAAGAGCTTCCGGCCACGCCCGATCGATAAAGTGATCGAAGAGATGGAAGCGATCCGTAACAACCGCATGTTCATCGTAGATAACTCGCTGGCCCAGGATCGCCAATGGCTAATCGACCTTTTCACCGCTATGGAACCACTGAAAAAAAAATGGGTCTCCCACCCGATCATGGATGACGACAAAATCCTGAAACTGGCTGCTGATGCGGGAGCCTGGTACGTGTACCAGGCTGTCTTCGACACCTCTGATCTGATTCGTAACCGTATCAAGCGTCTGAAGGATCATGGCATCGGCGTAGAAGGAACTATTCTGCTCGGGACCGACGAGCAGAGCGAAGACGACATCAAGCGACTGGTTGATTTCCTTCTGGAGGTCGAACTGGATGTGGCAGAATTCACTATCTTGACTCCGTTTCCCCATTCACCCTGTCGCACCCAGCTTGAGAGCGAAGGGAGGCTCTTGAACAGCGACTGGAAAAACTACTCTGCGGACAAGGTACTATTTCAACCGAAGCAGATGACCCCTGAAAAACTCCAGGAGCTTTACTACTACGCGTGGGATACCTTTTATGCGGACGGCGGACACCAGCTCAAAATGGGGAATCTTTTCAAGAAAGTGATTCAGAGGGAGATGGAGGATGGTACCTACTACCGCTATAATCCACGCCGGAAGCGCTCTTTTGTCAAGGGATTGAATAAGGCATGAAACGGATTCTGCTGGTTTCCTCAAATATTACGGTGGAACCGTACCCGGTCTATCCGTTGGGACTCGCAGTCATTGCGGCCGCGCTGGCAGGAGCCGGACACGAAGTGGCACAGTTCGATTTTCTGGCGTCAGGAGAGTCGGAGGAGCTGTTGGCAGAGCGGGTTACCGACTTTGCGCCTGACTACGTCTGCGTTTCAATCAGAAATCTGGACAACTGTGACTCCCTGACGGTCACCGGCTATCCGGAGATTACCAGACGCCTTATTGTAGTGATCCGGGAACAATCGACTGCACCGGTCATTGTTGGCGGCCCTGCGTTTTCAATCATGCCGGAAGAACTTTTGGCCTACACCGGCGCTGACTACGGAATAGTTGGTGAGGGGGAGCGTCTGGTCTGCGAGCTGATCAGCAATCTCTCTGAAGGAATATCGCCACCCAGAATACTGTACAGCAACGGACTTCTCTCTGGGGTCGAGATGATATCGCCGCTTTATTCGGAGAGTATGATCGCGTTCTACCTGGAACAAAGCAGCATGATCAATCTGCAAACCAAGCGCGGCTGCCCTCACGGCTGCATCTACTGCAGCTATCCCACACTTGAGGGGACGCGCTATCGCTGTCGCGATCCGAAAACGGTAGTTGACGATCTGGAGCGGATCAATACAAAGCACGGAGTGGATAGTTTTTTCTTTACGGACTCGGTTTTCAACGACAGCGACGGTCACTACCTCGAAGTAGTCGAGGAAATCATCCGTCGAAACCTCTCCCTGCGCTGGTGCTGCTATATGCGACCGGAAGGAGTGAGAAGACAGGAGATCGCACTGATGAAACGGTCAGGCCTCTATGCCGTCGAACTCGGCACTGACGCGGCAAGCGATACAACTCTACGCTCGCTCGGCAAAGGGTTTACCTTTGCCGATGCTCTCGAGGCAAACCGGGCCTGCATCGCCGAACGACTTCCATGCGCTCATTTTGTCATGTTTGGCGGGCCTGGTGAAACGATGGAGACGATCGCCGAGGGGCTCAAAAATCTGGATCAGTTGGAGCATACCGTTGTCTTTGCCTTCTCCGGAATACGTATCCTCCCCGGGACCCCCCTCCTTGCACGTGCCGTCAGAGACGGGCTCATGGCTGACGGCGCATCACTGCGTGACCCGGTTTATTACCTGTCACCAGGCGTTGATGTGCAGAAGATGAATGACATGATTCAGACCGCCTTCAGGAGGAGGCGCGACCGTATTTTTCCTCCGTCCGAAGCTCAGGAAAGCCGTTCGATTATGCACCGGTTTGGCTACCGTGGGCTGCTCTGGGATTCGTTGATCAAGTTTCCCAAGGAATATAGATAATGCACATGTTAAACGATAAAAAAATCCTGTTGGTCCATCCGCTCGGCTACAAGGCGGATGCGGCCGGGCGAGATATTTCCCGCATCGCCAACATCATGCCGCCATTAGGGCTTGCAAGCATAGCTGCCTACATGGAGCAACGTGGCAGATCGGTTGATATTGTTGACTGCTATGCAAGGCCCGATTCAGACCGGGCAATTCGTGACTACCTGCTCGCGGAAAAACCGGCTTTCATCGGGTTAAGCTGCACAACCTCCAGCTTTCTTGACGGCATCAGGATCGCTGAGGTGGCCCGCCGGACGGTTCCCGGCATCCGGACGGTCTTCGGTGGTCCGCACGTTTCAGCACTTAAGGAACAGCTCTTTGCCAACTTTCCTGCCATGGATTTCGCCGTGATCGGCGAAGGTGAGGAAACCATGGAGGAGCTTGCCCGCTCCGGCCTGGACGACCCGGCAGCGGTTAAAGGAATCATCTACCGCAAAGGGTCAGAGGTACATTTCACCGGCTACCGGGATAACGGGCTCGTGCTGGACGATCTGCCGTTTCCCGCCTACGAGAAACTGGCAGGATTTCCAGCATCCTACATGCTGCCGATCTTTAATTACCCGAAGACGCCAAATACGAGCTGCATCTCCAGTCGTGGCTGCCCCTATGCCTGCAGCTACTGCGACCGCTCGGTCTTTCGTCGCAGCTTCCGCTATAACTCGGCCACCTACCTTTATGAGCATCTGCGCTATCTGAAGGAGCGTTTCGGCATCCGCCACATTAACTTCTACGACGACCAATTCACCTTCAACCGTCAGCGGGTTGAGGAGTTCACCGGTATGATGATCGATCGACCGCTCGACATGACGTTCAACTGCGCAGTCCGGGCGGAGCATATCGATCGCAGACTGTTGACCCGGATGCGGAGTGCGGGCTGCTGGATGATGAGTCTCGGTATAGAGACCGGCGACGAAGATCTCCTTGCCCAGCACCGTCAGAACGCCGACCTGAACCATCTGGCCGAAAAAATCAGGATGATTAAAGATGCCGGCATCAGAACCAAGGGGCTTCTCATGATGGGGCTGCCCGGTGAAACCGAGGAAAGTATCCGCCGAAGTATGAAGTACGTTTTTTCACTGCCGATAGACGATTTCAACCTGGCAAAATTCACCCCGTTTCCCGGCTCGCCGATCTACGATACTATCCATGAACTGGGCGAGTTTGATGAGGATTGGGAAAAGATGGACTGTATGAATTTCCTCTTCGTTACCAAGGGAATGACCCGAGAGCGGCTTGATGTCTTGTTCAACGAGTTCTACCGCAACCATTTTAAACGTTCCAAGGTGCTCTGGGGCTATGTCGCCATGCTGTGGCGCTCGCCGGACAGTTGGCTCCGTTTTCTCGGCAATCTTGCCAGTTTTATCAAGTTCACCCGTGGTACATCGCGCCACATGGAAAAAGATGCCTAGCCGAAAAAGCAAGCAGTGGTCCAGTCGGAGTATCGGTTCGAACTGGCAGCACAATGTCTTTTACACCCTGATCCGTTGCGGCGGCAAGCCGGCGGCATACTGCCTGCTGCTGTTTGTGGTGCTGTATTATACCCTGTTGCGCCCTGAAGTCAGGAATCGCTCCAGCCATTATCTCAAACGGCGCTTTCCCGGACGCACCCCGCTGCGTATGCTATGGGACAGTTATCTTCTCAGCCTCGGCATTGGCAGGACCCTCGTTGACCGGGCAATACTGGGGATTCTTGGCCCCGAAAACATGTATGTCAGCCCGGAAGGGACATCTGAGCTGGCTGAGTTGTTGGCAGAGGGGCACGGACTGATCTTGATAACTGCTCACGTCGGATGTTGGCAGCTTGCCATGTCGAACCTTGCGGCCCTTAACACTCCGGTCAGTCTCCTTATACACCGGGATGAAGAGGATCGGGATCGGCACTTTTTTGAGCACAACAGTAAAAAACCACCGTACCGGATTATTGATCCTGCCGGATATCTTGGCGGAACGCTGGAGATGCTTCAGGTCTTGAAAAATGGTGAACTCCTCTGTATTATGGGCGACCGGAACATGGGAGGTGAAGGAGGCAGCGTCAGCGTTGATTTTCTTGGCGGTCCGGTAAAATTTCCGTTCAGTCCGTATAAACTCTCCTCGGCCACCGGTGCTCCGGTGGCGGTCATTTTCCCCTACAGAAGCAAGTCCGGGGCATATGAACTGCACGTGGCAAAAACCTTTCAGATCCCGGAAAATCTTGGCAGGTCGGCACACGCCTATCTCCCCTTCGCCCGTGAATTTGTCGCGGCTCTGGAAACATTTGTCACTGAAAACCCGTACCAGTTTTATAATTTTTACAACATGTGGTCACCTGAAGAGTGAATACCGCTCACCTTATCCCGTATTTAACCCCGTTTTCAA
The DNA here is from genome assembly GCA_028687585.1 of Desulfuromonadaceae bacterium. Lineage (GTDB taxonomy): Bacteria > Desulfobacterota > Desulfuromonadia > Geobacterales > Pseudopelobacteraceae > JACRCG01. The sequence goes on along the minus strand of JAQTZV010000003.1, from coordinate 60,278 downwards.
GGAGCTTTACTCATGGATACAAAAGAAAAACTGAAGAAAATCCTCATTGATGATCTGAACCTGGAGGAGCTGACCCCGGAAGATATCGATGATAACGCGCCGCTATTCGGTGAAGGACTTGGCCTCGACTCACTTGATGCGGTGGAGTTGGTTGTTATTATCCAGAAACATTTCGGTATCGAGATCAAGAATATGGAGGAAGGACGAGTCGCATTCCAGTCGATCGAAGCTTTGGCCGCCTACATAGATACGCGTATGGAGTCCGCATGACTTTCGCTCCGGTTGCCATAACCGGGATGGGATGCATCTGCGCTGCCGGTAATAATCTGAACGACAGCATGGCATCACTTTTCAGAGGCATGCGCGCCCCGGCGCCCCCGGTCAGCTTCACCAGCAACCACCCGATCGACTATCCGGTGTTTGAGGTTCTGAATTTTTCTGTTCCTTCTGATCTGCTCCGTACCAGCGCCCTCGGCTTGCACGCAGCACGGGAGGCGCTTGCTGACGCCGGACTCGAGCAGGAAATGCTGAGTAGGCTGACCGTTGGCGTTTGTGTCGGCACCACTGTCGGATGTGCCATCAGCAACGAGACCTTCTGTAGAGAGTTGCGCTCCGGCAGGACGCCAAAACTGGCCCCGCTGGAAAGAGTTCACCGGAGCAATCCGGCCGCGGTTATTGCCCGTGAATTCGGCTTTTCCGGCCCCTGCCAGACAATAGTCAACGCCTGCTCATCAGGTACCGATGCGGTCGGCCTGGCAGCGTCATGGATCCGTTCCGGAGTCTGCGATATTGCCCTGGCAGGCGGAGCCGATGAATTGGGTCGAATCACCTACATCGGCTTCATCTCCCTGCAGATAACCGATGAGTCCCCCTGCAGGCCGTTCGACCGTAACCGGAAAGGGTTGAATCTGGGAGAAGCGGGGGCAATGATGGTTCTTGAATCTGAACAGGTCAGAACCATGCGGAGAAAAAAGGCCCGCTCATTAGTGCTCGGCTACGGTTCGGCCTGTGATGCCTACCACCTGACCGCACCAAGTCCGGACGGCGCCGGGTTGAAACACGCCCTGACTGAAGCCCTGGCCTGCAATGGCACTGATCCGGCAGCGATTGCCTTTGTTAATGCCCATGGCACTGGAACTCCTGATAATGACCGGGTTGAAACGAGAGTCCTGGCCGAATTACTTCCCGGAGTCCCCTTCCTTTCTACCAAAGGGTATACTGGTCACACTCTGGGTGCAGCCGGCGCCATCGAAGCGGTCTTTACCGCTGCCTGCCTCGAACGCGGGGAAATCCCCGCAAATGCCGGTTTTTCATCACCGGATCCTGAATTGGAGAGGAACCCGGTTACCGAGAACACCCCGTTCAGCGGCACAGTTGCACTCTCCGAATCATTAGCCTTCGGCGGCAACAACTCCGTGATCATACTCGGCAAAGGGGAGACGGCATAATGCAGATTGCTATCCAGGGGATAGGCGTTGTCGGCGGATTCGGGACCGGAGTTACAGAGATGCGGCAGGCGCTGCTGACGGGAACAAGTAACCGGGCCACTCTCGATCTTTCCAACTGTGGAACTCCGCTAAACATCCCCGCCTTCCGTGCGAACATCTCACGACTTACTGATTATGTGCCGTTAAAAGCGCTGCGCAGGGTCGACAACTTTTCCAAACTTGCCCTCCTGGGAGCGTACCTGGCTCTGGAAGATGCCGGAGTTCTCGCCGAAGGAAAACAGGAGCGCCTTGGAGTCGTCATTGCCTCCGGGTATGGTGCCACCGGGATAACCTTCGCCTTTCTTGATTCTTTCATCAACGATGGTGATATTTGTGCCTCCCCCACCTACTTCGCCAATTCAGTGCATAACTCGGCAGCCGCATACATCTCAATAATGCTCGGGGCGACCGGCCCCAGCAGTACAGTCAGCCAGTTTCATCACTCTGTCCCTTCGGCGCTTCAGACTGCCTGGCTCTGGCTGGCAGAGGGACGTGTCGATCGCGTCCTGTTCGGCGCGGTTGAAGAGTTGTCCGAACTGATCGGTTACGCCTGGTATCGTCAACGCGGCACGGCACATAAACCGGAGATGACTCCGCTCCTAACCGGAGTGGAGTCCGCTATTCCGGGTGAAGGAGCGGCTTTTCTGCTCCTGACGCGTAAAGAAGAAGCTCAGGATGGATACTGCCTGCTCGATCGGGTGACGACGGGAAGGCTCCTCAAGCCGGGGTTCCTCTCCTCGCCACAGGACCTGCTGGTATTGGGGGCGGATGGCCGAATTGAAAAAGGGGGCGACTATGCGCAGCTTGCAGAAAAATCTACTGTCGCCTGCTTCACCGCTCTCTATGGCAGTATGCCGTGCGGACCCGCCTTGGATATCGCCATTGCCGCCCTCATGCTCAAAGAGGGGAAAACATTCGCTTCCCCGGGCGGTGGCATTTGTGACTTTCCGGCATCGGTTGCCGCTGGTGGAAATATTCTCGAAAGCCATCGGGTATCATGCCTTTCCCTGAGTGATGAAGACTGTTTTGGCCTGGTATCCCTGGCAAAGGGATGAGGCGGAAAACGGAACATATAGTCCGGTTGATGCTGGCGTTACTGACGCTCGGATGGTGCCTGTTCCCAAGCGGAAGCAGAGCTGACGAAACAGCAGCACCCACGGAGGAACGTGCCCAGGACCGCTTTGGTATGTCTGTCGAGCTTGCTAATTTCTACGATCCCGGGCATGATATCGGTTTTGCCCTTTTGACTGTCTTCGGACTGTTCGATTACGGCAAGATATGGCATCAGGACCGCCCTAAGGAGCTCTGTTTCAAGGTTGAGGGGGCGCTCGGATCTACCTTCAGACCTGAAGTCAGAACGATGGCTTCTCTGGGGATGGCTGCGCTTTATTTTGTAGACCGGATTGCCACCCCGCAGATCCGTCCCTATTTCGAAGGCGGCATTGGAATCATTTACACGGATTTCAGGGTCGAGGGACAGGGTTTGAGGATTAATTTCAACCCGCAGCTGGGCATCGGCGCTGAACTGTCACACAAAGATGGCCCAAGCAGTTTTGCCGCCCTGAGGCTGCACCATGCGTCAAACGGGAATCTCTATCACGACAATCGGGGCTTTAACTCTCTGGTTCTCCAGGTCGGCAGATTTTTTTAAAGACGCTTTACACTGCTAAAACAGCTGCAACAGGGAGCAACAATGTTGAAAGAGGAGGTCCCCCAGGACAAGGAGCTCTTTGGCGACCAGTCAGGGATCTGTTATGCGCTCGATGCAAACGGTCGCTATGTATTGGCGGAATTTTCCGGTTGGGAACCGGCAAATATTGCAAACAGCCAGGCATGGGAGGCAATAAGCCTTGAGGTTGCCGATATTCTCGCCGAGATCCGTGCAGGAAAGCGAAGCCCGCTTGCATATCACATGGTCGCCAACCAGATGGACGAAAAACTGCTTGCAGAGTATACCGGTCTCTTTCGCTGGCAAGTGCGGAGACATCTGCGGCCTGGTCCATTCAACGGGATCTCCGCCAAACTGAGGGGACGGTATGCCTCTCTGTTTTCTATTACGGCGGAGGAACTGGGGGCAATCCCGGACACTACGGCGCTGGCAAGACTCCAGACAGCAAAGCTCAGGTCAAAGGAGTAACAGGCCTCTAACGCATAGAAGCCTGGCAGTACTGAGTAGTTTCATTTTTTTTGAGTCAAGGGGCACCGTGATCAACACATTCAACCACCGTCAATCCGCCCATTGTGAAAGCGGTGTTACCGCAAACCTTCTCTCCCATCATGGCCTCGCCATGTCCGAGGCCATGGCATTCGGTATCGGTGCAGGGCTCCTGTTTGGCTACTTCCCCTTCATCAGAATCAACAAGCTCCCTTTGGCAACCTTTCGTACCGCACCGGGCAACATTTTCAAGAAGGTGGCCGGTCACCTCGGTATTCATGTTACCCGTCACACCTTTACGGACCAGAATCGTGCCATGGCCGAACTTGATCGATACCTTGACGAAGGAGTGCCGGTCGGACTTCAGACAGGAGTCTACTGGCTCCCTTACTTTCCCCCGGCGTTGCGGTTTCATTTCAATGCGCACAATCTGGTAGTATTTGGCAGAGAAGGGGACTCCTATCACATCAGTGATCCGGTGTTCGGTGAAACAGTTACCTGTTCCGCAGCCGACCTGACACGGGCCCGTTTTGCCCAGGGAGCGCTGGCGCCAAAAGGAAAGATGTACTGCATCTCGCACATTCCGACCAACATCGACCTTGCCCCGGCCATTGTTTCGAGTATCCGCGAGGTCTGCCGGGTGATGGTCAAGATCCCTTTTCCCCTGTTGGGAACGAGAGGAATCCGCTATCTCGCCGGACAGATGGAGCAGTGGCCTGCCCGTTTCGGCGAACGTAAGGCAATTCTCTACCTGGGACATATTATTCGGATGCAGGAGGAAATCGGCACCGGCGGTGGTGGTTTCCGCTTCATATATGCAGCATTTCTCCAGGAAGCCGCCGCAGTACTGGGGGATAGCCGTTACCTCGACATTTCCACACGGATGACCGATATTGGCGATCGCTGGCGCGATTTTGCTGTTGCAGGAGCTCGTCACTGCAAGGGGCGAGCCGGCGAGAACGACAGCTTTGCCGACCTGGCCGGAATCCTGCGCGACTGTGCCGACAAAGAGACCGCCCTGTTCCGGGATCTCTATGGACTGACAAAAAGCTGAGAGGTATACGTATCATCGCAACTACCTGCCCTGCCATATCGACACCCGATACTTCCAATGCCATTGGCTCCAAAACTGGAACCGCTGACATTCTGAAGGTCACAAATCTGGTCAAGCTCTATCGGGGATCGCCCAATCCAGCAGTTAACGGTCTCAATTTTACGGTCGGGAAAGGTGAAATTTACGGCCTGCTCGGTCCCAACGGAGCCGGAAAGACTACCGCTATCTCAATCATCTGTACCCTGCTGCGTCCAACCAGCGGCTCGGTAACTCTTTGCGATCATGACGTTGTGAGCGATCCTGCAGCAGTGAGACCGCTGTTCGGCCTTGCTCCACAGGAAGTGGCTCTCTATACGAGCCTCACTGCCCGGGAGAATCTCCGTTATTTCGGGAGACTATACGGACTTACCGGGCAGACGCTCTCCGAACGGATTGACTATTGCCTGACGCTGGTCGGGCTTTCAGACAAAGCCGACACGCGGGTAGAAACCTACTCCGGCGGCATGAAGCGGCGCGCCAACCTCGCAGCTGCAATCCTGCATGAGCCTCGGCTGCTGGTTCTTGACGAACCGACCGTAGGGATCGACGCCCAGTCGCGCAACATGCTTCTGGAAAACCTCAAAGGGCTCCGTGACACCGGCATGACGATCATGTATACAACACATTATATGGAAGAAGCCCAGCAGCTCTGCAGCCGGGTCGCCGTCGTGGATCATGGCTGCATCATTGCAACAGGTACCCCCGACGCACTGATTGACCAGACTGAGGGCTGCACCTCCCTGGAGGATGTATTCCTGCATCTCACCGGCAAACAGCTGCGCGACTGACCCGGCAGACCCACACAAAGGAGCCTTTTTTTGCTGCAACTGAAACGACTGTCAATCGGAGAGATCCACGACCAACTCTGGTGTCCCAGGGTGATTCGCAACGCCGTGACTGATTTTCTCCAATACTCCACCAACCACTGGGGGCAGTACACACCGCTGGTGCCGACACTCTGCTATTTCCTGCAAAGGGTCGATGCCCGGCGTATCGTAGATCTCTGTTCCGGCGGCAGCGGACCTTGGCAACGGCTTTACGGAACTATCAGTCGAGCCTTTGGTGAGTCCTTTCGCTTCATCCTGACTGACCACTACCCGAACCTGACAGCCTTTCGCCTTGCCAGCGAACTTTCCGGCGGGGTTATCGACTTCATGGCAGAGCCACTTGATGCCCGTAGCCTTCCGGAAAAGCTCACCGGTTTCAGGACACTGTTCGGTTCATTTCACCATTTCACCCCCGCCAAAGCCAAACAGATACTTCAGGACGCGGTGGATTCTGGGCAGGGGATTGGACTCTTCGAGATGACCGACCGACGTACTGTCACCGTACTTACCATGCTCACTGCCCCTTTTTTCGTGCTGCTGCATGCACCGAAGATCCGCCCATTCCTCTGGTCACGGTTTCTTTTGACCTATCTGCTCTCGGTAGTTCCGCTCATCGTCATGGTGGACGGCATTATCTCCTGCCTCTGTTCCTATAGTATCGAGGAACTGGCGGAGATTACCGGCTCCCTCACCGGAGCCGTTTACGACTGGGAAATCCGGGAACTTGACTCACCACATTCACCGTTTCCGATCATCTACGCCATCGGATATCCACAAACAATGAAAAAGAAAGGAACTGATCAATGAGCTGCACTCGATATAAATGCGATGTTACGATTATCGGCAGCGGAATTGCCGGTTTAACCGCCGCAGCAATTCTGGCCCGCAATGGCAAAAAAGTCATCATCGTAGAAAAAATGCCGCGACCGGGCGGGACACTCAAACGCTTCAAACGCAACTCCATCTCCTTCGATGTCGGTTTTCACGCCACCAGCAGCCTGGGAAAGGGTGAGATCCTCTCCTCTTTGTGGAATTACTGCGGTGTTATGTCCGATATTGACGTAATCCCTTTTCCCGAGCAGAGCTGTGATCTGTTTGAATTTGACGACTACGAACACCCTGTTAGAAACTATTTCTCCTACCCGAGATTCATGGATGAACTGCTGCAGCACTTCCCTCAGGAGAAGGGCGCTATCACTGCATATTTCAAGAGAATCCAGGAAATCTGCACGACGGTCCCTTTCTACAACACAGCTCTTCCACTTACTCCGTTCCTTCATTCTCCACCTTCATCAGCCAACTCCCTTGTCGGATATCTGGAGGAGATCACATCAAATCCGATATTACAGGCAGTGCTTGCCGCTCCGCTTTATCTCTACGGCGTCCCGAGCGAAGAGGCGTCCCTGGAAATACACGCCCAGGTTGTTCACGGCTATTGCAGAGGCACCTATATCGTAGATGGTGGCGGACAGGCGGTAATAGACAGCTTTGTAAAGACACTGACCGGACTCGGTGTTGAAATTCTCACCGGTCAAACCGTTACCGCGATCAACACCGACAGCGGCAAAACAGTTGGCGTAACAACGGCATCAGGCTGCATCGTGCAGAGTTCCGATGTCATATATACCGGACACCCTTCGGATATGATCGCCATGATCCCTGAAAGTTTTTTCCGACCGGTGTACCGGAAAAGAGTAACTGGGCTGAAAAATTCAACCTCATTTTTCATGCTTTTCGGCTCTATCGACAACCCTCCTGAGCCGGATCTGCTTGACTGGACTAATCTGTACAAATTCCGTTCCGGCCTCAATATCCTGCCTTCCTCCCCTATCCTCCCCCTGAAAGAACGGGGCATGATGCTCAATTGTCCAGGGCGGCGAGACAGAAAGGATATCCTGACCAACAAGAACGGCGTTATACTGTTCGCGCCAGCATACTGGCAGGATGTTGAAATGTTCAAGGAAAGCAAGATGAACAGCAGACCACAGGCATACAAGGATTTTAAGGAAAAACTTACCGAACAGATGCTCGAAATAGCCAGGACAAACTGGGGCCATATCTGCGGAGAGATTAAACCGCTTGCCGTTGGCACTCCCCTCACTTTCCGTGATGAATTGTCATCACCGGAAGGTTCTGCTTATGGCGCTCTCCACAGCCTTGATCAGTCCACGCCATCAGTCAGGACTCGTCTCCCCGGACTCTGGCTCAGCGGCCAGTCAACTCTGATGACCGGGGTAATGAGTGCGTCACTGGCCGGGATGGTGACTGCCGGAGAGATGATCGGCCTCGAAACCCTGTGGGAGAAAGTCAGATCATGCTGATCAGACGATTGGAGTGAACTTCGACCGATGTTAACCATCTGGGCAACTTTAATTAAAGAACTTCTTGAACTCATCAGGGATCGCGCCGGCCTGCTTGTGCTCCTTGTCATGCCTATGGCTCTGGTTCTGATCATCTCTCTTGTGCAGGACAATGTTATGCAGGCGACGGGGGAGGCGCCAATCCGGGTACTCTTTGTCGACATGGACAGAAGTTTCCTTGGAGAGGCGATCGGCAAGCAGCTCAAAAGCAGCGGAGGTATCGATCTCGTAACCAGGATCAAGGGAACAGCCACATCCGAAGAAACCGCTAAAAAGTCGGTCGTGAAGGGGGATTTCCAATTTGCAATCATTATCCCTGCCGGTACCGGTGCCGCCTTCAAGAAAAAAATCAGGAGCAGAGCAAAGAGCACCATCATCATAAAAGGGAAAACAGTGCCAAAAGCTCTGCCGCCAGACAAGGTGAATCAGAAGGTGAGCCAGGCTGGGGTGACGGTCTATTTTGATCCTGCGGTACAGGGCACATTCCGCACTGCCGTGGTCAACGCTCTGCAAATGGTCGTGCTCGGATTAGAGTTTCAGGAACAGGCTGCTGCACTCTCTGTAACGTTTCCTGCTGAGCTTAAAAAATCAATGTCGGAAATAATGAAACCTTTCACGGGGGATTCGTCAACTCCAATTCCGATACCGGATTTGAGTTTCAAGATGGATACCGCCCCGGTGCTGAAACTTACCGAGCAGTCCGCTGTAAACAGCCGACTGCTGAAAAGACCGACTGCCGCACAACAAAACGTCCCGGCCTGGGCACTCTTCGGCATGTTTTTCATCGTGGTGCCGCTTTCCGGTTCCCTGATCAGGGAAAGGCAGACCGGTTCGTTAACGAGGTTGATGACTATGCCGGTCTCTCCCGTCAGCATATTGATCGGAAAAATTTGCGCCTACCTGTTCGTCTGTTTGGTCCAGTTTGCCCTGATGCTGTTGGCGGGATCCTACCTGCTCCCTTTGTTGGGGCCCGCCGGGTTGGAAATAGGCCCTGAGCTGGTTACCATTATTCCTGTTGTCCTGGCCGCTTCACTGGCGGCAAGCGGGTATGGTCTGATGGTAGGGACTCTGGCAAAAACTTACGAGCAGGCGTCCATGTTCGGAGCGGTATCAATTGTTATTGCCGCAGCATTGGGCGGGATCATGATTCCGGTGTACGTCATGCCCCGCTACATGCAGGAAATAAGCATCTGTTCACCTCTCGCCTGGGGATTGACAGCATTTCAGGATATTTTCGTCAGAGGGGGTAATTTAGGTACGGTTCTGCCGGAAATGTCGTACCTGTTGCTCTTTTTTATTGTCACCGTGACAATTTCCGGCTTGGCGATGCGGAATAACCGTAACCAGTGACCCGGCACGTTCCGTAGAGCACTAATATAATATAAGGAGAATCGTGTGGAAGATAATTTAGAGCAGGAACTGATAGAGATGTTGATTGAGGCGTGCAGATTTGCCGGTCCCATTCCGGCCGATCTCTCTTTGGACGCGCCGCTGATCGGCCCTGACTCTCCGTTCGAACTCGATTCACTCGACGCAGTGGAGGTAGTCGTGGCTGTCCAGAGAAAATTCAATGTCAGGATTGAAAGTTCAGAGTCGAGCCGTCAAGTGCTCCAGTCGCTCCGAACCCTGGCTGATTATATCCGCCGTAATCGGGAATAACGGCATTTTACGGCATTTATGACAACTGCGCTATGATGCCGAGGATTCCGTGAATCACTGCGGTGACAAACAGGGCGATGCCGGTTTTGCGGTGTACACCAAGCGGCAGCTTGATCCAGCGGAGCCCGGAACTGAGTTGCAGTGACAACAGCAGCAGGTTTATCAGACCAAGAACCAGGATGATACTGACGCCGCTAATTTTCATTTCAAGTTTACTCCGTTACTTTAATCTGAGCCTTCACGGCTCCATTGCTGCCATGCATATTGCAGTCCGCCTGGGCGGACACTTCAACAGGCGCCGTCACTACCAGCTTGAACTCTCGTTCAAAGGTGGCAGCTTCGGGAGTGTTGGACCATGAAAAATCCCAGCGTGCTACCTCTTTCCCCTCCACGCTGATCTGCGCCCAATCAACATGATGTATAAAATTGTTGCTGCTGTGAACCACCTTTATTTTTATGGTGACTTCAGTTCCTGCCTTGACACTTTCAGGAACGCTGATTGTAACAGCAGGCTTATCCGCAAATGCGGCAGTTGCAGAAACAAGCAGAAGAAGAAGTGAAGCGATGGTTATTGATCGTATCCGGAAGAATGGTACCATGTGTGTGATCTCCTTATTTTGTTTGTATGCGAGTCGCAGAGTCAGAACTTCATTCTGAATCCAACCATCGCGTTGTGACTCTCAAAACGCATGCCGCTTGTGGTGTCATAATACGAATCAAGGTGTGCCTCGTCGGTCTTAAAATAGCGATAGCCGACATCCAGAGAAAACCGGTTGTTGAGAGCTATATCCACACCACCGCCAAGCTGGTACGCAAAGACGGTGTCATCGCTTTCCCAGTAGAGCGGCTGGTAATACGTACTGTTATTTTTTGTAACATACCCATACGTGTCACTGAGATACAGGGTTGCAGCACCGATACCGCCACCCAGATATGGTGTGAATCGGGAACGGTTATGAAGGTCAAAGAAAACGTTGATCATTGAGGAAAACGCCCCTACGTTACCGTCAACATTATGGATAAAGTAGCTGTCAGCTTGGCTGGTAATTGTGTCTATTTCAGCATCCCTGAAAGAGAATTCACCTTCTATCCGCACAAAACCAAAATCATATCCGCCGGCAGCACCGGCGTAAATGCCGGGATTCAATTTAATTTTTTCACTGAATGAACTGCCGTATTGATAGTCGTAGTTGGAAGCGGTGGTATCTTTAAAATTACTGATGCCCAGAAATCCGGAGAAGTACGGACCCGGTCGTCCTGAAGCGGCTGCGCTCAACGGCGGGAAGGAGAAAACGAGAATGAGGACTAATGCAATGAGATACGTTTTCATGATAAACCTCCTCTTGTGATTAACAGAAACGCTACTATACAACAGTCAAGAGCATATAGGCTACTGAAAACCGGCCACTTTCCGGGATCATACAGAGGATGGTATCGCCCTGTGTAAGGCGGTCGGAGCGGAACAACTCCTCCAGCATGATATAGATCGAAGCGGATCCGGTGTTTCCTCTGGTAGCGAGATTGGAGAACCAGCGCTCCTGCGGAATCGAAAAGCCGATTTCACCCATCCGGTCATGGAGTGGCAGACGGAAATAATCGGACGAGTAATGGGGAAGGAACCAGTTGATCTGCCCGGGGGAGAGGCTGTGCTTGGCAACCACCCGGGTAAGGGTTTTATTGACAATTGTGCTGATGATCTCCCGGTTCAAAAGTTTTACGTCCTGCTTTACCAGCAAGGCAGCTGCAGTATCTCCCGCCAGAGAGCGCCAGCCGGTTATGCTGCCGTCATCATTTTTAATCGCTCCACTGTACATGCACGTTTCCAGTTCGCCTGCAAAGGAAAGGAGTTCGATCCACTCTATCTTCAACGCCAGCCGCCCCGGCGATGCACTCTTGCTGACAAATGCGGCGCCTGCGCCATCAGAAAGCATCCAGCGCAGAAAATCGGCATCAAATGAAATACCCGGGCACGACTCCAGCTCTGCAGCCCTCTCAGGCGTCACTGCGTTAAACAGCGCGGACCTCATGAAGGTGGAGGCAAGCTCGGATCCGGTCGCCACTGCGTTGCTGGTAATCCCGGCCGCCACGTTCAGGGCTGCGTATTTGAGGGCGCAAATTCCGGAGAGGCAGATACCTGACAGAGTCGCCACTTCACAGGGAGCGCTTGCCAGTTCGCCATGCACCATCAGGCCGTGCCCCGGCATGATCTGATCGGGAGAAGAGGTGCCACAGGCAAGACACTCTATCTGGTCCAGCGAGAACCCGGCATGAGGACGCAGCCGACGCACCGCCTCGGCGGTGAGCTGAGCGTTGGTGTGGGTAATCCTGCCGCTGTCAGGGTCGATGGCATAGTAGCGCTCCCGGATTTTGTTATTCCTGAGAATGATGGCCCGGGTGCGAGAGGGGGTCTGCTGTACCATGCCGAGTACCTTCTCAATGTTCTGATTATCAACCGGCTCATTGGGAAGAAATGCTGCCATATCAGTTATATATGCTTCCATTACGGTCTCCCCTAAAGTTTTGCTGTGGCGTGGAACTGTTTGATGAGTCGTGCGTACTGCTGGTAAAAACGTTTTTCTCCGAGCCGGGTCGGCATAACCGCATTGGTGAGCGTATAATAGTCAAGGTCCCTGATGGTGATGCGCTCATGCAGTTCGCTATAGAGCGCTGTCCCGGGCAGCGGAGTCAGCACTGTCAGAATCGGGAGCTCGATAGCCCGGCTGATCACGTACTCCTCCAGCGCGTCAAAGCGGGCATCGTCGTAATCGGGCGAGACTATGAAGTCGCCAACGATGGTAATGCCGAGCTCGTGCAGGATGGCTATCGCTTCGTCATTGATAGCAACGTTGTTTTCCTTGTTGAAAAAGGTAAGGTCACTATCAGCAATCTCCTCAAAACCGATCACCACTGAGCGCAACCCCGCTTCTTTCCATTTCCGCATAAGTGCCGGATGGCGAACAACCGTGTCTGAACGCACATCGGCGATGAAATTCGTCCTGATCCCCGCAGCAACAATCGCCTCGGCCAGCAGGCGTGCATGCCCGATGTTTCCAAAAGTGTTGGCATCAACCAGACGGATAACCGGGATATTACCCAGCAGTCGAATGTCCCTGATGACCGCATCGATCGAGTGGGTCAGATACCGCCCGCCAGCCTGCGAGCTGATACAGCAGAAGGAACAGCTAAACGGACAGCCGAAAGCGGACGCCACCATACCGAGCTGTGAGCCTATTGACGAAAGGGTATAGCTGGCGCGGCTGACGGCAACCAGGTCATAGCGCGGAGGGAGGTGCTCAGCAAGATCAAGAGCACCAAAATTACGCGGCACAAAGGTAAGCACTTCTCCCGGCATGGTTGTTGCGACACCTGGTATCGCTCCGACCGGGGCGCCCGCCTCTATCGCTGCTGCCAGCTCTGCAAAGCTGACTTTACCAAGTCCGATAACGATATAATCTATGACGGCCTGGTTAAAGAAGGCCGGATCACTGCTGGCATGAATGCCGCCCACCACAACCCGTGCGCCACACGTTTCTTTCACCTCTCCGGCTAAGCGCACGACTGTGTTGGCTTCACAGGTGACTGCGGTGAAACCGACCAGCTCCGGCTTGAAGTCGTCAAGAACCGGCTGAAGTGACTCCGGCTTTACCTTCAGATCCAGAATTCGGACGTCATGACTGGCAAGATTGCCCGCGAGAACTTCAAGCGCCAACGGCTCACCACGAAATATCTGACGTATCGAATCTATACCGTAGCGCTCTTCCGGAATGCTCCGGCCACAGTTAGGCGGATTGACAAGCAGAATTTTCATAGCGCCTCCACCTAATTTTTCAGTTCATCCTGCTCTGGTAAAACGCCACTTCCCGTGCCGTTACGAAAAAGGTTCACCAGAAAATACGTGATAAGCGCCCCCATCACCCCGAGCAGCGGCCCGAGCAACAGCGCCCCGACCAGCCACTCCCCAAGCCGGAGATGAATTTCCGCCAGAAGCGTCTGACGATTGAATTCGTGCCAAAACGTACCATACATAATGTAATGACCAAGTTCAATGCAGAGAAACGGCACAAAGGGAGCAACACAGATGTTGCTAGCGCCTACCGCCGCGAGTTTGTTAAGATGAAGCCTGTGACAGGCGTAGATAATGGCTGCAATTCCAAACGGGATAATCGGCAGTGACCCGAGGAAGACGCCAACCCAGACTGCGGCGGCGAGCTGTCCTGCAGATGAGTGTTCTCGCGTCAGCGCTCTAAAAAAGCGGCCCGGCTGAAAAATGCTCGGCGACTGGTCTGGGGTAGTTTTCCCCTGAAACAGACGGCGATGCGGCCAGGGGATCAGTGACCGAGCCACCAAAAATGTGTGCAGGCAGCTCAGGCGCAGATTATCCTTTAATTTATGAAAATGTGAAATCCGCTCCTCCCCCGGTGGATAGTAAACCGATACCGGAGTGGACAACAGCAGCAATCCCGCCCAGCTTCCCCGTACGAGCACCTCGATCTCAAAGGTATACCGCCGGGAAAGAAATCGGGCACTATCAAGAAATTCAACCGGGTAGAGACGGTAACCACTCTGGGTGTCCGGCAGCGTCTGGCCACATTCCAACCGCACCCAGAAGTTGGAAAAATCGCGCCCGAAAACGCTCGAACGCGGTACGTTCCGGGTCTCCATTATGCGAGCACCGATGACGATGCAGGGCCAGGAGGAAGCGGCCATTTCCAGGAGCAGTCTCGCATCAACGGGGTCATGCTGGCCGTCCGCATCAATAGTAATGATCGCCTGATAACCAGAACGTTGCGCCAACTTTGCCGCAGCGAGAATGGCTCCCCCCTTGCCCACATTTACCGGTAACCGGTGACGCTCTATCGGAAGATCGGCAATGCTGTCGAGACAGCCGTCACTGCTGCCGTCATCGACAACGAGAACAGGAAATTCCTGGGCCAGACACCCGTTAACGACTGATCGCAACGTATTAACGTGGTTGTATACCGGAATGACCACAAGCGTTTTTGGCGCTGCGGAGCCCCCTTTCAATCTCGGTTCAGGCAGCAAAGAGATTGAATCTGCCGCGTTCACTCCCCCCCCGATGCCGATGCGGTAACCGGCTTGTGGGCGACCACCTCCAGCAGCATGCCGCCTGATAAAAATGACTTGAGAAGGTGAGAGGAAATTGCAATCCGCTCAAATCCCGCAGTCGTCAGCATCTCCGCTATTTCCCGACGGCTGTGGGCCTTCAACCAGAGCCCCTGCCTCATGGCATTACCGATCTGAGTAAAAAACCTAAACAGGGAACTGCGGGCGGTAATGAAATACACCGTGCCCCCCGGTTCAATATGGTGCGCCAGCCGGGTAAAAAAAGCAGGGAGATCGACGAGATATTCCAGCGCAGAAAAGGCGCAGGCAACCGAAAAACAACCCTCAAGCGGCATCTTTTCGACATTCCCCTTCAGAATACGAATATTCTTCACACCCTCCGCATCAGCTTTATTTTGCAATTGTTTCAGCATGTTCTCGGAAATGTCCACGGCAACCACCTCAGCGCAGTCACGGGCGATATTCAGCGTAAAAACGCCGGTACCCGCACCAATCTCGAGCACACGTTTGGATCCTGCAAAAAGCAGGGGACGCCGGGCCGAATACAGCTTATATTCAGTGGAGCGGGACATGGATACTGCTGTGGTAAATTGTTCCTGATCGTACGTTGCGGCCAGACCGTTGTAAAACTGCTCTGCCTGATTGGGACCGGAGTCAGCGCTGCCCCGATGCATAACCTCTTTCCCGATGAGTTGAGCGAGAGGAAGTATATTCATCCCTTTCTCTTTCAGTCCTTCAATAAGAGTCGAAAACTCCCGTAACAGTTGCGTCACATCCCCTCCGCGCGGCGCTACGTCGTGGAGCAAAATGATGTCGTTCGGCATCACTTTTGCCAGAATCTTGTGCGCAAGATCTTTTACCCGCCTGTTTCCGAAATCTGCAGCACGGCGGCTGAAATTGACACAGAACATGCCGTTTTCGAGCAGAATTCGCCAGAGAAGAGGGTTGGTAATGCCAACTGGTGGACGGAATGCAAGCGGCACAATACCAAACTGAAGGAATATGTGCTGTGCCGACACAATTTCACGCCGCAGAGTGCTGCCCCCCTTAAGCATCAAGAAGGGTGAGTGGCTGTAGGAATGGTTTCCTATCGCATGCCCGGCTGTAAGTAGTGCTCTCATAATGTCGGGATAGCGCTCAGCACGCACTCCGGTCACGAAGAACGTTGCCGTTACCCCATGTCGCGCCAGGAGTTCCAAAAGCAGCGGGGTAACTTCAGGATCGGGCCCATCGTCAAAGGTGAGGGCCACCCCCCTTCCCTTATTTCTCCCGTTGCTGATGATTGGCAGAAAAAAGCTTACGCGCGGAAAAAGCGGAGCTATACCGCAGAGGAAAATGAAGGTAAGAAGCGGTATCGGTGCCAGACTTAGATTGATAAAAAGCAGTGCCGTAAAGAGTTGAAAGGCGCCAAGTGCAACAAAATGAGCTGGTGACAGCGGACAGATCATCAAATATTTCCTTTTCAAGAATTTGAGAGCGTAAATGCAGATTCAACCTCAATATACGCTGTTATCTATGACTAAAATCGGCCAAAAAGTCAAATAAAGGCTTTCTAAAGTCACCCAAACTACCGCCCGTAATTTCCGGGCATCATTTCTAATCAACTATTCAGTACATCCGTAAATCCTCCACTTGTCTGACCGCTCCCAAAGTGGTATGGTGCAGTGCCGTAACCCGCCTCACATGAGGACAACGATTTTGAATTGCAAAGGAGAACACGATGAAAAGAAGAATTCTTATGGCAACGGTAGTAGCAAGCATCAGCATGATGTCATTCGCGTCATTTGCCGCTGAAACCGGAGAAACAATTTTCAAGGCTAAATGCTCTTCCTGCCACCCGGATGGCGGCAATATCATCAAGCCGGGTGAATCAATCAAGGGCATCAAAGACACCAAGAAGATCACCAAGAAAATCCGTAAAGGCGGCGGCGGAATGCCGGCATTTGATGCCAAGACAGTTTCTGATGCTGACGCAAAATCAGTTGCAGATTATATCGTCAAGACCTTCAAGAAATAGAAATACCGCGCCGTAGAGAGGCGTGATACGTGTCTCTACGGCGTGCAGAATTATTTTATCCGAGACAGGACACGAGCAATGAAAACTGCGATTTTAATGATGGCCCATGGCAGCCGCATAGCCGAAGCCAACGATGCCGCCTATCAGGTGGCACACATGGTCAAGGAACAAACCGGCTTTGAGATTGTCGAGGTTTCGTTCCGCGAGCTTTACGAGCCGAACATCCAGAACGGTATTGACACCTGCGTGACCAAAGGCGCCGAACGCATTCTGCTGATGCCCTACTTCCTCTTTATGGGCGCTCATGTCCAGCATGATCTGCCGGAGGAGATCGCAGAGGCACAAAAACGACATCCCGGATTGATTATGGAAATGGGTGGACATCTGGGGGTACATCGCAAACTGGCGGAGATTGAAGCCGAACGAATCGGCGAATCACTGGAAAGGCTGGGGTGGCGTTGATGGATTCATTGCATATGAAACCAGAGGAAATTGAAGAGGCCTCATTCGGCATCATTGACGCTGAAGCCGGTGACCACGGCTGGCCGAAAGCGGAATGGCAGGTTGTGCGCCGGGCAATCCATACCAGCGCTGACTTTGAATATGCCCAGGCCATGGTGTTATCAGATGATGTGATTGAAAAAGCGCTTGCTGCTCTCAAGAGCGGCACTGGCATTGTCACCGACACAAACATGGCCCTTTCCGGGATCAGCAAGTCCCGCCTGACCTCGCTGGGCTGTTCAGTGTCATGCCATGTTGCAGATCCGGCTGTTGCCGCACAGGCAAAGGCCGAAGGCGTAACCCGTTCCATCATCGCAATGCGCAAGGCCGTCGCCAATGCGGACAATCGGATCTTCGTCATCGGTAACGCCCCGACAGCTCTCTTTGAGCTGCTCCGACTGGTCGATGCCGGTGCCGCTCATCCAGCTCTTATTATCGGACTGCCGGTTGGCTTTGTCGGAGCAGAAGAAAGCAAAAATGCCCTGGCATCCGGTACTCGTGACATCCCGTTCATAACAAACATCGGTCGCAAGGGTGGCTCAAATGTTGCCGCCGCAGTCGTAAACGCGCTGGCCATTCTGGCCACGCAGCAGTAACAGGGCGACATGGCCAACATCATCCTCCTGGCGATCTGCCTTCTGGCAGGTATCGTACTCCGGAAAACAGGGCGTTTTCCCGCAGCAACTCCGGCGGCATTGAACGGCTTTATCATTCATATCTCGCTGCCGGCCCTGACAATACTGCATATTCATAGCCTCACCATCGATTCATCGCTGCTTTTGACAGCCGGAATGGCCTGGCTGCTGTTCGGTGCTGCCTGGATGATTTTCGGGTTCGCCGGGAAGTTCCTGGCTCTTGACCGGGGAACGACCGGGGCGCTGATACTGGTCGCCGGACTCGGCAATACTTCGTTTGTCGGTCTGCCGATGATTGAAGCGTATTATGGCAAGGAGTATCTCGGAATTGGCATAATTGCCGATCAACTCGGCTCTTTTTTGGCGCTCTCAACGCTCGGCATTGTTGCGGCAGCGATCTATTCAACCGGAAACGTAACCCCTCGCCAGATGGCCCGCAAAATCCTGTTGTTTCCCCCTTTCCAGGCTTTGATCCTGGCGTTGCTGCTGCGCCCGCTCGCCTTTCCCGAGTGGAGCGTAGTGACACTGCAGAAGCTCGGCAGCACGCTTGCACCGTTGGCGCTGGTTTCTGTCGGCTTTCAGCTTCAGTTTGGCGGGATACGGCAGGAGTTGAAGCCTCTTTTAGCCGGACTCACCTATAAACTGCTCCTGGGACCGGAACTGATTTTTCTGCTCTACTGCACCGTTATCGGCGCAACGGGAACGGTTATTCAGATAACAATTTTTGAAGCGGCCATGGCGCCGATGATTACCGCAGGGATAATTGCCATCGACCATGACCTCCGGCCACAACTGGTCGGCATGTTGGTCGGCATCGGCATTCCGCTCTCGTTTGTCACACTCCATATCTGGCATCTGTTTCTGACGAGGCTGGTATGACCCGAACGCTCCGCCCGGCCCCTTCGACTCCGCTCAGGTCAGGCTACACCACTGGCTCCTGCGCCGCAGCAGCCGCCAAAGGTGCTGCCCTGATGCTGACGAGTCAGTCAGTCGTTTCAAAAGTCAGCATTGATCTTCCGGCCGGAGTCTCCGCTACCTTTCTACTGAATGGAATGTCATTTTCGGAGAACGAAGCGAGCTGTTTTGTTGTCAAGGATGCCGGTGACGATCCGGATATAACCAACGGTGCTGAAGTGTGGGCGAGAGTAACACGACCGCCCCATCCCTCCCCCGACCCCACCCTTAAAGGGGAGGGAGAGATCCGGATCTCCGGCGGCATCGGCATCGGCACGGTCACCAAGCCCGGTTTGGCAATTCCGCCGGGCGAATGGGCCATCAATCCGGTGCCGCTCCGCATGATTGAGGAAGCAGTTTGTTCGGTTTTTTCATCCCATATCCCTTCGACCCCGCTCAGGACAAGCCTTCAACCTTCAGCCTTCAGCCTGCATGTAACCATTTCAATTCCCGACGGCGAGGAACGTGCAAAAAAAACTCTCAATGCCAGGCTTGGCATCATCGGCGGACTTTCAATTCTCGGCACGACCGGTATCGTTCGCCCCATTTCGGCAAAAGCCTGGACCGACACCATTGATGCAGCGCTGGATGTCGCCAAAGCATGCGGCTGCGACACAGTAATTCTCTCCACCGGGCGCAGCAGCGAGATGGCGGCTCAGAGGCATCTTTCACATCTTCCCGAAGAAGCGTATATCATGATGGGCGACCATGCTGCCTATGCCCTGCAGGCCTGTGCCAGGCGCGGCTTCAGTCAGCCGATTATCGCCTGCCAGTTTGCCAAGCTGCTCAAAATTGCGTGCGGCTATGAAAACACCCACGCAGCGGCGTCGGAGCTTGATCTGGCCGTACTGCTCGGCTGGGCGGAGGCAGCAAATGTATCTTCCGGATATCAGGGGATCATTTCACACGCCAACACCGCGCGTGAAATTGCCGTTGCCACCGGCTTTGACCGGACGCTCATGGAGCTTGTTTCAGCCAGGGCCAAACAGTCTGCTGCCGTGCATGCGCCAGGCATTCAAGCGCAGACTCTTTTGTGCGGATATGACGGTACGGTGGTGCTGTAAATACGATTACATTTGATCACCGGCACTCCGGGCCAAGCTGGAAACCTTCCGGATCCTTCCACATCAATCCTGTAAACATCGCCCCTCCCGTAATATATTACAAAGTTACGACAAATTATTGCACTAATAATTATATCGTGCTACTAGGGACAAACGAAAAATATATATAAACAATTTTTGTCGTACAAAAAATATAATTGTCACAACAAAGGCAATTCAATACCGCCACCTTTGGTGTAACATTCAAGTTCTGATTATTTTATAAAGCGAAAGGAGTAACTGATCATGCATATGGCTGACGCATTGATTTCTCCGGCAGTCGGCTTGACTATGTGGAGCATAACAGCTGCGACTATCGCTTACAGTTCAAAGAAAGTTCAAGCAGAAGCGGACAGCGGCATAGTGCCGCTCATGGGCGTGCTGGGTGCATTTATTTTTGCTGCACAGATGATCAACTTCACCATTCCGGTCACCGGTTCCAGCGGTCACCTTGGCGGAGGGATGATTTTAGCCGTGCTGCTCGGCCCATATGCGGCCTTTTTAACGATTGCTTCGGTGCTGATTGTTCAGGCACTTTTCTTTGCCGATGGCGGCTTGCTGGCACTGGGGTGCAACATATTTAACCTCGGATTTTTCCCGGCCTTCATTGCGTATCCGCTTATTTATAAAAAAATCGTCACCACTACGCCGACATCGAAAAAAATTTCGTGTGCTTCGGTTATTGCCGCTGTTGCCGGCTTGCAGTTGGGCGCCTTCGGAGTCGTTGTGGAAACGGTTTCATCGGGGATATCTTCACTCCCCTTTGCAACCTTTCTCGCGATAATGCAGCCAATTCATCTGGCAATTGGCATTGTTGAAGGAGTGGTGACCGCATCGGTAATCTCTTTTGTCTATAAAGCAAAACCGGAAATCCTGCAGAGCGCCATGGAAGCCCGCACGATTGGTGCCCATCCGATACGGAATGTTATACTCGGCTTCCTGGCTGCCGCTGTTATTACCGGTGGGATTCTCTCCAGGTTTACCTCGGAGCATCCGGATGGACTGGAATGGTCAATAACCAGAGTAACGGGCCAAGTAGAGCTGATGGGTAAAGAGCAGGGGCTTCACGGTTCGCTGGCAGCACTCCGGAAAAAGCTGGCATTCCTGCCGGATTACTCCTTTATAAATGTTGAAGAGGCCGAACCGGCAGCAGCGGGTGGACATAAAACTGAAGTAAAAAAAACGGAGGGGAGTAAACTCGGCACGAGCGTTTCCGGCATAGTTGGTGGTACAATATCGCTGTTGCTCTGCTTTTTGATCGGCTTCATACTGAAAAGCCGGCGGCACCCTCACACTGCATAAACGACAATCATCCTTACAGAAGTCTAAAGTCCAGTAAATGTATTAACAGGCTCAATTAAAAGGGGTATTACATGGCACTGAAATTGAGAGTACTCATTACAACAGGTCTGTTTCTGGCGACTACTGGCGCATTTTTAACACCATCACCAGTCCTGGCTCAAGATGGCTACGCCAATTATGATCTGGGTACTACAGCCACAACACCCAATGAAGCGGCAACAACCGTACCTGACACAAAAAATGCACCCTTGTATGAACCGAAACCAGGCGAAAAGCTGTCCTTCAAACAGATTACTGCGATTTTGAGGACCACACGAAACCTTGCCGGCAGAAATCTGAGCGGGCTCAACCTTGTTGGATTGGATCTGAGCGATTGCAGCCTGAAAGGCGCAGACATGAGAGGTTCCAATCTCGAGCGCGCCAACATGATGGGTTCTAATCTTGAACGGGTTGACATGACCGGAGCAAACCTGAAAATGGCAAGCTTCTATCAGTCGGCGCTGACCGCCGCAAAACTGGATCAGGCTGTCCTTGATGGTGCCATCTGGATTGACAAAAGTATCTGCGCAGAAGGCTCCATCGGGGAATGCCGCAAAATCGACACTAAACCGGAATAGCCCGCTCAAGTTCATGTTCCGGTGAATCCGGCAGATAATACTGGCGGAAGGAAACCCTGAGGGGCGTAGCTGTTTTATTGTGGTTCGAATTATCCTTTTTGAATTTGACAGAAGGCAGTCCGGTTCGGTATACAGGGATATTATTTTTTTCTGGTTATCCACTTGCCTCAAGTATCACGCTTTTCAAGTATCAAAATACCCCCTCCCGTCAAAGGGGGGGGAAATGATTTCAGATTGCAACTTGAGTTCTGTAGATATCCAGATATTTTTTATTATGGCGTTTTTTCCTGCGAAAGTTCGCTTTTCGCTGATTAATTCATTCCTTTGAAAATTCGGTGACCTCATTCCCATGCCCAAATCAAGAGAACTTGCCCAAGCCAATCTGGAGAATATTTACCGGATTTTTACCGTCCCCGAAGCCCCCGACTCCACTCTGGGGCGCATCGATCAGGCCATTTCCGATGATCTGACCGGTTTTTTGCAGGAGCATATCGTCGCCGTTGAGCGCGATATCGATGAGATCGAGGGGGACTTTTCCCAGTCCCGCATACCGGAAGAGCCCACCTACGTTTCGGACTACACGGAATTCCTCAAGGAAAAACTCGTTTCCCAATCTGTGCACACCGCTTCGCCGGGGTTTATCGGGCATATGACCTCCGCCCTGCCGTACTTTATGCTTCCACTCTCACGGATTCTGACCGCCCTTAACCAGAATCTGGTCAAGGTGGAAACCTCCCGCGCCTTTACCCCTATGGAGCGGCAGGTGCTTGCCATGATCCATCGGCTGATCTACAACGGCAGCGACGATTTTTACCACCAATGGATTCAGAACAGCAGCTATTCCCTGGGTGCCTTCTGCTCCGGCGGCACCATTGCCAACGTCACCGCCCTTTGGGCGGCCCGCAACCGCCTCTGTGGCCCTTCGGGCGATTTCAAGGGGATCTCGCGGGTGGGACTACTCAAGGCGTTGCAACATCTTGACTGCCAGGGACTGGCCGTTCTGGTCTCCCGTCGCGGGCATTACTCCCTCGGGAAAGCCGCCGACCTGCTGGGCGTCGGCCGGGACAACCTCATTACGGTGGAGACTGATGACAACAACCGTATCGACATGAAGCGACTGCGGGAACACTGCACCAGGCTGCGCGGCGAGGGGATCCGCCCCTTAAGCCTCATCGGCATCGCCGGCACCACCGAAACCGGTAACATCGATCCGTTGGAGTCCCTGGCTGATCTGGCTGTGGAGCTGGGCTGTCACTTCCACGTGGATGCCGCCTGGGGCGGGCCGACCCTGTTTTCCGATACCTACCGGGAACTGTTGCGGGGCATCGAACGGGCCGATTCAGTGACCATCGACGCCCACAAGCAACTCTATGTGCCAATGGGCGCCGGCATGGTGCTGTTCAAGGACCCCGCCACCCTCTCTTCCATCGAACACCACGCCGCCTACATCATCCGTCGGGGTTCACGGGACCTGGGCAGCCGCACCCTGGAAGGTTCGCGCCCCGGCATGGCTATGCTGGTACATGCCGGCCTCTCCATCATCGGCCGCAAGGGCTACGAGCTGCTTATAGATCAGGGCATCGAGCGCGCCCGCCGCTTCGCCCGCCGCATCGACGCCCATCCCGACTTTGAACTGGTGACCGAGCCCGAACTCAACATCCTCACCTACCGCTACATCCCGGGCTGGGTGCAGCAGATCCTGACCCATACCACGGTGGAACGGGCAGCCAGCATCAACGAACTGCTCGACAAAATTATCGAAACCATGCAGAAACGCCAACGCGAGGCAGGCAGAACCTTCGTCTCCCGCACCACGCTCGCCCCGGGCCGCTACCATGGCAACACCATCACCGTCTTTCGTGTGGTGATGGCCAACCCCCTGACCACCGAAGAAATCCTCGCCGCCGTACTCGACGAGCAGTGTGTGATCGCTGCCCAGCCGGACATCCAGAGCCTTTTGGAGCAGATCAAGGAATAGATGCTACCCGAATATCAACATGGACAGGTATGATCCTTGTTTTTCATGATGTTATTCTGCGTCACAGTATCTCTTACAACAGGTTTTCTACAGGCAATCTTGAGAGGGCGTTTTGCCCTCACGCACAGGCCGGATGTTGCATGACTCTCGCAGTTAACGATAAAATAAAAAAATCTGCAAAACGCATAAACTCACTGTTTCTGTTAAAAAACAATCAGAAGTGCATTGACACTCCGTTTTCTTCTGCTATCGTTTTATTAAATGCAGTTAAAACACCTAACCCTGATAAACAGGATAAGTGCGTTAACGAAGTTATTTTCTGCGAAAAACGCGCAGAAAATAACTTCTAACTTACTAAAGGAGCGACATCATGCCCGCAAAGAATAAAGCACCGGTAAAGACAGTTCGAGCAGCAGATACTTTTGAAGAGCTTTCTGCTAAAAACATCAAAGCCATGACAACAGCTATTCAGAAAAATGTTGAAACAGTGGATCTTCTTACTTCCAAAATTACCAGTCTTGCCTGTCATGTAACAGCGCTTGAGACGATGCTGAGTGAGGTCGTAAAGATCACCGGTGTTGATCTTGTACAGGTTAACTCGCGTATAAGATCTCGCATTAATGCTGTTGGCGGAGATTTAGCCAGTTCCAATGTTGTTGTGGATATAGCCGCAGCCTTGGCAAGTCCGGCAATTAAACAGTCGTTCCTTTAGTCGCTCTCTTGTAGATCCACTATCGCCGGCATACAAATTATTTCTTGTTACGAAGCTTCAAGCGTTTACTGAGGGCCGACTGGGAGATGCCGAGTATGCGGGAGGCGAGGGTCTGGTTATTTTCACTGCGCCGCATGGTTTCCGCCAACAGCAGGTCGATAGCCTCCCCCAGGGAGGGCAACTCATCGCAGGGCGTGAATGGATTGTATATCTCGGCCTGTGCCTCGCAGACTTCCGGTGCACCCTCCTCCTTCATCCCCATGGCCTTGATAAACGCATTCATGGAAAGCATTCTGGACGTGTGAACAGTGACGGCATCATAGACCATCGACTTCAGTTCGCGCAGATTCCCCGGAAAATTGTAATTAGCCAGCAGCGACAGATCGTCCTTGCGTTCACGTAGCGGCGGGATATGCAGGTGGTGGGCTCGAAGCCGGTAAAACAGATCGCTGCGGAACTGTTGGCTGCGCTGTTTTGCTGCCAGGTCCCGGTGTGTGGCGACCACGATGCGTGCGTTCAGTCGGCGCGGGGTATCGCTCCCGAGTGGATAATATTCCCCCTCCTGAATAAGGCGCAGCAGTTTTACCTGGGAGGTCAGGCTCAGATCGCCGATTTCATCCAGAAACAGGGTTCCCCCGGCAGCCTGTTCAATCATCCCGCGCAGATGCCCGAAAAGAGTGTCGGCGAAAACATTGTCATCCAGTCCGGCAACATTTACGGCTACGAGCGGACCGGCGGCGCGACTCAGGTCATGCACCGCCCGGGCGAATAGCTCCTTGCCGACTCCGCTCTCGCCAGTGATAAGAATCGGCTGGCTGCTTGTGGCGACAGCTTCGATATATTTAAAGATCGAACGGAGTGATGAATTGCGGGTGACAATCTCCCGGAACGCCTCGGGGTATTTCAGATTGTCATCCAGCAGGCGACTACGCATCTCGCGGTTCTCTTGCCGCAGTTCCTGAACCATGATGGCGCGACGGACCGCATCCAGAATACGCTCCTCATCAACGGTTTTAACCAGATAGTCAAAGGCGCCGCATGACGAGAACCTCTTTGCCCCGCAACTCCTTGAGTGAACGGATCTCCTCTCCCTTCCTGGTCCAGATTGACTGGTAGACGATGGCATGGGGCGGCAAAAAATCAACCTCCCGGGTCCGGTCTTCAGCAAATGCCATCCCCTGCAGGATATCAACTTCCCCGTTGTTGAGGGCTTTACGCATGTCCCCCCAGTGGCCGAGGCGGATTTTCACGTCCATCCCCATAACAGCGGAATCGCCTGGGTCAGTTCAACATTGAAACCGGCGGGATTGCCATTGGCATCAAGAAACTCATACGGCGGATAATTATCGTCTCCGGCAACAATAACCGACGGCCATTCGGCAAACGACATCTCTTCGGACAAAGAAGCAATTGGAACCGTTGCCAGCAACACAACTATTACAAGAGCGCACAGTGACCACCGAAAGGCGGGTCGCCGGCATACTGAGGTAACATGGCGACTGTAGGCCATTACGTAAGGCTGGCAACAACGTGGCCATCGTGGTAGAAAATGCATATTCACCCTCTGCAGAGCACCCGTTCCGATAACTGAAACAGCGGGGATCTTCAGTGAAACCAATATCATTATTCGGATATTGCCTGCAAGCGGTTAGAAAGAACCGAGATCCGTTTGATGCAATGGATCGTACTGAACAGCATGGTGCGGCAGAAGAAACCATTGCCGCCATACAGGGTGACATGATATACGTACAACATATTCAAATCACAGGGGCCGCCCCTGTGGTTTTTTGTTTTCGAGAGAGTGACCATGTCTGAAACGAAACGTCCCTCGGCAAAATATCAACCCAAAGGTCTCACGGTACTTCACGAGGACAGGGATATCATCGTCGTGGAAAAGCCGGGCGGCCTTTTGACAATGGGAACAGAGCGCGACAAATCTCGCACGGCTCATACGATTCTTAACGAGTATGTCCGTAAAGGCGACCTTCGTTCCCGAAACCGGGCCTACATTGTCCATCGCCTTGACCGCGAGACCTCCGGCATTCTGATCTTCGCCAGGAGCGAAGCGGCCAAAAAATTTCTGCAGGAGCAGTGGCAGGAGACCGACAAGCATTACCTAACCATTGTGCATGGCTCGCTTGTGCAAAAAACAGGCACGATCAGCAGCTACCTGACCGAAAACAGCGCTTTTACGGTCTATTCCACACCTGACCAGACCGTCGGAAAATTGTCCCACACGGAGTATACCGTCCTGAAAGAGTCCAAGGGGTTCAGTCTTCTGAAGATCCATCTGCTCACCGGCCGCAAACACCAGATACGGGTGCATCTCTCGGAACAGGGACACCCGGTCGTGGGGGACAAAAAATACGGTAAGGGAAACGATTCCTATGGCACCCTGGCGCTTCATGCCAGATCAATTTCCTTCACGCACCCGGCAAATGGCAGACGGATGTTCTTTGAAACCGGCGTCCCTGAGTTTTTTACCCGTCTGATAGGTAAGACAGACGTCGCAACAGAAATTTTCGGTGATAACCTATGAAGCACACATGTGAAGAATCACCCCCGGGACAATTGCTTCAGGGGATACGGGAGTTTAACCGTCGTGACTGGCATGAATGCCACGAAACTGTGGAAGATCTCTGGATTGGAGCCGGTGGGGAGATTCGTGATTTTTATCAGGGCATCATTCAGATTGCTATAGCACTGTACCACTGGAGTAATGGGAACTATGGAGGCGCGGTAAGTCTGTTGACGGGCGGAACAGGGTATTTACGGCGTGTCTCAAACCGGTGCCAATGGGTTGATGTTGCCGGTCTCATTGCTGATTCTGACGCGCTGAGAGTCGCTCTGGAAGAGCGCGGCAAAGAGCGCATGGCGTCTGTAGACCAGGTGCTAATCCCCCAAATTCGCACGATTTCTGCCCCCCGCATGTAGTGAAACACTATCCATGGATAAAGCACAGATAATTACGCTCATAGTAGAACAGCTTACCCATGACCTAGCTGTCCAGTTCAAAGCTGCCATTACGGCACACGAAGCCTCTACAGACTCAGAGAATATCCCGGACAACAAATACGAGACGCTTGCGCTTGAGGCTTCGTACGTTGCCCAGGGGCAGGCAAACCGTGCCCAAGATATCAAGCGGGCCCTGGAAAGTTATAAGCAGTTGACGCTCCTGAATTTTGACGAGGAAAGTCCCATCCGCCTGACTGCGTTGGTCACTCTTGCCGGCGATGATGCCGCCACCAGAACTGTCTTTATCGGCCCGCTGGAGGGTGGCATGAAAGTAATTAATCATCTTGCCGAGATCGTGGTGATAACCCCCGCTTCACCGCTGGGGAGAAGTCTGATCGGCAAAACGGTTGGGGATTTGGTCAGCATCGGGTCCGGCGGCAAGAGGCTTGAAATAGTTGCTGTCTGTTGAGGTATGTATTGAATAATGCCAAGGTGCAATCAAAATGAGTGCCAGGCGGCGAAGAAAGTAGCGACCGAGGCGTACGTTCAGTACGTTGAGGAGCTATCGACGAAGCCAACAACGTAATCGTTTGATGCGACTTGGCATAAGATGTGAGAGGCAGGTAATTGTGGCTCAGCCCTGGAAAACCATTGACAACATCTCCACCGAAGAAGGAATCCTCGAACTGCGCCAGCGCGGCGAGCGGGACTTTTTGATTACCATCGGTTCACAGATACTTATGAACAGCATGTCAAACCGGTCAGAAGTGGTGCTTGGCCAACTCGGCTGTGGCCATCTAAAGGAGAGCAGCAATCCGCAGGTACTTGTGGGGGGCTTGGGGATGGGTTTTACGCTCAGGGCGGTGCTAGACACTCTGCCGCCTTCGGCTCAGGTTATTGTAGCTGAGCTGAACCCGACTGTTCTCGAATGGTGTCGGGGACCTCTGAAAACTCTCACAGAAAATGCCGTGGGCGATCCACGCGTAACCGTGGAGATCGGTGATGTGGCCCGCCGAATCCGCATGACCGCCGTAAACGGTGGTGAGTCACGCTTCGACGCCATAATCCTCGATTTGTACCGCGGGCCTCATGCAAAAACACACCACAGCGATGATCCGCTCTACGGTAGCCGCGCCATTGAAAACATGCGGGCGGCTCTCAAACCGTGCGGTGTTGTTGCCGTATGGGGTGAAAGTTATGACGAGAGCTTCGATAAACGTCTGCGGGCATCAGGTTTCACCGTAACAACCGACCGACCCGGTCGGGGAGGTCTCCGCCATGTGGTCTTTTTTGCCCACTTGAAACAATCAGTAAAAACCGGAAAGCATGCTTCGTGAAAATGTTAAAGTCCTGCTTCCTTGATCGACAACGCGATCCGCTTGCGCTGAGGATCGGCAGACAAAACTTTGACCGTTACTATCTGCCCAGCCTTGACGGCGTCGTTCGGATCCTTGACATAACGATTGGCAAGATGGCTGATATGCACGAGGCCATCCTGATGAACGCCGATGTCGACAAAGGCACCGAATGCGGTCACGTTGGTCACCACCCCCTGTAGAATCATCTCCTCTTTCAGATCGCTGATTTCGCGAATATCGTCACGAAAGGTTACCGTCTGAAACTGACTGCGCGGGTCACGCCCCGGCCTTTTCAGCTCTTCTACGATATCGGTCAGCGTCGGCAGGCCGACGTTCTCCGAGACATACTGTTTCAGATCGATTCTGGCGGCCAGAACAGGATCGCTTACCAACTGTGCCAGAGAGACGTTGAGGTCGGCGGCCATAGCCTCCACCAGACCGTAACGTTCAGGATGTACGGCACTGTTGTCGAGTGGATGTTTTCCCTCACGGATACGGAGGAAGCCTGCCGCCTGCTCGAACGCTTTAGCCCCGAAACGCGGCACCTTGAGGAGCGCCTTGCGGGAATCGAACGAACCTTGTTCATCGCGGTAGCGGGTAATCGCTTTGGCCAGCGACGGCCCGACGCCAGATACATAGGAGAGCAGCGCCCACGACGCCGTATTCAGATCAACCCCCACGAAGTTAACGCAAGACT
The DNA here is from genome assembly GCA_028687585.1 of Desulfuromonadaceae bacterium. GTDB lineage: Bacteria > Desulfobacterota > Desulfuromonadia > Geobacterales > Pseudopelobacteraceae > JACRCG01. The sequence goes on along the minus strand of JAQTZV010000003.1, from coordinate 30,783 downwards.
CAACCACCCCATCCAGTGACTTTTTCAGCATGGCTTGGTTAACATCGTGCTGGTACTGCCCAACACCGATACTTTTCGGATCGACCTTGACCAGTTCACCCAGCGGATCCTGCAGTCTGCGGGCGATGGAGATCGCACCGCGCACCGTCAAATCAAGTTCGGGAAATTCCTCTCGGGCGATATCCGATGCGGAATAGACGCTGGCCCCCGCCTCACTGACCGATACAACCGGCAAGTGTTTGCCAACACTTGATAACGTCTCCTTGACGAAGATTTCCATCTCGCGTCCGGCTGTGCCGTTACCGACGGCGACCATTTCGATGTCATGCTGTTCGACTAGCCGAAGCAGATCCTGCTTTGCTTGGGGAATGCGCCCCTCGCCGATGTGCGGATACACCGTGACATGCTCCAGAAAGCGGCCGGTGGCGTCCACCGCCGCCAGCTTCGAACCGGTGCGGAAGCCGGGGTCGATCCCCAGCACCCGTTTTCCCCCGGCAGGGGGTGCCAGCAGTAGTTCTCGAAGATTTCGAGTGAATACTGAAATGGCAGTTTCGTCAGCGCGTCCCTTGCTCTCAAGTCGGAGTTCCACCTCAATGGAGGGGGAAATCAGACGCTTGTAGCTATCCTCCACTACCCGTCCAAGCTGCGAACAAAAGATACTCTCTCGCAGAATCAGGCGCGATTTCAATCCGGCCTGTATCTGTTCGGTCGGCGCGGCGATCGAGAGATAGAGCACTGACTCCTTTTCGCCGCGCCGCATCGCCAGCATGCGGTGCGACGGGATCGCTTTGAGCGGCTCCTGAAAATCATAGTACATCTCGAACTTGGTGACCTGTTCCTTGAATTCGGAGGCCACCCGCGAGGTCATGATCCCCTGCTCGCCCGTCAGACGCCGCACCATGGCGCGGGCATCGGCATCATCGGAGAGGCGTTCCGCCAAGATATGCCCCGCTCCCTCCAGCGCTGAAGCCGCATCCGGCAACTCCTTACCCGGATCAACAAACGAGAGCGCCACGTCTTCGGATGAACCGGCAGTCAATTCCTGAGCAGCGATGATGTCGGCCAGCGGTTCCAGTCCCCGTTCCCGGGCAATGATCGCCTTGGTACGCCGTTTCAGTTTGTACGGCAGGTACAGGTCTTCAACTTCGGTTTTCTGGCGGGAGTTTTCGATCCGCTCCCGTAGTTCGGGGGTCATTTTCCCCTGTTCCTCGATTGATTTCAGCACGGTGGTCTTACGTTCTTCCAGCTCACAGAAATAGGCGAACTGCTCCTCAACTGTTCGAATCTGCACCTCATCGAGTTCACCGGTATGCTCCTTGCGGTACCTGGCGATGAATGGAACCGTAGCTCCCTCCTGCAACAGCTCAATAGTCTGTTTCACTTGAAACGGTTTGAGACTGGTCGTTTCGATGATATACGTGATCAATTTCATGGTTTGTTCGTCAGTCAGTTTCATTGCTACTCCATCCAGTCGGGATATGAATCAGGCACGTACAGTACAATAGCAGCGGGTATTATCGCAATGAAGTCGTGTGTCCGATACAACAAAATATGTTTGTAATAAATTTTTAAGAGAGTTATCATGTACACGTAGTGTACTACTCTTTTGAAAGGAGCGCTGTGTCGTGACATCAACTACGGTTACAGGTTTAACTCAGTCGCTCCCGCTTTTTTCAGATGCGAAATCAAGTCCGCCTCCTCAGACGGCTATTGCGACTGTTCCTCAGAGTGTTCCTGAAAATCCGGCAAATAACAGTTCTCTCTTTTCCGCCGATACGGTTAGTATTTCCTCTCAGTCAAGGCAGGCGGTTGCCGGAGTAATAAAAGAAGAGCTGTCACTTGAAGTCGTAAAGAAAGAAAAGGTCAAAAAAGAAGAAGCAAATATACGTGCAAATGGTAAAAGCAACGAACAGGCGCCCTCGAAAGTCCAGTTTGTTTATGATCAGAAAGGTGAGCTCAGCGTCAGATATATGGATGCTTCAGATAGGCTTATTTACCAGATACCTTCGGAAATAATGCTCTATATGAAAGAAGCGGCATTGAAGGCAGGGCCGTCAGTTGATATGAAAGCGTAGTTGTTCTCCTGCGGAACGTACCAAATCAAAAAAGAGGAAACCAGATTCTGGTTTCCTCTTTTTTAATCCCGCGCGCCGGTTTCATTCTACCTGTTCGCGCTCACCGCCTCATACGCTTTTACCGCGCTCTTCTGGGCTATATTCGCACTCTGCCCTGAATCCGCTTTGCCGGTTGCTAACCCCGAAGACCCCTGCTCATCGGCTGCGGCAGTGGCTTTCTTTGCTGCAGCGTTTTTATCATCTGCCATCTTCAAAGCTTGAGCAGAAATAGTTATAGTATCGGTCTGTGCAACCTTTGCGGTTTTCTGCGCATCCTGTGCAGTCTGAGGTGCTGAACCCTGAATATCGCTCCTTACTTGCGGGTTCACCTGAATCGGAGAAGCCAAAACACTGTTGGGTGATAGAGCCGCCATAGCCATTTGGATTTTACCTCCTTTGATCTGTAACGATACTTACCAACGTCTTCATTCTCTTCCTTTTTAATATGTTATGCAAGATAATTTCTTAACAGATAATTTAACGAACGGACCGCTTCGGAGTTTCCAACGCGGACAAAGGGTTGCCCGTTGCGTCATCTTCTGTTGCCGGTGAACCGCAGCAACATGAGAAAGAGATTGATGAAGTCGAGGTAAAGCGTTAGCGCGCCAAGGATAGCGGGTTTCCTTCCGCCTATGCCCTGGGCTGCCAGTTCCTTTATCTTCCAGGTGTCATATGCGGTAAGACCGGTGAACACAATTACCCCGATGCCTGATATTACCCAGGAGACCGCGCTGCTTGCGACAAAAATATTGACGATTGAGGCGATCACCACACCGATCAATCCCATAAAGAGAAAACTGCCCCATGAGGTCAGGTCACGTTTGGTCATGTATCCATAGACACTCATGGCGCCAAACATCCCCGCCGTGATAACGAAGGTGGAGGCGATTGAGTTGGCAGTATAGACCAGTGCCACTACAGAAAGGGTAACGCCGTTAAGGGCGGAGTAGGCAATAAAAATGAGTGTTGCCGTTGCCTCGCTGAGTCTGTTGATAGCGCCGGAAAGGGTGAAAACCAGTGCCAGTTCGCCGATCATCAGACCATAGAACACAAGCCTATTCCCCAATATGGCATTAAGTATGGCAGGGGAGGAGAGCGTGAACAGCGTCATGACTGCCGTGATGGTCAGTCCTGCTCCCATCCAGGCGTACACCTGCCGGACGAGGGCATTCTGTCTCGCAATTACGTGGCCTGCAGTTCGGGTGTAACTGGTATTACTCTCATTCATAATAATGCTCCTTTTGTACAAATGTATCCCATTGACTTTATAATAGAAAGCGTTAACGGCGTTACGGGGAAAGTGCGCCGCTCTTTTTTATTTGATTTGCCAGAGCCTCTGCAAGCATCCGATAACCGGCAGCATTGGGATGGATATAATCCGACTTGAGTGAGTTCTTTCCCAGAATGTGCGGTAACGCCTTCCTTTCGACAGGAATCTTGAATTCGTTCGCCAGCTCTCCATACAGAGGAGGAGGTTTCAGTGATAAGCCAAGTGACGGTACTGATACCAGCATAACCGATATGTTACGCTCTCTGGCCATACGAATCATAGCCCGCAGGTTGTCTGCAATCAGCTGGTGGTTTGTGTGCCTAAGCAAATCATTGCCACCATGGCAGAGTATCAGCAAGGCGGGACGTTCTTGGTCCAGCAGTTCTGGTAACCGCAGTACCCCGGAAGCCGAAACCTCACCGGGAATTCCGGCATTTATCACCTTCCTGCTGATCAGGTTAGCGAGCACGGCGGGATAACTTTCTGTTTCCCCGGCGCCGGTTCCTGCAGTGAGGCTGTCACCAAAGGCCAGAATAGAAGCATCAGCAGCCAATAGCGGCAATTGTGCGGTTTTGCTGCATGCCGTCAGCAGCAGTGCAGCAAGGAAAAACACGATCCCGAAGTATGTTTTCATTAAATTCATTCGTACAAGTCACTCCGCATATCCAGCGTCATGGGTGCTTGAAATCATTTGTGAAACAGATAGTTAATGCTGCAACTATACCGCTGATTGTCTGGATTGCAACAAGAAACCATCGCGCAAGTATGCATGGAGATCACGGTTGTTCTACCGGGAAACCTTGCCGCCCGCGTAACGGAAAGCGGATCAACCGATATGTCAATGAGAAACAGGATGTCAAGCTCGACGCGAGTATTTATGGCGGTCCGAAGATCGGCACAAGTAGCTTGACCCGTAAGGGAAGGCGTGTTCACATTCAGATTTGCTGAGTTTGCACAGATAAAAACCATCGATGAGAGCAATCGTTCGGCATGATTTATTGCAAGGTTGTGTGTCGGGCTCAACATGCACTTTGTTAGGAGTCAACAGCTGATCAGTACGTACATTTCTTTGCTCACTCATCATAATACTCTCCTCTCCCCTGCTGGAGCAGGGCAATTTGTGGTTGATTCTGGCGAATTTGTCGTTAAGCTGCCATCAACAGCACTTCTACTTCTGTCATAGGCTCGCAATATTAAGAGGCTTACACGAAACAGATTCATTCTGGATTAAGTTAAAAAATAAATCCATAGGGCTTTTCGCAGATATAGTTGCAAAAATTCCCCGATTGGTAGTGGATCGATTGTCCTTGATTGTCATCAGGTATAACTACTATGGATAAGGTCAAAATGAGTATAAAATTTTATACTCTATAGACATACTTAAAGAAGTGAGATTTTGTGAAATTCTATTGGACATCCTTGGGCGCTAAAATCAGAAAAACCCGCTATTTCTAGCGGGTTTTTCTGATTTTAGCGCCCCCTGGTAGACGCACTTCGAACTATTTCAATTAGCTGATCGGTTAATTATTGATGACCTCATCGAGGATTTCAAATTGTCATGACGGCCATTTTATAGTTTACTTCAAAAAAGATCTCTCTATCCCTTCGGAAACGGCGGTAAATCAGAGGTCTCTCCCTAGCCGCGCGCTGCCGCTATGGCTTCAGCAGCACAAACTGGTTTCGCTCCGGCCCGACCCCGACGCCTCTCACCTGACACGAAGTATCGTTGATGCGCTCGAGAAGAGTCAGCAGTTCTTTCGGCAGATCAGCTGCTGATTTTGCTGTCGAGATGTCGACTGTGAAGCACGGAATGTTCTCAACGGCAGTCTCCAGCTCACGGCAGCTGTTGACAGACGCAGGCACATAGTCGATAGATGTGCCCTTCGACAGGTACCCTGTCACAATCGGCATTGTGCCGTTTTTAGTTCTCGAGTAATCTCGCAGCAAGTCGCACTTCGTGAGAAAGATTTCGTCTACGCCGTTGGCTTTTACAGCGTATGCGAGCTGAACCAGGTCAAGGCATCCGAGGCGCCTCGGGCGGCCCGTGGTCGCGCCGTATTCGTTGCCGAGGATGCGAAGTGCGACGCCGACTTCAAAGGGGTCATCCGAGAGCAGCAAGTCACCGGCAGACTGCTGACGTTCGATGTCCTTGAAGGATTTCGCACTGCTCTTTTCTTTGCAATAGGCCTCAGACCGCGGCCCTCCGAACTCGGAGGAGAACGGGCCGCTGCCGACTCGCGACATGATTGCCTTGGCAACTCCGATAGTCTTGCGATGGAAAGTCGGGGGCAGGTCCCCGCCGGAGTATGCAGCCGCCGCCTGGGTCGAGCTGGAGGTAACGTACGGCACTGACCCTTTCACTACGTCCAGCATGAACGACTGAGCGCCCTCAAACAGCACGTTCTTACCTTGGCGCACCAACTTTGACAGGAAAAGTGTGTCTTCCTGGATGTACGTGACTATTTCACGAGAGGCGTTCGCAAATCCCTCCATTGTCTGGCTTATGCGGAGATTGTCGATCTCGAGGTTGTTGGCTACCAGGGTTGCCTCCAGGTTGTCCTGGATCTGACGCAGTGTGCCGTCGAAGTCCGACAGGAGGTCACCAGTGCGGATGTTCAGAAGTCGTCCATCCTTCATGCGTAGAGCACGGTCAGAGTATGCGGGTCCGATGCCTTGGCCGGTCGTCCCGATGTCGCCGCCGATCAGTTGGTCAACGAGGATGTGGTGAGGTTGGACGAGCGTCGCGAGGCTCGATATGTGGAACCTGCCTCCTAGCGACGCGCCAGCTGCATGGATCTCGTCGATTTCGTCAATCAGCTTCACCGGATTAACAACACACCCGGACCCGACATAGAGGATCTTGTCTTTGTAGAAGATGCCGGACGGCACTTGATGGAGCGAGATTCGTATGTCGCCGGCTTCGATGGTATGTCCGGCATTTGAGCCGCCGTTAAACCGCGCGATAATGTCATACTCATCAGCAATTACGTCAATGATCCTCGCCTTCCCTTCATCGCCGTATTGAAGACCAATCAACACATCCGAAAACCCTGGTTTCATGTTTTTTCCCTTAGATTCGTAATCGTTTTTAGGCAATGACTATAGCAAAAGCGCCACAGGGATGCTAGGTGAAAACGTTTCTATGCCGGCTCAGGTAGTTGTTGATTCAATAGACAGTGAAGAAGTTGCTACTTTCTGCGCGGTGCTGCGTAATACGTTGGATACGTCACAGCCTTTTAGCTAGAAATATCTGGCAGTTACTCGTCCCACAATGTTGCCATTATGATCAACGTGTACATAAACTATTTTGAGATCTTTTTGTATGTTGATCCCGTCTACTTTGTTTTTTCCGGCTGCGTACCAGTGAAATCCCCTCATAGTAGGTTTTTGCTTTGACCATCCCATAGGAGCTACCTTATTATGAATAACCAAACCGTTCGTGCATAACTAAATCTAGATACCACGAAAATAATGTCACAAGCAGGACATTCGCAATCTCAACTCAGGGAGCATGATTAAAAGTCCTGGTGACACAAGGACAGTACTCAGGATTTCTTTCACCAAAGCTAAAGGAGATAACCATGAATGTTTCAACAGCAATACTGGAAAGACGAGCTGAGAAAATGTTTGACCCGGCATTTGCAATCAGCGAACAGCAGATGACTGACCTGCTGGAAAAGGCTATGCTGTCGCCAACGGCTTTCAATATTCAGAACTGGCGTATTGTGAATGTCAAAGACCCTGCGTTACGGCAGAAAATTCGTGAAGTCGCCTGGAACCAGGACAAGGTGACTGATGCATCCCTTCTGTTTGTCATTTGTGCTGACTTGAATACCTGGGCAAAAGAGCCGGCTCGTTACTGGGCGGGAGCACCGCAGATGTACCAGGAGATGCTGATACCCGCAATTGATGTCTACTATCGTGACAAACCGCAAGTACAACGAGATGAAGCCATGCGCTCTTGCGGCATAATTGCCATGTCAATCATGCTCCTAGCCCAGGAGCAGGGATGGCATTCTTGTCCTATGGATGGGTTTGATTTTGAAGCGGTTGGGAAACTAATCAAACTTCCCGAAGGACACGTCGTCAGCATGATGATTACTATTGGCAAACGTACCCAGGAATCATTTCCACGAGTCGGCAAGATTCTTTTGAATGAAGTACTGATTGAAAACACTTTCTAAAATTTAAAACCAATCTCAATAAGTCTGGACTGAGGCTGGAACAGGAACATATATGCATGAAGAATCACTTGGTAAGCCTATCACACTGGCGTTTGATGTTTACGGAACTCTTATTGACACCCATGGCGTCGTGGTTGCCCTGGAAAAGCATGTGGGAGTCAAGGCTCCCGACTTCTCTCGTATCTGGCGCGAGAAACAGCTTGAATATTCATTCCGACGGGGGCTGATGCAAAATTATGAGAATTTTGCCAGATGTACCAGCGATGCACTTGATTATACTTCAACATTCTTCAAGGTGTTTCTGAGTGAAAAAGACAAACAGGACCTATTGAACGTTTATAAAGTGCTGCCCGCTTTCGATGATGTGAAAGAAGGACTGGAACGGGCAGTGGAATACGGATTCAAAATATTCGCCTTTTCAAACGGCAGTGCCGATGCAGTAGAGACTCTACTGAAGCATGCGGGAATCAGGGACTACTTTCTTGGAGTAGTGAGCGTAGATGAGATCAAATCCTTCAAGCCGAACCCAGGAGTCTATTGTCATTTCCTAAGAAAAGCCGGGGCCACAGGTGCAAATGCCTGGCTTATCTCAAGCAATCCGTTCGACGTGATAGGAGCACTATCTGCAGGTATGAAGGCTGTTTGGATCAAGCGCTCGCCTGAAGCATTGTTCGACCCGTGGGGAATTAAACCCACCTTAACGGTGAAGAGCCTTTTGGACTTGGCCGGACAGATTGAAATACATGAATTTTTCTGACCGATTTGAGGGAAGACCTGCTGGACTAAACGATGTCAGCCCTTACTCTGGAACTTGCATCAATTCGATTCTAACTTTTGCGATGAAATGTCTCTAACTTTACACTGAAAAACGTCATCAAACGAACCCCTTGGCTTAATCACTGTCACTGACAAGAGAATCCCTGGGGCAAGAAAAGGAGAAATACATGAATGTACCTGATATACTTCAATTATCTGGAAGCTACTGGAGTTCCTGCACGTTGCACGCTGGAGTCAAACTGAATATCTTTACTCAATTGGCTGAGGTTCCACAGACGGCAAGCGAACTGGCACAAACCATTTCGGCCGATGAACGTGGATTAAGTATGCTACTGAATGCACTTACCGCTATGGAGCTCCTTGAAAAAGAAGGTGACTCGTTCAAATCAGCACCTCTCAGTATGACGTATCTTTCAAAAAACTCTGACACGTACATGGGGCATATCATTATGCACCATCACCACCTGGTCGAAGGGTGGAGCCGCTTGGACGAAGCAGTGACAACCGGTGCTTCGGTTCGGAAACATTCATCACATGAGGCTGACGACATTGAACGGGAAAGTTTTTTGATGGGCATGTTCAACATTGCCTCGCTTTCTGCTCCTCGTATTGCTGCACAGATTGATCTGAGTAGCTCCTGCAACTTGCTTGACCTGGCTGGCGGGCCGGGGACCTACGCTATACATTTTTGTATTCAGAACCCTGCGTTGAAAGCCACCATATTTGATCTCCCAACTACCCGACCTTTTGCGGAGCAAACTGTAAATAAATTTGGCCTTTCCGAGCGCATTATGTTTAAAGGAGGCGACTTAACCACCGACGAACTGGGCACTAACTACGACGTAGTATGGATTTCTCAACTACTGCATAGCGAAAGCCTTGAATCATGCTTTGCAATCATAAAAAAAGCCGTAAATGCTTTGAAACCGGGTGGCTTATTGTTGATTCAGGAATTTATCCTTGATGACAATAAAGTAACGCCACTTCATCCGGCACTTTTTTCATTGAATATGCTTATTGGCACCCCATCAGGCCAGGCCTACTCCCAAAAAGAGATTACCGACATGATGCTTGATGCAGACCTCGATAATATCAGAAAATTAGCAATTGATTTGCCAAATGGTACTGGAATTATAGCCGGAGAGAGAAAAAAGCAATAAAATATGATGACGGAATGTGTCAATGGTTATGCACATATACGATGAATGTATCTGAAGAGGTCATGAAAGAGTATAACTATCCCGTCCATTTCGGCATGAACGAGAATTATCTGACCCGCATGTTCGGGAAGTCGGAAACGCTCCGCTGCTTTGAAACGCTTCAGTATGAGGATTATGACAAAGTTTTTTTCAACTATTTCGATCCCGAACAGCGACGCGAACGGCATCGGGCGGTATTTCCGGATGATTGCCGAAAAGCTTTTGATCTCGGCGCCAGGTTAATGACAAAGGACTGAGAAGAATTGTCCGCATGAGGTGACGGCATGAAGTATGTAAAACTTGGAAAAACTGAATTGATGGTCTCAGAATGCGGTTTCGGCTGTATTCCGATTATCCGTCTGCCTAAAGAGGATACGGTCAAAGTGCTTCGGCATGCGTTCGAGAAGGGTATTACCTATTTTGACACGGCAAACGCGTATCGCGACAGCGAGGAAAAGATCGGGATGGCCTTTGCCGGCATGCGTGACAAGGTGGTTATTGCCACGAAGAGTCTGATACGAAGCGCCGAAGGCATTGCCGCTCACCTGGAAAACAGTTTGCGGATGTTGCAGACGGATTATATCGACCTGTATCAACTGCACCAGATTGCCCAGGAAAAGGATTGGCTGGAAGCGACTGGACCATCAGGTGCTCTGGAAGCGGTCATGAAGGCAAAAACCGCCGGGAAGGTCAGACATATCGGGGTGACATCGCACAGTCTGCCGATGGCTGTCAAACTGGTACAAAGTGGATTATTTGATACGATTCAGTTTCCGTTCAACTTGATTGAGGAGGGGGCAAAGGATGAACTCATCACTGCTGCCCGGAAGAAAGAGATGGCTTTTATCTGCATGAAGCCGTTTGGCGGCGGAGTAATTGACAACGCCGAAGTCGCCTTCAAATATCTGCGCGATCATGCCGGTGTCATTCCGATTCCCGGATTTGAATCGTGTGAGCAGATAGATGAGGTGCTTTCTTATTATGCTCAGCCAAATGTGATTACCGAACATGACCGTAACATCATGAACAACTATCGCAAAGAGCTTGGCAAACGGTTCTGCCGTCGTTGCGAATATTGTCAGCCTTGCCCGCAAGGAGTGTTGATAACACCAGCCATGGGGTATCCTGTTGTCGCATCAAGAATGTCTCCAACAGTTGCGGTGGAATTTTGCAAAATGCCTATGGAAAGCGTCCTGCTCTGCACTGCTTGTGGTGCCTGTCTGGAGCGCTGCCCATATGAATTGTCTATCCCTGAGATTTTGAAATCAAACTATGCACTCTATGAAAAACACCTGAGTGAAACTGATGCTTGACGCAGGTTTGGAGACAACGAAGTTATTCGTCGTGCTCTATTTCGTTAGAAAAGGTCACTTTTTTGGAATCAACTAAACATATCTTTACCCCCTACGATAAGTTTGTCATCGCCATTCTCGCACTTTTGCAATTTACGGTTGTTCTCGACTTCATGGTTCTGTCGCCCCTTGGAGCTATCCTCATGCCAGGGTTAGGTATTTCGACGTCACAATTCGGCCTGGTTGTTTCCGCATACGCCTTCAGTGCCGGGGCATCAGGGCTATGTGCAGCAGGATTTGCCGACAGGTTTGACAGAAAAAAAATGCTGCTGTTTTTTTACTCCGGTTTTGTCTGCGGCACTTTTTTCTGCGCTATTGCCGACAGTTATCTGCCTCTGCTCTGTGCCAGAGTCGTCACCGGGATATTTGGCGGCGTTATCGGCGCAATTTCATTTGCCATAATAACCGATATGTTCTCGATGCAAGTACGCGGCAGGGTGATGGGGGTCGTACAAATGGCTTTTGCCGCCAGTCAGGTTCTTGGCATTCCGGTTGGTCTTTATCTCGCGATACATTTTGACTGGCACGCTCCATTCCTGATGATCGCGGCAATTGCCATAATTATCGGGGTGGTCATGGCTATCAAACTAAAACCAGTTATTGGGCATCTCCAGGGTAGTCATGATAAAAATGCATTTATTCACCTTTGGCACACCGCATCGAATCCGTTCTACATCAGAGGCTTCGCAGCGACGATACTGCTTGCAACGGGCGGTTTCATGATCATGCCGTTCAGCACCGCATTTCTGGTGAACAACGTTCTTGTCCCGGAAACCCATCTCTCAGAGATTTTCTTCATAACTGGAATCGTTTCCATATTTGTCGGCCCGTATCTTGGGAAACAGGCTGACAAGTACGGTAAATACAGATTGTTTATCTTCGGAAGCATTCTTTCCATTATTATGGTGATGATCTACACCCAACTTGGCCCTACCTCAATCTGGATTGTCATCTTGATCAATATCATCCTGTACACGGGGATTTCATCACGAATGATTTCATCTTCGGCACTCATCTCAGGCGTGCCTGATATGAAAGACCGGGGAGCATATATGGGGATAAATTCTTCCATTCAGCAGGTTTCAGGAGGCATTGCCGCATTTGTGGCGGGGCTTATCGTTTACCAGCCAGCTAAAAATGCTCCGCTGCAGCACTTTGATACTGTTGGCTATGTCACGGCGTGTACAATGCTCATTACACTTGTCATGATGTTTTTCATCGACCGGGAGGTGTCCAGAAAGCTTAAGGCAGTTCATGTCTAAGGGTAACAGCATCATATTGTTTTTTTGAATCATCGTAATTACCTTGACTACAGGATCATCCCAACACACAGGAGTTGGTAGTATGTCTCTCCGGAAATCTGATAAGAGCCCATTATATGATTGAATTGAAAAACATTACTAAACGATACGAATCGCTTACAGCTGTTGATGATGTCTCCTTCTCTGTCAAGGCGGGTGAATGTTTTGCTCTGCTTGGACCCAATGGTGCCGGGAAGACGACAATCGTGAAGATGCTGCTCGACTTTACACGACCGACGTCGGGAAGCTTATCCTTATGCGGAATTCCAGGTACCCTGGCAGAATGCCGACAATCAGTCGGTTATCTTGCCGAAAATAACCATATTCCACCATCTCTCACAGGGTGGCAATACCTTCTACGCTGTGCAGAGTTATTGGATATGAACCGGTCCGAAGCGACAGTTCAATGCAGGCATATTGTCGAACTGATTGGAATGCAAGGCAGGGAGAATACAAAGATCGGCACATATTCAAAGGGCATGGTGCAACGGTTCGGATTAGGTGCTGCACTCATGGGAAATCCGAAACTGTTAATTTTAGACGAACCCACTTCCGGCTTAGATCCTATCGGCATCAGGGAAATACGCCAACTCCTGGAGTCGCTTAAAGACCAAGGCATGACTATTTTTCTGAATTCACACCTATTGTCAGAAGTTGAAAAAATCTGCGATTCCGCAGCTATAATCAACCGTGGCAAACTTTTGGTAAAAGACACCATTTCCGCCATTGTCAAAGACGGTGAAACGCTGGAAGATGTGTTTGTAAGAGTCGTGAAAGGTTAACATGGAAACTTCAAAATCACTTCCCCCCATTACAAGGATTACAAAATTTACGCTTATTGACGAACTGCAGCAGAGAAGTTTTGTCATCATGTTTGTTATCTGCGCACTCTGCGTATTCCTTATTCGTGGCTGTTTTCAAGGCAATTACATGGTGAACGGGCAAGCGCTTGACGCCGCAACCATTGTCAGGACGTTATCGAAAGCGACCTTCCACGTTATTGGCGCTGGCGTAATGGTCATAACGGCTTTGCTTTCGATGCGAATATTCAGGCGCGACCGAACCGAAGGGATGCAAGCGTGTATTTTGTCCAAACCGATAGCCCGGTGGCAGTATGTTATGGGAAAGATCATTGGATTATGGCTCTTATCGACACTTTTCATGTTCACCTTGCATAGCATCGTGTTCTTGATCACATCCATCAATCTGAAGGTTTTCATGCCGGAATACCTGATTGCCTCACTGCTCTGTTCTATCAACCTGCTCTTTGTGGTAGTTGCCGTACTTCTTTTGTCTCTCCTGATGCCCGACATTGTCGCTTTTCTTTGTGTTCTTGGCGTCGGTATCGTTGGCTTTGTGGGCGACGGTATAGCTGCTGCCGGCCACAGCCAGATAGCGCAAGCGATAGTGCAGCAATCGAGCGGTCATACGCAGTTAGACGTGACATGGTGGAAAGTTATGTATGCTTTGTGGCCGAAGCTCTTAGGCGTTCAGCAGTTGGCATCTTCGTTGTTTGAGAGCGAATCAAACCATGGATTCGGCCCGATTTATCCACTCATTAATGTCCTTGTTTATTGTTTTATTCTTGGCGCATTACTTTTTAAGCGATTTAGGAATGAAGATATTGTCTAGTGTTATGGGTGATTGATGAGGTGTATCGACAGACTGTAAATTACCGGCCAGGGGTAAGTTGGACCGCAAGGAGATTCAGGTAATGCTACAAATTCACAGTGAATCCCACAGGTCAGAAAGAATGACATTGGCTGTAGAAAGTGGGCATCCAAAGGAGGCACATAATCTATGAAACCCCTTTTTCACTATCTGGTTCGACCACCATCTATTAAGGCATACAAGTGGAACAGCAATGATGCTTGCTAATCTTCAGCAGAAATCCATTCAGCACATGTTGCGGCATAAGTCTATTCAGACGACAGACAAATATACTCACATGGCGGCAATGTTTTTAAAAAGCGAAGGGCAAAAGCTGTCAAGTCTAATTAGTCTAAGCGAAATAAATGATTAGTATAATAATAACCGATATTTATGAATTAGAACCCATAACTCGTAATGATGAGGTCGTCGGTTCGATTCCGACAAACGCTACATAAAAACAGGCACTTACAACGATAAATTGTAGGTGCCTTTTTTGTATAAATGGAATAGTTGTACTTTAGTTGTACTTTAATTCATTGATACCCTCTCGGTATTCTCCCAATCCCAGTCGATTTTATTTTGCTAGCCTCCACCCTACCCCCCCGACACTTTTTGGCGGATCATCGTAATTCTATCCGACCATATTTCACCCAACTCAGACAAAAGGCCCCTACTCATAGCGAATCAACAAAATACTACATTGCTACGTTATAATATTAAATAACTTGATAATTTAACTTTTGATGATAAAACAAAAATAGCTTAATTTAAAGGAGGCATTATGGCTAGCTTCACTAAGAAGATATTGGCTTTAATTGTTGTGGGGATGATGATGGTCGGTTGCGGAAGTGATAATAACACCACGCCTGTTGTTGACACACCCGCTATTGTAGACACACCAGAAGTGCAATCACAAAAGGCAATGGATGAAGCTTATACCCATCTAACCGGACTGAGCAAACCGACAGTTAGCCAAGAAGTCAGAATAACGCAGTTAGCCTTGGCGCGGGCAAAAACCATTGATGCTTATAACTTGTATCCTAATCAAGGTTCGCTCCTTTTGCGCGCCTTCATTGAGATCAGTGCGAATTATATCGATGACGCTAATGTTACATTAAATTCTATAGACACACTATATGCGAGCAGCCCTCAAGATGAATTTCTTAGAGCTTACATGAGCGCACAACAAAACAATGACGCTTCTGTTGTTTTGCTTAATTTACAACTGTCTTTGAATAAAAATTATTCTGAACTACCAAGCGTTTTGTGGTGGGGTCTTGTAGAAAAAATGCCTGCTTTTACTAATTTCAGGACTACGCCGCAGTATCAAACTCTACTTGCAGCGAAGACGGTTGGAAAAGCTGTGGCTGTACCCGCTGGTTATGTTTGCAAAGAAAATCACACGGCTTACAAGACACATTGGTATGGCATGGAAATAGACGTATCAGATAAATATATCAATGATATAACTATTTCCCTTAGTACAGGCGCGGCTATAGCACCATTTTTCATTTTCGTTGATCCTATAACGGCTGGCATCCTTGTAGTTTATTTTATAGCAGAAGCTTTCTCACTTGATTTAGTAAACTCTGATGGTGGCAACTGTGGTGTTAAATTGTATAATACTTGGCTGACGCTACCTATATTCATTCCGATAGCACAAAAATAGTTGATACCAATTCGATGCGCCAGACAAGAGCTTAGCTATACCGGTATATGGTAATTGAAATTAGCCTCTCAGTAATGGGAGGCTTTTTTTGTGTCCCCTCGTGCCTCCGTGATAGAAAACAAAAGGTACTCCCCGTCACTTTAACTCTCGCGGGTGGTTCACACCCCTCGCTCTGGCCGATCTTTAGGTTTTAAAATGGTACCATTTTACCAACTCATACATATTCTGTTTTCAATATAATCGGCAAGTTGACGGTTGCTAAAATTACACTCCGGTCGGTATTTCGGTATTCAGTGTGCGCCTTTCCCTCGCGGGTGTACGAATCTGTCGCAGCATCATGCCAGAGTGGTAAATACCCTACTGGTTTTGCATAGATCTCAATGAATTTTCGATGTCGATAACGGATAACTATTTAGTAAAGCGTTTTATAGAAAAACAGGCCATAAAAAAATACAGGGCGACAAGTCCCCACAGGACCAGCACGTCGAAACGGACATCTTGCAGTGAAGCTCCCATCTGGTTAATGCGTAATAGTCCGTCAGTGCCTGTTGTGCTGGGAAGAAGGTATGACACCCCGCGCAGCCAGACTGGGATGGCTTCCTTCGGCCAGGAAAAGCCGGCCAGGAACAGGGCCGGCATGGAGGTAAACATCAGGGCCAGCATTGATGCCTCACGGTGGCGGAACAGTGTCGCCAGTGACAGCCCAAGAAATATAACTGCCAGTAGGAAAGGAAGCACCAGCAGAGCCAGATCCAGAGGATTAATACGTTGCGGAAAATTGTAGAGCCGGGGAAGAACAACGAAGTAATAGGCGGCGTTGAAAAGATAGATGGAAAAATAAGCGGCCGATTTGCCGAGAACATGGGCGATGACAGTACCATACACGGATCCTTCTCCCTGTTGGAAAAAGTGCCCTTGAGCCGGATGAGTGTTTGCCGTTTGTTCACGATCTTCCCGGGCAGTGCCGCTCAGCATGCCGATCCCGATCAGGAGTGTCTGCTGCAGAATCATCACCAGAACCGCCGGCACCACATAGCTGGCATAACCTCCGGACGGGTTGAAGAGCGCCACGGCCACGAGCTGCAACGGGTCCCGCAGCTGTTTGGCCTGGGCTTCGGCGAAGCCTCCCGCCTGCATCCGTTTGATCTCGATTCCGGCCGAGAGTGTGCCGGTCGCCACGGCGACCCCGGTCATGACCTGCTGATACAGCAGGAAATAGCTGGCATCGCTGTAGACCGCCACGCTGCTCTGTTCTTTGCGCAGGATAGTGCGCTCGAAATCATGGGGGATGATCAGGATGCCGTGCACCTTCCGGGCAAAGAACAGCTGTTCAGCCTCCAGTTGGCTGGTCGCCTGTGCAGCTACCCTGGTGCTTTCGTGGGCATCGACCATCCGGGCAAGCTGTCGGCTCAGGGATGAGTGATCCAGGTCAACCACAGCCAACGGTGCATCTTTCAGAACCTCGTTGGCGTAGGGGAGCGGATAGAAGATGGAGTAGAAGAAGATCGCACCGAAAAAAATCATCAGCACACCTTTATCGCTAAAGATGTTGCGATATTCCTCTCGCCAGACCCGAATAAATTCTCTCATCGCTTGCCCCACTGCCGCTCGTCCACCATCAATCTTCTGAGACGGGGCACCGCCAGAATCGGGATGAAAATGGCAAAGCCGCACATGGCCGCCAGAGCGGGAAGCGACACTGACACCGGTGCCCCCCGCATCCCCTGGTCCAGAAGGATAATCAGGTAGTAGCTGAGCGGCAGGAGTCCTCCCCATATTTTTCCTGACAGCGGCATGGCCATCACGGGGAAGGTTATCCCGGCAAAGGCAAAGGCCGGGGCGGCATAGATCGCCGCAGTACTCAGTGAAATTCGCAGATTGGCAGTGGCTGCCACAATCAGCAGCGCCACCGCCTGGTACGACAACACCAGCAGAACCGTTGCCATGGCGATCAGGGTGACGCTCCCCCGCAGCGGCAGTTTCAGCCAGAGAAAGAGATAGCTGTTCATCAACAGCCCCACACAGAGAAAACCGGCCGTATAGGGGGCCAGCTTGCCTGCCACCGCCCGCCATGGCGAGCCGCCTGCCGTGTCGAGCCATTCCCGGGCGCTCCCCTCCTTCATCTCAACACCGACCGCATAGACCGTGACAACGATGATGAATATCTGGAGCATGGTCGGCATCAGAGCGCCAGCCAGGAAGTAGAGATAATTCAGATAGGGGTTGAACAGCGCCCGGCTTTCCACAATGATCGGCTCAGCATGGGCTGCTGCAGCCGTAGTCGTTTCGCCCCGCTGCTGGCGCGATTGTTGGTCCAGCTCTGCTGAAACAACCTTCAGCGTGTCCCTGATGCCACGGTTGACGATGCTTCCGGCCGTCATCGACTGATTGTTGTAGAAGCTCGTCACCTGAGCGCCCTGGCCACGAAAGCGGTCCCGCTCCAGCCCTTTGGGCATAACCACCAGAGCATAGCTCCCGCCCGACAGGATCAGCGCTTTCCCTTCTCTCAGGTTCGTCACCCGCTGCACGACGTGGAGCGTCGGAGCCGCATCCAGCAGGCGGACCAGGCGGCGGGAAAAATCCGTGTTGTCGGCATCGTACACGGCAATTGGCAGATGGCGGAGCGTACCAGTGCTGAAGATGGCTGCCAGAACAGCGAACGAGACAAGTGGCAGGAGCAGGACCATCAGCAGGTAGATGCGGCGGGAGAAAATTCTGACCAGTTCCCGGTGAACCACCGCCGTAAAGCCGGCGTGTTCACCCGTTGTCCATCGTTTGATTGCCGGCAGCTTCATGGCTGGGCAGCACCCATGGTGACGATCGCGCTCATGCCGGGCCTCAGCCCTTCTACCGCTTCGACAGGGATAAGTCGGACCTCGAATGTTTTCAGGTCAAAATCACCCGTGGTCTTGGTGGCACGCCAGGTAGCAAAATCACCCAGCGCCGAGATATAGTTCACCTTTGCCTTGATCAGGCGGTTGCCAAGGGCAGGGATCCGGGCCGTGATAACATCGCCCATTCTGATATCCGCCAGCAGGTCTTCCCTGACGTTGAAGGTCAGCCAGGCGTCGCGCAGATCCACAATACTGATAGTTGGAAAACCGGGGCTAACCAGTTCCCCCGGATCACAGAGCAGATCCACAATCTGCCCGTCAATCGGGGCGTACAGTGCCGTCTCGTGCAGGTGGGCGTTTACCTCGGCTACCGCTCCCGCCGCTTGGCTTGCCTGAGCTGTGGCGGCAGACCTGTCTTCCGTTCTGGCACCGGCCAGGGCCATGTCGTAGGATGCCCTAGCAGCTTCAGCCGTTTTCGATGCCGACTGCCACTGTGCTTCTGCTTCGTCACGCTTCTGGGCGGGCACGACGCCGTCAACCTGTAACCGGTCGATCCTGCGAAAAGTCTTATGGGCCAGATCAGCCGCAGACGTGGCTTTTTGCCAGTTACTCCGCGATGCGCGAAGCTCTTCCTGGCGGGGTCCCTTGAAGGCCTTGTCGCGCTGGGCACCGGCAAACCTTTGCGCGGCTGTGGCCTGTGCCATTTTCGCCTGGATTTCAGGACTATCGAGAGTAATGAGCAGCTGTCCCTTCTTGACGTATTCTCCTTTTTTTACATGAACATCTGCCACACGCCCGAACAGCTTCGATGACACCTGAATCTGGGTCGTATCGACTTCTCCCTGGATAATCAGGGGAGGCGGCTTCAAAAGAAACCAGCCGGCCAGGGAAAACATGGCCACCCCGGCGAGCACGGCAAGTAACAGATAGATTTTCTTTCCTGATTTCACTGCTGCACCTCCACATCGCTTCTAGTTCGATATTCCTCAAACCGTTCGCTGTGGCCGCTTGCCTCCAGAAGTTCGGCCAGGGCCACATCAAATTCATACACGGCAACCAGTCGCTCCGTTTTTACCTTGGAGAGAGCGAGTTCGGCATCCACCACATCCAGAGAAGTTGCATAGCCTTCTGCAAAGGCACTCTTTCTTATCCGCAGGTACTCTTCCGCGAATTTTCCTGAGGTTTCGAGCGCTTCATACTGTTCCAGGGCTTTCATTACCTCCTGGTAGCGTGATTCCACCAGGGTTGCGACGCTCAGGCGCCCGGCCTGTTGCAGATGTTCAAGCCGTTTTTCCTGTTTTCGTGCAGCCGCTACGCGGTGCTGTCCGGCAAAACCCTCGAACAGGTTTAAGGTAACTCCGACCCCCACAGCCCAGCGCGGATCGAGCAGGGTCAGGTCTTTCCGGTAAATCTCGTTAACCCCGAACAGGAAGACCTCGGGAGCAAATGCGCCCAATTCCTTCTTATACCCCTGATGGGCAACCTCGCGTTGTGCAGTCAATTGCTTCAGTGCCGGGTTGCCGGTAAGTCCTTGTTCACGGAACGCCTCCATCGGGCCGATGTCCCGGATCAGGAAAAGAGGAGATGTTGGCGTTACATCCTCTCTGCTGGAGAGGACGTCGTTCAGTGCGGTCTGAGACAGCGCGGCATTGCGTACCGCCCGTTTGTATTCCCGGTCAGCCTCGGCTTGGGTTACCTCGGCGTGGAGCCTCTCCGAACGGGCGAGAACTCCCTGCTCTTCCATCTTCCGGGCGTCACTGAGATGATGCTCCATTCCGCTCAGAACTTCGCGCCGCACCTCGGTCACCTGCTGTGCCAGACGCACACCGTAGTAGCGGCGAGCCAGTTCGCTGATCAGGCCGGATTCCGTCCGGCGCCGCTTTTCCTGAGACTCTTCCAGATAGGCCTCCGCGGCACGATTGGCCGCCTGAATGCGGCCTCCGGTGAACAGCGGCCATTTGAAGCTGACGTTGGCACGCCAGAATTGATCGTCCTGCACCGGGATGGTGCCAATTTGGGGGATGGTTATGGTGATAGGCTCGTCGATGCGGGTGAATCTAGCGCTTGCGTCGATCCGGGGGAAATACAGCCCCCGGGCAGCCGAGCGTTCCGATTCGCGTTGACTTTCTTCCATCCGGGCGGCCTGGAGGGATTCGTTTGCCGTGTATAGTTGTTTCAGTGCCAGTTCAAACGATACTTCAGCAGCTGCGGCAGGGTGTGGAGATAAAATAACAAGCAAAATTGTCGCTGCTAGTAATCTGTTCATGGGTAAGCGGATCTCCTAAGTTTCTCCTGTCATTGGAGTTAATGAGGGGAAGAAAACTTGAGGCCAATGATGCCAGCAAGGATAAGAGCCAGGCTTAACAGTCGAGCTATGGTCACCGGCTCATGAAATAAGGCAATACCCAATATTGCCGTACCAATCGCGCCGATACCAACCCAAACAGCATAGGCCGTTCCGACAGGAAGCGATTTCAGTGCAAAACCGAGCAAAGCAAGACTGATTATCATCGCGCACACGGTACCAATAGTAGGCCATATACGCGTAAAGCCATCTGTGTACTTGAGCCCGATAGCCCATCCCATTTCAAACAGTCCAGCAACAACCAAAATTACCCAATTCATAATGACCTCGAAGAATTGGGGGCGCCCCCCTTCTGGAGATGGAGTGGTGAGGTCGTCCTCACTTCCTTGTATACCTGGCGAAAAACCCCGGAAAAACAGGAGCACATCGAGTATTTTTTACGGTTCAGCACTATGTAACTTTCAATTTGCACCCTGCGGATAAGTAAGCAGTACAATGAGAATGGTGCTCTTCAACAACCCGGTTAATGGTGCTCAGCAATTTACGCGCCAAGGAATTCATGGGTTGCTGAGAGTGTAATGAGTTGATTGTACAGGGTAATATAGATGGAGCACGGAGAGGTAAAGAGGAAGCCATCAACAAAATCCGTCACGTTTAGCATAGCTGTCATATATGAAGGCTATGAATGCGGGGAACATACCTGATTCTAGGAAGCCTCCTCATTCCATATCGGGTTTTGTTTGTCGTCTGGGTGCAGTTTTTCAAGCTAAGATTGTTGCATCAGCAGTTTTTCAGTTCTTCTCTGGCACGTTAGTTGTACATTGGCAGGACAGGATCTCACGACGACGTAATTCAACAACGGAAAGTGCAGCCTGACTATGTTCATTTTTATGAATTTTTGCATAATACTGGTCGTCGCTTTCCTGCTGCTTGGCACCGTGGCAGGCTGCTCGTCCCTGCAGGTTCTCAATGCAATCACGCCAAGCAGTACCTATCTGAAGGTCGCGAATCTGGCCTACGGTACCGATCCACGCCAAAAACTGGATGTCTATACGCCGCTCAATTCGATTGGACCGGCACCTGTCGTAGTATTTTTATACGGTGGCAACTGGAATAGCGGTGAACGTAACGATTACCAATTTGTCGGCGAAGCACTCGCTTCGCGCGGCATGGTTGCGGTGCTGGCCGATTATCGCCTGTTCCCGCACGTGCGTTATCCCAGCTTCCTCGAAGACAGTGCGCATGCCGTGGCTTGGACTCTACAAGAAGTGCAGCGCTATGGCGGTGATCCCCGGCGTGTCTATCTGATGGGACACAGTGCCGGCGCCTACAACGCCGCGATGGTCGCCCTCGATCCTCGCTGGCTGGCCGCATATGATCTGGCTCCAACGTCGCTACGCGGCTGGATCGGTTTGGCAGGTCCCTATGATTTCATCCCGATCCAAAATAAGGAGACACGTCCGGTGTTCTTTTATCCCGCTACCCCGCCCGAATCTCAACCGATCAATCACGTTTGCTCCAGCGCGCCACCGGCGTTATTGATTGCGTCAAATAAGGATGTTTGGGTTGATCCAACAGGCAACACCGGCGCACTGACCAAAAAATTGCGTGCAGCCGGTGTGGCGGTGACGCAAGTATATTTCAACAAAACCAGTCATACCACCTTGATCGGTTCGATGTCCTGGCCGTTGCGCGGTTTGGCGCCTGTGCTGGATACGGTCGACCGGTTCGTGGCGTCCGATGGCGGTCGCATCCTGCCGTGAGGTTGGGAACGTGGGGGGGCAAAGATCAAGCCATTCCACAAAGGTGCAGAATCTCTAATCCACCCGGAAGACCGATTGAAGGTGTTGGAGTGTTTCAAAAAACTCTCTGTGGATGCCCATCCTGTAAACTGGCTTTGACGTTTGACCCACATCGGCGCCCATGATGACCCGTCTATGCATTTGTAACTTACTGATATTCCGTTAACGGATGGGTCAACCAAGACGCCGGTGCCGGGTCAAGGTCCGAAGCCGATTGAATTGAAGAGGGCGATATTGCCATAGACGATATGCTGAAAGAACGTATTACCGTTCTGCGTGATAAGAGGCAGGAGCTTGAGCACAAGATTGAACAGGACTCCGGGTCTCAGGTTGCGATGATGGATTCAATCGATACGGCCTTGGTCAAGACCTTCTGTGAGGAAGCAAGAAAGAAGCTGACTGTTCCGACCTCAAAGTTTGCCAAGGATTATTTGCAATTGCTGGTAAGTGAAATAGTACTGACGGAAAACGAAGTAAGGTTTAAGAGAAAGTATGGGGCATTGGTTGGGGCAGTGAAGTTTTTGGCTGAAAAAAAATTGAACCTGAGTACCAGTGATGAGGTACTCAGGTTCAATCAAGAGTGGCGTCCCCTACCGGATTTGAACCGGTGTCGCCGCCGTGAAAGGGCGGTGTCCTGGGCCAGGCTAGACGAAGGGGACGTTTGTAACTTGCACGCTGTTCCATTGAAGGAATCAGGCCCATGAAGCGAGCAAGGAACAGCTTTATACCCAACTATTCACAGTAAGTCAATATTTTTTTCAGGCTGGTGCATTTAATCTCCAGATGGTGCTTCTTACAGAGCGTACCAGCGTCTGATGACAAATATATTCCGGTTCTTGGCACCTCCCGACCAGGCGTTTGCCGGTCGTCGCGCTCGCATTATTTCGGTAAGGCGCTGCGATAGCGGTGTCAGCACCACCCCGCCATTGCCCGGTGTGTCGCAGGCAAGACAGCTTTCTATGGCAGTTTGCCTATCGAGAACAATTATCACGTGGCCACTCCAGACAATCAAATCGAGCGGTTGCAGTTGAGCCGCTATTTCTGCCCCCTGTTTTCCCGCAATTGCAACGCTCTGGCCGAACTCGGTAAGCTGCAAGGTGTTGCGGGGAGTCCATCCGCCAGTGGCGTGATACAAAAGCCCTGAACAATCCAGCCCGGTCAGTATCTGTCTCTCACTGCCATCAGGGATGGTGTCTTTATTGAACGAGACCGAATGTTCAGGGATTCCGTTCAGGACGTTGCCGCCCCAGACATACGGGCTGCCTGCAGAGGCCCTGAGCTTAAGGACGATCTCTTCCTGTGAATACAGCGAACGCCTGCGCGGCAGCGGAGCAGCGCTTTCAGCCAGGAGAAACCGGCTGTCAACGTACAACCGGACATTCTCCGGAGCGGTGTATTCATCTGTTTCAACCTGAAAAATTGTCACTGATCCCGCCGGCAATTTTTTCAGAATCGTAAAAACGGTTCCTGGCAAGGCGATGTATTCAAGTGCGCGAACCTGCCCACAGCGATCCGTTTTCAAAACCGCTCCAGGCATACCTCCAAAGACTGCAGCAAAATCGGGAGAATTCAAAACCGGGGTTGCTGCCAGGGCGACTCCGTATTCAGCGGCATCAGCCGATAAAATCCGGATAAAAGTACTAATGAAAATGTACATCAGAAATCGCTTCACGAATGAGACCGGAAACCGGATTTCCTGACAAGCTCTTTTTGAGCAGGCGTCAGACGAGGTGATGCAAGCAAATCGTGTCTTGTGGCGGCGGGGAGTCCTGGCAGAAACGTGGTAAACCAGATTAATGGGGTACGGGGATTTTTGAGGATTGCCAGACGAATATTTGGGCGGTTTTTCCAGCGACCGTTTCGTGCAACCAGTGAAACATTTTCTGCGGTCGCATGTGACGAGGCGAGAAACTGGTGCAATGAGCCCTCTTTCAAATGCGGATTATCAAGACATATTTCTACGACATTCTGTGCCCCTTCACGCAGCAGCGCGTCTACAATTGCCGCAGTTCCGCGGCGCGCCATTGTCAGTTTGTTCCCAAGCGGCTGAGTAGGCAGCTGTTGAACTATTTTACGCTCTGCGGCGAGATGTATATCTGCAGAGACTCCGGGTATTTGGCAAAGTTTGAGCAGGTCAAAGATGTAGAGGAGCGGAAGTACTGTTAGTGCAATATGTGGCGGAGTATCCGGATGAGCAACAAGAGCCAACTTGACAGGATATGACTCCATAAGCCGTTTGTTTGAATAGATAGCGGCAAGAATAGCACTGACCCCTCGACGTTTAAATAACGTAAGCAGCTGCTTCGAGTCAAGGTTCGGATTATGCAGGGCAGCCAGCAGTACCTCTTCAGAGTTCGACTGGATAACAGCAAACAGGCGATCCTTGTCAGCAGTGAGGGCTTCCAGCAGAGCCTCTCCAGTATTAACAGCGCCATCTGCTGTATTCCCGGTCGTATCGACCGGATTAGATTTTATGTGTGGTTCCTGATGCATAGTTTGCACTGTAGCACCGCATATTAAGATGCCGCAATAGTTATTCAACAGGTAATAAACCGATGAAGAGTCGGTTGTTGTCCTGTTTTCTAGCGGTTGCGTCGCAGACGGCTTCGTGCTACTAAAGGTACGCGGGAAAGATGTTGAAGGGGTTGCCATGTCGCACATATTGCCGGGACATTCCTTGGTTGATTCACTGCAAATAAATGATGATACACTGGCAGAAATCGCCATGATTCTCAAAATGCGCCGGGACTTCGGTATGTCAATGTACAAGGACAAGTGCATGAAACGCCGCATTGCCATACGGATGCGCTCATGCCGCTGCAGTGACGCTGCGGAGTATTGTAACTTACTGCGACAAAGTGAACAGGAACTCGATCACCTGAAAAAGACGCTTACGATTCATGTAAGCCAGTTTTTCCGCAATCCTTCCATGTTTGAAAAACTGCATACGGATATACTCCCGTATCTGTTCCAAAAGACGGATATTGCCCGGAATAATCTTCGCTTTTATAGTCTCGGTTGTGCCGGTGGGGAAGAGGCTTATTCCCTGGGTATTATTCTGCGGCAATTTTATTCCCGACAGCTCATGGATATGCCGGTGGAGATATATGCATACGATATTGATAACGATATTTTGGAAGCTGCTGCCCGTGCCGAATATAACGAGGACCGCCTGAAGGATCTTCCGGATTCCTGCAGGGAACGCTACTTTGTACCAAATGGTAAATGCCTGAAGTTAACAGCCGAAATCCGTGACATGGTTTCGTTTAATCAGCACAATATTATGAATGTTGCGGCGCTTGATCCGTGTCAGTTGGTCCTCTGCCGAAACACACTCATTTATTTCACTCGGCAGGATCAGGAAAAAATATTGCGCGGCATCGCACATATTCTGCCGACTGGTGGTATACTGGTGCTCGGAAAAGCTGAAACACTGGTAGGCGATACACGCCAGCTTTTTACTGCCGTCTGCCCTGTAGAACGTGTATATCGTCGGTTATAATGTTTTATGGAGGGTTGAGCATGCGTATTCCTATAGGCTATAAATTCATCATCGGCTTTGTTGTTGTTGTTGCAGCGGTAGTGTTCAGTCCCCGCCTGGTTGAACTTCTCGGTTATTCATCTGAGATCAGCATAATTCTTGGTTATGTCGTTGCTCTGACTATAGGATTGATTCTTGGATGGATTTTTTCAAAAGGTTTCACAGCAAATTTTGGAATTCTGACCGATTCGGCTGAATCCATAAGCCGGGGCGATCTTACCAGAGATGTGGCCATACGCCCATCACGGGTTCCGGATGAAAGCCACGAACTCGCAACCTTGATCAATTTGATGCTTCAGAATCTGCGAGACCTGATCCGCCATATAAAAAGGACTTCCGGTCAGCTGACTGATTCCGCGCGTGAGATTAATTCAACGGCACTTGAAATTAATGCTTCAACTGAAGAAGTCGCTCAGGCAATTGAGCAGATTTCACGCGGTGCGGAAGCCCAGGCAGAGTTGGTTGAAAAGGGTTCAAAAACAATTCGTGAAATGGCTATTTCAATCGAAATGGTTGCCACTCGAGCCCACGAGACCGCCAAGGCTGCACGGGAAACCAGCATGACAGCCCAGCACGGGGGGGCATTGGCAAATGATTCTTTGGAAAGAATGAAAGATTTTTTTGTTGCACAGGAGCTGATTGGTAATCAGTTCAATGCGTTTAACAGCAAGCTCCAGAAGGTTGGCAAAGTTGCTGATTGCATAGGAAATATTGCCCGACAGACGAATCTGCTTGCACTGAATGCCGCGATTGAGGCCACGAGAGCAGGGGAATACGGCAAGGGTTTTGCGGTGGTGGCCGAAGAAGTGCGTAAACTTGCTGATAGCTCTGCGCAATCGGCTTCGGACATCAGCGATATGATTGAGAATCTTCGTGATGAAAGCCGAAAGGTTCTTGAAGTAATTGTTGAAAGCTCACGCAGTATCAAAGAGGGTAAGAAAAATATTGATATAACCGCCAGTGCTTTCCAGGAAATACTCAAAACGGTCCTGGACACTGAACGAAAAGCCTCCAGCATTTCCGATCTTTCCATGATGCAGAAAGACGGCTCGGAAAAAATGGTGACGGCAATTGATGAAATTGCTCGATTAGCCGATGACAACGCTGCTTCTACAGAGCAGGTTTCTGCTGCAACTGAAGAACAGCTTGCCGCCATGCAGGACATGGCACTTGCAACCAAAGAGCTCGCCCAGCTGGCAGAAGAGCTCATGGCTGTAGTGGAGCGGTTTCAGGTCGACCACGGGTGACATAACCAGCATGAACGACCAGAACAGAAAATTTCTTATTTTTTCTCTGCAGGATTCGCTTTATGCGGTAGACCTGGCACAGATCGCCGAGGTCGCCGACCCTCCGCAGATGTGGCCGATACCGCTTGCCCCGGCATACTACGCGGGTGTTTTGAGTTTTCACGGAGACATTGTCGCGGCAATGAGGCTGTCGTTATTTCTTGGCTTGGCCGAATGCCGCCAACCGGGGAAAATGGTGGTGCTTCGTCAGGAGCTTGCGTCGCTTGCGTTCCTTGTTGATTCAATAATCCGAATCGTTTCCGAAGAGGAGATCTCCTTCAGCGCCCCCCCTGACAATTGCTTTTCTGCGCACACACTTAATTTTTTTGAAAGCACTGCTATTCAGCTTGATCTTGAAAAGCTTATATGTGCGGCTGAGATCGATATGCAGGGAAGTCGGTAATTAAAAAGCGTCATGTAAAAAAAACTTGACTCTCTCAATAATACGCGTATAGTCCCAGGTCGATTTAGAAACCATGCGCACTGCGTTCAAATGGTAAATACACAAAAAGAAAGAGGTAACACACATGAAAAAACTGATCTCCCTGACACTCGTATTGGCACTTGCAACTGTTTTTGCAGCTGGCTGCAAGAAAAAAGAAGAAGCTCCTGCTCCTGCTCCTGCTCCTGCTGTTGAGGCACCTAAGCCTGTTCAGGCTCCGATGTCTGCAGCTGCCGGCGCTGCACCTGCTGCTGCACCTGAAGAAGCTCCAAAGAAATAATTCGCTTTCCCTCAGGGGAGTGCACAAAAAAGCCTGCGGGGTAACAGCCTCGTAGGCTTTTTTTATGCACAATCGGAGAAGCCATGCATGAAATGTCAATAGCCCAGGGGATAATAGAGCTCTGCCTCGATCATGCCGGAGGCAGGCGCGTCAGCTCGCTCGATGTCGAAATAGGAGAATTGGGCAGTGTCGTACCGGAAGCGATTGAATTCTGTTTTGAGGCATGCTCCCGGAATACACTGTTGGAAGGTGCCCGGCTGAACATCGTCAGGATCCCCGGAATGGGACTGTGCCTTGATTGCCACCAGGAAACGCGGTTAACGGAGCTTTATGGCGCGTGTGAACAGTGCGGAAGCAGCAGGGTGACCATTGTGTCCGGTGAAGAGCTACGCGTAAGAGAAATTGAAGTGGATGATTGAAAAAGGGCACCGCTGATGCAGTGCCCTTTTTAGTAAGTTAGAAATTATTTTCTGCGCGTTTATAGCATAAATTACTTTGTTAACGCACGTATCCTGTTTATCAGGGTTTGGTATTTGAAGTAATCTTATTCTGCAACAGAGTGGAACTGTTCCCAATGTTCCGGAGAACGCCACAAACCGGACAGGATCAGCTGGCGAATGTGCAGGAACTCTTTTGGCAGCCGATCGTACATTTTGACGAACAGCTCCTCGTGGGAGACGATTTCGTCCTTCCAGACATCGCGATCAACCGACATAAGTTCATAAAATTGCTCACGGGTAACATCGTCAAGGCCGGTCCAATCCAGATCTTCATAGCGGGGCATCCAGCCCAGCGGGCTTTCCACTGCAGCGGCGTTACCGTTACAACGTTCCACCACCCATTTCAGGATGCGCATATTTTCGCCGTATCCCGG
Source organism: Desulfuromonadaceae bacterium (assembly GCA_028687585.1). Taxonomy (GTDB): domain Bacteria; phylum Desulfobacterota; class Desulfuromonadia; order Geobacterales; family Pseudopelobacteraceae; genus JACRCG01. The sequence goes on along the minus strand of JAQTZV010000003.1, from coordinate 1,900 downwards.
CCAGAGGAAGTTGCCGTTGGCGTCTTTGCGGAACCAGTTGACGCTGAAGATGCGCGGCGGAACGGGAGTTGTTCGTCCTACCTGCAGCCAGTGGGCAAAATAATCGGCAACATGATAGCCGCAGAATGGCAGCATGGCGAACGGGTCACGACGGACAGTTCCAACCGCTCCAGTTGCGGCAGCCGTGGTTTCAGAACCCATTGTTGCAGCCAGATAGACTCCGAAGCTCCAGTTAAACGATTGATAAACCAACGGGATAACGCTATTGCGACGCCCGCCGAAGATGAATGCCGCCATCGGTACGCCTTTGGGATTTTCCCAATCCGGGTCAATGGAGGGGCACTGACTGGCAGGTGACGTGAAACGGGAGTTCGGGTGTGCGGCATTTCTGCCACATTCAGGAGTCCAGGGATTCCCCTGCCAATCGGTCAAGTGAGCCGGCTTGATATCGGTCATCCCTTCCCACCAGACATCACCATCAGGTGTCAACGCTACGTTGGTGAAAATTGAGTTGGCTGCACAAGAAGCCATGGCATTCGGGTTCGTCTTGACAGAAGTACCCGGAGCAACGCCGAAGAAACCGTATTCCGGGTTAATAGCATACAGACGACCATCGGCGTTGGGTTTGATCCAGGCTATGTCATCTCCGACAGTCGTAATTTTCCAGCCGCTTTTATTAAAGCTTTCGGGCGGCACCAGCATCGCCAGATTGGTTTTGCCGCAAGCGCTCGGGAATGCGGCCCCCAGATAGGTTTTTTCACCTTCCGGTGATTCAATACCCAGAATCAGCATATGCTCTGCCAGCCACCCTTCATCCTTGGCGATCTTGGAGGCAATACGGAGTGCAAGGCATTTTTTGCCAAGCAGGGCGTTGCCGCCGTACCCGCTGCCGTATGACCAGATCGAGCGTTCTTCCGGGAAATGAACGATATATTTTTCCTTGTTGCAGGGCCATGGCACATCTTTCTGGCCAGGCTCAAGCGGAGCGCCAACCGAATGGAGGCAGGGGACGAACTCGCCATTACCAAGAACGTCGAGTACTGCCGATCCCATGCGGGTCATGATGCGCATATTGACTGCTACGTACGGGGAATCAGTAATTTCAACTCCGATTTTGGCGATAGGCGAGCCGAGCGGCCCCATGCTGAACGGAACAATGTACATGGTGCGGCCCCTCATGCAACCTTTGAAAAGCTTTCCCAGAGTTTCCTTCATCTCTTTGGGAGCCATCCAGTTATTGGTCGGGCCGGCATCCTGCTTGGAGATACTGCAGATGAAGGTACGATCTTCAACTCGGGCAACATCACCCGGATCGGAACAGGCCAGATAGCTGTTCGGACGTTTTTCCTGATTCAGCTTCCTGAATGTTCCGCTCGCAACCAGCTGTTTACAGAGTACATCGTACTCTTCCTGAGAACCGCTGCACCAATGGATCTTTTCAGGCTCACACAGTGCTGCGACTTCTTCAACCCACTTCGTCAATTGCTCATTTTTACCTACGTTACTCATGACGCCTCCCCAAGAGGTATTAAAATTTAGTTTCGATTAAATAGCATACCGATGGCCAAAAAAAAAGCACTATATGAGGCGTTCTTAAAAATACTTTTCGCATCGGCAATTCAAGAGATTGTGTTGCCAGAAGAGTTTTTTGCGAGAATCATGCAGGGTGGACAAGTTTTAGGGACAATGAAACCGGACCGCCACAAAAGGGAGCCCGGTTTCATTGATTCAGTATGTGAGAAGTTGTTTTCTATGTTTTTAGGCAGAAAAATCAGGCTACTTTGCCACTTTTGCCGTCAGGGCCGGCACAAACTGCATGACATCGGCAACCACCAGCACATCAGCTACTTCACCGATCGGAGCATCCTTGTCCTTGTTAATGGCGAGGATGAAGTCTGAT
>JAQTZV010000051.1 GCA_028687585.1 Desulfuromonadaceae bacterium | reverse complement strand
CGGAAAGAGTCAGACTGATTGCCCAGAGGGCTTTCAGAAAATTGTTGGCGGCTTCACCGCCGCTACCGGATATAAATTTGATGCCGGCAACAGGGTGAACTTCAATCAACTGCGTTTTTTAGGATTATGTGCGCGATAATGGCGACGGTTTTGATATGAAGGATGCAGGTAAGCTTTTCCGTGTCTTCACGCGACTGCATGCTTCAAGCGATTTTGCCGGTACCGGAATCGGCCTTGCAACCGTCCAGCGTATTATCCTTCGTCACGGTGGGCAAATATGGGCTGAAGCGCAACCTGGCGTCGGGGCAACCTTTTTCTTTACTCTGCAGTGATCCTCTCTTTTTTTATTGAAATCCAATCGGTTCATAGAACCCGGGGCTTTTTCTGAACAGTATTCTGGCTGTAGGCATTTCCCCGCTCATGCTCTCCTCCGAAAACAGGATCTCGCCTTGAAATGCACCAAACAGACGGGGCAATTCTCCGGGTTGCAACAGATAGGATGGTTTATGGCTCTGAAGAAGCTGCTCCGAGACCATAATGGTGTCAAACAGTAATAATCCCCCCGTCTTCAGGGCCGCAATCTCAGATGGTATGAGTTCTCGCAGAAGAAAATTGAAATTCAGGATCAGGTCGAATGTCCCTTGAATAATGCAGTCATCAAGATCAACCCTCCGGAATTCAACGTCCAACCCCAGTGCAAGAGCCCGTTTTTCCCCCTTTTCAAGCCCTCTGTCTGAAATATCCAGCCCGGTGACTCTGAAGCCGTGCTGAGCCAGGAACAGGCTGTTTCTTCCCTCTCCGCAAGCGATGTCAAGCGCAGCTAACCCCGGGACCAGAGCTTTGATCCTTTCAATCTCCCTCGCCAGGAATGGCGAAGGTCGTTCGCCAAGAAAAGAATCCTCTGATTCATACCGTGTATTCCATTTTATCCGGTCTGAGTCCATATGGTTTGCCTCCCGCTACGATTCGGTTTATAAGATAAGCGTATCCGGAATGCAACAGTCACGTAGTTATACTGGTATCAAAATCTGCTGTAAAAGGTGCCCGAGATGCAGAAAAAACGTGTTGTCATTGCCGGAATGGGTTTCGGAGGCTTACGGGCTGCGAAAGCTCTTGCCGGAAACGATGTTGAATTGATTATGGTTGACCGTAATAATTATCATCTTTTTCAGCCTCTTCTGTACCAGGTGGCAACTGCCGGACTTGAACAGGAGGCGATTGCCTACCCACTGCGCGGATTGACCCGTCAATGGGCGTCTGCATCATTTATGCTTGCCGAGATTACCGGCGTTGATCTTGCCGGAAAATCCGTCTTGACGGACGCAGGTTCAATTTCATACGATTATCTGATCGTTGCTGCAGGCAGTCGCACCAATTTTTTTAACATAAAAAGTGTTGAAACGCATGCTTTTGATCTCAAGCAGCTTGCCCAAGCGGAGGATTTACGCAACCATATCCTGCTGATGTTCGAATATGCCTCCCGGGAGACGGACTCGCAGCGCAGAGCAGCTTTGCTGACATTTGTCATTGTAGGAGGTGGGCCAACGGGGGTTGAGTTTGCCGGCGCATTGCGGGAGTTGATTGTATATGTCCTTTCACGGGATTATGCAACCATCGCTGTCGCCGAAACCAGGATCGTCCTTGTTGAGGCTGCCGATTCGCTGCTGACCGCCATGCCGGTCAATCTGCGCCAGTACGCACAGCAAAAACTGTGCTCCATGGGAGTAGAAATCATTCTGGAGAATCGTGTCGTCGGAGCAAATGCTGAATCAGTAGAGCTGCATGGTGGAGCCGTGATCCCTTCTCATACGTTGCTCTGGTCGGCCGGAGTGGCCGCAGCCGATCTGGCCGGGCATCTGAACGGTGTTGAACGCGGCGCGGTCGGCAGAATTGCGGTGCAGCCTGACCTTAGCCTCAAGGAGTATCCGGAGGTGTTTGTTATTGGTGATATGGCGTGTTGCATTACAAACGGGGCGCCATTGCCGATGATGGCTCCGGTAGCAAGCCAGCAGGGTGATTATGCCGCCGGAATGATTCTTGCGCGTGAACAGGGGAAAACGCTGCCCCCGTTTCATTATGTTGATAAAGGGTCGATGGCTACTATCGGCAGGAGTTCTGCCGTAGCAGCCGCTGCCGGTTTTACGTTACGCGGCTATATTGCCTGGCTGGCCTGGCTGCTGCTGCATCTGTACTATTTGATCGGGTTTAGAAACCGGCTTGTTGTCATGATGAACTGGACATATGCATATTGGTTTCAGGAACGGCAAGTCCGGCTCATTACGGCAAAAAAACGTCGGGCGGAACCATTGTAGTCGAGTGGGAGAGAATATTTCTGTTAGCCTTGACTTTTATTGCGTAGATCTCGTATTGTTACCCGAATTTTTACCAGCAACAGGAGATGTTTTGAAGGCATTTGTCGTCATACCGACGTATAACGAAAAAGAGAATGTCAGGTTATTGGCAGACGCTGTCCTGGCCCAGCATACAAGCATACAGATTCTTTTCGTCGATGATAATTCTCCCGACGGCACCGGTGCAATTATTGATGATCTGGTCGCTATAAATGACCGTGTTCATGTACTGCATCGTTCCGGAAAGCTTGGTCTTGGTTCTGCGTACCGCGAAGGCTTTACAGTGGCACTTGCAAAGGGTGCGGACTATTTACTGGAAATGGATGCCGATTTTTCTCATGATCCGGCGACGCTGCCGCTTTTTCTCTCCGCAATTCTGGAAAACGATCTGGTTATCGGTTCCCGCTATCTGAATGGAGTCAGTGTCGTCAACTGGCCGATTCGGCGTCTTATTTTAAGTTATTATGCGAGCGTTTATACCCGGTTGGTTACCGGTTTGCAGGTGCGGGACTGTACTAGCGGTTTTAAATGTTTTCGGCGTTCGACTATTGAGGCTATTGACCTGTCACGCGTAACTTCCGATGGTTACTCGTTTCAGATTGAGATGAATTACCGCTGCATGGAAAAAGGTTTCCGCATTTCTGAGATCCCGATTATTTTTATCGATCGCCATGCCGGCAGTTCAAAGATGTCCGGTTCAATTGTCAGAGAAGCGGTACTGATGGTTTGGAAGCTCCGCCTGAACACGTTGTTTTCACGTATGTTAGGGAAATAGGATCAATTATGGGGCATGATCTCTGGTCTGTCATTCTAATCGCCGGATTAGCCGGTTGGATATTTTCCTCTATAATGCTGATGCTAAAGGCGTTTCCGGTAAAGGATGTTTTTGTCTCGTCCGCTGGAATCCGTTGGGGAATCCCCGCCGTTATTTCTTTCTTTGTCTGGATAGTCGGCATGCTGAATGCCTGAAAACAGCTTATACCAATTCCAGATCAAAGCCCTATCTTCGTTGGCTCGTCTTCAGCTCCTCAACATACAGAATGTATGTCTTCGTCGCCTTGATGGCATCTTTGATTTGAAATTGGTATTATTCAAGTGCTTTCACGCCGAGAACGGCAACCAGCAGTCCTGACGCAATCATTACCGCCTGTAACACTACCCATCTCATCAGATTCTTTTTACCGGTTACATCCGCATCAGTCTCTTGTTTCTTTTCGAGCAACAGCAGTACGGCGGCACAAAACAGTGCACAGCATATTGAAACGCAGAGTGGGCACCACCTGCCGATAACATATTTCTGAATCCAGAGTAAACGGAGTTCGGCGCCGACTCCGGCAAAAACCATTGCGGCGGGCAGCCAATCCAACCGGATATTCATCTTTCGCTGCCGAAGCAGTATCAGTAAAAGAGTGAAATAGCTGATGCCAAACCATCCCATATTAATCCCCAGGACAGTGAATGCGGCACTGTCCCTGCAGGCAGTCGCCAGACACATTTCCTCAATGACGGAAAATATCGAAACAAGCCAGCCAATAGCAACGGCACACCACAACAAAATTGAAATAGTTCGCCCGTATCCGGTTCTGAAAGGCGCTTCTAATTTGCGCATGTGTGATGACTCCAATGACCTGTTTATACCAATTTCAAATCAAAGATGCCATCAAGGCGGCGAGGATTGAGGCGGCGAGGTGTACTGATCAGTACGCCCCGGTGCCGAAGACGAGCCAACGATGGTAGCGCTTTGATTTGGAATTGGAGCTACTCTTCGGGAGGAGGTTTACCGACTCTGGTCACATACTCCAGGGCTTCCCGTTTTTTTGCCACATTCTCGGTACAGTATGACCAAATCCGATAACTTTCAACACAAAGAATCGTAATCCCGGAACCAAATACCGCCCAGTAATTATCCGCAAGAGATTTGCCGAAATAATAAAACAGAAAAAAGACGGCCAGATAGCCAACATGGCCGAAACTGCTCCGATGTTCGACACCGATAGCCATTCGGGAGAGACTCAGGATAAGCGCGGAAAAAGTGTATAACAGAAGAACTGTGCCGATAATACGCGCCGATGGAGGTCTCCCCAAAAGTGCGGTCACTGTATCAGGTGCAGGGAGGAAGGGGAAATTCCACCAGGCACACATGCTGATAACGAGAAACAATGCAAGAGCCAGTACGCCGCGAGTGGAAAACCGGTTAAGCCGGTTAATTTCCTCTGTCAGTTCCCGGCGCAGCATAATTGCGCTATCACTGGTTTCAGACGCCCCAGGCGGATATTGTTCAGACATGTTCGCCACGTACTCCCCGTAGACTGAGCCGGCATCTACTTCGAAACAGTTTTTTCCTTGCCGGTAGCGGCCATTCTCTCTTTATAGAAACGGATGGCAATGATGTCAAGGTCATGCGGCAGGTGTGGCGGAGGTTCCGGAACTTCGTTTTTCAACGCAGAGGAATCAACGTAGTTCCGTAAACGCCGAATCGGGATGAACACATTTCTCCGTAATAAGGCAGTAACACCGCCAATGGTCAGGAGGAGGCTCATCAGGGTAAAAACCACCATCTGAATGCGCAGCATTGCCAGCGAGCGGTCATGTTCCGCCCGAGACAGTCCGATGTCCAGAGTCCCCAGTATCTTCTGGGCGGGAAGGTGGACATGGCAGGCAGCGGATGAGCAGGCCGGATCATTATAGATAGGTGCGGTAATTGCCATGACGCCGTCACCATTTGAATTCCTGAATGTGCGGGCCTGCTGCATGGTCCCGAGGTTTGTGACCGGAATTGCGGCTTTGTGGCAGACGACGCACCCTTCAGCATTCTTATCCACCTGGCGGTTCAGTTCGCCTGACTTGGCAGAAAAGGTCACGACACCTTTCTTGTTGAATATTCTGACGTGATCAACGCCGCGTTGTTCACCGACGTTTTGTATGATTGTGGCAAGAGTGTCGCGATCGGATTTATGCATGGCATAGCGGGTGGACTTAAGGATAGTGTCAGCCAGATTGGTGGCATGAACAATTTCGGCACGATGGAGGTCTTCCCGGATTACGGAATACAAAATCAGGCAGCAGACCACCATAAATCCCGTGACGGCAAGTCCGACCGGCACCAGTGCTTTTCCCGCAAGTGTAGCAAACATGTTATTCCTCCTGAACAGCCCCTCTCCATGAGGACCCTCTGGGGCCTAAAAGAGAGGGGACTTAGCGGCGAATTACTACATTTTATGACACACTTCGCATTTTTCTTTTACACTGAATGCGCTTTTCCCATCATGACACCCGCCGCAGGATTTCCCCTGCTCCATTTCTGTCATCGATACTTTTGCCGTACTGCGGGCTGTTTTATACAGAGCGGTATGGCAGTCGGTACAGCTGTACAGTCCGGTATGAAATGTGTGACTGAACAGAACATTGCCGGTGCTCTTCTCTTCAAACTGCAGTTCACGTACCGGGTGACATTTTGAACATTCTTTTACTGAAAAAGCCTGTTTTGCGTTGTGGCATGCCCCGCAGGATTTACCCTTTGCCATGGCAGCCATTCCGACCCGCCTGTTCTTCTGATCCGGCGAATAGAGTTTCGGATGGCACGCTCCGCATTCTGCCACCGCAAGATGCTCCGTATGGCTGAAGCGGGTTGGACCGGTCTCTTTTACCTGAAACGTAATTTCCTTGACCGGGTGGCACGTGACGCATGTCGTAACACTGAATGCTTTCTTACCGTTATGACAGGCCCCGCACGACTTCCCTTTTGCCATGTCTGCCATGGTGAATCGCTTGGTAGATCTCGTTGCAAACAGGGCAGGGTGGCATACGCCGCAATCAGCCGAAGCCGCAAGATGCGATTTATGACTGAAACCGGTAGGTCCTGTCGCTTTTACTCTGAATACAATCTCCCTGCTCTGATGGCAGCGAGCACACTCTGCGAGAGAAAAAGCCTTCTCTCCGGCATGACAGGCTCCACACGACTTCCCTTTTGCCATATCTGCCATGGTGAAGTGTGTCTTCTTTTTTAAATCAAAAATAGCATCATGACAGGCACGACAATTTTTGTTCATCCCCTTCTTGTTTATATGATCTCCATGGCTGAATACCACTTTGCCGGAATTTTTCGGAGAATAGGCTACATCCCGTACACTGATGGCAAAACAGTTACCCTGCAGTATCAGAAATAATACAGTTGCAAAGAGTGATACACGATATTTCATTGGATGATCTCCTCTGTAAATTTCAGGTTGTTCAGATAAATCTATTTATCTGCCGATGATGTTTTTACGTTGGTGTCATCGATCTCCTCTTCTTCCCACCCGTCCCACATCGGTTTAAAATGAGCCAACGGGGTATGGCCGAGTGTTGCCAGATAAATATGTACAAACAGAAATGCGGTAAAACAGCAGGAAAGCAGAAAATGAGTTCCTATCAGCATCTTTATGCCACCCAGCAGGAGAAGCAGTTCACGTAGCGGAGCGATATACATGAGAAGTGCACCGGTAAAAATTACCAAGGGGAGCAATATGAACATGATTACCAGATATGCGGCCTTCTGCATCGGGTTGAACTTGCTGTCGGGAGTACTCTGATGCGGGTTTGGTTTGCCGAGAAAATAGGTGAGGAAATAGAAGAATGCCTGGCGGAAAATACCCGATTTGAGGTCTTCCAGCGTCGGTATGTAGAGCTTCATCAGGCTCTTTGCGACAACGAGGTAATACATCAGCCAGAGCATATAGGATATGGAAACAACTATTCCGGCAGTATTATGCAGGCGTATAGCCGCTTTATAGTCGCCGAAAATATTTATAACATCAGGAAATCTGATCTGAAGTCCGGTAACACATAAGGTCACGATGCCGAAGGCATTCAGCCAGTGCCAGATCCTGACAGGCATGGGAGTCAGGTAGATCATCTCATTATGCTTCATGATGGTTCTCCTCTCTGTTTTTTCTGGTCAGAAAGCGGAAGAAGCCATGTATAACCGGAAAGGCTAATCCTCCTGCAACGATCAACGCACCGATTATGTTAAGTGGCGTGCTTCTGGTGGTGCCGAGCATATAAAAATCCGGGGTTCCGTACAGGATGTCAAGAATGGCGCCCTTTTCTACGGCGAGCCGTGTATAACCGCCATTTTTATCCGGAAAAGCGATGAAGCTTTTCTGCGCGGCATTGGGGCCGGAAGCATGGCAAAATGAGCAGTCCCACCGGTTTTCGAGAATCTGATAACTGTGGGTAACCGTCTCCGGCACCATCATGCCCCACAGGCGCATATTCTTGCCACGGAGTTGATGGTTGAATTCTCTCAGTTCTGCCAGAGAAATTTGTTTATCGTTATTCCGATCGATTATTCTGCTGACATCTTCGGATTTTGCCAGTGTGGTGAGTTCGTCATAGGTGGTAATTTTAAAGTCACCGCTGGAACCGGGCAGGCGGCTTTCAATGGACATGATAATGACGTAATCTTTTGAGCCGGTATGGCAGGTAATGCATGGCATTGAATCGATGTGCAGATCTGCCTGAGGAAGCCATGTGGAGTGGCTTTGAATGGTTTTTCTGGTGTCATGGCATCTGGCGCATTTCCTGTTGATGTCATCACCGGACACAAACATCGGCAACCGGACTTCATGGGGGTTATGACAGCCATTACATCCGGCTTTTGAGGCATGGAGGCTTGCTGCGTATTCTTTGTATACCGGGTTGTGGCAATCTCCACAAGCTGCTCGTGGCGGAACATACCCGTCACCAGGGTGACCTGCAGAGACCCGGTCATGGCAGGAGGTGCAGCCGACAATTGAGTGTGTCGTCGCTGCAAACTTGGCCGGGTCAATAAATACCTTCATCCCGGCCGGACCTTTTATTTCGGTTTGGCCATGGCATTTCATGCACCCTTCATTCCCAGGAGCAGCAGCAAAAACAGGTACGGCAAAAAACATGAAAACAGCCAGAAACAGCCCGGTTCTTCCGGTGTACACACGCATTGTTTCAACTCCCTATCCCCGCAAAGGGATATCCAAGTGGTGGTATGGTATTTCGGTGGCGCCGTTGTTCTTGTATCACTAATATTTGAACATGCAACCCGAGGCCCAATAAAAATTTCAGTTATCCTAAAAAAGTTGTAATCAATAATCCTGAAAAAGCAGTTATCCACGAAAAGCACGAAATACACGAACGAAATCAGAAAGATAAACAACTTCACGACGTAACCTGCTTGGTGAATCACTGTTTTACTGTAATGCTTTAATTTTTCGTGTTTTTTCGTGCTTTTCGTGGACTCAAAAGCCGTTTTTAGGATAATAACTCAGGCAATAGCTGACCAGTATCCCGGCCCTGATAAACATTGAATGATGCGTTTGTATGTTCCGGATATCGGTGGGGTGTCGTACAAACGGCCTGCAGACGGTGCTTGTCGAGCATATCCGGGATTTGAGTGGCGCTTTGGCCAGAGTACGGTTACGGGAAGGGGGTATCGCTGATTGAACGGCATCACGTAATGAAAAGCAAAAACAATTGGACGAATATAATCTTTACCAGCATGCTTAACGGAAAGGTTTCGGCATACCCGGCTTCGACCCGTTCATTGCCGCATCGACCGACAGCAAATCCGAGAACTGCGGGTTGCGTTTGCACCCCGGCCAGAATGCCACCGATGAACGGCCATGACTTGCCAGCTATCATCCGGGCCATTATAATTGACACAAGGCATGTCACAGTAGTAATGCCGGCACCCAGAATGAGGGCGGATATATTGAGTGGCGCAGAATGCAGCAAGCCGCCTGCGTTAATACCGGCACATGCCAGAAAGACAACAAGACCGAGTTGGCGCAGAGACATCGAGGCACCGTAAGGCAGGTACCATGTCAGTGGGCCGGTTCTGCCGAGTGCACCCAATGCAAGCGCTACAATCAGGCAGCCGGCAACCGGTCCTATCACAAACGTCCCAATACCCATGGGAAGGCTGATATTAACGGTTCCGAGCGCGATGCCCATCGCAAGCCCCAGTCCAAAAGTTAATATATTGAATTCGCTGGCTTCGTGGTAGGAATCTCCGATAAATTCCGAGATGGCCGAAAGATTCTCGCGTGGCGCTACCACTCTCAGGCGGTCGCCCGGCATAATGGTGGTTTCCGCATTCGGGATAAAATCTCTGTCGCCTCGCCTGACTCTTGTTACGATGCCTTCGTATGTACGAAAAATACCTATTTTCCGTAGCGTTTTGCCGCATACATCCGGACTTGACGCGAAAATCCTTCTAACCTCAAGTCGGTTTTTCCCTTGCAAGAGCTCTCCGGCATATTCAGCGCCAAGTTTCTCTGCTGCATCCCGCAAGTCACTCGACAATCCGACAGCCGTGACAATATCGCCGTTCCTTACGACCGAATTTCCCGAGATGGCAAACTGTTCGTTGCCTCGTACGCATCGTGCAAAGCGCACCTGTAGTGAGTAGCGTTCAAGCAGTCCCGCTATTGCTTCACCAGGTTCATGCACATGAGATAACATAATGGCGATGTCCGATAATTTATCGCCGATATCATGCTTCTCATTTCTGAAGGGCACCGATAACATGAGGATTGGAATCAGAACCCCCAGCGGATAGGCTAATGCATAGCCGAGAGTCGCTTCAGCCGCTTTTTCCCCGAGGGCTGTTGTTGCAGTTGCCAACGAGGGTGTATTGGTCAAAGCGCCGGCGAAAACACCAGCTGCAGTACTTGCCGGAATATTGAGCATTGGCGAGACAATCAGATCAACCACGAGTGCTGCGCCGATGGCGACGGGAGGTATAAGAAGATATCGCCAGCCACCCCCAGAAAAAGAGTCAAACAGAAAATCACTCGAAGAAAGCCCTATTGTGTACACGAATAACGCAAGTCCAAAGGTTGCCAGAGCATCGGGTGATTTGACGCCAGGTTCGATATAGCCCCATATAATGCCGGAAAATAAGACTCCGGCAACTCCGAGTGATACTTTTTTTATTGAAACGCTGCCAAGCAATGCGCCGCAACTGATTGCCAGGCAGACGAGTAATAACGGGTTGCTAAGCATGATGCCTCCATATGTCACAGGGTGCCACAGATCTTCAACTCCCTTGATTTCAATCTATGAGAAATGTGCTGATCCGTATCACCTGATTGAGCATAACATAGCATTGTTGATATGCAACCCTTCGCCCTGACAGCGTCACCTGCAACAATTGCCATTCGTCACGTGCCTTGTTATACAGCTAAAAGAGGAGGAGCCGGGTATTGCGGAGTTGTTGGCTGAATAGTTGACTTGTCTGAAATAGATGGTAGCTTTTATCCAAATAAGCAACCAAAGGACACCGCATGGAAAACAGCAGACTTCTCATTGTTGATGACGAGACCGTAATCAGGGATGGCTTGAAACGCATTCTCGAGAGTGAATCCTTTATTGTTGAAACCTGCTCAAGCGGTTACAGCGCCATTGAAACCATGCAGAAGCGCGATTTCGACCTCATAATTACCGATCTGAAAATGCCCGGAATGAGTGGTTTGGAGGTACTTAAAACTGTCCGGACGCTTCAGCCCCATATCCCGGTTATTCTCATCACCGGGTTTGCTTCCGTTGATACCGCAGTTGAGGCCATGAAGAACGGAGCGTCCGATTACTTATCAAAGCCGTTTGTGCCTGAACTGCTGCTGGAAAAAGTACACAACGCCCTCAGTCAGCGCACTGCGCCTTCGGAGGAAGTCTGTTTTAACAGAGAGATCAGCCGACACCATGGTTTCCATCAGTTTATCGGTGAAAGCAAGGAGATGCAGAAGGTTTATCACCGAATCATGCTTGTTTCTGCGACCAACAGCACCGTGTTGATCACCGGCGAAAGCGGTACGGGTAAGGAGCTGGCTGCCCGCGCAATTCACGACAGCAGTCCCCGTAAAGATAAACCCTTTGTTGCAGTGGATTGCTCTTCTCTGGCGGAGACTCTGCTGGAGAGCGAATTATTCGGACATGTCAAGGGCTCTTTTACCGGCGCGGTTCAGACAAAGACCGGGTTATTCAAGGTTGCCGATGGCGGCACACTTTTTCTGGATGAAGTTTCAAACATCAGCCTGTCCACTCAGGCGAAGCTGCTGCGTGCCCTGCAGGAACGCAAAATCACTCCCATCGGCGGCACACAACTGGTGCCGATAGATATCCATCTGATCGCCGCAACAAATAAGAGTCTCAAGGCTATGGCCCGTGAAGGAACGTTCCGGGAAGACCTGTTTTTCCGCCTCAATATAATTCCTATCGAACTTCCGCCACTTCGTGACCGCCACCAGGATATTCCCATCCTGATTCGTCATTTTTTAAAAAAATATACGCTTGAAATCGGCAAGGAAATCAGGGGCGTTGCGCCGGACGTACTCTCTTTTCTCGAAAAGTACGCATATCCGGGTAATGTCCGGGAGCTGGAAAATATCATTGAGCGGGCTGTCGTACTGGCAGAAGGGGATGTTATCCGCAATGAGGATCTTGAGCTGTGGGACAGCGCGGAGGCGTCCTCACATTCGACAAACAGTCTGATTGAACGTATTCCGATGAATGCGGAAGAACTCAAAGAGATGAAGCGGCATATTCGTGATCACGCCATTGAATCTCTGGAAAGCCTGTTTGTACGTAATGCTCTTGAACGTAGCAACTGGAATGTCACCAGGGCTGCCGAGGAAACCGGTATATTGCGGCCAAACTTCCAGGGCATGATGAAAAAGCTCGGGATATCGGCAAAAGGAAGTCATTAACATCATCCGGAAACAGGAAGCATGACAATAAATGTTGTCCCTTTCCCTGCGCTGCTTTTTACTTCGATCTTTCCGCCATTATTCTCGATAATACCATAGGAGATTGACAGCCCAAGTCCTGTACCTTGCGGTTTGGTGGTAAAAAATGGATCAAAAATCCTGGCAAGATCGTCTTCTGGAATACCAACTCCGTTATCTTGAAAACCGGCACAGAGATACTTTCCATCAGCAGAAAGACAGGTGGAAATGTCCAGCTTTCCTCCGTGCGGCATCGCATGGCCGGCATTAATTACCAGATTCATGAATACCTGACGGATCTGGCCCGGATCAACTGAAATTGGCGGCAGATCAGGGTGAAAACTCTTTGTGATGATGATTTTATTAAAGTCCGGCTGCAGATGAAAAAAGGTGATTACCTCTTCAATTATGGCATCAATGGCGGTTACTTCTTTTTCCGGTAGCGATTCCCTGCTGAATTCGAGCAGATCTTTTACGATGTCGGCACACCGCTCGGTTTCAGAAATTACCCGCTCTACATCGGGAAGCAGTGATGGATCAAGACGTTTATCGCTGTTCAGGATGGATGCGTAGAGAAGGATCCCCGTCAACGGATTGTTGATTTCATGTGCCACTCCGGCCGCAAGAGTGCCGAGAGAAGCCAGTTTTTCCGAACGGCGCAACTGTCCTTCCATCTGCATGATTTCCCTGCTACGCTCTGCTACCTTGTTTTCAAGGCTGTCTGCCCACTCTTTCAGCTCCCTGTCAGCTCTGCCGAGGCTCTCGGTCATGAGGTTAATCGATTCGGATAACTCCCCAAGCTCATCTCTGCTGGTGACCGGAACCCTGGATTCAAGGTTTCCTTCTGCGACCAGAGCACTGTGCCGCACCAGTCTCTGCACCGGGATGTCAACGAAATAGTGGGTGAGGATTGTTACCAGCATACCGATCAGCAACAGGAGCAGGCAGGTCAGCATGACAAACTCCAGGCGATATTCATGAGATTTCTGCCGGAGCATCTCCAGGGAAACAGATATATCGAGAACTCCAAGTACGGTGTCATTGGCGCCATGAAAATGGCAGGATGCGCTATAACAGGCCGGCTGATTATAAATTGCCTTGGTAAAGCCAAGCGCCTCCTTGCCTGTTCTGGTAATAATAATCCGGCTGCGGTTCATGGATGATGGCGAGACGCCGGGAGTTGCAGCGCTGTGGCACATAATGCATTCATCGGCATGTTTGCCGATGACGGAGCCGATTTCTTCCGTTTCGTTTGAGAAGACCACCTTCCCGCGTGGATCAATCAGCCGTATATGTTCAATATTCTTACTTTCGGAAATTTTTCCGATCATATGATTGAGGCTGGTTTTGTCATTTTTCATCATAGCGTCATATGTGCTCTGGCTGATTATGTCGGCAACCTGTTCCGCATGTGAAACAGCGTAATCTACCATGACCTTGCGGAAGTTCTTAAGGTTGATATTATCCAGCACCCCCATGAAAACCAGTAGAATCATTGAAGTTGCAAAGGTCAGTTTTGCTATGAGTGATATGCGGATGTTCATGGAGTAAAATCCTTGTGACTCTTTGGGATTAACGGCTGTTTGCAAATCTTTTATACACCAGGTATCGGTGGCACTTTCCGATAAACCGTTATGGGGCGGCCTGTTACATCCCCAGGTGCATTTTTACCGTATACTGATTTTATACATTTCACCTGCTCTCAAAAATATTTAACAATACTGCGGTGACTTTGCCGTTGCTAACCTGCTTGAATTATATCGTTTATATTTCTATTCAACGAGCAGCTTCTTCTTGGCATGTTCGATGCTACAGTTAACGCAGAAGGCAGATGAATGTATAGAAAGGGGTACGTCATGAAAACATTAGCCACCCTGATAGGAACAATAGCCCCCGCCACAGCTTTTGCAGCTGCAAATGCCGGCGCAGGAAACGATGGGTTTTTTGTCTGGATCTTCCTCGGATTCTTCGCATTGGTAGTAGTGGGACAGTTAGTTCCGGCCGTCATGTTGATCATAGGCCTGGTCAAGGGGATCACGGCCAAAACAGAAGCAAAAACGGAAGTACGGTGACTGCTGGCTCTATGTGGCGCGGGCTGAAAAAAATGTCCGCGCTCCGGGATTGGTGAGTGATTGTTGAAAGGAATAGCCATGTGGCGCCCAAATGAACGTTTTTTTGTGAAATACCATGTCGCCGCTTCGTTAGCTACGCTCGTTTGCGGTATCACGGTGGTTTTTGTCTGTTTAGTTCCAGAGTGTTTCCCCGGTATATACCGAATACTTGTTGATGAGCGCATAGGAATTATTATACCCTATCTTCTGTTTATTGCTCTCGGTGAGTCAATTTTTTCTATCTGGTACTTCATGTTCAGGAAATAAGGATACAATTTCTCAAGGAGAAAATGAGTGGTTAACGGTCCGTTCGATCCGGTGGCATACGTGGGTATCCTGAAACGGACCAGACGGCGCCGCCTCTATTTTTTTGCCACAGTGCTGATGTATATTCCCGCCTTGTTGATTACCTATCAGATCTCTCCTACCAACAGAGCCATGGGGACGCTGTTCGGTATCTGGGTTGTTGTGCTGATCATTGTCACCTTTCTGGCCGCAGTGAGTCGCTGCCCCCGCTGCGGCAACTATTTTCACGTACATGGCTTGACGCTGCTGATTCTGCGCAAATGTCTCCACTGCCAGCTTCATATCAGTTCTGATACATTACCAAATTCCTGATGACCAAACTTCCTATCGACGAAATCATTCCCACCCTGCTGGACTCTTTCCGCGCCCATCAAAGCCTTATTCTTCATGCACCGCCAGGGGCTGGCAAGACAACCCGCGTTCCGCTGGCTCTGCTTGACGTAATCACTCCTGAGATGGGGCAAATTGTCATGCTGGAACCTCGGCGAATTGCTGCGGTGTCTGCCGCGCGCTGGATGGCAACGTGTTGTGGTGAAGAGGTCGGGCAGACGGTTGGCTACGCAATTCGCTTTGACAGCTGCACGTCTCACTCCACACGTATTGAAGTGGTTACCGAGGGAATCCTGACCCGCCGGATTCAGAGCGATCCCGGATTGTCAGGTGTTGCCCTGGTAATTTTTGATGAATTCCATGAACGGAACCTTCACGCTGATCTCGGGCTGGTACTCTGCCGGGAGGTTCAGCAGCTGAGGCCGGAACTCAAAATCATGGTTATGTCGGCAACCCTTGACCTTCAACCGCTTTCCCGCCTGCTTGATAACGCGCCGGTAATCAGTTCGGAAGGGCGCTGCTTTGCTGTTGAGATGCACTACCTTGATGAGAAAGGGCACGCTCGTCTCGACCAGCGTATGGCTGCAGCGGTCATTCGGGCGATGAAAGAAACGGAAGGAGATATACTGGCTTTTCTACCCGGCTCCGGCGAAATTCGCGCCTGCGCCGCCCGGTTGGCTGACTCCGGCGCCATACAGCCGGGTGTCACGGTCTGTCAACTGTATGGTGATCTGCCGATTGCTGAGCAGCAGAAGATCATTCAGGCGGGGGAGAACCGAAAAATAGTGCTGGCCACCAGTATTGCCGAAACCAGTATAACGATCGAAGGCGTTCGGACCGTTATCGATTGCGGCATGTCACGAAGGCTGCAGTTTGACCCGGGTAACGGCCTGAATCGACTGGTCACCGTACGGGAATCGCGTGCGTCTGCCGAACAACGGGCTGGAAGGGCAGGGCGTACCGCTCCCGGGGTCTGTTATCGCTTGTATAGTCAGCATACGCTGCATGCGATGGCTCCGCATACGCCGCCGGAAATCTGTGTCACCGATCTGTCGCAGCTTATATTGGAACTGGCGGCGTGGGGGATTACTGATCCTCAGCAGCCCGCCTGGCTTGATGCGCCTCCTGCTGCTGCAGTGGCGTCAGCCCGGCGCCTGCTTGTCGATCTGGACCTGTTTGACGAAGCCGACCGGATCACGGAGCGTGGACGTGAGGTTGTGCGCCTGCCGCTGCATCCCCGTCTTGGCCGGTTACTGCTGCGCTCCCGTGAACTTCGCTGCCCCGTCCTGGGGTGCCGGATCGCGGCGCTTCTTTCGGAACGGGATCTGCTGCGCCCGGCTGTCGGGGCTCTGCCGTTGATGAGCCACTCCGACATAGATGATCGACTGGAGATGCTGAAACAGTCGCGCTTATCAGGACGCAGCGATCGGAACATGGATGGTGCAGCGCTGAAAAATGTGGAGCGGGTGGTGGGTCAGCTGCGCCGTCTTATGGCTGTTTCGGGATCGGAAGATGATGTTTCCGCTGCTGATGACTGTATTTCACGGCTGCTTCTGGCGGCTTATCCGGATCGCATTGCCCGGCGTAGGCCGACTGGTGGCGGCTATCTACTGACCGGCGGGCGCGGCGCACGTATTTCGGAACGCTCGGCAGTCAAATCGGGAGAATATATTGTTGCCGTTGCGTTGGATGCCGGAAATCAGGCAGAAGCGGTGATCCACCGTGCTGCGGAAATTTCCGAGAGCGTTATCCGGGAGGAGCGCGCACGTCATATTCGATGTGAAACTCAGGTGAACTGGGATGAGCGTGAGGGACGCGTAATCGCCCGGCGACTGGAGCTTCTGGGGAGCATTCAGCTCACCGCCGAGGCGGTTGTGCCGACTGCAGCGCAGTCAGTGCCGACGGTGATCGGAGCGCTGCGGGCGGCACGGTTATCGTTTCTGACGATGGATGATGCAATGTGTCAGTTGCAGGGGCGCCTGCTGCTGCTGCGCGCAACCTTTCCGGAGCGTGCGTGGCCCGACGTTTCTGATGCAAGGCTGTGTGACAGACTTGAAGAGTGGCTGGGGCCGCATCTTGGCGGGGTGACCTCCGTGAAGCGGGTCGCACAGCTGGATATTGCCGCTATTTTGAAGCAGAGCCTTGACTACCGGCAGCAGCGGGAGCTGGATGAACTGGCGCCGGCGCATCTCTCCGTGCCGAGCGGGTCGCGGATCAGAATCGATTATTCCGGGGAGATTCCGGTGCTGGCGGTGAAACTTCAGGAGCTGTTTGGTCTGGCAGCCGGACCGAGCGTCTGCGACGGCAGGATTCCGGTGCTGTTACATCTGCTCTCGCCGGCAGGAAGGCCGATACAGGTGACACGCGATTTGAAGGGATTCTGGGACGGTTCGTATCAGCAGGTTAAAAAAGAGCTCAAAGGGCGCTATCCAAAGCACCCTTGGCCTGATGATCCATGGAGTGCCGTGCCGACGCGAAAATTGAAGCCGAGGGGGTAATCCGCTGGCATAAAATAAACGTGGACGATAAAGCCACCGCTTTTTAATCACCGATTCTTTCCATAGACACTAGACCTGTTTCATACATCAGACTAGCTCCAGCAATTCCCTCATTGTCAGGCAGCTTTTTCAACAATCTTTTGTATTCTGTTTCATATGCTTCGATGCTGTATTGCGGGTCGGCGATATACTCTCGATTGATGGCTGGCCAGATTTTCAATTTTAGAATTGTTTCTGACACACCGAATCCCAACACCCGGACAATGCATTGCATCGGTTTCAGCCCCTTAATTTCGTCGGGCAGATATAATTCACATTTTTTGTTGTCTTGTACGCCCGCCCTCCAGCAGATAGCACTCAATCAGGCAGATTCCCGAAAATAACAGCACGGCGGCTCCGAAACGTCATTAGTGAGTGTTTTGCCCCACGCTATCTTACTGCCGCAGGAAACCCTGCTATTCATTTAAAGGCTTTGAACGCCTCAACCTCATCAGCAGATATCAATCAGTTTCTACTGCTCTTTACCTGCCGGGCAAACGCAATTCTGGGTAATTTTATCAGGGAAGTCTATAGGGAACGATATGCCAGTGGGCACTCTGAAGTATCCAATGACGCCGCCGAACGTTTCGTTCGACGGGCACTGGATGATGGTAAAACCATAAAACGCTGGTCGGAGTCTACTATACGCAGAGTGTCAGCCTATCTGACAGGTTGTTGTGCCGATTATCGGGATGGAATCAGATTAGGCAGAGCAAGGCCGGGTGCTTCGATGTGCAGACTGGCAAAGGCCAATCCATCGCCTGTAGTAGTAAGAACACCTGCAGCAATCGGGACATGCAGCGTTTGCCCCAGTCGAACGGCTACTTTCTCGTTATAAACGCAGTGTGGAGATTCAATATCGTCGAATTTCAGGACGGCGTTGAGCGTGCAGGCAGAGGCCTTTGTGGTGCCGTGGGACAGTTGCCGGCGGATTTTGTGGATTTTGTAGGGAGTCAGTGCCATTGGACTGACAATTTAACAGAAAAAATGGCTTCTATCCCCAAGACAAAGGTTGGGGTGTAGCAATCCCGCCGTAGAGTGTTCTTCTGAGCTGGGTTCCTACGGCATATCTAAGTACGTTGTTCAGTTGTTCCAGTATCGGTTTTGCCTGCATTACGATCTTTGATATTCCGTTTTTGGCAATGTTCTTGACAGTGTCTCGATTGTTCCATCTGAACTGAATCTCACCGACATAGCGAGTGAGGTGTCTTTTGCACAGATAGTGGAATACCCCCTGTTTGGCTCGCTCTAGAATGGCATTGAACGACTCTGCTGTGTTGACATGTACGCCGTCTCGGCTGAATTCCTTGTTGCCGTGATTGACTGAATCGTGCGCTGCGTACTTCTTGGCAATGGCTTAATATGTCTGCAACTGGTCAGTCATAACGTGCGCATCAGGAGAAACAACCGCTGCAATCCGTGGTGCCAGGTCGGCATAACTATCGCTGTTGACGACTTCAGCTTTTGCTTCACCTTGGCGCTTAACAGCAACATGAATACAACTTTTACTGGTGCCTTTGCCTCTTGGATGAACAACACCCTGTTCAAATCGGGGCTTGCCGCCAAGATACTTTTCGTCCAGTTCTACTATGCCGTCCAGAGGGGCAATTGCGTTACCATGTGCTTTCATCATGGCACAGATGGCATGTCCGACTTTCCAGGCTGTCTTCTGGCGCACGCCGATCCACTTGGCCAAAAAGACGGACGATATGCTCTTACTGGAATTGATCATGAAGTACATGGCCATCAGCCATGTTCTCAACGGCAACTTTGTACTGTGCAACGGCGTCTTTGTCGTAACTGTGAACTGCTTACCGCACCCTGAACATTCATATAGTCCCTTTCGAGAGGAAGCACCGGAAAGGGGCCATGATTTCTTATTGTTACAGTGCGGACAGATTCTGGCTTGATGCCAGATTGCTTTTTCAAGGTACTGACGACAGATTTCTCATCAGGAAACTGATTGCGAAACTAAATGATATTCATAGGTAGTTCCTCCTTGATGGAGAAGCTACCACAACTATGCGTCAGATTACGTCATACCCGCCTTTCTTTGGGGGATAGAACCGAAAAAGAATAGTCACAGACAAAGAGATCCCACAACCGACAGAACCCCAAGAGGGACGCTGCTTGTTATTTTGCTATTGGTATGATTAGCAACATAGCAAGCAGCGTTATATATGACTGAGATCGTGGCCTAACTCCCCGGTATTTATATAAAAACGACTTAAAATATCAGTCTTGTAATTCTATTGTCACCTGTTATTGAATAGCACTTTATT
>JAQTZV010000060.1 GCA_028687585.1 Desulfuromonadaceae bacterium | reverse complement strand
ATCGGAAAGAGTCAGACTGATTGCCCAGAGGGCTTTCAGAAAATTGTTGGCGGCTTCACCGCCGCTACCGGATATAAATTTGATGCCGGCAACAGGGTGAACTTCAATCAACTGCGTTTTTTAGGTTGATATGTCATACAGCCAGATTGGATAACTATGATCGAGGGTTTTGATCAGAAGTCCGCCGCCGAAATCCGTGATTGCGGAGACAGAGGCCGCACGGCCTTTCCCGCTGTATTCGAACCAAGTGGTATTTTCTGCAGTTAATTCCACTTCAAGCGTTTCCAGCCGACCTTTTTGAGGATTATATGTTGTGAGTTCCATACGTCATTATCTCCTTAATCCGCCGTCTTTTGTTCTTGCAGCTCTGCTTGAGCCGGTTGAACAGCAGCGGTTTCCTTTGATTTTTGGGATTGTTCCAATCGGTAGCTGGGTATGTTCAACTCCAGAATAACGCTGTGGTGGACCAAACGGTCAATTGCTGCCGCTGTGGTCATGGGATCTTTAAAAATCTGCTCCCACTTGGAGAACGGTAAATTGCTGGTGAGCATTATACTGCTACGCTCGTAGCGGTCGGCAAGCAGAGTAAACAGAACTTCCATTTCCTCCCGGCTTTGCTGCACATAGCCGATGTCGTCAATGATCAGAGCCTCATATTTTGCGTACTGTTTGAGAACGCGTGCCAGCTTCAGATCCCGCTTGGCGATAAGCAGTTCCTGCACCAATAGGCTGCATGGGATAAAACGAACCTGCCGTCCCTGCTGAGTCAGTTCCTGGGCGATGGCGCACAACAGGTGAGTCTTGCCGCTGCCGGGATGACCGAATGCCAGCACGTTTTCTTTATGATCAAGAAAGTCTCCTTTCAAGAGAAGATTCAGCTGTGCATCAACCTTCCTGGGTAGACGCTTGCGATCAAAGGCATTCAGGCCCTTTTCCAAGGGAAGCTTCGATTCTCGCTGAAGTCGGGCAATTCGGGTGTTGTGCCGAACCTCACATTCGCGTGCGGCTAATTCATAAAGATAGGTTTCGTAATCCCAGTTATCCCGGCGGGCGGTGATGGCCTCATCCTGATAACAACGGCGTACGGTGGGCAGATGCAAATCTTTGAGGAGTTGATTCAGACAGCCGGATTTATCTTCCTCACGATGCATATGACACCTCCCCGTTCAAAAGGAGAAGGTCGTACATGGCCAAGTCCACTTTGGCAATGCTGACCTCTGTAGCAGAAGCCGGCGACTGGTGTGCCTGGAGTATTTCTTTCACGGCATCGGCTGTGATCGGTTGTCGGCCACAGAGCGAGTAAAGAGCCGCCGTTACGGCTGTTTCACTATCCATGGCTGCCATACGCAATATTTCCAGATATTCCTTGGCTGCCTTTTGTGGCGTATGCCGCTCTTTGAGTTCGTCATATGCAAGCCGGAAATAGCTGCCGGGAAACATCTCTTCCCGGTAGCGGTAGTTTTCAAATGCTCTTGGCTTCCGTTCAAGCTGGTCGATCATGTGCCGGTAATTGATCAGATGCCGTTTTTCGCCGCGCAGGCGGGGCAGCGTATCTACGCATTTTTGAGCATAGAAAAGATCGAGATGCTCGGCAAAGAGTTGGACCTGTATAGTTTCGCCGATCAACCTGCTTTCCACCGAGTAGACGTTGTGATTGACACGGATGGTGCTGCCCTGGCCAACGCTGACGGAAAGACGCTTGCAGCTTTCAAGGTGCTGATGCGGAAGCGGGCGCAATACTTTTTGTTCTTCCAGAAAGCGGTTACGTCGTCCGCTGTTTAATTGGATAAACAGCTTTTTCAGAAACAGTTTGTACTCATCGCGAGTGCTAAAATCAGGGTTTCCACGGAGCAACAGAGCCTGTTGGACAGCCCTTTTGAATCGATGATTGCGTTGCTCAACGTCACCGTTTTCATTGGGGCTTGCTGCCTGTGTTTTGCGGCCGGTAAGACCATAGTGGTTGAGGAGCGCCTGATAACGCTGGGTAAATTCATCAGGGTGAAGAGATTTTTGCACTGCCGCTGTCAGCCGGTCGGTCTGATGTGAGTGCGGAACACCGCCCAGCTCCCATAAGGCTGCCTGTAGCCCGTCACTCAAGCTTTCAAAGCTCTCTGAAAAGCAGATGCTACCGGTCTCCCAGTTGGAGTAGGTCAGCACAAAATGATACACCAGATGATCGAATGGCTGCTTGGCGATGGTAATTCCAAGTTCTCCCATATGGGTGTAATCCGATTGTGCCAGATCGCCGGGGTGGTGCAGTTGGGGGAAGAAAATCTCCTGTGAAGGCCCTTCCAGGGCACGCCAGCATTTAACCCGGCGCTGAAGGGTTCGCAGTTGTCCGTCGGAGAAACGCCCAGGAAAGCGTCTCTGTAAATCGTCGAATAGAGTTTTTGCTTCAAAACCGGGGTTAGCAGCAAGGTTGTTACGGATTTCATCCCAAAAGCCATCGAATGGATCAGAACGGGTTTATCAAGTCCTCTCTTTTTTGAGTTCACTTGGTAGCCAGCCAGCTTTTGAATACTTTCGTGCCGTTTTTTCATCCATTCCAGATTTGGCTGCGGCAACGGCCTGTGTCGTTTCAGTTTGTATGAGCTTCAATAACCTCCTTACCTGCTGATCAGTTACCATCCGGCCATCCTTATTCCAAAGAGATGGTGGACAGCTTACAATGCCCGATACTTTCGGGAATTATAATTGTCGTCAGTCGGGAGTTCTAATTGTCGCTCATCAACGCAACAACAACTTAACCAGAGAACCGGTGGGGATATTTACTTGTTCGTGTGGCTTCATCTACTCACGTAAAGGACCGGATAAGAGCTATGATGACAGGGCCCGATTCAACCGCGTGATCGTTTTCGGGGCTGTATGGGAAGAGAACCTGATAAAATTTGCCTCATCAGGTCTAAGTCTCAGGGAAATTGCTCGAAGGCTTGGTGTTGATGTGAAAACGATTATAAGACACCTATCAAGGTTGCAATTTTCCGACCCGACGCATTCAGGGAATCTGTATGACACTGACAAGCGTGATGGATATCGTAATCGCTGGCAGAGCAATATCATTTCTAATCAGGGCATTGGCGTTAAGGCGCTGAGAAAATTGGCTCCTGATCTGTATGCATGGCTTTACCGCCATGATGGGAAGTGGTTGCAAGATCATTCCCCCCGGAAAACTATTGCTTCAAAACAGCAAGAGCAGGTTGATTGGAATCAGCGTGATCAGGATCTGTTAGGTGAAGTTGCTTGGGCCGTTGCCTCGATCAAGGATTATACTCATCCTGCCGTCAAAGTTTCGGTCAGTGCCATAGGGAAAAAGCTTGGTGCTCTTGCTATCATACAGCGGAAGCGTGATAGACTGCCAATGACTGCACAGACGATTGCTGACGCTGAGGAAACGAGGGTTTCCTTTGCCGAACGTCGGCTACGTACAGCAATGGAAAACTTCAAGGCAAGCTACATAATCCCTGAAGAATGGGAACTGTTAAAAGCGGCCGGTATCAGAGATGATCTGTATGAACATGTAAGTGCATTAGTAGGTGAATTATGCCAGTCTGAGCGGAAATAGGTCATGTCAAGACCCAGGCGTGGGATTGTGTTGCCGGTTGGGGCACCGTAATATCGTGGATGTCGCAATAGTGGACAAATTTCAGCTTTGCAAGATTTATGAATTTCCTAATCATATTGTTAGTGGAAGGAAATGCATGATCAGCATGCGGAACACCAGCGGTGAATGCCTCGGGATGATATAATTGACTCTGCCTTTGATGTTCGATATGTTATCAAACATATTCGGCGCCGTTCGCCACACCTCAGGTTGTTTTTTTCGGCAGAAGCGGCAGGCAGAACTGTTGGTTCTCCTCAGCGAAGACACTTCGCCGGTTAAATCTGATGCGAACCGGTAAACAACTTTATTTATCTGTTTTAAAGGTGTACGCTTTTTTCAGTTAACAACTTTAATTTTTCAGAGGTCAAGATGAATTCCTGTAAGTTGCTGATTTATAGGATATGCCAGTAAACAACTTTATTTTGGGTGAACAAACCTGTGTGAATTGAATGTATACCCTCCAGGTTCAAAGGGGGCAGTCGTTCGCGGCTTGTTGTAGTAAATCTGTCGTTTTGTCCGCAAAGATGAATCCAGCCGGTTTTGATTGTTTTTCTTTTCCGCACACGATGGAAGCAGTATGGCTGTCGCTATAAAAAGTTTCGGAATTATGCCTCAGTAGGCAGGAGATTTCCCCCGCTGCATATAATTTTTCTTTTCCTATCATTTTTCTTTTGACAATTTTGAGAGAGTTATGATAGAAAGCGAGTCCCTTTTGAGACAGCAGTTTTGTTTCGGCAGGGATGCTCTTTTGAAAAAAGTCGGTGTAGAAAAAAAGATTGTCGCCTCAGAAAAAAGTTATTGACAATCGAAACTGACTTGAGTATGTTGTCCGTCTGGTTGCGGCGCCGAGAATGATTCGGCAGCGACGCTGGTCTTTGAAAACCGAATAGCAGAAATTAAAGTGATTTGTGAGTAGTAACTGCAAAAAGCAATTTTTGCCAGAAGTAGATTTTGAGATTAAGTTATCGAACTTTCATTATAAACTGGAGAGTTTGATCCTGGCTCAGAACGAACGCTGGCGGCGTGCCTAACACATGCAAGTCGAACGGAATTGAGGGGCTTGCTCTTCAATTTAGTGGCGCACGGGTGAGTAACG
>JAQTZV010000024.1 GCA_028687585.1 Desulfuromonadaceae bacterium | reverse complement strand
GAAAGTGAGAAACTCGCCATTTCAAAAATCAAGGGAGAAGTGCGTCCAGAATTCAATTAAAAAGCTAACTATAAGATTTTAAAAGAGCAATATTTTGGCTTGACAGGTTGACTATAGAATGTCCCCCTTGGGTTCTCCCGCGACAGAAAAAACCGAGACATTGCGGGATGCCGATCAGGCAGGTAAAACCGAAGCAGATGAATCAAAAACTGCGGAACGTGCAAAGAGAGAACGGGCAGAAAATGAGTTGGCAGAAGTCCGCAGAGCGCTTCGAAAGCTGACAAAAGGGCTGAACATTACTCAGGGATAAATTTAGTGTGGATCTGTATATTTAATTGCACATCCCATTTATTGCGGTAAAATTCATAATTGTTCCCGCACGGGTTATATTCCCCGCCCCTTGGGGCGATTCTATTATCAGCCAAAGAGCAGATACTCCGCTGATAGCGGTGGGGTTTTCATTACACCGAAAGGTCACGTGACGCATGACCAAAATAAGCGAGGACGAAGTGAAGGATTTTCGAAGCGAAGCCGAGCAGGCAGTTGACAAACTATCTGCGTTGTCGGGTACATGTAAGGGAGATACGGAGACGCAACGACAATTTCATGAACTGCATGTGCATAAAGTTGAACTGGAGATGCAGAATGAAGAATTGAATGTGTCAATAGACGAATTGCTGCAGAGCCGGGAAAGATATCGGGCTATGGTCAACGCCTTCGATGGTTTAATGTATATCTGCTCCAAGGATTACCGCATTGAGTTTATGAGTGACGCCACGATTCAGCGCACCGGACGTGATGCCACTGGTGAATATTGTTACAAGTCTCTGCACGATCTCGATGCAGTGTGTGAATGGTGTCAGAACGAAAAGGTTTTCAAAGGCGAATCTGTCCAGTGGGAGGTGAAAAGTCCAAAGGATGGCAGATGGTACGAAGCTTCCAACACACCCGTCTATAATACGGACGGTTCGATCTCCAAACAGGCTTTGATCACAGACATTACGAGCCGAAAAACTTCAGAACTGGCGCTAGAGGAAAGTGAGCATCGATTTCGATCAATAGTGGAACATACTCCGAACATAGTGATGATCCATGTCGATAATAAATTTGTTTATCTGAATCCGTCAGCAGTGGAAGCATTTGGCATCACAGATCAGCAGGAATATATCGGCAAGCAAATCATGGAAGTTGTCCATCCCGATTTTCACAATATAGTCCGTGAACGTGTTGATAGAGCGGCAAACAATAATCAGTTCAATCAAAAAAATGAAGAACAATTACTCCGCAAGGACGGTTCTCCTTTCTGGGTGGAGATCACCGGTATCCCCTTTACGCATCAAGGAAACAAGGCCGTGCTTGTAATAGGAGTTGATATTACCAAGCGCAAACGGGCTGAAGAGGACCTTAAAGTCAGTGAAGAACAATTCAGGAATATCGTCAACAAGTCACCCTGGGCTATTCTTCTATATGATCTCATGCCAGACGGCAAGCTTGTCTTCACCAGAGCCAACCCTGCTGCCGACCGAATTATGGGGGTTGATAGTTCACAATTTATCGGCAACACCATAGAACAGGCTTTTCCGTCATTGGCGGATACCGCCATTCCTGCCCAATACAAGGAAACAGCTCTCAAAGGGACGCAATGGCGAGAGAAATCCCTTGCCTACAGTGATGGTGTTATCAGCGGAGTGTACGAAAACATTGCGTTCCAGACCGAACCGGGAAAAATGGCGGTCATGTTTGACGACATTACGGAGCGAAGGAATAATGAACAGGCGTTGCAGAAGATGAAAGATCTCCACGCCGAGACAGAAAAATTCAGCAAAACTGGCGGCTGGGAATTTGACATTAATACCCGGGAATCAGTTTGGACGGAAGAAGTCTATCGTATCCACGAACTCGATTTTGATTTCAAACCGACAGTGGATAAGGGGATTGACTTCTACACCCCTGAATCCCGCCCCATTATTGAAAAGGCCGTACAGCGTGCTATTGAATACGGTGAATCATTCGATGTGGAACTGGACATCGTCACGGCAAAAGGCACTCCCAAAACAATTCACGCGTTTGGCAAACCTGAGTTAGAGCAACATAAAATTGTTGGTATGTTTCAGGATGTGACTGACCGTAAGAACGCCGAGACAGAAAAGCTCCTGCTGGAACAGCAATTTCAACAGGCACAGAGACTTGAGAGCCTTGGGGTCTTGGCAGGTGGCATCGCCCATGACTTCAACAACATTCTTGCTATCATCATGGGGAATGCTTGTTTAGCAAAAAGGAACCCGGAAAACATCACCGACAAACTCACCGCCATAGAAAAAGCCTCTGAACGTGCCGCTGGATTGTGCCGCCAGATGCTTGCCTATGCAGGGAAATCCCAATTTGTTGAAGACAAGGTCAATATAGATGCACAGGTGTCTGAAACGGTAAAATTGCTGAAAGCATCACTACCGCAAAATGTGGCAATCAGATATACCAGTCTACCAGACATTCCCTCCATCAAAGCCGATGCCGGCCAAATCAGTCAGGTAGCCACGAGCCTGATCATCAATGCAACAGAGGCACTGGGTGATGCACAGGGTGAAGTCATTGTAACGCTTGCCACAACGGAAATCAAAGCTGCGCAATCAGAAAAAGATTATTTCGGCAAGTTCATTCCACCCGGTTGGTATGCCTGTCTGGAAGTATCTGATAACGGCTGCGGCATAAGTGAGGAAAACTATAACCGCATCTTCGAGCCGTTCTATACCACAAAATTTGTGGGACGAGGACTGAGTTTGTCGGCCGTACTTGGTATCATCCAATCGCATAAGGGATCATTACAGCTATTCTCCGAACCGGGAAGGGGTACAACCTTCAAAGTCTTTCTCCCTGTTCAGGTAACTGTTCCCGCTGAAAATCATCCACACGTACAAACGGCACAACCGTCTGAATGGCGGGGCAGTGGCACGATACTGCTGGTAGAGGATGAAGATCAGGTGCGATTCATTGCAAAAGCAATGCTTGAGTACCTTGGATTTAACGTAATGGAAGCAGTAAACGGCAAGGAAGGGTTGGAGATCTATCAGAACAACGCCTCGGAAATCACTCTTGTTGTAACTGACATGGGTATGCCGGTTATGGATGGCTATGAATTGTGTCGAGAACTGAAAAAGATCGATCCGAAATTGCCGCTCATTATTTCCAGTGGTTTTAGCGATGAAGATGTTGTCTCAAGATTAGGCAACCATGGTATAGCAGGATTGATCAGTAAGCCTTATACCTCCGATAAGTTGCGTGAAGTGCTGAAGGTGGTCGTAGAAGGTGCGCTGTCGGCTCATGTTTGAGGTATTGTTAAACAATTAGCTGGATGAGACGGCTTTACTAAATGATTATTGTTTAAAATACCACAATGCTGCGTGTGATTTTTTATGAAAAAAAGGCGGGGAAAATTCCCGCCCTTCGAAGTTACTTCCGTGTAAATCCCCTGGGTGATTATCTCGGGATACAACTACGATCATGAAAAGACCGGGTTGACTACTCCACCACCGGCATCCGCAGCAGCAGCGCCGCCACCCCGAAGGCCGCCACCAGCAGCAGTGCGATCATAGTCGCCACGCCGTTCCACCCGAAATGTTGCCAAAAAAGCCCCCCAACTGTACCTGAAATACTTGAACCGAGGTAATACGAGAAGAGATAGAGTGACGACGCCTGAGCCTTGGCGCTCTTTGCCCGCCTTCCGACCCAGCTTGATGCGATTGCATGGGCGCTGAAGAAGCCGCAGGTAAAGATCCCCACTCCTGCCACGATCAACATGAGCGTTCCGGCCAGCGTCACCAAAGTCCCGATCAGCATGGTCGCAAGAGTAATCCTGATCATGAACGGGCGGCCAAAGCGATGAATCAAGCTGCCGACCACCCCGGAACTGAATGAACCGAGCAGGTAGACCAGAAATATAAGGCTGACCTGAAACTGGCTGAGCTGGTACGGGGCGGCCAGCAGACGGAAACCGATATAGTTGTAGAGCGAAATAAAGCCGCCCATCGAAAGAAATGCCAGCGCATACAGGCAGAGCAGTCCGGGGTCGCGGAGGTTCTGGCACAGCGAGGTGTATAGATAGCGGAGCTGGAAGGGTCGCTGGCGGAAGTTGGTGGAGGGGGGGAGACTCTTGAGGAATATCAGGCTGAGCAGCAGGCTGATGACCCCGATCAGGGCGATTGCTGTATGCCAGGGGACATAGCGGCAGAGCAGCGACGATCCGATCCGGCCGGTCATTCCGCCGAGCGCATTGCCGCTGATATACAGTCCCATGGCATGACCGATTGATTCAGCATTCATCTCCTCTCCGAGATACGCCATGGCAACAGAGGGGACTCCGGCGAGCGCAATCCCCTGGAACAGCCGCAGCAACAGCAGCGATTCGAACGAGTGACAAAATAATGTTGCCATCGCCAGGAGTGATGTCAGGAAGAGAGCTGCCGTCATGACCTGGCGGCGGCCCAGTGTCTCGGATACCGTGCCGACTATCAGCATGCCGAACGCGAGTGCGATAGTTGCAGATGAAAGCGGCAGGCTGGCCATTGCCGGCGACACCCCGAACTCCTGGGCGAACAGCGGGAGGAGCGGCTGCACGTCGTAGAGGGTGACGAAGGTGACAAAACCGGCGCAGAACAGTGCCACGTTGATACGCCGGAACGCTGTCGTGCCGACCTGGACATCTCCTTCTGTTGTTGCAGGCATTCAGTGTACCTCTCACAGAGACTGGTCGCGTCACTCCATAGCAAACATAGCGATGAAATACTACACGTATTTTATCCATGGTCTTGTGCAATGCATAAAAAAAAGTGCACTATTGACAATAGGGTGTTTTTGCGAGATGGTTTCCTTGTAACAGTAGAACTGGTCTGAACTCCCGGACTTTTGCCAAGGGGCTGACGTGTGTAAAGTTGTAACAATATGCAAACAGGCGGTAACGCTGGCTCTGTTTCTGATTTTGTCAGGCTGCGCAGCTTCTTCGACGTTTACCCCGTACCCCCGCCAAATTCAGCCGCTAATCGACTCCTTGTCGAATCGTTCCACGATTGATTTATCACAATGCCTGCTGAATGAGTGTAAAAACAAGGATCTGATTCTCTACAACATGGAGCGGGGACGATATGCGCAGGTAAGCGGCAATAGTAACGTCAGCATGGCGGACTTCACCGCTTCGATGGATAAAATCAGGGAGAACGACAATAAAGCGCTGTTCAGCGCTTCCGATTTTGGTGCTAACGTTGCGGCAACAGCCGTCAATGATAATGCGATTCCGTATGAGGGTGAGGGGTATGAACGGGTGCTCCTGCATCATTACCAGGCGCTCAATTATCTGAAAAAAAAGGACCTTGACGGCGCTGGAGTTGAAGTCCGCCGTGCCAATGCCGAACAGAACGACTCGTTGAATCGTTTTGAAAAAGAGCTGGAGAGGGCTCAGGAAGAGGCCCGGAATAAAAGGATCAACAGCAATTCCTCAAACATCGATACCCGGTACGCCCAGATGGATGAAATTGCCGGAAAAGTAAAAAACTCATTCCAGAATGCGTACACCTTTTACGTTTCGGGATTTATTTATGAATTAATCCGGCAGCCGAACGATGCCTATATCGACTATAAAAAGGCCCTGGAAATTTATCCGGAAAACCGGTATCTGCAGAAAGATGTGCTGCGCCTAGCGGCCACGCTTGACATGCGTGAAGAGCTTGATGAATTGAGACACCGATTTCCACAGGTGGATACCGGATTACATGATAAAGAAGGAACCGGCGTCGGTGAACTTCTCGTCCTTTTTGAAGACGGTTTTGTCCCGCAAAAGCATGAGATAAAAATCCCGCTGCCGGCGGGGAGAGCGGGCATTATCGCCATAGCATTCCCGATCTATCAGGAAAGGTGGTCACCGCAGGTCCCCTTGCGGATTCTGAGCAATGGTGCACTTATCGGGAGTACCGAGCCGATCTGCGATGTCCGGGCACTGGCCGTTAAAGCGCTGAAGGAAAAGGTCCCGGTGATTGCCACTCGTCAGATTATCCGGGCTATTGCCAAGGGAGTTACGGCAGTGGAAGCAAAAAAACAGATGGGAGATCTTGGCCAGTTTGCCACTATCATTTGGAACCTTGTCAGCGAGAGCGCGGATTTGCGCAGTTGGCTCACCCTGCCTGCCGATGTTCAGATCTTGCGGACAACATTGCCGGCCGGCAGCTATTCGCTGTCTCTTCAGCATCCAATGGCTGCTGGGGCGGCACATGCGGATGTTGAAATTCAAGCTAATGGCAAAACCGTTTTACATGTGGTGCGCGCCGGTCGACAGATGTATAATACGGTCACCACGTTTTAGCAGAGATGCTGTGTACGGGAAGTACTCCGGGTTCAAGCGAAAAACCAAATGGAAATAGGGAGGGGAGATTATGAAACAGAACCGTAACGGTATAGTCGGGAGCATGGCAGCAGTTGCCGTTATTACTTCTCTGGGGCTGGCGGGGTGCAGTACGACTGCCGGAGTTGAAGTAACCGGCAAGACGACCTGGGACGAGCAAGGCGCCCGGTCGCTGGAAAAGAATGTGCAGTTTAACAACAGCGGGCTTAAAGGTGATATTCAGATTGTTGACGTAAAAAGCATCATGGCGGGCGATGTTATGAGAGTCCAGGCCACGTTGCGCTCCAAAGACAACGCCACCCTGCCGTTCCAATACCGGTTCGAGTGGTATGATGGCGGTGGAATGGAAATAAATTCAGGCGCCGGTTCCTGGAAGCCGTTGATTCTGTATGGGCGTGAATCAAAGACCATTCAGAGCGTTGCGCCGAATCCGAGAGCGAAGGAGTTCAAGCTTAAAATCAGAGAACCGGATTAAGATGCATATGCGTATGAGAAATAATAAAACTAAAGTGAGGATACCTCCTATGAAACATGGCATGAAAATACTTTTTGCAATGGCAGCGATAGGCGCGATATCTCTTTCCGGCTGTGCATCAACGATTCAGTACGATGATGCCGGTTCGGCCAAGCCGATTTCGACCGAATTCGGCTCTTCCGATCTGCAGCAGATTGCAGAAGCAATGGTTGAGTCGATGATTACTTTCCCGCCGATGGTCGAAATGACCGCTTCGCGGCGACCGGTTGTGAGCGTTGACATGGTCAAAAACAAGACAATGCAGCATATCGACACTGAGTCGGTTACCGACTCGATCAGGACCAGGCTGATCCGTTCCGGTAAATTCCGCTTTATCGACCGTACCACCGATGCCCAGACGATCGAAGAGCTCAAAACCCAGCAGGACAGTGGTCTGGTGGACAAAAAGACCGCCGTCGATTTCGGCCACCAGGTCGGCGCCGAATTTTTGCTAACCTCCAATTTATCTGAGATCAGGCAGAAATTAGGCAGCACAACCGATGTCTACTACAAATTCACCATGTCGCTCAAAAACCTGAAAACCGGCATTCTCGAATGGTCTGATGAAAAAGAGATCCGCAAGGTGTCCAAACGCGGCACTTTTGGAGGATAAGCCGTATTATCTCTGGCCGGTTCGGGGTACTTCTCGCTGAATTCCGCCCTTAACGATAGAATGGCATAAACCCCCACCGTGATTTATCTAAAAAAGGAGAGCTTCACCATGAAAAAAATCTGGATCTCACTATTATTGGTACTATCACTCGCAACCGTCTGCCTGGCTGCCGAGAAAGTCGAAACACCGGATTCCTGCAAACATTGCGGCATGGACCGCACCAAATTCGCCCACAGCCGCATGGTGGTCACCTACACCGATGGCAGCAGCGCCGGCGTCTGCAGTATCAACTGCGTAGCAACCGAATTGAAGAAGAGCAAAAAAGAGGTCAAATCTTTCCAGGTCGGCGATTACAACTCCAAAAAGCTGATCGATGCAAAAACCGCCACCTGGGTGATCGGCGGCAGTATAAAAGGTGTCATGACCAAGACAGCAAAATGGGCTTTCGCCGAAAAGAGCGACGCAGACGCGTTCATTAAGAGTAATGGCGGTAAACTGGCCAGCTTCGATGAAACACTCAAGGCTGCGGAAAAGGATGAAGCAGAGCGGTCAAAAAACATGAAACCAAAAGAGCACACTGGTCATGGCGACCATACCATGTAATTTCCATATCGGCTGATGTGACAAGACCTGGCAGAAGACAACCCTGCCAGGTCTTCTTTATTTTGCGAATTTGTCTTGATACAGACAGGAATATCAATTGATCCGATTTGGTTGCGTGATACACATATCGATACTTTGCATTCTGATGCGTTGCCCCGTTGCACATGCTCTTCCTGATGCCATACCTTCTTCAGGCACTCCGTCTCTCTATGCAGCATTCAATGAATTCAACACCCTGATCCGTGACGGCCGGATCAGCAAAGCAAACGCCCGCAGAGAGCTTCCTGCCATGCTTACCACCATTCGTGTTGAATATTACCGTCGCGGCGGTCGGGATTTTGCTCCAGCAAAGTGGGCTTTCCCGGTGGCTGGTTACACTTCCGACACCATTGAGAAACGGGGAAACCATGGCTTTGCCCCGCGCGGCTACGATTTTTTCAGCGGTAACCGCCACGGCGGCCATCCGGCGTATGACATCTTTATTCGTGACCGGAACCAGGACAGCCGTGATGACCGCACCGGCACAACCGTTCAGGTGGTATCCATGACCGGCGGAGTTGTTGTTGCGTATGAAACGGAATGGCTGCAGGGAAGTAAACTGCGAGGGGGTAAGTATCTCTGGGTCTATGATCCGGCCAACGATCTACTGGTATACTATGCCCATAACGAAGAGCTGTTTGTTGAGCCCGGCACGATCGTCAAACCAGGCGATCTATTGGCGACCATCGGTCGCAGCGGCCTCAACGCCGCAAAACGGCGCTCACCGACACATCTTCACTTCAGTGTGCTCCGAATTACAAATGGTCAGCCGCTCCCGCTTGCGGTCTACCGTCAACTGCAGCAGGCAGAAAGTTTCCCCGGCAAAAACTGAACAAGGCCCCCTTGTTTATCAGGGGGCCTTGTTTGTCGACATCAAAAAGATTATCCTATCAACTCGCAAACTCTTTCAAACCCCGGATAATTTCTACCTGACGCTGTAGACTGTAGCGGGAGATCATCTGTTCCTGATGCTGTTCCGGCGAAATCCGGAATCTACAGTTATACGGTGACGCGTCACCAACAATGGCAACAAGTGTTGCCGGCACCCTGATCAATGTCTGTTTCTGCAATGCCGGGTCCGGCAGCATGAATTTGACAGAAATCTCCGTATCTGGCTCCGGTGTGAAAAAATCATTAACGGTAACTGCGAGCCCCTGCGTCGAAATATTAACCAGTTCCCCGGCAATTGACTGATCAGCGTACTGAATGGTGGCACGTACCGGCGGGTCCAGATTCAGCCGCACTGCCGCCCGTTTTTCAGCAAGCACTTCGACAAAGCAGAGTTTGTTAAGTGTCACCATATGCTTTTTGATATTAACATACTGGACATGAGCGGCCACGGGAAAGGAAAACAGCTTGCTGTGAATCAGCGCATAGCGGTCGGTATCGATCGCAATCGCCTGCTGGGAGTTTACATCAAGATCAAGGTTGCCATGCTCAACGCCGAGAACCGTAGCAGGATAGGTAACAGGCAACCCTTTATAATAATTGGTAACATTCACTTTCAAGCCGTCTTTGGTCGTCATATTCTCAAGAAAAGTTTTGAGAATCAGCGCCTGATCATCGTCAAAGGAGGTCTGAATCCGCGTGCTGTAAAGAGAGGTAAAGTCCATATGGTCCTGTTGGGCTAGAGCCGCTACACCAGAAAAACTGGTTGGCTAGAGGTGTAACATAAATAAAACGGAAAAAGAATACTATTTTAATGAGAGCTAGTTGCCGGCCAGACGGCTTTCCCAGCGCCATGCATCCGCGACTATTGTTTCGAGGCTGTTGTAGCGTGGCTGCCAACCGGTTAACGTCCTGATTTTATCGGCTCTGGCAACCAGTGAAGCGGGGTCTCCCGGGCGCCGGTCTGCTTCGATAATTTTCAGATCAGATCCACTGACTTTTTTTACGACCTCAAGCACTTCCCGAACGCTGCTGCCATGTCCATAGCCAACATTCATGGCCGTTGATTCCCCGCCATTTTCAAGATACTTCAACGCGCAGAGGTGGGCAGAGGCAAGATCCTCAATGTGGATATAATCACGAATTCCGGTTCCGTCAGGGGTCGGGTAATCAGTGCCATAGACACTAATGTTATCTCTCATACCGAGCGCCGCCTGACAGGCAACCTTGATCAGGTGAGTCGCTTCCGGGGTACGCTGCCCCATGCGTGCCTGTGGATCAGCTCCGGCAACATTGAAATACCGCAGGGCAACATACTTCATACCATGTGCTGCGCCGACATCACGCAACATCCATTCACTCATCAGCTTGGATGTCCCATAGGGATTAATCGGCACCAGAGCGCTATCTTCAGAGGCAACCCCGCCATCGGGAAAACCGTACACGGCGGCGGTACTGGAAAAAATAAATTTTTCCACGCCGAATTTGACGCATGTTTCCAGTAGTCCCAGCGTGTTGCGGGTATTGTTGCCATAATATTTTAACGGCAGCGAGACCGATTCCGGCGCGATTATAGCGGCGGCAAAATGGAGAACTGTCGTGAATCTGAATCGTTGAAAAAGCTCTTCCAGCCGGTCGCGATCGGCCAACTCACCGACGACCAACTCTTCACCATGGGTGAGGGCATCGCGAAATCCGGTGGAAAGGTTGTCATACACCACAACAGTGCTGCCGGATTCTGAAAGCTGACGCACAACATGACTGCCGATATATCCGCAACCGCCACTTACTAAAATCGTTTCTGCCATTGATACTCTCCTTCAATAACTCAAATATATATTTGGATATTTTTCAGCGCCCGCTGAAGATGCTCTGTATTGTGCGCTTCGATGGTCCACACAGCTGCAGGGGCATACTGCGTCAGGAGCGGGAAGAATTGCTTGAAATCAATGGCACCCTCACCAACCGGCAGATGCTCGTCGCTCTGGCCATGATTGTCATGAATATGGCTTTCGGCAATATACTCACCAAGTTCACTGAACCACTCTTTAAGGGTCACCGTAGTGAACATATTCCAGTGCCCCACATCAAAGCAGTGCCGGAAACAGGGATCATCGACAGCATCAAGCAGCGCCTTAATTGTGGACGGTTCCTTCTCGTAGATGTTTTCGACCGCGAGAATGGTACCAAGCTCGCGGGCCTTGGGTACGAATTCCTGCCAAAAGTCGATACTGTTTTTCAGCCAGACCAGACGGTTTTCTCCGTAGTGAAGATCATCGTAACCGGGGTGAACCACGACGACCTCGGGACGAAGCAACTCTGCAGCCTGCAAAACCTGTTGTATGCGATGACGGGTTGCGGCGCGAATGCTTGGATCAACGGCACCCGGATTGAGATCGATGTAAGGGGCGTGAATCGTCGTCTTCAGACCTGCCGAGTGAAACGCACCTGCCAGCGAGGCCAGCTCTTCCCAGACCAGATGATCGAGAGCCTCAGCAGGAAAAAAAACCTCCGGATTTATGCGATTTTCGATCGCGTAGTCAAGATGTTCAGCCAGACGTCCGTAGGGAACGTGAGCGTGAATCTTATTTTTCATGGTGATCTTTCCTGTGTTTTTTAATGACTTCATCCGTCGCGGCACGAACGACAAGATCTTCAAGTTTATGAATTGAGTTCGGATCACCAAGCACAATCAACGTGTCATGCTCTTCGATCTTGGTTTGAGAGTGCGGGTTGAAAACCATTTTGCCATGACTTTTTTTTATGCCGACAATAATGACACCAATCTCCTTGCGGAATCCGGAACTGACGAGAGTTTCACCGACAAAAGCCGAGTGAGCGGGGATAGGGATCTCTTCCATCTGCAATTCCCCTTGTTCACCACCGATAGCAAGCTCAATAAAATCAACCACATTCGGTCGTAATATCGACTGCGCCATACGGCTGCCACCAATGGTGTAGGGCGAGACAACTTTATTAGCACCGGCCCGCTTGAGCTTGATGTCAGAACCTTCTTCTCCGGCACGGGACATGATATAAAGATCAGGATTGAGACCACGTGCAGTCAGGGTAATATAGACGTTTTCCGTATCGGAAGTAACCACAGAAATCAGTCCCTTGGCCCTGTGAATGCCCGCCTTGAGCAGAGTCTCATCGAGAGTGGCATCTCCTTTCATGAACAGATAGCCATCTTCTGAAAGGCGCTCTGCGGCTTCGACACTTTTTTCAATGATCACAAATTTCAGTTTGCTTGCTTTAAACTCTTTACAAATCAGCGAACCAATTCGGCCAAAACCGCAAATGATGTAGTGCCCGGCGAGCGATTCTATCTGTTTTTCCACCTTTTTCCTCCCCATAATCCGCTGGAACTGCCCCTCGAACATGATCTGGGCCAAACTACCAACGATATAACCCAACACGCTGACGCCAACAACTATTAACCCCATCGTGAAAACTTTCCCGCCATCGGAAAGATCGTGGACCTCTTTGAAGCCGACAGTCCCCAAAGTAATAACTGTCATATAGGCGGCATCGAGCAATCGCCACCCTTCGATGGACATATAGCCGAACGTTCCCCCTGAAATGAGCATGAGAAGGACAAAAAACGAAATTTTGAGGTGTCTTACCGGATCCATTGGGGCAGCAGATTACCTGTAAGTGTTGAAAAAAACAAGCTGCTTTCGCGATAATCACAACAAATATTTATTAAAATGCCGCACTATTAGCCGAAAAATAGCATGACACATCTTGCGATATAATTGACAAAAATTGCATACAGTATACAATGAATAAAATTTTCTTCCGGGAGCTATGCATACATACCATGAAAAAGCCGCTTGAAAAACACCTTACATTACGCGAAAAAATACTTGAGAACATCCGCGAGGCGATTGTTTCCGGCACACTCAAGGCGGGCAGCCGGGTCTCTGAACCGGAATTGGCCGAACGATACGGAATCAGCCGGACTCCGATACGGGAGGCATTCCGCCAACTTGAATCAGAGGGTTACCTGACGGTGATCCCCCGCAGGGGAGCCGTCGTCAGCGAATACAGCCCGAGGGATGTCGAGGAATTTTATGCCATCAAGAGCATTATGGAGGGTTATGCGGCGCGGTGTGCCTGTAAAAATCTCAGCGAAAAAGAGCTTGACCGCCTTCAGATGATCAATGACAAGTTGGCAGAACTTGCCGAACATGGTGATATAAAACATTTTTTCAAAATCCATAGTGACTTTCACGAACTGTTTATCAAGGCCGCTGATAATGAAAAGCTGCATGAATTAATTGCCGGTCTGGTAACCAAGTTTCAGCGCCTGCGCTTTACATCTCTCAGCCTCCCGGGACGGATGGCAATATCGGTACAGGAGCACGAAAAGATTATCGATGCGTTTCGGAGAAAGGACGCTGACCTGGCTGAAACGCTCGTACGCAAGAATGCGGAATATGGCGGCAGGGTACTGATGGACGGCGTGATACCAGCCAAATAAGCTAACTTTTTAGCAAGTTAGAAGTTTTTCTGCGTTTTTTTAGTATGGTAGAAACCATTTCTGCGAGTTTTTGCAGAAATGGTTTCGTGAGCGTACTTATCCCGTTTACCGGGGTTAGCAGAAAATAACTTCGTTAACGCACTTATCCTGTTTATCAGGGTTCGGGAATAATTCAGAGTGTAGCAATTCCATGGTTGCATGTCTGTAGTAAATTGATATACTGCTTGTGGAGAAAAAATTAATGATTGCACTCAAATCTATAGCTCTTATTCCGGCGGCCGGCATGGGCAAACGTATGGGTGCTGCTATTAACAAACAGTATCTCCAGCTGGACGGCATGCCAATTATCGCGCGCACTATTTCGGTCTTTGAACAATCTCCTCTGATCGATGCCATCTATCTGGTTATTCCTGCCGAAGAGATTCCCTATTGCCGTGAGCATATCGTTGAAGCATACAAATTCTCCAAAGTTGCTGCCATCATTCCCGGTGGAAAGGAGCGCCAGTACTCTGTTATGAATGGTTTGCAGGGTATGAGGAAATATGCGTCCGACGATGATGTTATTCTGATACATGACGGTGTCAGACCACTGATTACCGAAAAGGTGCTGTCTGCTTCAATTGCTGTCGCCAGCTTGCATGATGGGGCAGTAGTGGCTGTTCCGGCCAAGGACACGATCAAGGCGGTCGAAAACGGCATGGTAACCGGCACTCCCGACAGGGAGACCCTATGGCAGGCACAAACGCCG
The DNA here is from genome assembly GCA_028687585.1 of Desulfuromonadaceae bacterium. GTDB lineage: Bacteria > Desulfobacterota > Desulfuromonadia > Geobacterales > Pseudopelobacteraceae > JACRCG01. The sequence continues at coordinate 77,165 of JAQTZV010000024.1, read as the reverse complement.
CAGGCATTCAGATATAGTGTGATTTACTCCGCTCATCAGACTGCTGAAAGGGATCAATATCTGGGTACTGATGATTCCTCTCTTGTCGAGCGGGCCGGCGGCCGGATTCGAATCGTTCCCGGTGACTATCACAATATCAAAATTACCACCTATGAAGACCTTGTACTGGCCGAGGCTTTTTTTGCTACCGCACGAAAAGAGAGAATTACATAATGGCTAAGCGACTACCGGAAAAAATTCTTATTGTGGATGACGAGCCGGACATCGCTCAGATCCTCAAGCTGCACCTTGAAGAATTCGACTATGCCACCAACTGGGCAGCAGACGGCGAATCTGCACTGAAGCAGCTCCAATCCAACGAACATGATCTTGTATTACTCGATGTGCGTATGCCGGGAATTAGCGGGGTTGAAGTCTTACAGCGCCTTCGGGTCAGTGACTTGGATACCCCGGTGATCATGATGACGGCTCACGGTAACGAGAGTTTGGTAGTGGAGTGCATGAAGGCTGGAGCAGCGGACTATGTAGCAAAGCCGTTTGACATTGATGACTTGATGATCCGTATGAAGCGTGCACTCGAAAACCAGCGCACAATGAAGCAGAAGAAAATACTGGAGCAGGAAAAGGAGGATTTTATTTTCATGCTCTCTCACGACATGAAAAATCCGATTACTGCCGTCATCGGCTCAATAGACATCATGCGCGAGGGGCGTCTTGGTGTGGTGAATCCTGATCAGGTTGAATACCTTGAATCAGCCATAGAGAGTTGCGAAGAGGTTGTCACAATGATCGACAACCTGCTCGACATGCAGCGTTTTGAATCCGGCAGAATGCAATCCAGGATCAGCCCGGTCGATCCCTGCGCACTTCTTGAGGCCGCTGTCAGACATTTTTCAGCGGCTGCTGAACGTGAAAACATCACACTGACACTTTATACTCAAGCCAGAGGACCCGAAATTGCTGTGGACAGTGCCATTTTGGCACGGGTGTTTGCGAACCTGATCGGAAATGCTCTCAAATTTGTTCCGGACGGGGGGACAATAACCCTCTCGTGCGACGGCATAGAACGGAGCAAGCTCAGCAAAGCTGAAATCCAGGCAGCGACCGACAGTTCGAGCGATTTTTCAGGGGTAACCAGCTTCGTGCGCATCAGCGTCTCTGATAACGGCACCGGAATTTCTTCCGATGACTTGGCCAACATCTTTGAACGCTATGTTCAGTCGGATAATGCCTCGAGGAGAATCCGCGGCGGGGCGGGCCTTGGCCTGGCGTTCTGTAAAAAGGCGGTGGAAAGTTTTGGCGGCTGCATCTGGGCAGAAAACAACGAAGTTGAAGGAAGCCAATTTACCATTCTGCTCCCCGGCCACATCGGTAACATCACATAAAACCAATTTGCCATCCCGGAGAGACTCGCATGAAACTAACATACTACGTTGTAATCCTGATTATGTGTCTGACAATATGCATTGGTAATGCTTCAGCTTCCGGCATCGACATCAGTAAGTCAATAACCATCGGCAGCGGAGTCAAGACCGTGTTCGAGTTTACTGATCCGGACTGCCCTTTCTGCCGTAAAGCGGCAAAGTATTTTGACGGACGGACGGACGTAACGCGTCACATTTTCTTCTACCCTCTCCCCAGACATCCCAGGGCGAAGGAAAAAGCCAGATTTATGCTCTCCATGCCGGACAAGGTCAAAGCCTACCACGATATCATGTCAGGGCGAATGGATGCCGCTCCTTCATTGGCTTCGACCCCGGAAGGGATAAAGCTGCAGGAGGAGCAAGTGGAAATCGCAAAAAAATACAAAGTTGACTCTACCCCGACTTTCATGATCAACGGCAGGATCATTGAGGGTTTCGACCTGAAAAAAATTGAAGAGGCTCTGGGGCCTAAGCCGTAGCTATCGTACGGGACAGCAGTTACAACCGTGTTATTGTCTCCTCAAATTGTTGGGAATTATTGGGCTTCATGATTGCCCCGCTAAAACCATATGTTCCATACTCCTCAGCTGAAGTGCCGTCGGCATAACCGCTGGAAACGACCAGAACAACGTGAGGGTTATGAGCGCGGATGAGCTTCGCTGTCTGTACACCTCCCATCCCCCCTTGAATGACCAGGCCCAGTATCACAAGAGAATACACCTTCCCCTTCTCCCATCGATGCCGTGTAAAGTTCGACAGCCTCCTCGCCGTTTGCACAGGTCTTCACTGCATACCCCTGTTCACTCGGCAAATCATCCAACAAGGTCTCGAATCATCTCCTCATCGTCCATGGATATGTCGTTACGATGAAGCTCCGAATGCTTCTCTTCAGCGGCATCGCCCGCAGGTTTCTCTGTAGAAGAAGGCAAGAGTACGGTTACCGTGGTACTTTTCCCGGAATTAGAAGTAATTTCTATACGTCCGCCATGCCTGTTAATGATTGAAAAGGCTGTACTCAACCCGAGACCGGTGCCGCTATCCTTGGTCGTGAAGTAGGGATCGTATATTTTGTGAAGATCTTCTTTTCGGATGCCGCAACCGCTGTCCGTAAAGATAATTCCCACATAGTCACCCGACGGCAGTGAGTGCCGGTTGCCTGCAGACAGCCGTGCGCCATTAACCCGAACCGTCAGCGTCCCCCCCTCAGGCATGGCATGAACAGCGTTCAATACAATGTTATTGAAAGCCTGACTTATCAGCTGCGCATCTGCATGTATGACCTGAAGCGGTTGGCAGTCGATACTGCCACTGACATTAGTGTCAGTCAGAAAAAGTGATACTGCTTCTCGGACCAACTCATCAACAAGGACCGGCTTTCTAACGGGAGATCCACCTCTGGAAAACATCAACAACTGCCGTGCAAGCGCAGCAGCGCGGTGGGAAGATTTTTCTGCAGAATCGAGGAGCGGAAGCACTTTATCCGGGTTCCCCAGATGTTTTTTTGCAAAGGAGATGTAGCCGATAACTCCGGTGAGGACATTATTGAAATTGTGAGCGATCCCGCCGGCCAGGATACTGATAGATTCAAGTTTTTGCGCTTTAAGAAGCTCCTTCTGCATGCGTTCACGATCAGTTATGTCACGGGTAACTGAGAGGACATGCGGCTCGTTGTAAATTTTGACGATGCGAGCCGATATCTGCCCGGAAAATTCAGAGCCATCTTTTCGCCTGAAGTGGGCCACCGCATTGTTTACTGTTCCGCTATCTTCAAGACCACGAAGAAACAGCTCTTCCTGCGCTGGATCTGTCAGCAGGTTCAACTCACGGGGTGACCTGCCGACAACCTCTTGAGCAACGTAACCGGTTATAGCCGCAAACCCTTCATTAACCTCCAGAAAGACGCTGTCACTCAGACGGGTAATGGTAATGGCATCAGGTGATGATCGAAAAGCCGCAGAAAATTTCTCCTCTGACAAACGCAGAGCTTCTTCCGTCAGCTTGCGCTCAGTAATATCGCGACCGATGGCTACGAGCATCAGAGTCCCATCAACGGGATCTGTTATGAGTGATGCATTTGCTGTGTACCAGAGATAACAACCGTCCTTGCAGAGCACACGATATTCAACACCGCTCTGTTTTTGTCCCGTACTGATAACCCGTTGCAGAAATTCAAAACAGGGGGCAACATCGTCCGGATGGACAAAGGGGGTAAAAGGCTGCCCGATGGTTTCACTGATCTCATATCCAAACGCAAGCTTCCACTGAGGTGATACATAGCAGAAAACACCCAAGGGGGTGAGCGCGAACAGGACATCATTGACATTTTCAACAAAAGAGCGAAAACGCTGCTCGCTCTTCATTAGTTTTTTATCAGTCTTTATTCTCTCTGTGATATCCTGCTCAAGTTTTTCTGCCATAACATCAAAGACTCTCGCAAGTTCGCCAAACTCACTACAGCAAATGGAATCCGAAATTCGTACGGAATAATCATCCGCGGCCACCCGCAGCATGGCATCCTGTATTATCGCTATATCGTTGCACCTTTTCCGCTCATCGGTGTCCGGCGGAGTGGAGGGGGAGTCATTCATCAGCAACCTCCTGTCGTGTCGAAATTGTTCCAATTTCAAATCAAAGATGAAATCAAGGCGGCGAGGATTGAAGCGCCGAGGCGTACTGACCAGTACTTCGAGGTGCCGAAGACGAGCCAACGGTGATAGCGCTTTGATTTGGAATTGGAATTACTCCACGCCGTAGCGTGAGTTTCAAACATCAGCTGATACATCAGTAAATAATTATGTAGCCATGCGACTCGGCAATTTTACGCACCTCATCTTTGTCCCGCAGATGATACCTTTTCCCTTCCAGGGTAAAGTGGTATCCCCCCTGACCATCCGATATCACCGCGTCAAGTAACGCCTCAAAAGTAGCTGTTTTGACCATTATGTTATTCCTTCCCTGCCTCTGAAAACAGGATAACTTCTCACTTACTAATGTTCATTTGCAGCCAACGAGGCCATTCGCACCGCCTCAGCCAGTTGGAGTACATCACGTTCAGTCGTCTGCCACGAGCACATAAACCGCGCGCCGCCAGATCCAATAAATGAATAAAAATGCCACCCGGCGGCCCGAAGGCCTGCTGCTACCGCTTCAGGCAATTCTACGAACACTGAGTTTGCCTGACGGGGATACATGATATGAATGCCGTTGATTTCCATGAGCTGTTTTTCAAGCAAAGCGGCACAACCATTGGCATGTCCGGCATTTTTCAGCCATGCGCCACCTTCAAGCATCCCGATCCAGGGAGCAGAAATAAAGCGCATTTTGGATGCAAGTTGACCGGCTTGTTTGCAGCGATAGTCGAACTCATGGGCAAGTTCACGGTCGAAAAAAACCACTGCCTCACCAACCGCCATACCGTTTTTTGCGCCACCAAGACAGAGCACATCAACTCCTGCCCGCCAGGTTATCTCTGCAGGAGCGACGCCCAATGAAACAACGGCATTGGCAAAGCGGGCGCCATCCATATGTACCCGCATACCATGGTGCCTGGCCAGGTCGCCGGCAGCCCGGATTTCATCGGGCGTGTACACCGTACCGACTTCCGTAGCCTGCGTCAGGCTTAACACCCGCGGGCGGGGATAATGAATATCACTGCGCCGGATAATTGTCCGCTCGACCTCATCAAGATCGAACTTCCCTCCGGGACCGTTCACATGCAGCAGCTTGGTGCCGTTGGAAAAGAACTCCGGCGCGCCGCACTCATCGGTTTCAACATGGGCCAGTTCATGGCAGATAACACTATGGTACGACCGGCAGAGAGATGCCAATGCCAGTGAATTTGCCGCAGTACCGTTAAAGACGAAGAACACCTGGCACTCCGTTTCGAAGACATCACGCAGATGCTGACAAGCCCGTTCAGTCCAGATGTCGTCACCATACGAAGGGACAAACCCTGTGTTGGCCACCTGCATCGCCTGCCACGCTTCAGGGCAGATCCCGGCATAATTGTCACTGGCAAACTGGCTGTATGTCCGTTTTATATTCGGATTTTCCACGTCGCCCTCCATACCTGCTGCTATAAATACCCATCGGCAACAATTTATCATCCGAACTGTATTGATACCAGATATTTCCAATCAGCATAATGACAATTGTTGAATAGTGACTGACAAATGACTATGATGGCTAAAAAATCACTTATGAAGGACAAGCGGGTATGCGCTACAGCCGAATGCGGCTTTCACACAAGATAGTTCTGGTTATGCTGTTTACCGCGTTGTTTGTTGGTTTTTCGGTCCTCCGGACTCCGTCCCTGACGGATAATCCTGCCGCTACACCGGAAGACAGAGCCAGGGAGGATCTCTCGCGAGTAGAGTATCCAAGCCTGCAGGACATCAAGTGGCATGCCCGGTTTATTGAGCCGCATCAGTCACTTGAGTCACTCTTTGGCGCTGAGTGGATCCTTGTGGCCCGTTTTAACCGGATTGATCGCCGCCATGTCTACCCAGGCATGACGATAAAAGTCCCGGACAATATTGCTGATATTCGCTCCTATACACCACTGCCGCATTTCTATAAACCCGCCGCACGCCACGAAAAATATATACTTGTCGATGTAACTGAGCAGTGGCTGGGCGCCTACGAATACGGCAAAATGGTTTTTTCAGTTCCAGCCGCAACCGGAAAAGCCACAACTGAAACCCCAACCGGGATGTTTCGCATTACTACCCGAGATCGCAACCATACCTCATCGCTCTATAAAACGGCTAATGACGAAGAGCAGTACCCGATGGATAACGCTCTCCGCTTTCACATCGGAACGGATAATGTTTCGTACTGGCTGCATGCACGCGATCTGCCTGGCAAACCGGCCTCGCACGGCTGCATCGGGTTGTTCGATGAAGAGATGCAGCTGCGTGTTTTCGGGACACCGCAAAAACCGGTGCTGAAAGATTCGCAGAGACTCTATGAATGGGCGGCAGGAGAAGAAGAGTACGAAGATGATCCGGGAACGGCCGAGGAACTGGAGGATGGTCCGATGGTTGAAGTGCGCGGCGACCTGCCCCGCTATCTGGACAGGCCGCCAACAAACAAATAGTGCAACAGGCGTTAATAACAAATCATCTTGAAAGCCATTTTGCAACGTCTTTGGCATGATAGGTTATGATAATATCAGCCCCCGCCCGTTTAAACGCTGTCATTGTTTCCATGACAACCCGCTCTTCTTCTATCCACCCTCGCTCTGCGGCACCCTTGATCATGCTGTATTCACCGGAGACATTGTAGACCGCGAGCGGCAGGTCGAATTCGTTGCGCAGATCGCGAAGAATATCGAGGTACGGCAAACCCGGTTTCACCATGATTATATCGGCACCTTCTTCGATATCCGCCGCCGCTTCACGCAGTGCTTCACGACGATTACCCGGATCCATCTGGTAACTGCGGCGATCTCCGAACTGCGGCGTTGACTCTGCAGCTTCCCGAAACGGTCCGTAGTAACCGGAAGCATATTTGACCGCATAGCTCATAATGGGTATCGCATCGAAGCCATTTTCATCAAGTAATTCACGAATGGCCCCCACCCGACCATCCATCATATCGGACGGCGCCACCATATCTGCACCCGCCTGTACATGTGAGAGTGCTTCGCGTGCCAGCAGCTCAAGCGTTGAATCATTATCCACATCACCGTTTTTAATAATTCCGCAATGCCCATGGTCAGTGTACTCACACATGCAGACGTCAGTAATTACCGCCAAGCCGGGCACCTCATTTTTTATCGCCCGGATCGTTTCCTGAATGATGCCGGAATCGGAATAGGCATCGCTTCCCACCGCATCTTTACACTCAGGGATGCCGAAGAGCAGTACTGCAGGGATTCCCAGTGCCTTAACTTCCTTCGCTTCGGCAACGATATGTTCAATTGACTGCTGATAAATACCGGGCATGGAAGAAATTTCTTTTTTGATCCCACTGCCAAAGGCAGAAAACATCGGATAGACAAGATCGTTCACCGATAAGGATGTTTCGCGAACCATTCGGCGAAAGGTTTCGTTACCCCGTATCCTGCGCGCCCGAAACTGTGGAAAAAACATGGTGTATCCTCCTCGCACATGCGTTGTGTCTATACTTCTAACGACGGTGAGAGTAATGCAGGCAGAAATAAATTGCAAGATTTTCGGCACCGCTCGAATCTATCCATTGCCAAAAAAATCAGCGGTTAACATTTGACATACGCTAAAAAGATGTATACTTACTGACAGAAGTTCAGGCACTTTAATTTTGAAAGGAGGATGGTTCTATGAAAAAAGTATTGAGGGGTTCATTGTTTTTAGCGGCTGCGATATCTGCAGCGTCTCTGTTCGGGTGTGCGAATTATGAAGTGAACACAAATCGAGGCAACATCCCGGGCAAATATATTCGCTATGAGATGCAGGAGTCAGACAGGGCAGTGGAAGCAGCTCGCATGGCTGGAAAGGACAAGATGTGTCCTGCAGAGTTTAAAGCGGCAGAAGATGCTAAAAATAATGCCTATGACGTTTTCAGGTCATGCCGTACTGAAGAGGGAGCCGCTCTGGCAAAAAAAGCCACAGAAAAAGCCAATGCGCTCTGTCCTCCTCGTGCAGTTGAAAAGGCTCCAGCCCCTGCCCCTGTTCCTGCTCCTGCTCCTGCTCCTGCTCCCCCAGCCGATTCTGACCATGACGGGGTAATTGATGCGCTCGACAAGTGCCCGGGAACTCCGGCAGGTGTTGCGGTTGATGGCAATGGCTGTCCAATTGACTCCGATAAAGACGGCGTTGCCGATTACCTTGACAAATGCCCCGGCACTCCGGCAGGAACAGCTGTGAATGCAAGTGGCTGCCCGCTGGAAGCCGCAAAGAAATTTTGTGACAAGCCGGTTGTTATTCCGATACTATTTGACTTCGGCAAGTCTGAAATCAAGGCAAAATACTACGATGAGCTTGATACCATTGGTAAATTCCTGAAGGAGTTCCCAAATTCAAAAGGAACTATTGACGGACATACCGACTCTGTTGGAGGCCCGAAATTTAACCAGAAACTCTCTCTTGCACGTGCTGAAAAGATACACAGCTACCTCATCAAGAAGTTCGGGATTGAGGGCAGCCGTATTACAGCCAAAGGACACGGCGAAACCAAGCCGGTTGCTTCAAATAAAGATTCAGCAGGCAGAGCAAAGAACAGACGCATAGAGACGGCATTTAGCTGCGAATAGACAATACGGCCCGCTGTAAATAGAAGCGGGCCCTTCCAATTAAATCCGGAAGGGCCCGCTTCTATTATTTGAAATCGGAATAATAAAGCTGATGATTATTTTTTCCGGCGGTCCAGCAGTGAAATAACTTTAGGTGCCCCACCGTCCTGGCGTGCTTTCTGTGCGCGTTCTTTCTCACTCTTTTCCTTCTCAATCCGTTCCTGCTCAACTGGAGAGGCAAGATCCTCCAAACGAAGCGGTGTGCCCCCCATGGTAAAATCGGCTCCTTCAAGCTGATGCTCGTCCAGAATCCAGGTAAAGACCTGTAGCGGAAAAGTCAGCACCAGCAACGTAACCTGCCACCAGCCAGGTTTGACGTCGGGAACAATCTCCTCGACACGGGCGTAGAAGCCCGGTTTATTATCTACGTGAACGAGTACCAGGTCATTAATAGTTGCCATAATCTGTGCCTTTATTCCGATTCCAAATCAAAGCCCCATCTTCGTTGGCTCGTCTTCGGCTCCTCAACGTACAAATTGTACGCCTCGTCGCCTCACTCCTCGCCGTCTTGATGGCCTCTGTAATTTGGAATCGGTATTACTCCTTTGGATTGATTTAACTCTGTTTTTCCGCCCAGAGCAGCAGCGGAGTTCTCAACGGTTCGCCGGTCAGGCGGGAAGCCTGCTCGATACATTCACGCAGATCCATTTCCCCGGCAGCAAGAATCATTCGGGACTGCGGTGACAACTTCTCGTCAATCGCATCGCAGATAAACAAAATGCAGTCAGCCGGACGCAGTCCCGGCTCCATACTACAACCGTCATGGCTGCCGTATGGACAGACCGGCTTCTGGTTAAAATTTACTGACGTAATAAATTGTCGTGCAATAAAAGCCAGGGAATCAAATACATTTATCCGATACTTACCGTTCAGACAGCATTGCCCGCCACAGCGTTGGCAGACAGAGGATGCATCAATTTCTTCTATTAGAGAGGCAAGAGCTTCTTTCGTCTGACAATAGCGAGCAAGGAGTGCTGCCAAACCCAGCTCGGTTTCCATAGGAAGACCTGAATACAGGGATTTCAGTCTCGAAAAGCCAAGATTCCACAGTTGTAGATCGTCCACGTAATCCAAACCTTGCGCTTGCTGGTTTTGATAAAAATATTGGTTGAAGCAGTCCGTAAGCCGGGTTCTGTTCCCGAGTCGGGTTACCCCTTCCCGGGCAATGTCCATTCATCTGGGTATGCCGTTACCGACACCCTCAAGCAACCAACCCGGAGGCACGAGCGGGCCGCTCTTAACGCCCCCCTATTTGGTCTTGCTCCTGACGGGGTTTACCTGGCATCCGGCGTCACCGCCGAACCCGGTGAGCTCTTACCTCACCCTTTCACCCTTACCTGCCGAGGCAGGCGGACTTCTCTCTGTGGCACTTTTCCCTGGGGTCACCCCCGCTGGACGTTATCCAGCGTCACGCCCTATGGAGCCCGGACTTTCCTCCACCGGACGAACCGGCAGCGAACATCTGAACTACTTCAACCAAATTTGGGTCTGACAGAGCAACCATGCAAAAACATCTGCCAAACCATGACGTTGTGCCGCTTACTGCTGCTGCAGCTTGAGAATAAGAATTCGCTGGCAATGCGGACAGGTAAGCAGCTCCTCATACTTGTAGAGATTATTATACAACTGTGGCGGCAGATGCATGTTGCACCCCATGCAATAACCGTCACGGGCAGTGGCAAGAGCCTGTCCACGGCGCTGTTCACGAAGTATGGTGAATTTTTTTACCAGGCTGGCAGGCAATCCCTTTGTCACATTTTCCCGACGAATAATTTCCGCATCAATATTTAACTGGGCCGCATCAATTTCAGCCTGCTTGGCAACAATACGCTGGGCAGAGTTCTCAGCGAGTTCATCGCAGGTGCTCTTTTTGGCAGCAAGAGCTCCCGAAAGCTCGTCAATCTGGCTGATCTTCTGCAACAGGCTCTCTTCAATATCAGAGACTTGTTTTTTGGCAGCGGTGATTTCGCGACCAACAGCCTGAAACTCTTTGTTGGTCTTGATCTCCTTCATGTTTGTTTCGGATCTGACAATATTTTCCAGCTCTGCAGCATGGGTGGTCTCCAACTCGACCTTTTCCGATTCCAGCTGAGTTAGAGTTGTTTCAAATGAGGCAATCTCCCCCCGCACAGCATCCACACCCTGATTAATCCCGCTCATTTCAGCCAGGAGGCCACTCCGTGCGGCTTTAAGCACATCGATCTGCTGATCGACCTCCTGTAATTCTTCCAACATTTCCAGTTTCTTTTTCAAATTGATCCCCCTTGCGACGAATTAGTTTTGACGGTATTTGACTATATTCGAAACGGATCAGTTTCCGCTCGGCACTCTACTACACTGCAATCGGTATATCCGGCGGTGACAAATGTCTGCCCAAGCCGTTCTGCTATCTCATGTACCATTATAATTTCCGTCGGAAAATGACCGGCATCTATTAAAGCCAGACCACAATCTTCGGCATCACGCGCTTCATGATATTTAACATCTCCGGTAACCAGCACATCAGCACCTGTCTTGACCGCATCGCGCAGCAAAGAGGCACCACTGCCGCTGCAAAGCGCCACCTTCGAGATCGCAGCGTTCGGGTCGCCCACATACCGCAACGCCGGCGCCGAAAGAACGTTTCTCAACCGGTCAGCATATTCAGCCAGCGTCAAAAGCTCAGACAAACGGCCGATCCGCCCAAGCCCATTCTTTGCTCCTTTATTCAAAAGCGGATAGAGGTCAAAGGCCGGTTCCTCATAGGGATGAACTGTCAGCAGCGCCTTTACTGCCCGCGGCATCAGTGCAGCGGTGATCAGCAGCTCGAGGCGTTCTTCAGGCACTTTTGACAAGAGCCCTACCGTACCGGAAAATGGTTCCGCCCCCTCCAGCGGGACAAACGTACCGGTGCCGTCTGCGGCAAAAGAACAGTCTCGATAATTACCTTGCAGAGCGGAAAAGGGGAACAGTGCCGACCGCACCCGGTCAAGATGGTCAACCGGGACAAAGACTACCAGCTTAACCAACTCGGCACTTGATGTAATCCTGAGTGGAACAGAGTCCAAAAGTCCAATTTTACGGGCCAGCACATCGTTCAATCCACCGACAGCGATATCATAATTTGTGTGCAGAGTGACTATTGCCACCCCACCCTTGATTGCCTTTTGTATGACTGCTCCCAGTGGGTTTGCCGACGATATTGACTTGAGTGGTTTAAAAATAAGCGGATGGTGAGTGACAAGCAGTTGACAGGAGGCGGTAATAGCAGAATCTACAACGCCAGGGGTTGGATCAAGGGCAACCATAACTCGAGTTACTTCTGCAGCAGGATCCCCAACCTGCAGTCCGGGGTTGTCCCACGCTTCAGCCAGCTCAGATGGAGCTATTTTGTTAATAATACCAACTATATCCGACACTTTAGGAGTTTTCATCGGCTAAAATTAAAAAGAGTGCAACCTTGCGGTGTGCACTCTCGTGGTGAGGTATGATAACGGGGCGTTCCCAAATATCTTGCCGACATCCGGCTGTTTATCCCTCGTAGTTTGAAATGGTGGGCCCACCAGGACTCGAACCTGGGACCAACCGGTTATGAGCCGGTGGCTCTAGCCAACTGAGCTATAGGCCCGTAGGGAGTTGCATAATAGAGGATACATGGCCCCCTGTCAAGCAATTTTAAGCAGTTATGCGCGAGAGAGAAAGCGGCCATCCCGGGTATCGACTTTCACTTTTTCACCCGACTCGAGATACGGGGGAACGCGAATCTTCAATCCGGTCTCAAGAATCGCTTCCTTTGTTTCGGCGGTAGCGGTCGCGTTTTTCATGACCGGCGGTGTTTCTATCACCGTTAATTCAACCGTCATCGGCAGATCAACGGTAATCATCCGCCCTTCGAATAGCCCGATAACGACTTCCAGGCCATCAAGCAGGTACAACGAAAGCGGCTCAAATTCATCCGCCGGCATCTCGAACTGTTCATAGTTTTCAAGATCCATAAAAACCCCGTTGCCGCTATCGGCATACAGGAACTGTCCTTTGTGGCGTTCAAAATCAGCCTCATCCACCTTGTCGCCCGAGCGGAACGTTTTCTCCAATACCTGGCCGGTGATCAGGTTGCGGTATTTGGTCTTTACCATGGTGTTGGCGCCACGCGCGGTAGGTGAGCTGATGTTGATGTCAACGATCAGGCAGGGAGCTCCGTCCAGTTGAATGACAAGCCCTTTTTTAAAGTCGGATGTTGAAAACATACTGAAACTTCTCCTTGGCAGATTAATTCAAAACTATCTATTTAACAGGGATGGAGGGGATACAAGGGATAAAAGCAAAAACAAAAAAAAGCATTGCGGCTTTGGGGTTAATAACAAAAACATCTCTGAGACATTAGTTTTATGGTGTTATCCCTTTCATCCCTTTTCTCCCTGTAAAAAAGCTTTTGGTGATTGACTCTTTTTCCGGTATTCCGCCGTCGGCCAGAACGGGATGCCGCCTCGCGGCGTGAACTCACCACGCACCGTCAGCCAGACAGGTTGGAGCAATTGTACCAGATCATTACAGATGCGGCTAACGCAGGATTCATGGAAATCGCCATGCATGCGGAACGAACCGAGATACAGCTTCAGACTTTTACTCTCGACACAGAGCTGATGCGGCTGATAATCGATGACGATTTTTGCAAAGTCGGGTTGGCCGGTCAGCGGGCAGAGACTGGTAAATTCGGGGCATTCTATATGGATTGTGCCGACAGCCCCAACCGGATTTAGTTCCTGTTTGGCGAACGGGTTGGGAAATGACTCCAGCAGAGCGGCGTCAGGCTTGTCATAATTGTAGATGGTCGCGCCGGAGCCAAGAGATTTCAGTTTATTGTGTAATTCCATTCAATCACATCCCTGATTGCTTATTAAACATACTACGGGGGATTCATCGGTAACAACAGGCGAGTGAACTACCACTCGCGCCGGAAAATCTGGCGGGAGTTCCAGAGCGCTGGAAATTTCAGTTCCACCTGGTAGTTAAATCCAGGCGTCTCCGCCATCATACTCATAATCAGCGCCCTTGGTTTTGGATGAAGCTCTGAATTTCGCTTCGCGGGCAAGGCGTCTCACGCGTTCGGCAGCGGTCTCTCCCAGGTCAGTGAGTTTCCCGCGTATTTCACGGCCAGGCGCCGGGGCAAGCAGCAGAGCAGCAGCGGCGCCAATTACGGCACCGGATACAAAAGCGATCACAGCAGCAGCGGCATTATCGTTGTTAGTGGACATGGCGGACTCCCTTTTATCGTTGTATCAGAATATTTTGTGAACGGGCACTATTTCTAGCACAGCAAACCGTATCATTGCAACTGTTTGTAGATTCCCAGCTTGCGTAATGTTGAGAGCAGTTTGTCGGGCTGCACCGGCTTTACCAGATGTGCAGCCGATTTGGCAGAGACAAAGGACTGGATCACATCACCGGGGGTATTCAAGGAGGAAAGAACAATGATATCCACCCCATCGTTTATCGCGACACCCCATTCCTTCTCGATCAGCCGGATCTCTTTTGCTGCAATATTGCCGTCCATCCCGGGCATTACAATATCCAGAATTATAAAATCATACGGGTTGCCCCCCTCGAACGCGCTTCGAAACATCTCTACCGCCTGCAATCCGTTTTCCGCCATATCGCATGTAGCGACCCCTGTTAGATACTGAGCTATAAGCTCACGCCCCAGTTCATCATCATCAACAACCAGACATTGCATCTTATTCCCACCTCCAATAGCGTTCATTGAGCATCGCTGACAAGCCCCAAAGCACCAACAACCGCAAAAAACGCCCGACATTCAATCTGCAGCAGGGCAAACAGCTGTTGCGCCTCCGTCAAATCGCCTTCTCCGGCCGTTTTTTCCATCATCGCAGCAACCTGATGCATCCGCAGAGCAGCGATATTCCCAGCCGATCCCTTTATGCCATGGGCATACCGCCGTACTTCGTCCACATCCTTCGCCGACAGCGCCATGCCCAACCCCTCCATCTGCGGCAAAACCCCTTTGTAAAAAAGGTTTACAAAGCGGGGAATCATCTCTGATCGTCCTCCAAGCCTTTCCAGCAGCTCGTTTCGATCAAAAACAGCCGTACTCTCCGTACACTCATTCAGCGCTAATGCCACCGGAGCGGACCCTGTCGGAGTCACATCATATATTGTCTGGTGCCTGAATATGTTATGCAACAGCTGTATCAACTCGACTGCCTTGATCGGTTTGGTCAGGTAATCATCCATCCCGGCATCAAGACAGACCTGGCGATCCTCGTTCCCTGCAAAAGCGGTCATGGCCACGACCGGCACAGCCCTGTTCCGTCCCTTGGCACGTTCGTATTCCCGGATTGCCCGGGTAGCCTGCAGCCCATCCATCTCCGGCATCTGAATATCCATCAATACGATATCGAACGACTTCGATTCATATGCTTCAAGCGCCTTCCTCCCATCTTCCGCACAGATGATCTGGTGGCCGTAGGGCTCCAGAATTGCCTGCACCAGGAGACGGTTTATTTCAACATCATCTGCGAGAAGAATAGTCAATGGAGCCTGCCAGAGTTGACGGGGAGTCAAAGCGGTATCTTTGCCCGTCAACGGTATTTCTCCGTTTCCCAACTGGAAGTGAGCCGTAAAATGAAAGCAACTCCCCACTCCGAGCTCACTCTCCACCCATATGGTTCCATCCATCAACGCTACCAGTTTCCTGCAGATGGCCAGACCAAGCCCGGTCCCGCCGAATTTTCTTGTGGTAGAACCGTCGGCCTGTTCAAACTGGTTAAAAATCCGCTGACAGGCCTCCTCCGCAATGCCAATGCCGGCATCAGTAACACGAATATGCAGAACGGCATCATCTCTCTCCAGGGAGACCAGGCCAACTTCAACAGAGATCTGTCCCTGCTGGCAAAACTTGATCGCATTTCCCACCAGGTTGGTCAAGACCTGGCGCAGTCGTCCCTGATCCCCTACCAGACAAAGCGGCACAGCAGAATCAACACGGCACGTTATCGTGAGCCCCTTTTCCTCAGCCCTCATCTGCAGCACGCTCAGAGAGCGTTCAACAACATCGCGGAGGCTGAACGAAGTTTTTTCCAGTGTGAATTTGCCGGCTTCAATCTTGGAGAAGTCCAGGATGTCGTTAATGATCATCATCAGGCTATCGGCAGAATCCTTGATGGCACCCAGATACAATTTTTCTTTCTGCGGAGTAAGCCCCCCTTTCAGCATCAACTCGGTCATGCCCATCACCCCGTTCATGGGTGTACGGATCTCATGACTCATGTTGGCCAGAAAATCACTTTTGGCGAGGCTCGCCGCCTCTGCCTCCCGACGGGCCTCTTCCAGATCACGGGTCCTCATCTGCACCCGCTCTTCCAGATGCTGGGTATGATCATGCAGCATCCCGTATAAAAATGCGCTCTCCAGAGCGTAGGCGCAGGTATACATAACTATTGAAAGGGCGTTCAGCGAGGCGGCATCCAATGCGGCAGAACTGCCCGGCAGCGTACCGGTAAACATTCCCCGAACGCGGGACTGGGTGGCAACAACCTGCAGCAGAAGAGTCTCTCCCGTTTCTGTCGGGACAAGGACGGCCTGGTTGCGGTTGAGCGCCCAGGCAAAAGTGCCGTCCATCATCCGTGCCTCAACCAGAGCTTGCAGGGTGTCCTGGGCCTCAACAGGGTCGGTCACCACCAATTCAAAACTGCCGTCGGGGCGACTATCAAGAAATCCCATGGAGTGGAACGAAAAAATCCGCCGTAACTGACTGGCAGTCGCTTTGAAAATCGCCTCCCCATCCCTGGCACGGCTGAGATCACTCTGAAATTCACTACTGGAGGCCAGCATTTCAAGGATCGACATGAAACGCCGGTTGGACTCTTCAAGATACCTGACCCGTTCCTCTAAAAACTCCGGCGATTTGGAGATGTTCGGGTCAATCATCATCCCCTCCTGACAGAATGGCAAAAGTCTCCGCTATCTGGGACTCCGACTGCTTCAGTACTGTCGCCATCATATGGGCAGGCACCCCCAACCGTTCCCATGAAGGTTCATCAAGCGGCGGCACTCCGCATTCAGCGCCTTGTCCCAGTTCCATGGCCTGGCAGATGATATCCGCAAGATGGACCATAGCGGCTTCAAGACGAAACTGTTCGGCAGAACCAGGATTATGATGATACGCTACCGGTTCGACGATGCTGACCGGAATTTTCCACTTTTTCAACAACGCCCCACCCAGTTCGGCGTGATCAAACGCAAGCCGCTCACGCTCCAGCTCCAGATAAAATCTGCCTGAATCCCGCTGTGCCTCCAGAAGCTCGCGGCTCACCTCGTGCCGGGCTGCGGCCAGTACAATGTGTCCCACATCGTGAAGCATGCCGGCAACAAAGAGCCGCTCCACATTCGACTCGCGCCGGTAGACGGCGAGGCTGCGGGCAATGATGCCGCAGGCGATACAGTGCCGCCAGAAAGAAGTCATGTTCAACAGATCTTCAGGAATTCCCTTGAATACCCCCATTACCGAAGCCGCCAGCGCCAGATCCCGCAACTGTTGGGTTCCAATGATGGTAGCTGCCTTTGTAATGGAGTCAACTTTAGCATAACAGCCGAACATAGGACTGTTTGCCAGCCGGAGCAGCCGAGCGGTAAGCCCCTGATCTTCAGTGATTATCTTGGCGATATCATCAATTGAACTGCGAGGATGATTGATCGTCTCATTCAGACGCTCGTAAAACAGGGGGAGAGAATAGACCGTACTGGTTTCTTCCACCAGGCGGTCAAGAGTGGTGGGTGGATAATCAGAGAGTGACATGCTGGACCTTTCTGAGCGCCGCGAGCCGTAACAGCTCGATAATAACAGGATGGTTCAGATTTGTATGACGAAAGAGAGGGGCCAACGCCTGTTCGGCGGCAGCAAGCTCCAACGGATCAACATCAGCGGGTATCTGGCCTGCGGCATCATTACTCCCCTGCCCTTCAATATCAGCCTCCAAAATCCCCCAGGTGCGGAAGATGACCAAATGTTTTTGCGTCAGCTCTGCCCCGGCCCCAAGAAGCATACGTCCTGATCGATCGCGAACATCACTCGCCAGAACCATTCCGGTTTCAATATTCTCTATGGCAACCGTTCCCATAAATCCCTCTGCACAGCAAAACAACACGATGCTGTATGCATAATTTATTCTTCCAAAAAATAGCTCTGCCCGCCCAGACCCCGCAACTCATCCTTCTGGGCGTCTGTAAGATCAATGAATCTTACTCCGAATCCGGGCAGGGAGCGGGATTCACCCCATGATTGCACCCAGCAGACCTCCACCAGAATAGGGGTCGAATCTTTCCACCCGGGAAAAGTAAGCCAGCCCCGGTCACCGACAATACGTGGCTCGAAGCTGATCAGAAAACAGCCCTCACGGGAGATGTTTGCTGTCACGGTCCTCAAACCGGAATCATTCTCCGCCGGAAGGCATGTATTCAGCAGTGCCGGCAGGTGATGCAGAGACCGCTCGCCGGTTCGTATCTTGCGCGGAATAAAGGTTGTACAATATTTTTGTACAAAAACCGCAGGTGAAGAATTTCCGGGATACGCCGCCCCGAAAGGAAGAGTGCGGATCTCTCCGGTGGGCTCGTTACATTTGAGCCGCAGCGAGGGAAAATGGCCAACCAGTTCCGTCAACAGGCTTTTTTCTTCATCAGAACAACGCATATATGTGGGCATATCAACGAGAATTCCGCTGAGCGAACAGTATACCTCCGTGCGAAAAAAACCCATCAACGATTGCACACAAACCAGAAGCACTCCGGACGAGGCAAGTTCCGCGTGATACACGTTACGGCTTACCCCCTCACGGCATATCAATAATATCGTTATCATACCACTCCGATCATCACTTGCAATGTCATCGCCAACCATTTAAACCACGTCACACAGAATGTTATTATTTTCCGCTTACGCCCATAGCCTTACCGCTCACAACACCCTGGCGAGGTGCCGACGGATCATATCCTCAAAATCGGCATCACTGCTGCCACTGTAGACCAGCGATGAAGCGATCTCGGAAGCCAGAATTGCGCAAAGGTATTTTTGCGGCAGTTTACTGACACGTTGCCGATACTGAGCGGTTTCCTGCAGCATGCGCGGAAGATGACTGGTGACCGCTTGACGGAAAGGGACCTGCAGACAGAGTTCAGGGCGAAGCGAAAAGAAGTCGAACAGCCGCGTATAGAGGTTGTTAATATTATGACTGATCGCTTCGGATATTTCACTATAGAGCAGGGTCCCGTCAGCTTCCTTGTGACGCAGCAGAATCAGTCGAGCCTCATCAGCGGCCCGTTTTTCCAGGATAGTCAGCACATCACCGGCATAGCGCTCTTTCTGTTCCATAAATTCGCGTTCGGACAGCAGCAGGTTGGCAATAATCTCGTACGATGACGAGATAACGCCGCATTTGTTGGCGGAGGAGTCACGCATCAGCACGACACCGCTCTTCTGCAGCTTGATTCGTGCTTCGGGAGTGATAAAGGAGTTGGCCCCTTCTATGATTACCCCTGAAGACGGCACACTGTTTTCATCGAGAAACAGCTGCCAGTTCTGGGCATCAAGCGTTTCCGGACGCCCCCCTGCCGGAATGAACAGATCGGCCTTGACCGTAAAGACCAGATTGTTGTAGAGGCGATTGAAGTCATCGATATCAAGCCACTCCTCAACAATGCCGTCGGGGCGGCGCATGACCTTCCGGTGTGACTCCTTCAACCCCTCCAAACGACGGCCGGTCCGATAAATGATGCATCCGTCAATACCAAGAAAAGCCGGATCAAAAGCATCCAGGTCAGCGGCGAGTGTAATACGACGTAATTCGCCGTGGTTAATACCGTTCGGATCATAGAGAGCAGCTGTTCCGTCAAGAATCAGGCGAACCTGCATCCCGGGGCATCGATCAAGCATGATGCGCAGGCAATTTCCGGCAACATCGCCATTCGGGCCGCCGGTCATTTTGAGCGAGAATATGTCGCTGCGCATGTTGATTCCAACCGCTTCGGTCATAGTAATTTCAGCAAAAGTAACGACGCCGGTCGAGGTAACTCCGTACTCCTTGTGGTTTATGCCGAAACGCTTGCTGGACATAATGCCGACGCCGAGTATATAGCCCCGTTTTTTTGACAGAGCGGCTATTGCCTCGATCATACCGTCGTGCATATTCTCATCAGGGCCGATTTCGATCGGCTCATCATCACAATAGTAGTCGACAACCCGGCGGTCTTTGGCTTTACCGTTTTCGGTGATAAAAATATCGAGAAACGCATTGGCGATACCATATTGAAGCTTGTAGAGACGGAAGGATTCCGCTTCACTCCCCGCCTGTTCCAGATCGGACGCATCCAGTACGACGGCCAGTTTTGAGCCCCCTTCATAGATGTCTTTGTTCTTCAACTGCTGGGTATTAGCCAGCACATATACTTCGCGGAAGATAGTATTGGTCGAGGTGATAAAATCATCGGCACTGCGGGCAATGACCGTGCGCCAGCCACCACGGGCAATATCGGAAAACCCGACATGATAGCCGGCGCCGAATCGGCTGAAGAAGAATGTTACACGGAACGGGAGAGATTCCGGCAGATCCGCGGTAAATTCCCGGCCTAAAAGCCGCAGATACGCAGGGTCGAGACGGAAGGCCAGCGCCTGCTTTTCGACCACGAAAAAATTTGTTTTGAGCGTGTGGGTAACCAGCAGCAGGCAGCAGCGATAGACTCCCCGCCTGATATCATCCAGCCAGCGATGACCGGTATTATACCCTTCAACAGCAGCCTGTACTTCTGAAAGTACGGCAGCGTACAAGTTATCACGCGCTTTCAGCTCCGGATCAAAGCGAACCCGGAACAGCCGTATCAGAAGCTGGGCCATTTCAGGATGATCATAAAAGGCGCTCTGTACGTCATCAAGGCCGAATCGTTCAGGCAGGCCGTGGGCCAGACTTGTGTGACAGAAAGAGATAAAGGCATTAACCAGCGCGGCATCCTCACCTGAGAGCCGCCCTTTCACAACATATTCGTGATACACCTCGCATGACGTCGACAGAATTTGGGTTGTACATAATTCACGCCTCAGACTGTCGGCCAGGGGACTTTCCGGTGAAATATCCTCTCCCTTCCGGCTGATAACGAGAAACGAACCGAGGAAGTAGGGATGAACACCATTTGAAATGGTCAGACAATACGCCCTGCGGATACCGACATCAAGACGATTGAAAACTTCCAGCGACTGCAGGAGAAAATCTTTCTGTGGCGGATTGCCGACACCGAACAGTACCCTTGTTTCCTTGACTCCTTCGCGTTCTACCTGACCGATATCAAGAAACAATCCACCAGAGGAATTCGAACGGTCAAACAACCATATCATATAGGCAATCCGATTTGGCGGCGACATCCGAAGGTAGTTTTCATTATTAAGCCAGAGAATTTTCAGCAACCGATCAAGTTTTTTCAGGTCAAAGTCGGGAAATGTTGCACGCAGTTCGGTGCGGATCTTTCTCACCAATGCCGCAGGGATAACAAGCTCACGCTTCAGGTCGATATCCTGGTTGCGGCGACGGTCAAATTCAAAGCGCTGAATTTCAAGCTCATCATCTTGACCCGGCATGGCGGCATTGGAATGGGAAAACATGGCATAGGAGATCTCTCGCTCACCCAACTTGGCCAGGGTACCATAGAGTGAGCCGGGACGATTACAACAGGCGACCACCAACCTCTTGGCGTGGTCGGTCAGGATCAGATGCCGGTTATGTTGCAGGCAGCCCATTTCCCGGGCCAGCAGCAGCAAAGCGTTATCCTCATCTGCCATAGCCTGAAAAAAGTAGGGGCTCATATGTTTCTGAAGCCAGGCCGCATTCTCCTCTGCAGCAAATCGGGATGCTTGGGCGTTGCGACGGACGAGCGAAGTCAGATGCATCATCAGTTCCCCCTTGATAATAAATCAATCTGCGTAAA
The DNA here is from genome assembly GCA_028687585.1 of Desulfuromonadaceae bacterium. Taxonomy (GTDB): domain Bacteria; phylum Desulfobacterota; class Desulfuromonadia; order Geobacterales; family Pseudopelobacteraceae; genus JACRCG01. Next base: position 55,505 of record JAQTZV010000024.1, on the reverse strand, counting down.
GTATAGGTTATAGAAGAGTCTTCCGCAAATTTTTTTACTTTTGTTTTATTTATTCCGAATAATTTTTATTTTCAGTGAAATATTACTAAAGCTTTTCTTGACCGTATACAGTTGAATTGTTATAGTCGCGCCGCTTAATTCATTCGACCAGCTAACAGGATCGGCACCGTGCCCGAAAGACTAGGAACCGCCCATACCACGCCAGACGGCATAGCCATTCTGGCTATTTCCGGTAACCGAACGGTTACTCCACTGAAGCTCCTGGAGTATCTGCAGCGCCAGACAGCAATACTGGCACATGCGGAGGACGTTAACGGCATCATGTTAACCGGCTCGGAGAGTGGTTTTTGCTGTTGTTCAGCAGACCCTTCAACATCTCCACATAGCGCGTCACAATTGTCCGGCTTTGGCCAGAAAACCATGTTCAACCTCGAGAAGACCGGCAAGCCATGCATCGCCGTCATTGAGGGGGAATGTACCGGATTGGGTCTGGAAATTGCTCTGGCCTGCGATTTTATTGTGGCATCGCACTCTGCCAGCTTCGGCTTTCCCGGCATAGCAACAGGGCAGATTCCATTTTGTGGTGGTTCTCAGCGGCTTACCCGACTGGTAGGCAAATCAAAAACAAAAGAGTTAATTTACAGCGGCGACTGTATTAACGCCGAAGAAGCGTACCGGATTGCCCTGATAAACCGGTTATACCCGAGCGGAGAAGCGTTGAGCCAGGCGGAAAAGCTGCTCGAACATATCTGCACACGCAGCCCAAACGCCATCCGTATCGGCGGAGAGGTCGTCAATGCCGGGTATGATATCGACCTGCAGACCGCCTGTATGCTTGAACGGGATGCATTTGCCCTCTGTTTTTCCAGCTTTGACCAGCGCGAAGGGATGCAGGCCTTCCTCGACAAGCGCGCGCCGCATTTCAAAGGGGAATAAGCCATGCCATTGGAACAGGGCTGCGTCCAGGTCTACACAGGCAACGGCAAAGGAAAAACCACCGCTGCGCTCGGACTGGCACTGCGGGCAGTCGGACGCGGCCTTACTGTCTGCATGTTTCAGTTCATCAAAGGGGGCGGCCGCTATGGCGAACATCTGGCCGCCGAAAAACTCGCACCGCAACTGACGATCATTCAGAGCGGCAGACCGGGATGGGTGAACACCAAAGACATCACTGAAGACCGGCGGGTCGCTCAGGAGGCGCTTGCCCAGGCGACAGAGCTTTTGACTTCAAGTGCATTTGACCTGTTTATCTGCGATGAAATCAACGGTGCGGTCGGCTTTGGCTTGATTGACGTTGCGCAGGTTCTGGAACTGATACGCAATAAGCCGGAAAAAACCGAACTGGTGCTGACGGGACGCAACGCGGATAAGAGGATTGTCGAAGCGGCAGATCTGGTTACCGAGATGTGCGAAATCAAGCATTACTATAAGGCGGGGGTCCCGGCTCGTACCGGGATAGAGATGTAGGAAACCTGTACCATTTGTAGTTATTGAAGATACTTTATTTTGGGGGAGGTTCTTTACCATGGCTGAAAGAACATTACGCGTACTTGTCGGAAAACCGGGGCTGGACGGCCATGATCGTGGCGCAAAAATAATCGCCCGTGCCTTTCGCGACGCCGGATTCGAGGTCATCTACACCGGCCTGCATCAGACTCCCGAGCAGATTGTTTCGGCCGCGATCCAGGAAGATGTTGACTGCGTCGGCCTCTCGATTCTGTCCGGTGCTCACAACACCCTGCTCCCGAAAGTCATGCAGCTGTTCAAAGAAAAAGGGGTTGACGACATCAAGGTTTTCGGTGGCGGCGTTATCCCTGAAGACGACATTCCCGGACTGAAAGCGACCGGTATCTGCGAGGTCTTCACTCCCGGCACTTCCACGGAAGATATTGTTGCCTGGGTGAAAGACAATGTTCAGCCACGAGCCTGATGCCCTACAAGAAACTTCGCATAGAGGTAGCGAACCGGGTCGGGTATATTCTGCTCGGCGCCGGTTCGCGCTTCAACAAGCTTTCCATCACCACCATCCGCGAACTGAAGCGCGCCTTTACGCAGCTTGAGGAAGAGGAATCGGCACATGCCGTAGTTCTCAGCGGCTATCCGGGAGAATCATTTGCTGCGGGAGCCGACATCGGACAGATGGTTCATTTCTCTCCCGGCGACGCCTTCCACTTTGCCGAACTTGGCCAATCCCTGTTCGACCAGATCGAGTCCAGCTCCAAACCGGTCATCTGTGCCCTGAACGGCATCGCCATGGGAGGCGGCTGCGATCTCGCCATGTCGTGCGATATCCGCATAGCCACAGAAGGGTTACGCATCGGACATTCCGGAGCAAAGCTCGGAATCATTACCGGTTTCTGCGGAACGCACAAACTGCCCCGCATCGTCGGGAAAAATTTTGCCCGGGAAATTTTCATGACCTCGGAACCATACAGCTCGGCAGATGCCCTCCGGATGGGTCTGGTGGACAAAGTATATACAACTGATGATTTCTGGCCGCAGGTAGTCCTGCTTGCCGAGCAGATAGCGACTCATCCTCAGGCGGCACTCGCTGCTGCCAAGCGGCTCATCAACGCTGCCGAAGACACCGATCTGCGCAGCGGCTGCCTCCTCGAACGTGAGATGGCCACCCATATAAACTCGCTTCAACCCTCTCATCACTGATTTCACTCAGCAACATTCCGCAATAAATTACAGCAACGCATCGATTCCCCTCAATCCTTCCAGCGCACCGCAGGTCAGGGAAATATGGGGCGCTTTTATCTCCGGCTCACGAGGGTTGATACGAATGACCGTCGCATGCGCAAGATTCCACCCTATCCGCTCTGAAGTCGCCCGGATTGTCGGGATGGCGCTCCCCGCTCCCATTTCGATCACCGCAATTCGACGGTCGGCATGTGCAGTAAGGAACCGGTCAAAGGTATGTTCCTGAACGCGGGTGCGATCAGGCAGCCATGACCAGTCGCCGAACATGAGAATATTGGGGCGACTGACCTCGCCGCATCCGGGGCAGCGGGGCAGAGGGTGACGGGCACGCATGGCTGTTTCATCAATTCGAAGCACCGCATCATTTCCCCATATTCTGCCGCAGCACGGCGTCTGACACTGCAGCCAATGAATCGAGCCATGAACTTCCACAATCCGGTCATCAGCATAGCCGGCTTTTTGAAACTGACCATCGACGTTGGAGGTCACAACAAAGTAATCCGCACTCTTTCGTTCGATCCACTTCGTGATCACATCAAAACCTTCGTGGGGAATGGTATCCCGGTACAAATTGGTACGGTGGCCATAAAATCCCCAGCCAAGGGAGGGATCATCGGAAAAATGCTGTGGGTTGGCGCAGTCAACAAACGACAGCCCCAAGCGCGCATAGGCAGGATACGCCTTCCAGAAACCGTGGTCTCCGCGAAAATCCGGCAGGCCGGAATCTACGCCCATCCCTGCACCGGCAGTAATGATAAAGACCTCTGCTTCACTGACCACCGCTGCAGCATCACGTAACACTTCTGTTCTTCTGTCAATATTTTCCACTTCAAGAGAAAAACTCACCGCGGTCGCTCCCGCTGCTGAATGACTGTCAGCAGGTAGTTAATGCCAAATACCAGCACCAGCAGGATCAAGGAGAGAGCTATAGCCACATCAAAGTTTCCTTTGCCGGTTTCCATAACGGTCGCGGTGGTAAGCACCCTGGTCTGCCCTTTAATATTGCCGCCGACCATGATTGAAGCCCCCACCTCGGAAATAACGCCGCCAAAACCGGCCATCACCGCAGCCAGAAGCGGCAAACGAGCTTCCCGCACAAGTATCCAGACGGTTTGAATACGGGTCGCCCCCAAGGCGCGCACCTGAAGTTTGAGATTTGCCGGCAGATTCTGGATTGATGCGATGGTAATGCCGGCCACTATAGGTGTTGCAATGACTGTTTGGGCAAGAATCATGGCAGTCGGCGTGTAGAGGATTTCCAGAAATCCGAGCGGACCGCTACGCCAGAGAAAAAGTGTCACAAACAGTCCGACGACAACCGGCGGCAGGCCCATTCCGGTATTGACCAGACTGACAACAAATCGCCGTCCCGGGAAATCTGCAAGCGCCAGAACAACACCCGCGGAAATCCCCACCAGCAGGCTGACAAGCGTAGCACTACACGATATCCACAGCGACAGCAGAGTAACCGCCAGTACCTCCCGGTCAAGAGTAACAATCAGTGTAAGCGCAGTATGTATGCCATCGAGAATAAGTTCCATTAAAGCCCCACAGATCAAATGACTACCGATTTTGAAAGACAAAACCCCTTATACCTTCAAGAGCGCTTTGGAGCAAGCCTTAATAGCCACAATGCTCCTTGACAGGACAGAGGTGGCGTGGTATTTGGGTAACGCAATTACGCTGTTTGTTGTATGACAATTGAATAACAGATTACGGTGCCTGCAAAGGCTTGATAGGGAAGTGAGGTGAAACCCCTCTGCGGACCCGCCGCTGTAAGCGAGGACAATGGGCAATATGTCACTGGTTTAAACACCGGGAAGGCGCCCGGAGGAAGAATCGCGAGCCAGAAGACCTGCCATGATCTCAGCACTCAACTGTTCCCTCTGGTAAAGGGAGGGTGAAAACATTATCAGACTTTGAATACGAAAAGTCCGCATACTGCTCTTGCAGGTGCGGACTTTTTTGTTGCTGCTGTGCAACAGCTGGCCGGGAGGCAGAAGATGCATATTATGGAAGGTTTTTTACCGGTGACACATGCCATCGGCTGGAGCGCTGCTTCAGCTCCCTTTGTCGCCTACGGACTGTATACTATCAACAAACGGATCAGGGAAAAACCGGAGCAACGGATGCTGCTCGGCGTTGCCGCTGCTTTCACCTTTGTTCTTTCGGCTCTGAAGCTGCCATCCGTCACCGGCAGTTGTTCTCACCCCACCGGCACCGGTCTGGGCGCAATTCTGTTCGGGCCGGCCGCCATGGCCCCGATCGGCTTGGTGGTACTGCTATTTCAAGCCATCCTGCTTGCCCATGGTGGTTTGACGACCCTTGGCGCCAATATTTTTTCCATGGCGGTTGTGGGGCCATTCGCCGCTGCTGCTATTTACCGGCTTGCCAAAGCAGCAAAATTACCGTTCGGACCATCAATCTTTCTCGCGGCTTCTTTGGCTGACCTTCTCACCTACATCACCACCTCGGCGCAACTGGCTTTTGCCTTTCCTGACCCGGCCGGCGGCTTTGCCGCCTCTTTTGCCAAATTTGCCACCGTCTTTGCCATAACCCAGATACCCCTGGCAATCAGCGAAGGGCTCCTGACGGTCGTCGTCATGAATGCTCTGGCGCGCTTCAATGCTCCGGAACTTCAGGATATGAATGTAACAACTGTTCTGGAGGTGAAGATATGAAACGTTATCAGAACCTGTTGATGCTGATTGCTGTCGTTGTCCTGGTGGCTCTGCCGCTCTGGATGGTCAAAAAACCAGCACCCGGTGCTGACGGCAAGGAAATACCGGTCTTCGCGGGAGCTGATGACAAGGCAAAAGAGCTGGTCGGAGTCATATCTCCCGACTACAAACCGTGGTTCAAGCCACTGATGGAACCGCCGAGCGGAGAAATAGGCTCGCTGCTCTTTGCCCTGCAGGCGGCACTGGGAGCCGGGTTTATCGGCTATTGGTACGGCTGCTCCACAACCAGAGCAAAACAAAAACAGGCCCTTCAGAAAGAAGCCCGGTGCTGACCGAGCAATCCGCCTATGCAAACCGCTGGCGACGGGTATCCCCGGTTGCGAAAGGGTTATTCTCCCTCTGCGGCATGGTTGCCGCCTTTGCAGCAGGTTCTCCACGTGCCGCCCTGCTGGCAGCCTGCATCCTCGCTGCTGCGACTGTTTTAGGAGCCGGTGTCGCCATCACACACTATCTGCGCGTTGCGGCTCCTCCGCTTCTTTTTCTCGCCGCCAGCACACTTTCACTGCTGGTTTCCCTTGATTTCGGCACCCCGCAAACCGGAGTGTCGCTCCACCTTGCGGGAGCCGAATTTCTGCAGACTGCCCTTGTCTGCAGCCGCTCGCTGGCCTGCCTGTCCGCCCTGCTCTTTCTTGCTCTGACCACCCCGCTCTCGGATATTATATCCCTGCTGCGCCGTTGCAGAATTCCGGAGACCCTGCTCGATTTGATGACACTCTGCTACCGGACACTCTTTGTACTGTCGGAAGCGGTCCATGACACCATGACGGCCCAGTCTGCGCGGCTTGGATATACAACCCTGACGGTCTCGATGCGTTCACTCGGCAGCCTCATTTCCAACCTGATTGTGCAGGTCTGGCAGCGCAGCCTTGCACTGCATAGTGCCGCCCAAGCACGCAACAACGACGGCGCACTCCGCTTTCTTGAAAACAGCTACGCCAACTCACGACTGAGCATATCAATTGCTGTCGGCTCGGGCTGCTTGATGGTTGCGTTAACAATTATGCTGCCATGACCGATGCTATCCTGACATTAAAGAACGTAGCCTATCGATATCCCGACGGTACTCCGGCCCTTGACAACTGCTCCCTGACGGTTCGTCGCGGATCACGCACTGCTGTGCTCGGCACAAACGGCGCCGGTAAAACGACTCTGTTTCTCCATCTGAACGGCATCCTGCGACCTTCTGCCGGTCAGGTCCTTTGCGGCGACAATCCGCTTGATTACAGTCGCGCCGGCATGCGGAAGCTTCGCAGCCAGGTAGGACTTGTCTTCCAGAACCCGGACAGCCAGCTTTTTTCTGCAAGTGTGCAGGAAGATGTCTCATTTGGACCGATGAATATGGGGCTGGAAGAGCGTGAAGTGCGCACGCGCGTTGCAGAGTCTCTGCTGGCGGTAGGGATGGCGGCGTCTGCCGACCGGCCGGTCCACAATCTGAGTTACGGCCAGAAAAAACGGGTCTGTATCGCCGGTGTTCTTGCAATGAAGCCGGAAATACTTGTGCTTGATGAACCGATGGCGGGGCTCGATGCCGCCATGCAGCAAGAGCTGATGTCGGTCCTCGACCAGCTGCACGCTGCGGGCATGACGATTATTATTGCCACACATGACCTTGATTTTGCCTACGGATGGGCGGATGATGGCATTGTTATGGAAGCGGGGCGGCTCCTTGCTCAAGGAGCTACGACGGAGATACTTCTGCGTGATGACGTACAGATGGCGCTTGGCGGCGCACCGCTTATCGCCGAAATTAACCGGCGTCTACTCTTGATTGGCATCGATCTTCGTGATAATGGCTATCTGCCACGCAGCAAAGGAGAATTGCTGCAGGCAATTACGGCACAGACAAGACAGGAGAGCACACCATGATCATCGTTACCGGAGGCGCAGGACTGATCGGCAGCGCGGTAGTTCAGCAATTGAACGAACGTGGCAGAGAAGACATCCTGATTGTGGATCACCTTGGTCATACTGATAAATGGCGCAATCTGGCGCCGCTCCGCTTCGTGGATTATCTGGAAAAGGATGCTTTCGAGCGGCTGCTCGACGCTGGCGCCCTGTCCGGACGCCTGCCGGGAGGCAACACTCTCAACGCGGTGATCCACCTGGGCGCCTGCTCGGCGACAACCGAACCGGATGCCTCCTATCTCATCCGAAACAACTTTGAATATTCGCGCAAGCTGGTGCTGGCGGCTCTGGCAGCCGATGCCCGCTTCATCTACGCCTCCAGCGCCGCGACCTACGGAGATGGCGAACACGGTTTTGACGATGAGGAGAGCCAGCTGGCGATGCTCAGGCCGATGAACATGTACGGCTACTCCAAACAGCTCTTTGACCTCTGGGCGCTACGCCAGGGACTGCTCAACACAATTGTCGGCATCAAATATTTCAACGTCTATGGCCCCAACGAACAGCATAAAGGAGAAATGCGCTCACTCGTCCTCAAAGCGTATGAGCAGATCAGCGCCACCGGCACTCTCCGGCTGTTCAAGTCGCATCGCCCTGAATATGGCGACGGGGAACAGCTACGCGACTTTATCTACGTGAAAGACGCCGCCGCCATGACGCTCCACTTTCTCCAGGCCACCGAAGCCAGCGGCATATTCAATGTCGGCGGCGGAACGACAGTCAGCTGGAACCGGCTTGCCGGCGCCGTGTTCAGCGCCATGGGAAAAACCATCAACATCGAATATATTGACATGCCGGAATCAATCCGGGGTACCTACCAGTACCTCACCTGCGCCGAAACAGCAAAGATCCGTACAGCAGGGTATACCTCGCCGGTTACTGCCGTGGAAGATGCGGTTACCGACTACATTAGGAATTATCTTGTTCCGGGTAAGCGGCTGGGGGATTGAGGGGAAAGCGTTATGAAGAATGCCATTACTCTGAATGAACCACCCCGCAGCAAGCTGCGAGGTATCACAGCAGTAATCGATTTTCTCATCGAAGCAAGCTTCGAGGAATTTACCCGAAGAGATTAAACTTATGGTACAGGGAGAAGAGGATATCAACTCCGGACGGCTGGATGATCAGGACAAGGTCTTTTCCCGTATTGAGGCGCGGTTCATAGCACGACGTGAATAGGCTTCCCCCTTTCCGGGTTACTTCGACATGAACGGCGGAGAATGACCTTGAAGGAATTGTTGACTTCGTCGCCGATGACAGTGTTGATGCGGCAATGGCCGTTTTTGCTCGGATTCGTGAACGCGCCACGAACCTGAAGGATCTTCTGCTGGAACGATTGAGCAGAGCCTAACGTCACGCCCCGTCCTTGACCATTATCCGTTTCAATAGTATTCTCCCCGCCAGTTGTCTACTTCCCCTCCGGAGCCTTCCATGTCGCTACAACCCTATTCCGTTATTTTTCCTGAAAAAGAAGAACCGGTCATGGCCCTGCAGCTTGACCGCAAAACCGGCAAGATCCCTAAAGGGGCATACGGTTTTATTGAACTTTACTGCACCGACAAAGAGTGTGACTGCCGCAGGACAACGCTGTTCGTGCTGAACGAGAAGATGCAGGAAAAGGCGGTCATCAGTTTGGGATTTGATCCGGATGACGATATGGCCGGTCCGTTTCTGGATGGCTTTTATACACAATCACCCTATGCCGGGCACCTGCTTGATATTTTTGTTGAGTTAATCAACGACAACCCCGAATTTCTTGATGCCATGCACCGCCACTATCGCGAGGTTCGCACCAAGGTAGAAGGAAAAAAGTACCGTGGCAAACCGTTTCCCAAAGCGGGAATCTATGAACGGTACGTTACCGAACCACCGGAATTGCCCGGTGAATTTATGGACATCATGAAGGTTATGGGAGCATCCGGCACAAAAGAAGTGTCACGCCAAAAAAACACAAGGGCTAAACAGGCGACCACAAACGGCATTCGCGCATTCGCGGACCGTTATTTTGCATCACGCAACCAATCTCGCTTCGACGTTCACCACGCCATTCAGGATGATCTGCGCCGCTATATTCTGGATCACGAAACGTTTGCCCTGGAAATTTCTGCCCTACTGGCAGAGCTGTTCAGCAACGAATCAACAGATGACAACCGGATCGACGCAGCACTGCGGATGCTGTTGGATGTTTTGGAAATCCTGAGAGTGGAACTGGAGCGTGAACGCTCTGACAGCACGGAACACATGGAGCGCCTGCAGAACACACTGGCACAGAAGATTTATGTTGAGTGCGGCGACACCAACCTGTGCGCAGCCGTATCCTATATCCTTCTGCAAAGCCGGGTCGAACTGCTGCCGGTGCTGCATAGCGCCAACAATCAAAGACTGCTGCTGGATGCCCACAGTGCAGGTCTGCGCGATTCTCCACCGGAGGAGATTCTGGACGGAATGTTCAAAAGCATCGAAGATATGGGCACAGATTCTCCCTTCGAAGCGCTGGAGAATCTGCTACAAATCCTGGCGCTGGGCGACCCGGAGATGCAGACGGCCTTGTGCGACAATATGCTCCACGCCGACAGCAAACTGGTGCGCGACGCAGCTGCCTTGATGCTCCTTCACCCCATGCCAGACGTGCGATTGGGCGTGTCACGTCTGCTGGCTGCGGATTCATCTCGCATCACTCCGGAAACCTTACGACGACTGATCATCACCCGCAACTGGTTTCAGGATGATATCCGCAAAAATATTGATCAAGCAGTCACTCATGCCCGCCGTTCCCGTGTCGAGTGTGCCCAGCTGTCCAAAAGTCCGGCCACCACAGTCTACGCATCCCCGGTTGACGGCGCTTTTGCCCAGTCATTCCAGGTCATAAGCCCCGACGGAAAAGGGTATTTCAGTTGCGCGATTCTGCTCAAACAAGGCACCGGGATTGCTGACGCCTTTGTAATACCGCTGTCCACAAAAAATGAGTTGAACCGTTTTCTGGATATGATGAAACAGGAAGGGGCGTTTATCGAGTCTTCTCCGGAATACCTTGATCAGCGTGTATGCCACGGTCTGGCCGAAGGTGCCATGCTTGGTAATGCCCCAATTTTCTGGCTGGCTCATGTTGCCGAGCTTTTGGGAAAAGACCAGTGGAAGGCAGTGCCCTTTGATGCAAAGCGCGAACTTGCCGTTATGCGGGCCGAGCTGGAACGTAAGGCTCCGGAACTATTGGCTGATAAATCACGCAAAAAAGCGCTGAAAGATTCAGCCGAATGGTGCGATGAACATCATTTCGCCAATTCGTGGTTTGAAGATAACGCCGAGGTTGACAAGGTAATTTCTGCTGTCTTCAAAAAGAAACGTAACAAGCCGGATGCAGAATGGTCTGCAATGTGCGCCATCATCGAAAATGTTCTTGAAAAGCGCCGCGCAATATGGCTTGAACGCCTGGTGCTCAATGCCCTGTGGCTCAAATCGGCAAAGAGGCCGCCACTGCCATGGCACCAGATGTTTCATCTTGCCGAGGCGGTTGCCGACAGCGCCATTCCGCTTGCCGGGATACCCCTGATGGAGTCGGTTGCCATACAGAGTTTGGAAGCCTATTTGAGCCGCAGGGAAGACGAAGGGTATTGGTAAGTTAGAACACATTGACTTCATAGTACCAGACTGATACTATTTATCATGCCACCAAAACTACGAGAAATTATCGCACTCCTGAAACAAGCAGGCTTTACCGACAGAGGTGGCAAAGGGAGTCATCGAAACTTTACACATCCCAATTGCTCCATGCCGCTTACCATTTCCGGCCATGCCGGTGATGATGTGAAACCGTATCAGGAGCGACTGGTAAAGAAAGTGATTGAGGAGAGCAAACGATGAAACCGGCTGACAAATATTTGAAAATTGTAGAGTGGTCGGAAGAAGACTCATGCTACATTGGCACCTGCCCCGGACTTATTTTTGGCGGGGTTCATGGCACCAACGAAACAAAAGTTTATGAAGAGTTGTGTCAGGTGGTTTCGGAGGCGATTGAACTGTATCAGACTGACGGCAAACCCCTTCCCGCTGCCACAGCCAACAAACAGTATTCGGGGCGGTTCGTTCTTCGCGTCGGATCGGATCTGCACAAAGAGGTATCAATAAGGGCGGCGCGAGTCGGCGAAAGCCTGAACAGTTATTGTCAAAAGGTTCTACAAAATGCTGTCCATAGTTGAGTAATCTCGAAAATAAACCTTTTTCAACAGTACCCCCCGTTTATAATCCTATCGACAACAGGTGCCCCATGTCCCTTGCAGAACAGGTATTAACAGGCAACATCCGCGCCGCGGCACGACTGATGCGCGACATTGACGATGGTCGTCCCCAGGCCATTGAAGAGCTTAAACTGCTCTATCCGCACACCGGCAACGCGTTTATCATCGGCATAACCGGCCCCCCCGGTGCCGGGAAATCGACTCTGGTCGACCAGTTGACCGCCTCGTTTCGCGGGCGGGGGAAAAAAGTCGGCGTCGTCGCAATCGACCCGACCAGCCCCTTCACCGGAGGCGCAATCCTGGGTGACCGCATCCGCATGAACCGGCATTCCTGCGATGAAGGCGTTTTCATCCGCAGCCTGGCGACACGAGGCGCTCTGGGCGGCCTTTCCCGCTCAACCTCTGATGTCGCCCTGGTTATGGACGCTCTCGGCATGGACATTGTCATCATCGAAACGGTTGGTGTTGGCCAGGACGAGGTTGATATTGTTAAAGAAGCGCACACTACCTGTGTTGTCATGGTACCGGGACTCGGCGACGATATTCAGGCGATTAAAGCCGGAATCCTGGAAATCGGCGATATTTTTGTCGTCAACAAGGCTGACCGTGAGGGCGCCGACCGGACGGCACGGGAATTAAGCACCATGCTCGACATGCGCCATACCGTGGAAGACGGCTGGAATCCCCGGGTAATGAAGACCGAAGCGCAGCGGGGCACCGGCATTGAAGAACTTACCGGGGAAATCCTCTCTCACCGGGCTTTTTTCCAGTCAAGTGGCGCAATTACTGATTTTTTACGTGATCGTAACCAGCGCCATTTCATGAGTATTCTACGAGACACCCTGCTAAAAAAAGCGTTACAGTACATGGCCAGGAGCAACCACCTTGACAGAGTCGTGTCAGAGATGAATGACCGCATTATTGACCCGTATTCGGCAGTAGAAGAACTGGTTTCTAAAATAATGCCGGACAGAGAATATGTTTAGGCGTTGAAATTTTCCCGAATTGCTCTATACTCGCCATAAGAATTTTTTATTTTTCTACTGGAGGTCACTAATGCCGTTGACCGGAGTTGCCCTGATAATCATAGCTGTCGCAATCTGCGTTCTGGTACTGACGCTGATTCCGACCCTCCTTACCATCAAGCGTACCGCCGCTTCGGTCGGGGAGTTGGCTGATATGGTCAAAGGGGAGTTGCAGCCGACGCTGCAGGAGTTGACCAGCGTACTTACGGAGCTGAAAACCGTCAGTGGTGGTGTTGCCGAGCACACCGAGGATGTAATATGTTTAATGTCAGCACTCGGGGAGTCCGGCCGTAATCTTCGCACTATTAATCGAGCGGTTGGTGTTGTCAGCAGCGTTGTTACCGCCTCTTCGGTGTGGACAACCGGCGCCAGGGCAGCAGGAAAATATATATTGGATCGGTATCTAAAAAAAAGGGGAGGTATGTAATCATGTCAGACAATTGTGAAGTATCAGCCGGAACTGTATTGGTATCATTTGTAGCAGGAGCAGCAATCGGAGCAGGATTGGCTCTGCTGTACGCACCCAAAAGTGGTCGTGAAATGCGCGAAAACATCCTTGATCTTACTGAGGACGCTGTCGACAAAATAAAAGAGTACGCCAAGGAAGCACAGGAAAAAATCAAAACTGCCGTTGAAGACGGCAAAGAAACATTCGCAGATAAAAAATCTGTTCTGGCTTCCGCTATTGAAGCCGGTCGCGAGGCAATGCAAAAGGAGCGCACTCCGGCGCAGTAGTAATCAAACACCAGCAAAAAGTGCCCACTCCGGTGGGCTCTTTTTTGTCAACTCGAACGCCATCAAACCTCCCGCCAAACGGAGCATTGCGCTGCAAAAGCCCACCCATCAAGAGTTTTCGTATCATTGACTTTCAGCATTGCTTCCGTTATACTTCCCGTCCCTATGATTCGACACACCATTCGTACATATATTTTTATACTGTTTGCCGGGCTGATCTATGCCCTCCCGGCAACCGCCATGGAGCCGATACAGCCGCTGCTGGCCGAGTTGACCCGGCCAAATGCCCTGCCGCCCGGAGCAAACGAGATACCGGCGCTTGCCTCTTTTGGCGATCAGAACTCGATAGGTCCCGTGGCGACTGCACCTGTTGCTGCTATTTTTTCTCTTGAAGAGTTGCGCGCTTCCGGTGACGAAGAGAGTGAACTTGAACCGCCTGAAGCCGACCTGCCGATTTCCGATATCCCGTTAACACTGAACAGTAAAGTTGAATATTTCCTTTACTACTTCCAAACCAGCGGCAAAGCGTCATTCTCGAAATGGTTATCGCGCTCGGCCCGCTATATCCCGATGATGAAAGATATTCTGAAGCGCGAAGGGATGCCGGAAGATCTGGTGTATGTCGCAATGATCGAGAGCGGCTTTCAGATGCACGCCCAGTCCTGGGCCAATGCTGTCGGTCCGTGGCAGTTCATTTCCGAAACGGGGCGGCATTATGACCTCCGGATCGACCAATGGATCGATGAACGCAAAGATCCTGTCAAAGCAACAACGGCTGCGGCATTGTACCTGAAAGAGCTCTATGGCATGTTTAACGGTGACTGGTACCTGGCAACAGCCGGTTACAACGCCGGTGAAAATAAAATTCTACGTGCCATCAGCATGTACAACACCAACGACTTTTGGGAAATTGCCCAGGGCTCATATCTGAAACGCGAAACCAAAGAATACGTGCCAAAGCTTCTGGCTGCTGCCATCATTGCCAAAGAACCTGCCCGCTACGGCTTCACCGACATCGCCTATCTGACACCGATCGAGTACGACACCGTCACAATACCTTCCCGCACCAACCTCGATCTGGCGGCAAAGTTGAGCGGCACGACCTACGAATCGATCAAGGAGTTGAATCCGGACCTGCGTCACTGGTGCACTCCGCCTAACTATCCAGACTACCTGCTCAAAATCCCCAAAGGGAGCAAACAGCAATTCGAAACCGAATATGTGAAGGTTCCTGAAAATCAGCGTTTTACTGAACGCGTTCTGTACAGCCGCTATAAGGCGCGCAAAAAAGACTCCCTCAAAAGTGTCGCGCGGCGATTCAACACCTCCCCTGCGACGTTGGCAGAGCTTAACGGCCTGAATGTGAAAAGTCGCATAGCCGGAAAATCGCTGCTCGTGCCGGTCAAACAGACCGTCGATTTCAGCCATGAAGGTCGCACGGTACAGGCGGCATCTGCTAAGGGAAGTTACGCAAAATATTACACGATAAAAAGCGGTGATACTCTCTCGGCACTGTCCAAACGCTTCAATGTATCGACAAAACTGCTTTCCGCCTGGAACAACCTGAAAGTAAAAGTTGCCCTCAAACCGGGTCGACGCATTATTATCGCAAAGTTTACCGAAAAGAACGGTGAAATGACCCCCGCTGAATCTAAAAGCTGACTCCGTTTATCCCATACCATAGCCACGCATAATGAAAGGAATCACCGATGTATAACCTCTTGATCTCAGCAGCTGCTTCAGTTGCCGTGCTGCTGATAATGATTTTTGTCCTCCAGCTTCCCTGGTGGGGCTCACTGATCGCCGCCTTTATCATCTTCGGCCTTGTGTTTGTTATTTTCTCGAAAATAACCATGAAGAAGGTTATGGCCTCCATAGAGGCAGCCGGCAAAGACCTGCAGGCGCAGCCGCCACGCTTTGAAAAAGCGATCCGCGAGCTGAAGGATGCGCTCCAGTACAGCAAATGGCAGTTGTATGTCGAAGGGCAGCTCGAATCACAGATCGGTATGATATATTATATGAAGCGGGATTTCTCGAATGCCTTCCCGCATCTGGAAAAATCGTTCTTTAAAAACTGGGCCGCCACCGCCATGCTGGCCGTTTCTTACATGAAGCGCCAGAAGAAGGACAAGATGATCAGCACCTTTGAAAAAGCGGTGCAATGGAACAGCAAAGAATCACTGCTCTGGGCTCTGTATGCATATTGCATGAATGAGAGCGGGGAGGCGGATAAAGCCAGGGAGCTCCTTACCAAAGGCCTCAAAAAAAACCCGGGTGATGAAAAGTTAAAGGATCTGCTGGAATCCCTTCAAAACGGCAAAAAAATGAACATGCGGGCGTATGGGGATCTCTGGTTCCAGTTCCACTTGGAAAGCCTCGGCGCTCTCCAGAAGTACCAGATGGCATCAATGGGTGGCCGCATGCAGCGGCGCATGGGCGGCAAACGGTAGAAAAAAGGGATTCCCTCAGGGGGGTCCTTTTTTTTCTGGTCTCAGAATTTGGGAGTGGAAACTGAAAAGGTAACCGTTATTTCCTAAACGAATAATGGTCGAGATATACGCCTGAATTTGTGATGCCCAGTAGCTTGCTGTGGAGTGATTCATTATGGTATTCGTAATAAGTCTTTGTTGAGGACTTACATATTTCCCTCTTCCATGAGAGTCAACTCAATAAATGAAGGAGCTATTCAAGCGTAATCTTTTGGCGGTACGTACAAAAAGGCCCCGCATCCCTACTAAAGCGGATACGGGGCAAATGAAAAAAGGTAATCTTATTGTAGCAGGAGATGCACGGTTGAAATAGCTTGCACGAAAAAAGTCACTAAGCCGGCCTCAGGGGCCATAAAATTTATCATATTTCATGGCATATCAGAACTTTGAATGCCTGCCAGATCATCTGAACTGAACACCTTGTCGATATCCAGTATCATCACAAAGTAGTTATCTTGCTTCCCCATCCCCTTGATGAAGTCGGTGTTAAGGCGGGTGCCGATATGGGGCGCGGCTTCGATCTGCTCCGGTTCCATCTCGTTCACCTCCTGCACCGAGTCCGCCAGTGCGCCGAGAAGAATGGTTTCACCCTCCATATCAACTTCAGCAACTATGATACAAGTATTAATGCTCTGCTCGGTTACGGTCATCCCGAATTTCAGGCGGAGGTCAATCACCGGCACAACGCTTCCACGTAGATTAATGACACCCCGCATGAAATCCGGGGTCTGGGGCACCTTGGTGACGGTGGTGTATTCCAGTATCTCCTTGACCTTGGACACGTCGAGGGCAAAAACCTCTTCGTCCAGCTTGAATGTCAAGTACTGAGTTGCTTCAGTTATTGCTGATACGCTCATGCCCCCCTCCCTAGTACTTTTCGAATTCATCGACAATCTGGTCAGCCCCTCTCTTTGCTTCCAACTGGAGATGAATACCGCCTCTGGCCACTTTTTTCTCAGGGGCTATTACGGCTTTGCGGCCGATGTGCGCCACCTGCGCCCTGTGTTGCGGAAGCTGCACGTCGCGGCCAGGCTGCCGGGAACCGCTGCTGTCGATCTGGAAGAAGCTGATCGAATCTTTCAACAGATCGGCCTGACTGGAGAGTTCTTCGGAGGTGGAAGCCATCTCTTCGGAGGCCGAGGCGTTCTGCTGGATAACCTGGTCCAACTGCTGGATGGCCTTGTTGATCTGCTCGGCGCCGGTATCCTGCTCTTTGCTGGCAGCGGTGATCTCCTGCACCAGTTCTGCGGTGCGCTGGATGTCAGGCACCATCTTGGTCAACATGTCACCGGCCTGCTCGGCAACTGCCACACTGCGAGTGGAGAGGCTGGATATTTCTCCGGCTGCCGACTGACTCCGCTCAGCCAACTTCCGGACTTCGGAGGCGACTACGGCAAACCCCTTGCCATGTTCACCGGCGCGGGCCGCTTCAATGGCGGCGTTCAGGGCCAGCAGGTTGGTCTGGCGGGCTATTTCTTCAATGATGCTGATCTTTGTGGCGATCTCCTTCATGGCGGCAACAGTCTCAACAACCGCCTTGCCTCCTTCCTTGGCATCAACAGCACTTTTTATGGATATTTTTTCCGTCTGCATGGCGTTATCGGTATCCCGTAGCTGCTACTGTAAGTAATAGGAAAAGTACCACTCCGAACACCGCACCCAACCTCGTACCGATCTTCATGTTATTGAACCACTGCATAAGGTTTCTCCTTTTTCATTGAGATTTAAGAGACAAGGAAAATTTCATGAACAGATTTCGCACCAACTACATTCACTTTGACCGCATGACGTGGACTTTCCGACCTCAAAACATTGCTCATTCCCCTCGGCACTCTGGATGTCCTGCACCAGTTCAGCCTATTTCATCTTGCTCACCTTGATACTGAGCTGTTGTGCGATTGCTTTAATCTCTTCCAGATTCATAGTTACACTTCACCTTATTGGTCATTCATTCAGCACGGCCATGGAAAAAGTTGCCGTGAGCGTATTCTTCAGCATGCAGCGCAAGCCGTGTTTGCAGCGTAATCGTTATATTCAGCGCAACTTAGCGTATTACCGCAACCTCAAGTTGCTACACTTTAAGCAATATGGAATAAGCCACAAATGTCAGGCGTGAAATACGGGAGGAGCTCTGGAAGGAAAAAAAAGTGTGGCGGCTTTGTCATGTGGTCGTAAAAATTGAACGGGGATATAACGAATCGTCAGAAGGGGATTTTGTAATACCGTTTGCAAGTATATTTCAGGATTGTGACAATCTTCGTAATTCCGCTTTTCGACGGTTTTTTGCTTGACTTCACTTAACGCGCAGTAACGTATATGTGGCCTTAATTCATTAAGATTGGCGGTGTTTGGCGTCCGCATCCCCCCAATGGTCATAAGGATAGGTATCGTCAACAAGACAGCTAACAGCAGCTTTCTGTTCAGAAACGCTTTCCTAATGCGCATGATCGCCTCACAATATATCAGAAATAAGACAAAAATCTTCTATTTCGGATATTGATTAGCGTACAAGATCATTGAAAACGTCAAGAGGACCAAAAGGAAAAACTGGGAAAATAGATCGACAAGAGCGAATGTGCAAACTCCGGATGAATCCGACCAGCATTCTTGGGAGAATCCCCGCGAAATAAAGCGGACAATGCTTGACCAGAAAACTCAACAGTGACAGACTGACAGCATAATTTCTCATAATAACGGCATTAAATAGTCAGTAAAGAGAGGTTCTTGTCATGGATAGAGAATGGCTCACAATTTTTACGCACCTCATTGTTGCGACCATTGCCGGGGGACTTATCGGTCTTGAGCGGAGTTATCATGGCCGCCCCGCCGGCTTCAGAACTCACACCCTTGTATGCTTAGCTTCGAGCCTCCTCATGCTGGTGACCATGTATCAAAGCAAGTGGTTCGCCGGAGCATCATTGGAGACAGTTCGGATTGACCCGACCAGGATGGCTCAAGGTGTAATGACGGGTATCGGTTTCCTTGGAGCTGGCGTAATCATGCGTGAAGGGCTTACTGTACGTGGGTTAACCACGGCAGCTTCCATCTGGATAACTGCGGCTATTGGCATTCTCGCAGGTGTTGGTTTTTACCGTGCTGTCGTCATAGCTTCCCTCCTTACGCTTGGAGCATTATCTTTATTCAGGAGAATTGAAAATTTGATGCCTTCTCAGATTTTTGCAAATCACTCTCTTCTCTTTAATCGCAATAATGTGATGACCGAAGCACAAATCAACGAATTGCTTGCTGCAAATGGATTCTCTGTTGCCAATCTGAGTTACAGCTTATTGGATAAAGGAGAACGCCTGGAATGTCGCATGACCGTTCGGACTACAGACAAAAAAAACTTTGAAAAATTAAAGGACTCGCTTTTGAAATCAAGAGATATAATCGAATTCAACATTTCACTCGCCGGTGGCTGAGTAAATGTTGTTAAGATGATCGATACTCAACTATTGAGAATTTGAGTTCACCGACACCTTTACGGAGAGGCTTTAAACAACGGGGTGCCTTTTATATGATTATCAGGTCTGTCTATGCATCATGAAGTCCGCAGGGCCAAGCTTCTCGACACGAAGGGGACTCACAAGCTATATGAAGAGAAGCCCAGGCACAACAAACGAGCCTTTGAAGCCAATGATACTTACGTTTTCTCAAAAGTAATTTCACAGGCACCAGAATCAACTGAAATAAGCAACTACGGCGTGGACATTTCCACATTACCGGTTTTTATCGAAACGGAAAGATGTAACCCTTTTCCACCCCGTATTTCAGAGAGCCTTTTTTAAAAAAAATATCTCCCCCCGACGTTGACAAGAACTCAATTGATGGTACATTCAGGATTCAGACTATTTGCTTTCTTGCATCAGAGTTATTGGCATAAACAGACTATTCTGATCATTTGTGGCTCATACACTCCGCTTGCGGAACAACTGCGGCAAAAAAAACTAATCAGGGAGGATGTAAATGAAAATCGGAACACGGTTAACTGCGGGATTCGGGACATGTCTTTTCTTTCTGCTGCTGCTGGGTGGATTCGGTATGTACGAGCTGAAAAGCATCGGCGCCGAGGCTGAAAAAATCATCACGGAGGACTCAAATATTGTCGAGTATTCCCAACGGATGCGCGCCAATATCAACATGATGCGCCGCTACGAAAAAGATGCCTTCTTAGCCATCCCGGATCTTGCCAAGGTAGACGAGTACGCCAAAAAGTGGTCTGAATCCTGTGAGCATGCCAAAAAGCGGATGGCAGCCCTGCAAAAGCTTGAGAAAGAATCGAAAGAAAAAGAAATGCTGGCGGGCATCAACAAATCGATAGAGGGCTATGAAGCAGGTTTTACCAAGGTTCTCAGCCAGATCAAGAGCGGCGCAATCACCTCCCCCCAGGATGCCAACAAGGCGATTGGGGAGTTCAAAGAGGCGACGCATCAGGCGGAAAAACAGATTACTGACTATGCCGCTGCCAACGACGAGACGATGAACAAAGTGAAAAATGAGATCGATGCGAACGAACAGCATGCCGTGACAATTTCAATCACAATTATTGTAATTTCGTTCATCATCGTCCTGGTCATGGTAACCCTGCTGATCCGCTCCATCAAGCGCCCGCTTACCCAGATCGAAGATCTGGTCAAGGATATCGCCCAGGGCGAAGGGGACCTGACCAAACGCCTTACCTACATCGGCAACGATGAACTGGGTGCCATCTGCGGCAGCTTCAATCAGTTTATCGAGAAGCTGCATGGCATTATCGGCATGATTTCTGCGACATCGACCCAGGTAGCAGCCTCCGCCAACCAGCTTAATACCACTGCCGAACGGATCGCCACCGGTGCCGAAGAAGTTGCCGCACAGGCCGGCACCGTCGCAACCGCCGGTGAAGAGATGTCGGCTACCTCCGGTGATATCGCCCAGAACTGCCAGATGGCGGCCGAAGGGGCGCAGCGGGCATCACAGTCGGCCACCAATGGCGCCGGCGTTGTTGAAAGGACGGTAGCGGTCATGAGCCAGATTGCCGAGAAAGTTCAGGAATCGGCAAAAACCGTTGAAAGCCTGGGCGAACGTTCCGACCAGATCGGCGCCATTATCGGAACCATCGAGGACATTGCCGATCAGACCAACCTGTTGGCGCTTAATGCCGCTATTGAAGCGGCCCGTGCCGGTGAGCAGGGGCGCGGTTTTGCGGTAGTTGCCGATGAAGTCCGCGCGTTGGCAGAACGTACCACCCGCGCTACCAAAGAGATCGGCGAAATGATCAAAGCGATTCAGCGTGAAACAAAGGGCGCTGTGGCTGCCATGGAGCAGGGGGTTGAGCAGGTGGAGGCCGGCACCGTCGAAGCCGCAAAGTCGGGTGATGCCCTGCGCGATATCCTGGATCAGGTCAACGATGTCGCCACCCAGGTCAACCAGATTGCCACCGCTGCCGAAGAACAGACCGCGACCACCAGCGAAATTTCCAACAACATGCAGCAGATTACCCAGGTTGTTCAGGATACCGCCAGCGGTGCCCATCAATCGGCGACTGCGGCCAGCCAGCTGTACGGCAATGCTGAAGAGCTGCAACGTCTGGTACGGCAGTTTAAACTGTAATTTAAACGTTAGGAGTCCTCACACTATGTCCACTAACGCATTGGTAAAAACAGGTGATGTTTCAAAGAACGACGAACTGATCCAGTTGGTCAGCTTCATGCTGGATGATGAGGAGTATGGAGTTGAAGTATTAAAGGTTCGCGAGATCATCCGTATGCCGACCATCACTAAGATGCCCAATGTCCCGCAGCATGTTGAAGGGATTATCAACCTGCGCGGCAAGGTCATTCCGATCATCTCCATGCGCAGGCGTTTCAACCTGATGGAGAATGAAAACAGCAGCCAGACCCGCATTATCATCATGGACGTCTGCGGCACCCTGAACGGCTTCATTGTCGACTCAGTCTCGGAAGTCATCCGTATCCACAGCAGCGAGATTCAACCGCCGCCCGCCATGATGCGCTCCGGCGGCATAGAGCAGGAGTTCATTACCGGAGTCTTTAACCACGCCGAGCGGTTGCTGATCATCATGGATATTGACCGGATGTTTTCTGATGAGGAACGGGACAGTTTTGGCGAGTTTTAAGTAGCACTGTCAGAGCGAATCTGATTGAGAATCTGAAATTCTTTAACGCAACCAGAAGAAGGTGCCTCTAGGCAAGACGCTAAGGCGCAAGGACGCAAAGTTAAAAACTGAACATATGGTTACACCTTATTTTCAAGCTTTTCTTTGCGCCTTTGCAACCTTGCACCCTTGCGTTAGAGCTTTTGACTTTATGTTTTTTTCATAGCGAAAAAATATAGTATTCAGGTCTTTTATTGAGAACGTTTCTGCAGTTTTTTTAACGTGTTATAGCAGCCGCGCGGCGTTGAATCAAAGAGCACGACCGGACAGCCGAGCCGGCGTTCAAGCTCTGCAAGTGAAATATCATCCAGGAAGACCCCTTCTCCCTCTTTCAGCATCACATCCGGCACAAGCAAGGCAGCGCCTGTTTCGTGCCCCTCCAGCGCCGATATTATATCGTTGCCGCACACCAGACCGCTGACGGTAACCATCGAGCCAAAGAGACGATTTTCCACTGCATACGGCACCAGTTCCAGATCGCTCTTCTCCTCAAGCTTATCCAGAAATACACTCACGAATGGGAACGATGAAACTCCGGTTACCACGGATGCCCGGAACGGTACGTGTTTCGATGCGCGACGCAGCAACTGTGCCGCTTCCTTCATGAAGAGCGGCACCATGCCGACGCCGTTCTCTATCTGCGGGAAATCACCGTACTCTTTTATGGGGGGAAATGGCAGAGCAGCTTTGAGGAAAAATTCATCCGCCAGAAAGAGAAACGGCTGCCCCAGTTTTCTGCGTTGCACTTCAGCATACGGCTGCCATTTTGTTACGAACTGTCGGGCATATTCGGCATTTACCGGGGTCAATAGCGGTAACTTCCGGCGATGAGCGGTGAGTCCGAGCGGCACAATCGCCAGCGACTGCACCGCCGGAAAGAGCGCAGCAAGGTCTGCTACCGTACGCTTCAACTCTTCTCCATCATTCAGTCCGGGGCAGAGCACAACCTGTGTGTGCATGATAATCCGGGCGGCGGCCAGTTCTTCCAACTGCTCCAGAATAGCGGGAATCCCCGATTTGCCGAGCAGGCGCTCCCGAAGTTGCGGATTGGTTGCATGCACTGAAATATAGAGCGGCGAGAGGCGTTGTTCGATAATGCGCTTCAGAGCGGACCGGGAAAGGTTGGCCAGTGTGACATAATTGCCGTTTAAAAAAGAGAGGCGATAGTCTTCGTCTTTAACGTACAGCGGTTTACGCAGACCTTTGGGGAGTTGATGGACAAAACAGAACAGGCAGTTATTGGCACAGCGTGCAGGGTCAGGCGGGGTGAACGTCAAGCCGAGTGATTCTCCCTCATCACGGGTAACCTCAAGCTCCCACAGCTCACCATTCGGCTTTTCAATCTCCAGCAGCAATTCTTCTTCGGAAGCGGCGTAGTAGCTGTAATCAATCAGATCGCGGAGTGGGAGACCGTTGACGTTCAGTAACCGGTCTCCCGCCATAACGTCAAGTTCATCGGCAATCGAACCGGAAGTGACTGAATTAATAAGAAGTCCTGCCATTACCCCTCCCGTTGAAGTCCCTGTTTGTTATCCGGAAACTGATACTACTGATGGAGACGGAAGGTGCCATCAGCAGAGTTAATGGTGGCAATGGCGTGTTTATAAATAAGCATGTCGCCGCCGGAATCAAGCAGCACTGAAAAGTTATCAAAAGATTTGATTAAACCTTCCAGTCTGGCGCCCGACATCATTAAGACGGCTACCCGAACCCGCTCCTTTCGGGCCTGATTGAGATACTGATCCTGAATATTGAAAGGTGTTTTAGACATGGCGTTATGCCTCCCGTCGCTCATAAAATTCAATTGCATTGCGGATTATGGTACCAGAGTTATCAGCAGAGTCAAACCACAATATGTCGGGATCGGCCATAAACCAGGTCAACTGCCGTTTGGCATAATGCCGCGTATTGCGCTTGATCAAGCGGCTGGTTTCATCTGCAGAACACTCTCCGGACAGATAGGCGGCAGCTTCCTTATAGCCGATTGAGCGCATTGATTTGAGGTCACGGCCATATCCGGCAGCCAGAAGAGCGCGGACCTCTTCCAGCAAACCAGCCGCCAGCATCTGCTCAACGCGTTCTTCTATCCGCGTGTACAGCAGAGCGCGATCAACCGAGATACCGATCTGAAGCGTGTCATAACGCCGCGCAGTAAACGCATGCTCCTGTTGAAATCGGGAAAGCGGGATGCCGGTCAATCGGTAAACCTCCAGAGCCCGAATAATGCGCACCAGATTATTGGGGTGGAGTGTTGCCGCCAGCTCAGGATCAACGAGGCGAAGTTGCTGCAGCATAGCCGCATTGCCTATCCTCCCTGCTTCGTTCTGCAGCGCCTGACGCAGTTCACCCTCCCCGCCCGGTGAATCAACAAGACCGCGTAACAGCGCCTTGATATAGAGGCCGGTCCCGCCAACAACGATCACCCGTTTGCCACGACTGACGATATCCCGGATAGCAGTATCGGCGGCAGAAGCAAAATCAGCGGCAGAAAACTGCTGATCAGGTTCGACGACGTCAATCAGGTGGTGACGAATTTCGCGTTGCTGATCGGAAGAAGGCTTGGCAGTGCCGATATCCAGCCTGCGATACACCTGCATGGAATCGGCGTTGACGATCTCGGCATCCAGTGCATGGGCAAGCTGTAGCGCAAGAGCACTCTTGCCTGATGCGGTCGGACCGCAGATGATGAGGAGTTTGGTGAGGATATGAGATGATGTCATTGGTGAAGCAAATCCTTGCAGTTTCTGGTGACAAGTGGCAGGTTCGACTCAAGGCAATAGCAGCAATCTGCGCATCTTCCGTTGTGATGGAGGGGTACGTACATCCTGCCGTACCGGAATCGGCAAGGATTCGGTATAAAGCCCGGCAAACCGCTTATGAATGCGATCTGCAAAATCCGACGGAGCTTCCGATTGCAGAAGGGTCTGGCGCAGAATATTGCGCACCTCTGCCTCCATTGAGCAACCGTGTTGTGCCGATTGCAGGCGAAGTTTCCTCTTCAATGTTTCATCAATATTTCTGATGGTGATACTGGCCATCTGAACACCTCCAGTGATTGCATTGACATCAATGTACTCAATGATTGTTGTAATGGCAAGAAGGAAGCCGATTGAAGCTGATGCGTAGCGCCGGGATCGGTTGGTCAGGGTTTTTCAAGCGCTCGTCATCAAGGGCAAAACCTTTGACAATATATTCCCGCAGCCGCTGGGTAGCCCATATCCTGAAGCGAGTAGCCACGACACTTTTCACCCGGTAGCCGACCGAGATGATGACGTCAAGGTTGTAGAGCTCCACCCGACGACGCACCGAACGGCTGCCTTCCTGTTAAACTGTCAAGGATTCCTTGACAGTTACCTCCCGTTCCAACTCCTGCTCTTCGTAGATGTTTTGAGTATGCAAGCTGATGTTCTGTTTGGTCGTCTGAAACAACTCCGCCATTTGCTGCTGTGCAAGCCAGACGGTCTCACCTTCAAAACGGACGACCCATACATTACGGTTTTTAGCTCCCCCTCCTGTTTTCGCTTAAAAGCGCCTACTTTTGGTAAGGAGGGGCTGGGGGGTAGTAAGGTTTTCGCTTTTTGACTCTGTTTCTGCTTGGTTTGATTGCCGCGAAAATCGCCGGTTCCACTTTGCTTGAACCGGCCTAATTTGTAGTTCTTTCGCCTATTGGCACAGTTTTGCAACGCATGAAATAACATCATCTAAATTCCAAAGCGTTACACAGTCATAAAAATCATCATATTTCAGCATGTTCTGCGTTATGAGGTGGCTCAGTCTTTTTTCTGTGAAAAAGAAATCGCAGTACGGAAGTGCAGCAACTGCATGGCGAAAATCATGTATATCATTTGCTTGGAATTTTTGCTTTTTATCCCATCTGACAGCGGCATGAAGTCCAGAGTAAATCCTAAATGACGGCAATTGATTGACGATTTTTTTATGCTTGAACAAGTTATAAATCATGTTCGCTATCAATTGGCCAGATTGACTATTTTCAAGTTCATTTGGATTAGGTGGTGATCCAGTATTCCTTTCAAACATATATGCCATTAACTCTTTGAATTCGGTTTTATAGAGATCAACCATGCCACCTAATTCACTCTGAAACATTTGGTCAAAGGTATGATTTTCATTCGCATGCTCAAATTTGCCGATGTTCAATTTTTCAGCGCCACTTGGTGTGAAGGGCATACTGAACTCTCCATTTTTACACATGGTATCAATCATTTCGCCGAGAGTTATTGACCATAGCTGGTCAAAAAATGCCTTTTGTATCAGTATATTAGTTTCATAAGGAATGTTTTCGTTTTCAGGTGTAACAAATCCTAAAATGTATGCCACTTTGGTCCACGCTAATTCCTGTAAAGAATGAACGGAAGAACCCAACTGACTCTCTAAAAAATGAAATATTTCCAAACAGACTCTTTCGTCACTTGATATTAGAGAGACTCCTTTTGAAAATTTATCGATTAAATCAACAGTCGTCATCAATGTAACAGGATCTGTTTGTTTAAGTATTTCGGCAAATACATCTTCACTAATCGGGAAAATATATTCGCCAGATGCTGCCAGTTTCTCTGTCATTTCCAGCAACTGGCATTGTTTCTCGTTCTTTGATCTACCAAGCTTCGCATCACGTATCATTAGCCAGTATTTGGTGTCTAAATAGATCTTTTTAAAACCAAGCAGGCTTACTCCCAGTTCAAGTTTTTTCTCTTTTATATAGGCCCCTACTGACTTTTCCGGTTCCTGAAGGTGCTTTTCAAATGTATTTACGATTCGCATAAGTAACTTCCGTAGGACGAACAGTGTTTATTGTTGAAATGTTTACCGGTTGGCCAGTTTTCGTATTGCTTCGCTTTGGCATCCCGTCTTTCAAATCTCCAACTCCGGCAATCCCCCAACTATCTTCATGGTCTCCAAACTAACCGTAATCACCCGCATAAACAGCTCCAGCGGATAACGCGGATTGTTCATGGTGTCCTCCGCCCATTCGTTGGCGTCGTTGACGATGCCGCTGTCCTTGTCGGTCTTTACGCACTGGCGCTCCACCACCCAATCAAGCGCTGGTTTGCCGTTGACGATGTAGTCGTATGCGCCTAGCGGAATGCCGGTGAGGGTAATCTTGTCGTTGTAGTGGAGCGTGGTGAGGTCTTTGTCCTTGCCCTTTTTGCCATACTTCATCTTCTCCACACGGTAGTCGGCATCGGTCAACGTCTTGTCGCCGCTGTCGATCATAACCGGATAGGGCGCTACTGTTTCATAGTTCAGGTGAAGTTCCGCCAGCGCCCGCCCCGCCTTGCTGAACGCCCAGAAATCGGCAGCAGTTTTCACACAAGGGATGCGCGGCAGTTCCTTGTTCAGGTTGTCTGCATAGGACATGCGGTACTCCGGTGAATGCAGTAGACCATAGACGTAATAGAAGACGTCTTCTTTGCTGATGGTTTCGCCGGGATAGGCCACCTGGAAATGCGCCAGCCCCGCGTCGGTTATGGCGTCACGGCGTTTTCTTTCGGCTTTGGGCGGGGTGGAAGTGGTGAACAGGTCGGCTTGATCTGGTGATGCAATTTCCGGTTCGTCGTAGAGGAAGAGCGGGAAGCATTGAGTTCCCCCGTCAGTTTGTAGTTCGACAATACGATCAACCATCAGCGCCAGCTGGCCATCCCCTGCCCATCGTTGCTTGATCATTATCATTCGATTCTCAGCAATTGCATCCGGGAAGATACGTGGCATTTGGTTCACATATGCATTCAATTCGCGGCTATAGTAAACCCATTGCTTAGAATAAGGTCGATACAAACTTGGAATCAAACACAAATCATCAAAAGAGAATTTCCGTTCTTTAACCAAATGCTGCTTTAAGCTTCTATTCCAACTGATCTGTGTGGCATCGGCATCAATAAAGCTATCAACCTTGGACTCTCGCGCTTTATTGTCCAGTCCAGCAAATGCCTGAGCAAAACGCACCGTCTCGATGTTGTAGAAGTCAATCATGCGTGACATGTTTGCCTTCAAACCAGCTTTGGAAGCGTTGTAACAC
The DNA here is from genome assembly GCA_028687585.1 of Desulfuromonadaceae bacterium. GTDB lineage: Bacteria > Desulfobacterota > Desulfuromonadia > Geobacterales > Pseudopelobacteraceae > JACRCG01. Next base: position 27,475 of record JAQTZV010000024.1, on the reverse strand, counting down.
CACGCATCGCGGTTGGTTTCGAGCCCTCTGGTATAATTGGCAAACAATTTCGTGGACGTTATACCCTCTTTATCACCCATAACAATGTATTCACTGAAACCTCCAACGCGCTGTTTAAGCCAATCACCATGCTGGTCAGGAGTGATGGCTTGCCAACCGTCATTTTCTGTGATTCCGGCGACACTGGCAAAATTACTGACTTTTTCCAGCTTCTCCTCGCGGCTGAGATAATCGCCGATGTCGTGGTAATGTATCTGGCCGTGCTGTGCGGCGTCTGGATTCTTCACCAGCAGGGAAATGGCAACGGGGGTACGGGTACCCATGCCAAAGACGTTGTCCTTTTCCTTGCGTCGCAATTCGCCGGAGGTGCGGGCATTGCCGCGCAGATGAAAAACATAGATGCTGGAAAACTCCTCAGCCAGACACTGGCGCAGACCGTCGGCAGTGTTGGCTTCCAGGAAACCGGCGTTGGACACAAATCCAATCACACCACTATTACCGATACGGTCACTGGCCCAACGAATAGCGCGAATATAGCTGTCGTAAAGAGCGTTCTTATTGGTGGCCGTCGAGCGCTCCGCATAAGTGCTACGAATACGTTCATCCAGATAGGGATACGCCACATTCTGGTTGTTGTCATTGGCACTGTTCTGACCGGCGGAATACGGTGGATTGCCAATAATCACCCGAATATCCAGCTTCTTCTGTCGCTTACGTCGAGCGCTGTTCTGCACCAGAATCTGGTCAATCAAGTCTTCTTTTTCGTAGAGCTGGAAAGTGTCGGTGAGACAGATCCCCTCAAACGGTTGGTACTCACCGCCGACTATGCTGTGATATACCGCTTCGATATTGATGGCCGCGATGTAGTAGGCCAGCAGGACGATCTCGTTGGCGTGGATTTCATTATTATATTTGTGGGGCAACTGCTCGGGAGTTATCAGCCCGCTTTGCAGCAGACGGGTAATGAACGTGCCGGTGCCGGTAAAGGGATCGATGATATGAACCCCCTTACTGCCCAGTGTCAGGCCGAACTCGGTTTGCAGAATGTGATTGACACTGTGAATGATGAAGTCCACCACCTCAACAGGCGTATAGACAATGCCCAACCGTTCGGTCATTTTTGGGAAGGCGTTGCGGAAGAATTTATCGTACAGCTCGACAATAATCTTCTGCTTGCCTTCAGCGTTGTTAATGTCTTTGGCTCGCTCTTTCACGCTGTCGTAGAAGGTTTGCAGAGTGTCCGCTTCCTTGTTCAGGTGATGCTCTTGCAGCACATCCAATACATCCTGCATCGCCTGTGACATGGGGTTGTGCTTGGCAAAACTGTACCCTTCAAACAGGGCGTCGAATACCGGCTTGGTGATGAGGTGCTGGGCGAGCATTTCGATGATCTCGCCCTCAGAGATACTGTCGTTCAGGTCGTCGCGCAGCTCATGCACGAATGCCTTAAAAGCCTCACGCTCCTTGACGTTGGCTTCGTTTTCCAGAATGCCGGTGATGCGGTCGATGTGGGTGCGGGCGATCTTGGCGATGTCGTTGGCCCACTCTTCCCAGTGGTGACGGTTGCCGCATTTTTGCACCAGTTTGGCGTAGATGCCTCTTTCTATTTCACCGATTTCAAATTGCAGGTCGAACTGATCTTCCTTGCCGGGACGTGTGACCTTTTCACCAATAACAAAACTGCCTTTACCAGCCTCGCCGTTTTTGGTTCCTTTACCCTTTTCCTGTTTCTTGCTGATTTTGTCGGTGATGGCGATGACTTCCATCTTGGTGGTGTCCTTGCCGATCAAATCGACCTTGTTCACCATCGCGTCAAAGCGGTCGTCGTGCGAGCGGAGCGCCTGTAGCACCTGCCAGACAACCGCATAGGTTTTGTTGTCATTCAGGGCAATATGTGCCTCCGTAAGGGACGGAATGACCACCGGCAAGATGACGTAACCGCGTTTTTTGCCCGGCGCATTACGCATTACCCGTCCAACGGATTGCACCACGTCAACCTGGGAATTGCGGGGAGTCAGAAACAGCACGGCATCAAGGGCAGGAACATCCACTCCTTCCGAAAGACAACGCACGTTGCTCAAGATTCGGCAGGTATCCTCCGGAGGCTCGGCCTTCAGCCAGTCAAGTTTTTCTTCCTTCTCGCCGGCGTTCATGCTGCCATCGACGTGAGAGGCTTCGCAGGCCAGGCTAGCGGATAAATCTTTTTCCGCCTCCTGATATGCCTCAACCACTTTCTGAAACATGCCTGCTATCAGCTTGGAGCTGACCTTGTGGGTTTTGGCGCCCTTGGAAACCTCAATAACCTGACAAAACGCCACAGCACGCTTCATGGCGGCGTTGTCTCCCACAAGATCGTTAGTCAGACCATGTTTGGAAAGCGCCTTCCAGCAACCGACGATTTTGGCGGCATCGTCCACTCTGAGCTGGTTATTTCCATCCTTCAGCAAATTTTGAATTCGGTCGCTGACGTGCTTTGCTTCAATCGCCAGCACGATAACCTTGTAATCGACCAGCAGGCCCAGCTTAACGGCTTGCGAGAAGGTTATGACATGCAGCTCTTTGCCATACAGGCTTTCGTCATCCATCGAACAGAGCGCCACATTGTCCTTTTCGGCGCTGGCCTTGGCATGATTGCCGTAAATGCGTGGCGTAGCCGTCATGTACATACGTTTGGCGGCACGGATGAAAGCTGCGTCATGGACTTTGATAAAGGTGCTTTCTTTTTCGTTGTCAAAGGTCGCGCCGGTGGTGCGGTGAGCCTCGTCGCAGACAATCAGGTCAAAATCGGCCAAGCCATGCTCTTTCTGGGCACGGTTGATGACGTCAATGGAGTGATAGGTGCTAAAGACCACGCTCATATGCAGCGGATCATGGCGTTTGAGCATTTCCGCTGCCAGTCGGGCCGGTTGAGTAGTTGCGGGGTAGCGTAATTCGTGGGTGAAAGTCTGAACCGTGTCGTCATCCTTCTTGCGCTTTTTGCCGACGTCGCTGTCCGAACAGACGGCAAAGCTGTGGAGCGGGGTTTCGCTTTCCTGGGTCCATTCAGTGAGCGATTGCGACAACAGGGAAAGACTGGGGACCAGAAACAGCACGCGCTTGCCCGCCCCGGCCAGGTTTTCGGCAACCTTCAGGCTGGTGAAAGTCTTGCCGGTGCCGCACGCCATGATGAGCTTTCCCCGGTCAGCTTGTGTCAGACCGTTTTTGACTGCGGCCAGAGCACTTGTCTGATGCGGACGCAGTTGCTTTTTGGCTTTAAGTACCGGCGGGCTTGCTGGCTGGTACTGGCTCCAGTCGATCTGGCTGTTTTCCAGGTCATGCAGGTCTATCTTGCTGACCGGCGGCTGCTGGTTGCACAGGGCATCTTCAGCGTGCTCGCTCCAGTGAATGGTGGTGGTGATAATAATGCGGTAGGTGAAGTGCGTTTTGCCGGAGGCCGTAAAAAAGCTGTCTATGTCGCTCTTTTGGATGCGGTAATCTTCCGCGTAAAACTTGCACTGAATGGCATGAAACTCGCCCGTGCCGCTGGTTCTGGCAACCAGATCAATACCTGCATCGCGCCCGTCCAATCCTTGCAGGGTTGCCCAGTCGGCATACGTCCAGACATCACTGTACAAATCGCGGTAGATGGCCTCGTTGCGCAGGTATGTGCAGATCAGCTCCTCAAAATAGGTGCCTTTCTCGCGCTCGGTGACAGCGGCAGTGCGGAAACTGGTCAGCAGGGTATTGAGTGTTGGCATGTTGTGTGGGTTCCTTCGGGTTGCGAGGTGAGTCTGTCGGGCTTGACCTTGGCTTTTAGATACCAACATTTTTCTCAGTTTATCAATGCTCCAAACTATATCAATCCGATCCCTTTAGCAATGATATGGGGGATGTAGTTCACCTGCTCAAATTCTACTTTAAATTCAGACTTACTCAGCTTACCGCGCCAAAATTCAACCTCGGGGTTCTGACCTTGGATTATGAGACAGATAATCTCCATAATATGTTCATCAATATTCGGTCCAAAATAAATGGCCTTCAATGCTTCTGCCGGGTATACATACGAAGTACCTGCCTTCAGGTGAATAAATCGCCATTCTTTCTCATATTTCCAGTTTATGGACTTGGTGCAATAGAGTTTAGTTATCTGGTCAAAGTCCTTTTCTATTAAGCATGAGGCTATATTTATACGCGGAATGTTCGCACTGTAATGGACTTTTCTCAATTTATTGAACAACTCGGAGACCGTTCTGAACTCCAAGCAGAATCCGCGATAACACCCTCCATAATGTGCCCACATCAATAGGTTATCTTTTTTTTCTGAAAAGCATGACACCCCGCGAAGCTCTAAAAATTCCTGTTCAAGTGCTGATTTACTTGCCCGAAAAAACATTGCCTTCAATTCATCTTTACTAAGGGAAAGGAACTGTTTTTTTGCAGAATCCGGCACGTCTTCGCGATCTACGTAATGCGAAACCAGTCTCTTAAGGTCAGAATCGGAAATTTCTTTCATGACAGTGCTTAAGGCACAGTCATAAGGATCATTAAAACTGAGCGGAGGAGCCATATAAAATACCTGAGCCTTCAAATTCTTCAGACTGTAGGTGTTGATACTTTCGTATTTGTAAATGGTTTTAGGGATTGCCATAACTAACCCTTCACTCCCCACAAAATCCCAATCGGAACCGCCCAGAAGCCATCCCCCAGCGGAAGGGTCTCGGTGCCGTCATACATCACTATACCCAATTGGAAAGCCTCTCTGGCAACCTGGCGAAAACGTCTGAGACCAGACAAGTCACTTTTCGACACAGAGGCGGCTGCCTTGAGCTCAATTCCGATTAGCGTTCCAGCCTGATTCTCCAGAACAAAATCAACCTCATATTTGTCCTTGTCCCGGTAGTACATAAGCCGATAATCACCCTCGGCCCAAGCAATCTGTTTGAGAATTTCACCGTAAACAAATGTCTCCAGTACTCTGCCGAAAACTTTTCCATCCTGTGGCAGTATTATTTCGGAAAGATTCAACAGAATCGAAAGAAGGCCGGAATCCAGAAACTGTACTTTCGGTGCTTTGACAAGCCTGTTCAGGTGATTGCCAGACCAGACTTCCAGGCGTTTCAGCAAATACATCTGTTCAAAAACAGCCAGGTATTTTTGTGTGGTCTTGTGGTCCATACCAATCTGCCCGCCCAGTTGGCTGTAGTTACAAAGTTGTCCGGCAACTTGAGATATACAGCGTAACAGACGGGGGAGATGTTCAACTTTGTCGATTGCGGCAATATCGCGAACATCCCGCTGAATCAGAGCATCTACGTAGTGCTTGCCCCAGGCCGTGCGCCGCCGGGCGGTGGGGCGTGTAAGGACTTCAGGATATCCGCCGGCCAGAACCCTTTGGTGCAATGTTACTCCCGATCCATCAGATGATATGCGCGGGATGTCACCGCAGAACAGCGCATCAAGACAGTTTGTCCGGCAACCCTCTATTTCACTCTGTGCGAGCGGCAACAGTGGGAGGATCTCCATGCGACCGGCAAGAGAATCGGCCACGGATGGTAGCACCATGATGTTGGCAGAACCGGTCAGGAGAAACCGGCCAGGTCGCCGCCCTTCGTCGACGGCCCGTTTGATGGCCAGTAACAGTTCTGGTGCACGCTGAACTTCGTCAATTACTGCGTTGGGGAAGCTTCGGATTAAGCCGACCGGGTCATGCCGTGCAGCCAGCAATGTAGTCTGATCGTCCAGTGTAAGATAGGGACGCTTCTCGTTGGTGAACTGGCGCACCAACGTTGTCTTGCCAGATTGACGCGGACCGCAGATAAACACTACCGGGGTATCAAGCAGAGCGTCCTCAACTTTGGCGGTTATTTGTCGGGGGTATAGTTTTTCATTGTTGTTCATAGCGGCAGGATACCGTCCAATTGGGAATTAGTCAACGGCCAATTGGGAATATAACACCTGATATTTGGGAATTAAGGTGAGGGTCGATTACTGTCACGCCGTGTCGTTGAAAGAAAAATAGAATTTACATGTCATGTCCGTTTAAAAATTTTCTGCAATTCCGCCAGCGTCACCACATGCGAAACCGGACGGCCATGCGGACAGCTGGCGGCGAAGTCGGTTTGATCCATCTGCTGCAGCAGCTCCTTGATCTGCCGATTGTCAAGCAGATGCACACCACGAATAACCGAGTGGCAGGCAATACGGGAAAGGAGGCTATCCTGCGCTTCAGTAAACGCGGCGCTGGTACCGAAGCGCTCAAGATCAGCAAGTATATCCCGGATCAGAAGTGTCGGATTTTTTCTGGCAACAATGCGAGGAGCCGCTGAAACCATAATCGTGGTGCCGCCAAACGGCTCCAGTTCAAATCCGATGTTCGCCAGATCATCACGGAACCTGACAGCCACTGCCACCTCGCTGAACGACAGCTCCACCGTTTCGGGAAACAACAGACGTTGTGACTCAATACTTCCGGAGTGACACTGCTGTTTAAGCCGTTGGTAGGCAACCCGTTCACTGGCGGCATGCTGGTCTATGATCACCAGTTCTGCATCAGCCTGGCAGAGGATATATTCGCTGTGAAATTGCCCGATAACGGCAAGTGACGAAAAATACCCCGTTGCCTGTTGTTGTGGCGGTTCCGGCTGAAAGGGCGTATCCGGCTCCCTGACAGTCGCGTTGTTGGGTGATGTGTTGCCGGTCGATGCAACAGGCAGTACGCTATTACCCGCTGAATACAGAATTTCGGGGCCTCTTTGCGGCGGCATTGCCAAAGATGCCTGCGCTGCTGCCGCAATCCGCTCACGGTATGCCTGCCCGGTCGATTCCTGTGCAGCAGCAATCACAGCGGGCGGAGGCGGCAACCATGGCGAGCGCCGCAACACCTCCGCAATGGCTGCCTGTATTGCGTCATGCACGGCGGATTGCCGCCTGAAGCGAACTTCATGTTTGGTAGGGTGAACATTGACATCCACTTCCCCCGGTGGAAGCTCAATAAAGAGTGCCACAACGGGATAGCGGCCCCGGTCAATCACTCCCCGATACGCCTGCATGACGGCGTGCTGCACGACCTTATCGCGGATGAATCGGCCATTAATGTAGGTATAGATTGACTGTGTTCCGGAGCGCACCAGCGCCGGGGCAGAAATAAATCCGGAAATTGCTGTGTACTCATCTCCCCCCGTGACGGGGTACAGGTTCCTCGAACTCTCCCGGCCGACAACCTGGGCAAGGCGACGCTGAAGATCGCTCGGCTGCAGTCGCAGCAATTCACGGTCATCACTCGTACAGGAAAACGCAACATCGGGGCGTGACACGGCCATCCGGGCAACGACGTCACCAACGTGACCGGTTTCGGTTTCAGCACTCTTCATAAACTTAAGACGGGCGGGAAGATTAAAAAAGATCTGTTCAACACAAATTACCGTACCCGTAGGCATGCCGCAGGCCCGAACATCACGCACCCGCCCCCCTTCAATAATAATTTCGGTGCCTTCCAGGGATTCGGCTTCGCGGGTTGTCAGCGAAAAGCGGGAAACCGAGGCAATCGAAGGGAGCGCTTCACCGCGAAAACCGAGGGTCAGAATATTCTCTAAATCGCTATCCACCCTGATTTTACTGGTGGCGTGTCGCTCAAGTGAAAGCAGCGCATCTTCGCGTGACATACCATGCCCATTATCAGTAACGCATATTTTCCGTCTGCCCCCAGCGGTAATTGCAACAGATATTTCAGTTGCGCCGGCATCAAGAGAGTTTTCAATCAACTCCTTTATCACCGACGCCGGACGCTCGACGACTTCACCGGCAGCTATCTTGTTCGTGAGGGATTCCGGCAGGATTGAGATGCGCTGAGACATGAAAGCTCCGACTCTCTACGAAAAAAGAGCGGGTAAGCCCGCTCTTTCCATAAATAATCAAGTAGTACGACAGGTTATTTAGAACTTTTTTCTTTAATGTCCCCGAAAAGCGAGTCGAAATCATCCGCATCCTCGACGGCATCAGCAGTGTCGGGAGCGGCTGGTGCAGCAGGAGTATCGTCCCAGGAAAAACTCTCAAGACCGAATTCGCCCGATCCGGACGACAAAGTTGCGGCAGGTTTTTCATCAGCAGAAACCTGGGCAGCAAACGAAGATTCCTCCGCGTGCGGAGTTGACTCCAGCAGATCCGCAAAACTGTCATCTTCCGACGCTACGTTGCTTGCTTGACGTACCGCGGGTGATGGCTCGTCAAAGCTGAATGGATCATCAACGGGCTCATGTGATGAAAGGGGTGAAGCGTCCGGCAGATCAAAAGAAAAAATATCGTCATGTGTTTCAGGTGCCGCATGTGTCTCTTCGGTAGAACTTTCATTTATCCGGAATTGTGCTGCCAAAACAGCTTTAGCTTCCTGCGGAAGAACCAGAGGGCGTATCGAATACGTCTGCTTGTACCCGACAAGTTCTTTAGAACACTTCTTGCAGCTATCATAGTATTCAAAGCTGTTAAATCCGCATTTTGGACATTTCATCTGCGGCTCCTTAGACACGTATCCAGTTTATCCGACTGGCAAGCATCAATCACATTTCGCCCCATGTATACTGTAATATTGCAAGAATAGCAATACTTGCCGTTTCCGTTCTGAGTATCCTCGTACCGAGTGAAACCGGCTGAAAACCGTGCTGGGAGAAATGCCGCACTTCAAGAGGGTCGAACCCCCCTTCCGGTCCGATAGCAACAATAACCGACGAAGGTTTTCCGCCGACAGAAAGGGAATCTTTCAATGAATGGTCTTTCTCACCCTCCCAAAGAATCAGGCGGAGTTCGTGACCGGTGTCACTCGCCGCCTCAACAGCACTTGGAAGCCAGGTCACCTCCGGAATGTCCGGACGCCCGCACTGCCTGGCCGCTTCTGCAGTAATTCTGTTCCAGCGCTCCAGCTTGCCAACCTGTTGATCATCACGGATTTTGGCAACGGAGCGACGTCCTCCAAACAGCCAGAAGTCATGCGCTCCAAGCTCGGTACCCTTCTGCAGAATCAAGTCAATTTTGTCCCCTTTGGGGAGCGCCTGGCAGATCGTAATGTGTGGGGCATTGGAATCACTCTCGGAAGCAAGAACAGAAGAGGTGATCTTCACCGCAACCCACTCCTTTGCGACCTGATTGATCGTGCCGTAATACACCATACCCTTTTCGTCAGCCAACTGTACCGCATCACCAGTCCCAAGGCGGAGCACTCGAACCATATGATTATAAATGTCACCATCAAAAGACGCATATCCATCGCGGACGGTGCGCGAATTTATCATAAAACGGCGGGCACTCATACTCCGGAACCCTTCTCATACAGCATGGCTACCCACTCACCGTCAGAAACAGTCCGGATGTATGTGAGGAGCGGCTGAGAAGCAAACCCCTGCCGCACGAACGGTTCTTTCTCTGCCAGAATCCCGGAGAGAATCAAAGATCCACCGGGATGCATCCGCTCCATAAGATACGGTGCGAGTCGCACCAGTTCTTCCGCCAAAATATTTGCCAGAATAATATCGAAATTTTCTGCCAGCGATTCAAGCGGTACCGTCCCGCATTCAATGCTATCGGACATGTCATTCAACGTTAAATTGTCGCACGCGATTTCAACCGCATCCGGGTCGATATCAAGCGCAAGAATTCTCCCGGCGCCCAGCAGATTCGCCGCAATGGCAAGAATACCCGAACCGGTGCCAAGGTCCAGAAGTGACGGTATTGTCAGCAGCGGACTATTTTCCATCACCGACTCCAGCAACTCGAGACAGAGGCGGGTAGTTTCATGTCCTCCGGTACCAAAAGCCATCCCGGGGTCAATACGAATGACCAGGTCACCTGGCAACACGACTGCATCTTCCCAGGTAGGCACAATCAGAAGATGCTTACCAACTCGCAGAGGCTTGAAATGAACCTTCCAGCTACTGCTCCAGTCTTCTGTATTAACAGCGCTCAGCGCAGGTTTGGAAAAAAGTGCGGTTGGATGACGAAGTGCAAGAGCGGCCATAAAAACTTCCAGCTCCTGCATCTGGGGGGCAGAATCTTTATCAGCCGGCAGATAGGCTTTAATGACGACCCGCACTGAATCAGGAATTTCACTGGTTGAGAACGCATCGACATCGAGGTTGTCAACGCAGACACCGTTGCCGGTCAAATGGGTCAGAAAATCAGCAACTACTTCTGACTGCTCTTCAGGAACATCGCATGCAATTTCAAGCCAGGAATCAGTCATGTGTACTCTCAATAAATAGTTTCTGTCCGGAAACTCCGGGCAGAAACTGTTGGTTTACGAATTGGAAAGCGGGGATTTTTTCTCCTGGCAAGGAAATCAAGGATTTGCGCGGAGGCGTACACCGGTACGCCGCACAAGCAAAGCCGAAGATTGACGCCGCCAGGGGGAAAAAGCACCCTTTCCGGACGGAAACTAAATAGTATGACCTACGATACGATAATCCTCGCAAAACGACGCTTGCCGATCTGGACTATGTATTCACCCTCGGCAGTCAATTCCAGATTGGTGTCACTGACCTTTTCACCGTTCATCTTGACCCCCCCTTGATCAATTGCCCGGCGACCTTCACCGTTTGATTTGGTCAATCCGGCTTCGGTCATTGCCCTGGCCAGCAGAATAACACCGTCGGTCATCGTAAAACTGACCTGCGGCATCTCATCGGGAATTTCATTTTCCTTGAAGCGTTTGACAAAATTTTCTTCTGCGGTCTCTCCGGCACCGGCACCGTGGAAGCGGGAAACGATCTCGCGCCCCAGCTGCTTTTTGGCAGCCATCGGGTGCAGTGTATGATCTTTCAGCTGGCTCTTCAACACCTCAATTTCTGCCAGGGTCATATCGGAGAGAAGTTCGTAATAGCGGAGCATCAACTCATCAGAGATCGACATGATTTTACCGAAAATATCATCGGCCGGATCACTGATGCCGATATAGTTGCCGAGCGATTTTGACATCTTGTTGACGCCGTCCAACCCTTCCAGCAGCGGCATGGTCAGAACGCACTGCGGAGGCTGACCCCATTCCCGCTGCAGTTCACGCCCCATCAGCAGATTAAACTTCTGGTCGGTTCCGCCAAGCTCAACATCAGCCTTCATGGCAACAGAATCATACCCCTGGATCAGCGGATAGAGAAATTCATGAATGGCAATCGGTTGTTGCGTCGTGTAGCGCTTATGAAAGTCATCCCGTTCCAGCATCCGTGCTACGGTGTATTTTGAGGCGAGAGCAATCATACCGCCGCATCCGAGTTCATTCAGCCAGGTGGAGTTGAACACTACCTTGGTCTTTTCCGGATCAAGAATTTTGAACACCTGTTCTTTGTACGTTTCGGCATTTCTCAGTACGTCTTCGCGGGTCAGCACCTTGCGGGTTTCGGATTTACCGGTCGGATCACCGATCATGCCGGTAAAGTCTCCGATCAGAAAATTGACCTCGTGCCCCAGTTGCTGGAACTGCCGCAGCTTCTGAATCAGTACGGTGTGCCCGAGATGCAGGTCGGGCGCGGTCGGATCAAAGCCGGCCTTGATTACCAGCGGGATCCCGGTCGAAAGAGACTTCGCCAGCTTCTCTTCAAGCTCTTTTTCGATCAGTACTTCAACGGCGCCGCGCTTGATGACGGCCATCTGTTCTGTTACGGATATATTCATATTAGAACCTCAGAAACTTTCACCACTGAGACACTGAGACACGGAGGCACGGAGAAAACCAGAATAAGAATTTTGATATAATCTCATATAATATTTTAGGTTTTTGAATTTACTCCGTGTCTCTGTGCCTCCGTGGTGGGTTTTGATTTAACAACTTATATTGATTCGTTCAATACTTACCGCCCTGCCGCTCATCTCGTCCACGCCGATCACCACCGCATTCAGGCGGATATCCTTCTTCCCCACTTCAAATTTTGCCGGCAACTGGGTCAGAAAGCGGTGGATGGTTTCTTCCTTCCCCATGCCGATGACCGAATCAAAACTGCCGGTCATCCCTGCATCGGTCAAAAAGGCGGTACCTTGCGGGAGAATTCGTTCATCTGCCGTCTGCACATGGGTGTGCGTTCCGACCAGAGCAGTGACCCGGCCATCCAGGTACCATCCGAGTGCAGATTTTTCAGAGGTCGCTTCGGCATGGAAATCAACAAAGATGATGGGTGTTTCCTGTTTGAGACGCTTGATTTCCCTATCGGCAACCAGAAAAGGGCACTCAAGAGTCTTCATAAAGACCCGCCCCTCAAGATTCAGAACAGCAACTTTGACTCCGCCGGGAGTTGTCAGAATGGCACTCCCGACGCCGGGCGCACCGGCGGGATAATTAGCCGGACGAATGATGTGTGGATCAGACAGAATAAATGACACCTGCTCTTTTTTATCCCAGATATGGTTGCCGCCAGTCAGCAGATGAATACCGTGACCGAACAGCTCCTTGGCAACCTCAACCGTCAGTCCGAACCCACCGGCGGCATTTTCACCATTGGCGATAACAATATCTACCGTATGCCGGTCCACCAGGCGGTGCAGCTCCCGCGACAGCGCCTGACGCCCCGGTTTACCGACAATATCTCCAACAAACAGGATTTTAACGGGCATATTCTACTGAACGTGTTTCGCGAATAACATTAACTTTAATTTGGCCTGGATAGGTCATTTCAGCTTCAATTTTCTTGGCAATATCACGGGCCATTACAACAGATTGGTCATCAGTGACCTGGTCGCTGGAAACCATGACACGAATTTCGCGACCGGCCTGTATTGCAAAAGACGACTGGACACCGCTGAACGAGGTTGCAATGCGCTCCAGATCACCCAGACGTTTGACATAGGTTTCCATCATTTCACGACGGGCACCGGGGCGTGCTCCGGAAAGCGCATCTGCTGCCTGAACCAGAATTGCCAGTATGGAATTCGGCTTTTCATCTTCATGATGCGCCATGATGGCATGCACGATTTTGGGAGTTTCACCGTATTTCCGCGCTAACTCAGCGCCGATTACCGCATGTGAACCCTCAACTTCGTGGTCAACCGCTTTGCCGATGTCATGCAGAAGACCGGCACGCTTGGCCTGTTTAACGTTGATTCCAAGTTCGGCAGCCATAATGCCGCAGAGGAACCCGACTTCCAGCGAGTGCAGATAGACGTTCTGGGTGTAGGAGGTCCGATACTTGAGACGTCCGATCAATTTAAGGATTTCCGGATGTATTCCGTGAACGCCCAGGTCGAATGCGGCCTGTTCGCCCGCCTCTTTTATTGAAAGTTCAACCTCTTCAGTTGCTTTTGCGACGACCTCTTCAATACGACCGGGATGAATACGACCATCAGCCAGGAGTTTTTCCAGAGATATACGCGCGACCTCACGACGAACCGGGTTGAATCCGGACAGAATTACCGCTTCAGGGGTATCGTCAATAATCAGGTCAATACCGGTGGCTGCCTCCAGGGCACGAATGTTACGCCCTTCTCTACCGATAATACGCCCCTTCATTTCGTCGGATGGCAGCGGCACTACCGAAACAGTACGCTCGGCGACGTATTCACCGGCATAGCGTTGAATGGCAAGTGCCATGATTTCCTTGGCTTTTTTGTCACCTGTTTCACGGGCTTCATCTTCAATCGCCCTGATTATCTTGGCGGCATCATGCTTGGCCTCAGTTTCCATAGCATTCATCAGCTCTTTTTTTGCTTCCGCAGCCGACATGCCGGAAATCTGCTCCAACCGGGCATTCTGTACATCAAGCGCTTTCTTTAACTCGGCATCCCGTTGGTCCAAAACCTGCTCTTTTTGGGATACAGTCTGCTCTTTTTTGAGAACATCCATCTCTTTTTGATCAATCAAACCGGCTTTCTTATCAAGATTTTCTTCTTTCTGGGTCAGACGTTTTTCAAGAGCCAACAAATCCTTGTTTTTTTCACTCGTTTTTCGGTCATGGTCTTCCTTGGCCTGGATAGCGGCATCCTTGGCTTTAAGCTCTGCTTCCTTGGTTATGGTATCCGCTTCGCGACGTGCGTCATCAAGCACTTTTCCGGCAAGCTCTTCGGCTTGTTTCAGGATGGAGCCTGTATCCTTCTTGTTTAGCTTGTTGCCGGCAAAATATGCCCCGGCAGCAACGATCAGAGTAATGACGACCATAATTACTTCCATACTCATACTATCAACCTCCTGTATATAAATCCGGGCCGCCTGGCGAGCTCCGGTTACTTCTCTGGTATCAGACCACACGTTCGAATGATGCGTTTATCTGAAACAATAATTTCCATCGGAATATCATGCATGTCAAATGGGATTTTTCCCTCCGTCATCTGAAAATCATGACACAGTCCAACCAGATGGGCCGAGCAGTCGGGATGATGCAGAAAACGATCATAGAATCCTTTGCCATATCCGATCCGGTGGCCGGAGAGATCGAAGGCCACTCCCGGAACGACAATCAAATCGGCTTCGTCCGCCAGATGATCAACTCCCGTCGAACATGGTTCCGGAATACCAAATGCTCCTTTCTGCAGTTCCTCAATTCGATCAACTCTGCGAAACACCATCTGATGACCACAGACCGCCGGATACAGAACCCGCTTTCCCGCCTGCAAGGCTGCTATAAGAAGCAGCTCCGTATCAGTTTCGTTGTGAGCCGGGGCATACAGTGCTATGCACTCAGCGTCAGCATACTCATCAAGGGAGAGCAGATTGAGTTGGGCCGCACGGCTTGATGCGCACCATGATTCATGGCTGAGCGAACGGCGCTTTGCCAGTAATTGCGAGCGAAGCGAACGCTTTGGCATACCGAGTCTTTCAATACAACACGTGCGGAATGGTCCCGAAGAGGAATCGGGAAGGTCGATCAGGGAGGCTGAAGGGATAAAAAGGCTGAGTGCTGTCAGGTAACGGTACTCATTACGCTCACGCAACCTGGAAGCCTTTTATTCCTTTCAGTGAGGATATATTCAACGGGCGGTACATTATTTCAATCAGACGTATGAAAACAGCGTGTGACGAACCCGATAGAGCAGTACATTTATTGCGAATATATGATCAAGTCTCCCTGAGAGACCATGTAAATCAGACTGTATCCAGCTTATTGATCATCGTATTGAATCTGCTATCTGCAGCAGCATCCTGCTCTCTTTGCGAGCGGAGCTCAAGCAGCTCTTCCGAGGTATTCAGCAGAGCCAACGTCAGGACCAGTTGCGCATCACCATTTTTAAGAGCACTGCCTATTTCCTGAAGTTTTCCATTAACAAACGCTTCAACCGCCCTGACTTTAAATTCCGGAGCAGAACTCCGGACCGAAAGTTCACGCCCGAGGACTGTCACTGCATGGCTTGTTTTCATACAATGACCATGGTCACGAGCTAAATCCCGTCAAGTTTGCCAAGTATGGCATCAACCCGGGATTTTATCCCCTCACGGTCGCTTGATAATCGCTGAATTTCTTCATTCAGCCGTGTGTTTTCTTCTTTTAGAGCGGTATACTTTTCGACGATGGCGCCGATCTTATTTTCGAGTACATCTATGAGTTCCTGGTTCATGGGTTCCATTTCCTTTCGAGGTGGCACACTATACGAATCGACAGGGACAAAGTCAAGCCCTAATTGATTGAAATCGCAGAGTTCCGTGACGCCCTTCACTGATCTGCGACGTGATTTTTCAGGTTTGGAAGAGGGCATCCGTAAACTCCTGCGGATCAAAATCACGCAAATCTTCAATTGCTTCACCGACACCGATGTAACGGACCGGCAGAGCAAATTCATGGCTGACCGCCACTACAATTCCCCCCTTGGCGGTGCCGTCGAGTTTTGTCAGAACCAATCCGGTAACACCGGCGGCCTCTTTAAAAAGCCGGGCCTGAGAAGTCGCATTCTGCCCGGTAGCAGCATCCAGGACCAGCAATGTTTCATGCGGAGCGCCGGAGATCTCCCGATCAATAACACGGCGGATTTTTTTCATCTCCTCCATCAGGTTTACTTTGGTATGAAGGCGACCGGCAGTATCAATAATCAATATATCAACATCACGGGCAACCGCAGCCTTACAGGCATCAAAAACAACCGCAGACGGATCGGCGCCCTCCTTATGCCGGATAACATCAACTCCGGAGCGTGTTCCCCAGACGATCAACTGCTCGGCTGCGGCAGCCCTGAAGGTATCGGCAGCGGCGAGCAGCACTTTGTGGCCGGAGGCCGAGAAGCGCGAGGCAAGCTTGCCGATGGTTGTCGTCTTGCCAACGCCGTTGACGCCGATCACCAAAAGCACGAACGGCTTCCGGTTCGTGATATCAAGGGCGCTGTGATGGGCGAGGAGTCGGGCCAGGATTTCCTCCTTCAGCGCCGCTCGCAATGCTTCGCCATCCTTCAACTCGTTACGTCCCAACCGCTGCTCCAGCGTCCGGATCAACTCTACCGTGGTCTTGACACCGATATCAGAGGTAATCAGTATCTCTTCCAGCTCCTCAAAGGTATCAGCATCAATCGTTTTTTTGCCCAACAGCAGCGTATCGATCCGCCCCACCAAGCCCTCTTTGGTCTTTTGGAGCCCCAGTTTCAGTTTGCCAAAAAGATCCACCACGCCAAAGGGGTTGAGTACCGGTTTCTTTTGGAGTTCCGGTTCCCCGGGCGTTTCCCCGGACACCTCAGCGTCTTGTGTCCGTGATTCCGGTACGGGTCGGGAGGAAGGGAAAACCTCCATGTTGGCAACGGTGACGATCTTGTCCATCATCCCGCGAAAATAGCTTTTTTTCTCCTGCTGCTCCATCATATCTCCTTCTTCAGCTCACTCAGTGCCTTGCGAAAATGGTACAGGGCCGGGGCCACCGGGGAGGTGCGTTCAATATTCATCACCAGAGAATAATCCTGATCGACACAACCGATAATGAGGTGACCCTTGCTGGAGGTAACAACGACATCTTCTACTTCGCCAATCTGGGCAGAACTCTGCATCTCTTTGAGACGAGCCAGAATAATGCCCTTGTGGGCGGCGATGAAGCGGATATCATACGGGTCACAGTGGCACTGTTCCATGACCGCCTCACCTTCCCAGTCCACCAGGATAGCACCGATCGCCTGCGGCACCTGATCCACCAGCTCTTTTAATATAACGCCAAACGGCATGAACTTACTCCTAGAGGCTCTAATGCAGCCGCACCGAAACCATCCGGGACGCACCCGGCTCTTCCATGGTGATGCCATAGAGGGTATCGGCTACCTGCATGGTGGCCTTATTGTGAGTGATGATGATGAATTGCGAAATAGCGCTCATCTCCCGGACCATGTCGTTAAAACGGCCGATATTGGCATCATCCAGCGGTGCATCGACCTCGTCCAGCAAACAGAAGGGGGTCGGTTTGATCAGGAATATCGAGAAGATAAGCGCTACAGCGGTCAGCGCTTTCTCGCCTCCGGAGAGCAGCGTCACATTCTGCAGCTTCTTGCCGGGGGGCTGTACTATGATGTCAATGCCGGTCTCCAGCAGATCCTCTTCGTCGGTCAGATGCAGTTCGGCACGACCGCCGCAGAAAAGGCGCGGAAACACCTCCTGAAACTTTGCATTGACCAGATTGAACGTCTCCTGAAAACGCTGGCGGGTGGTACGGTTTATACGCTGGATAGCCTGCTGCAGACTGTGCAGTGACTCCTCAAGATCGTCTTTCTGACCGGTCAGAAACGTATGCCGCTCCTCCATACCGGCACACTCTTCAATCGCCATCAGGTTGACCTCTCCCATATCATCCAGAAGCCGCTGCAGCTCCACCTGCCGCGCCCGGCGGGGCGCTTCGTCAAATTCGACGGCCGCAAGCTTTGCCACAGCGTCAGACATGGCGATGCGACTCCGCTCCTGAAGAGTCTGTTCCAGATGTTCCGCCTGCATGGAGAGCGTCGAAAAACGAAGATTGAGATCCGCCTGCCTTTGCCGAACGGCGACACTCTCTTCGCGAACCGTCTTAAGGTGTACTTCAATCAGATTCAGTGCGCTGCCCGCCTCTTCAAAGCGATTTCGCAGCAGAGTCAGCCGCCCTTCAGATTCCACCTGCTCTCGTACCAACAGTTCCAGTCGTTCCGTAGCGGCGGCAATTTCTTCCTGAAGTTTCTGTCTGGCGGTATCTCCAGATTCAAGTTCCAATCGGTCGTCATTCATGCGCCGGGCCATCTCTTCAGTACGCTGTCCCAGATCCGCCAAAGCTCTCAGCGCGGCATCATGTTGTTCTTTGACGGTCGCGGTCTGCACCCGGATGGCGGTCACCTTCTCGCGGACCACTGCAAGGTGCGTGCGGCAGGAGTCAAGCTCTCCTTTCAGGCGGATCGTTTCCCCCTCCAGAACCTTTGCGGCATCACCGGCATTAACCATCTGCTCTTCGGCCAGTTTTTGTTCCGCTTCCAGGGACAACCGCTCCTCGTCAAGATTTTCCGCTTCCAGCGACTGGATTTCAAGCCGTTCGATAATGCGGGCACTTTCATCCGCTGACTGTTGGCGGTCCTTGAGCAGCCCGGTCAGCCGCAACTCTGCCTGATGCAGTTCAGCCCCGCCACCCGTAAGCCCCTCGGCCACTTCCTGGCTCTGACGCCGGAGATCATCGCGCTGTTTGCCAAGTGTCGCTGCGTCCTCTTCCAGCCTGGACACCGTCAGCTCCAGTTCCCTGATTTCCCTTTTCTTGTGAATCAAGCCATTGCTGACCTGATCACCTGAACCGCCGCTGACTACCCCTCCGTGGGCAAACATATCACCGGCAGGGGTGACAAACATCAAACCGGGGTGCAGGCGTGCCAGGCTGAGTGCCCGTGTGAGGTCATCAACCAGCATAACTGGCCCCAACAGATTCAGGATCAATCCGGCAAACGGGCCGGCTACCGCTACCTGTGCAGTCAGCGAAGTTGCACCACTCACCGGCTGTTGCGGTTCGACTGTCACCGCCAACGGCAGAGCGATTCCGGCCCGTCCACCTTTGTGTGCTTTCAGAAATTCCAGTGCCTCGAGCGCATCCCGGTCGTCAGAACAGAGAAGACACTGCAGGCGTTCCGCCAGAGCCGATTCGAGCGCAGCTTCAAGCTCGGCTGGGGCTTGAATGGCGTCAGCAAGCACACCGCTGAAACGGGAGCGGAACCCGGCATCCTTCATCAACGAACGGGTCCCCTGACCAAAACCGGCAAACTGCGCTTCCAGCTCTTTCAGAGAGTGGAGGCGTGAAGAACTGCGATTTAATTCGTCCCGGCAGGATTGCCACGATTTCTCAACCTCGGGAAGCCGCCGTTTCAGGTCGTCCTCATGGCCGCGCAGCGTGGATAACCGCACCTGTAACGCTTCCTGTTCCTGTTGACCGGTGGCGACTTCCTTCTCCAGCGCATCCGCCCGCTGACGCAACTGTTCACGACGTTCAGCCAGCTGCATCGCTTCACGGGCGTGGCGGTCAGACCGTTCACGAAGAGCGGCCAACCGTTTCTGGGCGCTCTCAGAGCGGCTCTTGAACTGAGCAGCTTCAGCCAGAGCGGTAAAAAGCTCCCGGCGACGGCTCTCCAAATCCCTGTTCAACCCCTCTTCAGCAAGCTGATGACCACCCAGAGCCTCTTCGCACTTCTCCAGTTCCGCCTGCATATCGGTGGCGTCAACACTCCCCGTATCACGACGGGTTTCAAGCAATGCACGCTGATCAGCACACTCCTTCAGCCGTTTATCCAACTCGGCAGATTCGGCGATCAGCTTCGCCTGTCGGCCATCCAGACCGGCGAGTTCCTTGCGTTGGAACTCCAGCCCATTTCCGGTGGTACTGAAATCACTTCTGACGCGAAAGATTTCCTCCTGAGCGATCGCCAGCTGTTTTTCCGCTTCCAACAGGACCACGCGGGCCTCTTCGGCCTGAGATTCTCCCACCGCAGCAGCGGCAAATACTTCACGAATACGCTCGTTGAGCGATGCGAGTTCACGCTCTGCCACTCCCCGTTGCCGCTCAGTTTCACAAAACTCCCGGGCCGTAAAGAGCAGTTCGATTTCACGTAGTTCGTCGCGAACATCCCGGAATTTCTCGGCTTTTTTTGCCTGACGCTGCAAAAACGACAACTGTCTGCGGATTTCTCCCAGCACGTCCGTCAGGCGGGCCAGATTCTGACGCGTCCCCTCAATTTTTTTGAGCGCCAGCTGCTTGCGTGATTTAAATTTGGTAACCCCGGCGGCTTCTTCGATCAGAAAGCGGCGCTCCTCAGGACGTGAGTGGAGAATCTGCCCGATTTTCCCCTGTTCTATAATAGAATAGGCACGGGTTCCGACACCGGTATCCATGAAGAGTTCTGTTATATCCAGCAGACGGCAGGGGGTTTTGTTGATCAGATAATCGCTCTCGCCATCGCGGTACAGGCGGCGGGTAAGCTGTATTTCGGCATAATCAAGATACTTGGCCGGTGCGCGACCATCCTCGGTGGAAAAGACCAGCGACACCTCGGCAACCCCCAACGGTTTCCGGGTCTCACTGCCGACAAAAATAACATCTTCCATTGCCTTGCCACGCAGATTCTTGGCGGACTGCTCCCCCATGCACCAACGGATAGCGTCAACGATATTTGACTTGCCGCAACCGTTCGGCCCGACCACACCGGTCACCCCCTGCTGGAAGTCCAGTACAACCTTGTCGGCAAATGATTTGAAGCCGGAAATTTCGAGGCGCTTGATTTTCATGGTCGTGAACAATACCCATTCAAGAGCGGTATCGTCAATATATTTTAGGCAGGAAAGCAACGCTGGCGGCAAGCTCGGCCGAGGACCAGGAACAACAGGCGGCTTGATTGATTGAAAACAGGCGGCAACGGATTTATGGTATATGCCGGAACAAGGAGGAGATATGGCAACAATCACGTTTGACACACACAATGCGGATCAAGAGTCTGGCCGTCAATAGTGCGCCAAGCCATAAAGCGTTCAACATTGGCAGAGAGCGACCCCAAGCGTGCTTCGGTTCCGTCCGAGATCACCAGCAGTTCGTTGTACTGAAACAGATCCGGGATCTGCTCTTTATAGGTCTGGATCTGGTCGTATGCCTTCCAGATGTCGGCCTTCTCGTCAGCCGGGTTCTTCAACTCCAGCAGCACCAGCGGCAGACCGTTGAAGAACAGGATGATGTCAGGACGGCGGGTGTACTTGGCGCCTTTGACAGAAAACTGGTTCACCGCCAGCAACTCGTTGGCCGCCACATCAGTAAAATCTATCAAGCGCACAAAGTCGCCGCGCGTCTCGCCATCTTTTTGATACTCGACCGATATGCCATTGACGAGCAGTTGATGGAAGGTGCGGTTGGCCGCCAGCAGCACCGGCGTGTCCAGATTCAGCACCTGCTGCAGGGCATCAATGCGAGCCACAGGAGGGATAAACGGGTTCAACCGGTCGATTGCCTCGCGCGCAGTCGTCCCACCAGCAACACCTGGCCGTAGGTGCTCCGTTCAGGCGCAGAGCCATCAGGGGCAATGTCCAGGCCGTAGCGGTGGCTGTAACCGGCTTCGGCAAGCCAACTAAGGATTTCCTGTTCGAGTTGGTCTTCGGTCATGGTTTCTCCGCTGATTTCGTTGCAGCAAAAGCACTATACAACGGCAAAAAGGTGATTTTTTGCTCTGGAAGGTCAGAATACGGCTGATCTGAAAAAACCAGCGCCTTGCCGCACTCCGGATAGGTCGTCAGAAAAAGATGTAGACTTCTCAAGCTGCCGCTCGCGCCGCTTTTAACCTCCACCGGATGAATTATTCCGTTCATAACAGCCAGATAATCAACCTCGGCGGAACTGCTTTTTGCCTGTCTATCCCAGTAATAGAGGCTGCCCTGTTGTGATACCAGCATCTCTTGTCCCACAAACTGTTCAGCCATGGCGCCGCGATAGATAGCAAGCAGATCCGCTCTGGCATATTCAATATCGTCCGGCATACCGGATAGGTAACGCATCAGGCCCAGATCCAGCATCAACGCCTTAAAAACTTTGACCGATGCACTTGCTCCAAGCGGCAGGCCAGTCGGATTGACCGACGTAATCCTGCGGGCTACCTGTGCCAGACAGAGAGCTTCAAAAGCCTTCTTCAGCGTCGGGTTGCCATACCCCTCGCCCAGCCGCGCGTATTTGATCTGTTGCCCGACACTTTGCGCCAGTGAGGTAAAGACTGAATCGAGACAATAACGGTCAACCTGAGGGGTGTATTTAGCAAAATCCATTCGATATGATTCCGCAATTTCCCCCTGCACCTCGAAGGCATCCCGCAGCGAGCCGTTTTCCTTGTAAGCATTGACAGCTGCCGGCATTCCGCCGATAAAAAAATAACGTTTCAGTTCGTCACGGAGAAGTTCATGCACAACGGGTGATATGCCAGCAGGATTGCCTAAAACTGCAGCAGCAGCTGGTGCGTTACCGATCGCCTCCAGATATTCGGCGAAACAGAGTGGATAGAGATTGAGAAATTGAACCCTGCCAACAGGAAAGGAGGCGTCTTTAAGCGCAAATTCCAGAAGTGATCCGGCGGCCACGACATGCAGTTCCGGCATCTCCTCATAAAAATAGCGCAGGGCGGTTATGGCACGGGGGCATGCCTGAATCTCATCAAAAAAGAGCAGGGTTTTTCCCGGCGTGATCTTCTGCCGCAGCAGCACCTCAAGGTCGGCGCAGATGCGCGCCGCGTTAAGATCGCCATCGAACAGCTTGCGCAGAGAGGGATTGCGTTCCACGTCAACCAACGCAACCGATTCAAAGCGGTTTTTGCCAAACTCTTTTAGCGACCAGGTTTTGCCAACCTGCCGGGCACCCCGCAAAATGAGCGGTTTGCGCCGTGTGCTGTCCTGCCATTGTTGGAGCTGATCGTCAATGAATCTGCGCATAGGTCACCTTGTTGTAGGCTTATATTTAAAAACACAAGGCAAATTTATAATTTTAAAATTAAAAATACAAGGGTAATTTATTGGATATCGTAGGGGCGATCCCGGCGGGTCGCCCTGTTGCTGTAACCGACGATGAATGCGTTTATTGTAGGGGCGCGGTCTTAGACCCGCCCGCCTTTGACGTTGGGTTTTCCATTAATGGCATCTTGTCGGCCATTGCACCAGGGCGGGTCACAGACCAATCAAACCTCCCCAAACATCGCTTCGGCATCCGGCAGGCGCAACTGGCCGGAGATCAGGCGGGGGAGCAGGGTGTCGGCGTCCATCCCTTCCGGTTCACGGCCTTCCTGTTTGGCGCGGACGGGGTCGAAGTCCACGAACCACGATTTGAACAGGGCTTGGGCGATGGCTTCGAGGGTGGTGTTGGTTTCGCGGAGGAGGGTGATTCGGTCGTCGAGGGCTTTAAGCGTTTCAGCGATCTCTTTTTGAACAATTAACGGCGGAATGGATATTGGAAAAGAACCAAATTCGGTTAAGGGGATTCTATCTACCGTACTTCCGTGAATTGTTCTTTCACGAATTACTCTTTGAAATGTAGGAGAAAGATAGGCATAGAGGATATACTCAGGAATAGCCTTGGATCTATCTATCCGCATCAAAGCCATTCGTCTCCCAAGGCAGCACCGTAACCCATCAGGAATTATTGCAACTTCCCCCAATCTTGTTTCATAGGAAAATACAATATCTCCCTTTTTGGGGGTAACTCTCTTTGTCCATTTCGGGAAATCATCTTCGGATAAATATTCCAGAGATGAAAGGTCCAGTTGCCCCTTATTTAACGACGATATGCCAAGGAAAATTGGTCCATTGTCTGTTTTTTTCGGAGTTGCATGAGGGCCGTCATAGATTCCTTTGCAGAGTGAAGCGATATTTACTGATTTCCAATCAGAACTCATACCCCAACCCTCCCAACTTCTGCCGGATCAGCCCGTCCAGTTCCGCACCCTTGGCCATCTGCTCACCCAGCGTCTCGGTCAGCCGCTGCATCTTCTCGGCAAAGGCTTCGTCGTCATCCTCCACCGCTTCCGCTCCCACATAGCGCCCCGGTGTCAGGACATGACCATGTTCGGCAATTTCCGCCAGAGTCACACTGCGGCAGAAACCAGCAACGTCAGTATATTCGGCATCGGTCTCTCCATCGCCACGTCAGGCACTTACAGTGTCGGCTATGCAACAAAACGACCGACGCTTTCTCTATCTCCTGGGAAAAAAATTTACCGGGCTCGATACACATGCTATGCGGGACGATGCAAAGACCGGGTTGGAACATTTCAACGCCTGGGAGCGCGTGGCGGTGGTTACCGATGTGGGATGGATTCGCAGGGGGGGAGGTATTTGGATTTACAATCCCCGGACATTTCAGGTTTTTTTACAACTGCGAGCGGGAAGAATCCGGGAAATGATTGGTCTACTTGGAACCTGTCATCAGATAAACATGAGGCTCGTATATGGAAATTAAGGATATTGCAGCAATCGTTATCAGGAATTTGGAGTCGTGGAAGTCCGGCCAGAAAAGAAAATTCCATAATTATTGCACCATGCAATCAACGTTGCATGACTTCTGACCGTATATATTCGGCCCCGATACTGAAACCGGATTTTTGCCTGCAATGTATGTTGCTAACAACTTGGCATGTGTGCTGTCCGCATTCAGAAGCAAACTGCACGTACATACACACAGGTTTGCCATTATTGTGACTTGGCATAGATGCTGCTGAGCAACATCGTAAATGTAAATGAGTTTAAAACTCTTTCTTGTATATATTGCCGCATCGAAGTCAGGAGAAGTAATGGACCATAACGGCAGGAGATACATTCCTCGGTGAACTCACTTTAACTTTTGGCGAAGGCATATTATCCCGGCAAGTTATCCACTCCGGGATGATTTTGAGAAAGCAGTGCATATCACGTTACGGAGGTTTTTATGCAGAGAAACATTTTGGCCGGTGTGATTTTATTGTTGATTACAGGCTCTGCAGTCGTTGCGGAACGGCCTGTGGCACCCAATGATATTGCCCTGTTACCTCATTTGCGGGGAATAACAAAAAAATGAAAAAGGAGTATTCATCATGTGTAGAATCTTGATTATTCATTACAGTATGTACGGCCATATCTACAAGATGGCTGAAGCCGTTGCCGAAGGAGTTAATGAGGTGGCTGGGTGCGAGGCCATTATCAAGCGCGTGCCTGAAACATTGCCTGATGAGGTGTTGGGTATGATGGGGGCTCTTGATGCCCAAAAGGGAATGGCGCATATACCGGTAGCAACTGTAGACGATCTGGCAGAAGCTGATGCCGTTATTTTCGGTACGCCGACCCGCTTTGGCAATATGTGCGGACAGATGCGGCAGTTTCTGGATGCTACCGGAGGCCTCTGGATGAAAGGTGCTCTGGTCGGTAAACCGGCCAGCGTATTTTGTAGTTCTGCCACTCAGCATGGCGGCCAGGAATCGACTATCCTCAGTTTCCATACCACTCTGCTTCATCAGGGGATGGTTGTTGTTGGCCTACCATATTCTTTTGCCGGACAGATGGGTGTCACCGAGATAACCGGGTGCTCTCCTTATGGCGCTTCAACCATTACCGGTGGTCAGGGTGAACGGATGCCAAGCGACAACGAACTGGCAGGGGCCAGATATCAGGGGGCTCATGTGGCACGTATTGCCTTGAAGCTGAAGCAGTAAGCGGCAACGGATGCCGGAAAGGCATTATGTAGCGTTGCAGAGAGTTGTACAGAGAGGGATGGCCTTGTGTGAGCGAAGAGATGCGAATTCAATATTTGAAAAGGAGAAACCATGAAACGTTTAGCAATAGTTTTGAGCGTTATTGCAGTGACTTTACCGGCTATGGCGACAGAAAAAGCGTCTCTTGACAAAGGCAAGGAGCTGTTCACCAGCTCACAGCTGGCAACAAACGGGAAAAGCTGTAACATGTGCCACCCCAATGGAAAGGGGCTGTTTAAAGCAGCCGGTTATGATGATGAGACATTGGGAAATATCATCAATCAATGTATAAAAAATCCTCTGGCAAGCACTGCATTAGACTCGAACTCGGTCGAGATGAAATCACTCCTGCAGTACATAAAGTCTTTGGATTCTTCCACTAAACGCTAGTTATGTATTCTGAAACAGAAGGAGTCAGGTATGAAAAGTTCAAGGTTTGCACTCATTATTATTGTCTTTGTTTCATTGTACAGTATCACCATACATGCCGCTGATGCTGCGGAGAAGGTCTTGACTGAAGGTACCCAGACTCATGATCATGGGACTTGGCAGGAAAAACGCTTTGTCGCGACTGTTGATGGCAGTGGAGTGCAGCGAGCTGAAATAGTTGGTGGTGAGTACTTCTATGATCCAAACTATATCATCGTAAAGGTAAATAAGCCTGTGGAGTTAAAGGTCAAAAAATCCGGCGGATACATTCCGCATGACCTGGTTGCGAATTCGCCGGAAGCGGGCATTGACTTCAAACTCGATCTTAAAAGAGACGCGCAAACGATTACATTCACTCCGACAAAGACAGGTAAGTACCCGATATATTGTGACAAAGGCTTTCTTTGGCTTAAGAGCCATAGGGAGAAGGGGATGGAAGGCGTAATTGAGGTGGTCGAATAGAGGAGGGGGAAAAAAGATGCCATTTCCGCTGATTAGCAGTGAACTGATCTCGATATTGAGACTTGTTCACGGTCTTTTCAATTTTATAATAATGCTGTTGCTTTTTTACCATACTTTCAACGGGTTACTGATCAGGCGTGCGCGCAGAGGTAAAACACCTCTGCCGATTCACGCTATAAAATTGCATCGCCGGATGGGTCCGGTGCTGGCATTATTTGGGGGTGCTGGTTTTTCTGCCGGGTTGATTCTGATCATGCTTGATACCGGAAAAGTGCTTCAGTACCCTACACACCTGTTTGTAGGAGTAGTCATTGTTATCATGTTATTTTCAACCTATCGTATTTCCAGAAAGATCGCCGGATCAAGCATTCCGCAACGAAATTTACATTACAAACTCGGATGTGTCATCCTTGCCCTTTATCTCGTAAATGTCGTTATCGGTATTGGTGTACTGCTTTAATCATCAGACCCTTTTGAAAAGGAAATAAAGCCACGCATGATCTGTTTCCCGACAGCATGGAAGTGGGTAGCGTTCGGGCCGATCGGTACTACTGGGGGGGCACAAACGGAACGTTCCATTGACAATTTTTCCCATTGGCGTTGACCGCTTCCGGATCAGGTCTGAGAATTGCACTGCTTGGCATCAGCGGTATCTTGCGAGCTCCGGAGATTTTATCGGCAGTCAACCCGCTTCGCAAAAATCGGATATGATGCGGTGGCAGGAAAAACTATTTGCTTTCATGACCCGCAATTCTCTCAGGGCGACCACCTTCTTCAATCTGCCAACGGAACAGGTGGTCGAGCTTGGGCATCAGGTGGAGATCTGACAAAGTTGCAAGAGATAGGTTTTACCCCGGATGCAAAGGAAGCGTTTTATGACATTATCCTAAAAAACGCAGTTGATTGAAGTTCACCCTGTTGCCGGCATCAAATTTATATCCGGTAGCGGCGGTGAAGCCGCCAACAATTTTCTGAAAGCCCTCTGGGCAATCAGTCTGACTCTTTC
>JAQTZV010000050.1 GCA_028687585.1 Desulfuromonadaceae bacterium | reverse complement strand
GCTAGATTCCGCGACAGCTTCAGCAGCATATTTCCGCCCGGACCAAAGGCATCCGAAACGGTAAAGGGGTCGTACGATAATACTTCATCGCGCTCAATGGGCTCCATACTTTATCTCCTGTGCAGTGAAGTTACGTCCGATAGAGGACTAAATATGTTTATTGCGCATTTAAGTACCATGATGCTTATTTGTTGTCAAACAAAATAGCAACATCGTTTTACAACAGGAATTACGGTCATTATTGTTACATTTATACTGCAACATCAAAACGTTATACCCATAACGACACGAATATCGTTATTGATACCTCTTCCTCTTCACACCGTTTATCTCACACACAATGCACACGTATTAAGACATGCTTAAAAACATCGTTATACATATTTGCCCAAAATCATACAATTAACATACCAACTCCAACATAAATATTCCGACGATGCCCTGCAATCGCCGCAGGTCACTCACAAACGGCTTCACTTCATTCTTTCAGAAACGAACTCGGTGGCACTGCGCAGATAATCTGTCCGATATACGGTCACCTGTATGTTTTACAAACAGTACATACACCCGGTGTACCGTTTGGTAATCGTAGAGACGCTAAGACCCTGCCGGGTCCTCGGCATTCCGCGACTCACTAACTTTCTCAAAAGGCGGGCCGATCACCATGGATACAGGCCACGCACCCGCGCCAGCAACCGGGCCAGGCCAAGCAGAGCTTCGATATTGGGAACTGGCTCGCCGACCTTCTGACCGATCTCGCGCACGGCACCAACCAAGGCATCCAGTTCCACGGCCCGGCCTGCTTCGACGTCCTGCAGCATGGAAGTCTTGAATGCTCCCAGTTTTCGGGTAAGCGCATTGCGCTCCTCGCCGCTCTGCTCAATAGGGCAGCCGATTCTGGTTCCGATTCGACCAGCCTCAGCCATGATATCCAGACAGAATTTCTTTACCAGCGGGTCATCAAGTATCTGGTCGCACGTGGCTCCCGTTAATGCGGAAACGGGGTTCATCGTCATGTTACCCCAGAGCTTGAACCAGATGTCATACTGGATGTTGTTCGATACAACAATTTCCAGATCCGCTTTGCCAAGCAGGTGCGCCAGTTTGCGTATGCGGTCGGATTCACTGCCGCTCGGCTCTCCGATGATCAACTTTTTCCCGAAACCGTGTCGGACAACCCCTGGCTCATTCAGGGAGAAACTGCCGTGAATGACGCAACCGACGACAGTGTGCGGCGGAATTGCTGCTGCAATCGCACCGTCAGGATCAACTGAGGCGAGGCGTGTTCCCGCATATTCTCCGCCAAAGCCGTCGAAAAACCACCAGGGCACCCCATTCATTGCTGTCATCACGATCGTATCCGGTCCGATCAGCGGGGCGATCTTCTGCGCCACTTCAGCCATAGCGGTCGTCTTTACTGCCACAATAACCAGATCCTGTACTCCAAGTTCTTCCGGGGAATCAGTGGCCCGGACCTTCTCAACCAGGGAAATACCGTCACTTAGCAGCCTCAGCCCCTGTTCGCTCAAGGCCTTCAGCGTTGCGCCGCGGGCCACGACATTTACTTCATACCCGGCATGGGCAAGCTGAGCGCCGATAAAACCGCCGACCGCGCCGGCTCCATATATACATATCTTCATACTGTTTCTCCTTTCTTCTTCATTGAGTATCCCAGAAAATTACACATATATTTATTCGTTGACAACCTATTTACCACAATGCATAATCTCATATACAGAACTAAGGTTCTATATGGAGAACTAGCTTGGAAACCCGGAAAGAACGCGTCGAAGAAAAATACATGGTGCCGGCTGTTGAGCAGGCCTCTCGGGTACTGTTCTGTCTGGCCGGAAACAGTGCGTCACAGATGAGCCTTCCTGAGATCTGTGCCCAGGTGGGAATCCACAAGAGCAAAGCGTACTCCATTCTGCAGACACTGCAGAAATTCGGCTTGGTGCAGCGTTTCAGTGACCGGAAAGGATACGCTCTCGGTGTGGGCCTGATCACCCTCTCCCGAAAGGTGTTGGATGACTTCAACGCCCCGCGTCTGGCGGAGCCTCTCCTTGATGATCTGGCCACAAAGATCGGCGGAACCGCCACGCTGGGACTGATATCCGATCGAATGGTTTTTGTGGCGGCCAAGAATGAGGGGGGCATCGACATCGGCGTTACGATTCGCATCGGGCATCGCTTCCCGCTCACCTACGGTTCCCATGGCAAAGCAATCGCTGCCGCCCTGTCTGCCGAGAAACTCGAAACACTTCTGCAGGATAATAAACTCTATTTTCACGGCACACCGGAGAAGCTCGACCGAACCCGGCTGAATGAGGAGCTTGTCCGGTGCCGCCGTGACGGGTATGCCCTGGACCTCGGAGATATGAAACCCGGCTTGAATTCCGTTGCGGCCGCCGTATTCGGCCCCGGCGAATTGCCGATTGGCTATATCGCATTGATCGGCCTGTTTACCACTGAAGCTGCAGGGGAATCGGGCCCGCTGGTTTCAGCAGCGGCAAAAGCACTCTCACGTCAACTGGGTGCCCGGATAGATTAATTAATGGTGAGGAGGATGGCTCATGGCAACAGCACCAGCAGAGAAACGCCCCCCGGCAAAGCACGTCAGCCTTGTGGTCAACGGCAGAGCCGTTGAACTGGAAATCGGCAGTCAGCCCCACCAGATATCGCCCTCGCACACTCTGGCCCACACACTCCGTGAAACGCTTGGACTGACCGGCACCAAGGTGACCTGCGACAACGGCGCCTGCGGAACGTGTACTGTACTGATGGACGGCGCAGCGATCCTTTCCTGCATGACCCTGACCGTCGAGTGTCACGGCCGGAGCATCATCTCCATAGAGGGACTGGCGGACGGCAAGACCGGCAAGCTCGACCCGCTGCAACAATCCTTCATCGATCATACCGCTTTTCAGTGCGGCTTCTGTACACCCGGCATGATCATGAGCGCCAAGTCGCTGCTCCTGGAAAATCCATCTCCGGTGGAAGACGAAGTGAAAGAAGCCCTGTCCGGCAACTTCTGCCGCTGTATCAGCCACTACCAGGTGCTCAGGGCGGTCATGGCGGTTGCCGGAAAGGAGGCCTGACCATGTCTGATGAGTACCGCTTCATCGGTCGTTCGACCCGGCGCAAAGACGCTACGGAAGTAGTTACCGGAGCGACCCGGTATGTGAACGATCTAAAGTTTGCCGAGCTGCTCCATGGCAAGGTGCTGCGCAGTCCCCATCCCCACGCGAATTTAAAGAGCATTGACAAGAGCCGGGCTGAACAGCTGCCGGGGGTCAAGGCGGTGCTGACCTGGGAAGACGTGCCGGACTGGAAAGGCGGCACTCCCCGCATAACCCGCGTCCTGGATAGCAAGGTGCGCTATGTGGGGGACGCCGTGGCTCTGGTGGCGGCGACCACCGAGGATATCGCGAGGCAGGCGCTCAGCCTGATCGATGTGGAGTACGAGCTGCTGCCGGCGGTGTTTGACGTGGATGCGGCCATGCAGCCCGGCGCCCCGCAGCTCTACGAGCAGCTGCCCGGCAACATTGTCACCCCCGGCATGCCGGCCTTCGGGCCCAACTCCCTGCGAGAGGTGGTCATGGGTGACGTCGAGCAGGGCTTTGGCGAGGCAGATGTCATTATCGAAGGGACTTTTGGCTACGAAAACATCCCCAATCCCATTCCTCCTGAACCGCCGGGAGCTGTGGCACTCTGGGAAGAGCCGAATCGGGTGACCCTGTGGGTCTCGAATCAGGCCTCCTACCTGGATACCATCATTCTGCACCATGTCTTCGGCCGAAAGGTGGAAGTGCGCACCCATGGTGCCGCCTGTGGCGGAAGTTTCGGCACGAAACTGCTCTCCTGGCAGCTGCAGTCCCATGCGGTTCTGTTGAGCAAGGCCACCGGCCGCCCTGTGAAGCTGATATACTCCAAAGAGGAGCACATCGCTGCCTTTGTTCTGCGGCCCGGATCAAGAATGCAGGCCAGGGTCGGCATGAAGAAGGGTGGAACCGTAACGGCGGTATCCGGCAAGTGGCTGGTGGACACCGGTTTCTACTCCATGACAACCCAGGCCCAGGTGGCGGTTGGGTGTGGCGAGATTCAGCTCATGACCCGCTGCGCCAACTGGGATCTGCAGACCGCCGTAGTCTGCACCAACCGCAATGCCTCGGGTGGTGTGCGTGGTTTCGGGGGGCAGGAGCTCAAATGTTCTTTCATTCCGCTGCTTTGCCAGGCCATGGAACAGCTCGACCTGGATCCGGTGGAATTCATCAAAAAGAACTATGTCAAACCTGGCGACGGTTACTTCTGGCGCGACGGCGCCTGGTACACCTACCGGGGTATCGACTATTCGGACTCCATGGAGCAGGGGGCACAGTGCTTCGGCTGGAAAGAAAACTGGCAGGGCTGGCTGCAGCCCAGTTCAGTAGCCGGCACAAAGCGGAGGGGCGTCGGTGTCGGTGTCCACGGCAATGCCGATATCGGAGAAGATTCATCGGAAGCCCATGTACGCCTGAATCCGGACGGCTCGGTACTGCTGTTCTCCTGCATTACCGAACATGGTACCGGTCAGCGGAGCAACTACGTCAAAATGGTGGCCGAGGTGCTGCAGGTCCCGATGGAGAGGGTCTCGATAACGGATGCCGATTCGCAGATCAATCCCTTTGAGTACGGCCCGTTCGGCTCCCGGGGAACCTATGCCATCGGCAGTGCCGCCATTCGGGCGGCGGAAGATGCCCGGCGACAGCTGTTTGAGATTATTGCTCCGCGCTTGAAAGCCCGGCCGGACGAACTGGATACCGCTGACGGAGTGGTCTTTGTCACGGCAGACCCGGACAGGCGCACTTCATGGCGGGCCATGGGTCACGAACGAACTATTCTCGGATATGGCCGTTTCGATCCGGATTTCACTCTGGCCAACTGCATGACCACCTTCGTGGAGGTGGAAGTGGATACGGAAACCGGCAAGGTGGATCTGCTGCGGGTCGTCAATGCCACGGATGTCGGCCAGATTATCGATCCCCCCGGACTGGAAGGACAGCTGAACGGCTGCCTCGGCTCATCAGGTATCGACAGCGCTCTCTTTGAGGAAACCGTTCTCGACGACAGAACGGGACATATCCTCAATGCCAACATGATCGATTACAAGTGGCGCACCTTTTCCGAACTCCCCTCCATTGACAACGTAGTCCTGGAAACCCCGGTTGACAGCAATCGCTTCAAGGCCATCGGCGTCGGCGAAGTGGCCACCTCGCCCGGTCCCATGGCGATCCTCATGGCGGTCTCCAATGCCATCGGCGTCTGGCTGCACGAATATCCCGCCACTCCCGAGCGGGTTCTCAAAGCACTGGGCAGAGTGAAGGCCCGAAGCCATACCGGAGGTGCCGCATGAGACCCTTTACCCATATCAATGCCCGGACCGTCAAACAGGCGGTGACCGCACTGGCACAGCAAAATGGTGCTGCCCGGCTCAATGCCGGCGGCACAGACCTGTTCGGTCTTCTCAAGGACGAATATCTGCCGGCCTACCCGGATATGATCGTAAACATCAAAACCATCGCCGGCCTTAATTACATCAAGGAAGATAAAAACTTTCTCCGCATCGGTGCGTTGACCCGACTGGCAGATATTTCAAAGTCCTCCCTGCTCAGGCAGCGCTACGCTGTTCTGGCCGACGCGGCCCACTCCGTGGCAACCCCCCAGATTCGCAATGTGGCGACCCTTGGGGGCAACCTCTGCCAGGATGTGCGCTGCTGCTATTACCGTTATCCGCGCCATATCGGCGGACCGATCCAATGCGCCCGCAAAGGGAGCGGCGCGTGCCTGGCCGTGACCGGGGACAACCGCAATCATGCCATACTGGGAGGGAAACGTTGCTTTGCGGTCTGCCCGTCAGACACCGCCGTTGCCCTGACCCTCTACGATGCCCGGCTGCTGGTGGTCGGCCCTGGCGGCGAACGACAGATCGCGGTCGGAGACTTTTACACTCCCTTGAAAAATGGGCTCCGCAGCGATGAGATGGTCAGGGAGATCCAGATCCCCCGCCTTCCGGAGGTGCCGCAGCAGACCTTTCTCAAATTCACGCTCAGAAAACCGATCGATTTCGCTGTTGTCAGTGTCGCCGCGCTGGTCAGCCAGGCAACTGGCATCTGTACGGAAGCCCGCATCGCTCTGGGGGCTGTGGCACCGGGAATTGTCCGGGCAGATGCGGCCGAGAAGTTCCTGCGCGGCCGGCCGCTCACCGCTGAAACCGCCGCTCAGGCCGCTGAGCTCGCGCTCGCAGACGCCCGGCCGCTCAGCCGGAACGCCTACAAAATCAATATCGCCACAGCTCTCGTCACCAGGGCGCTCCTCGGGCAGAAAGAGTGCGAAATTCCGCCGGATGAGGTCAAGGCTTATAATCCAACTGAGCTGTCGACGTTCCACCGCTGCAGCTCTTCGACCCCTCCGGGGTATGCCACCGTTGTTGAATCGGGAACAGCAACCCCGTAGCACCAGCTTGATGAGAAAGGAGACCATAGATGGCAAATGACGGAGCAGCGCAGGGATCGTCTGAACTGCTGAATAGGATTCGCAATCATAAGCTGCGGTCACGGATCATGGCTGCCGAAGAGACCATTCCTTTTTTTAAGGATGGCATGTATCTCGGTTTTTCAGGGTTTGCCGGAGG
The DNA here is from genome assembly GCA_028687585.1 of Desulfuromonadaceae bacterium. GTDB lineage: Bacteria > Desulfobacterota > Desulfuromonadia > Geobacterales > Pseudopelobacteraceae > JACRCG01. The sequence goes on along the minus strand of JAQTZV010000050.1, from coordinate 14,209 downwards.
AAATCCGATCGTGGTGCCGAATTTGCTGGCCGACTATGTCGAAAACAACGGCCTGCGCGGCAAGCTGCGCTTCAATGTCTATACCGGCGCCTCAATCGATATCGATATCGATAACCGCTGGGCCGAGCTTGATATGGTCGACCAGCGCTGGCCGCATCAGCAGGGGCACACGATTCAGAAAGCTATCAACGCGGGGGAGATCAATTTCGGCGACCGCTTTCTCTCCCTGTTCGCCCAGGATTTCGGCTACGGCTTCTATACCATGGAAAACGCCGGCAAGATCAATATCGGCATCATCGAGGCGAGCTGTATCACCGAGGACGGCGGAATTGTGCCGACCCTGGCCGTCGGCATCGTCTCAGAAATAGTGGCGCGGTCCGAGAAAATCATCATCGAAATCAATACTACCTTCCCATCGCTGGAAGGGTTTCACGACTGCGTCGGCGTCACGCTGCCGCCGCACAAGGGTGTTCTGGATATCCTCCGCGTCGATGACCGCATCGGTTCCACCAGCATCCCGTGCGATCCCCGGAAAATCGTCGCCATCATTGAATCCCGCGAGGAGCCGGTGGGGCGCACCTTCGGCCCCTTTGACGAAAAATCAGGACAGATGGCGGATCACATCCTTGAGTTTCTGAAGTCTGAAGTAGTACAGGGGCGCCTACCGAAAAATCTGCTTCCCCTGCAGTCAGGCGTGGGGACCATTGCCAACGCCGTTGTCGGCGGCCTGCTCCACAGCCCCTTCACGCACATGAACGTCTGGACGGAACTCTTACAGGACAACCTCATGGACCTGCTCGACTCCGGCAAGGTCGATTGCATTTCGACGGCATCTTTTGCCCTCTCCAAAGAGCGGTTGCAGCGTACGCTCGCTGATTGTGAGAAATACCGCGACAAAATCATCCTGCGCCCGTCACAGATCAGCAACCACGCCGAACCGATCCGGCGTCTCGGCCTGATCGCCATGAACACCCCCGTGGAATTCGATATCTACGGCCACGTCAACTCTTCCATCGTCAACGGCTCGCGCATAGTAAACGGCGTCGGCGGCTCCGGGGATTTCATGCGCAACGCCTATCTCTCCATCATGCACGCCCCCTCGACCCGCCCCACGAAGAGCGATCCGGACGGCATCAGCTGCGTGCTCCCCATGGTGACCCATGTTGATCACACCGAGCATGACATGGACGTGCTGGTAACCGAACGGGGGCTTGCCGACCTGCGGGGACTGGCGCCGAGACAGCGGGCCCAGCGCATCATCGACAGATGCGCCCATCCCGACTACCGGCCGATCCTGCAGGAATATTTCGACCGGTCGTTGAGAGAATGCCTGGCCAGCAACAGTGCCCACCAGCCGCACATGCTCTTCAAGGCCTACAACATGCACCGGAACCTGCTGGAAAAGGGGACCATGAAGCTTGCCAACTGGGATTAAGCACGACTACCGCAGCAGCGGGGCTAGTCCGCAGCGCACAGCAAAAAGGAGGCCGCTGATCACCATACCAATCACTCCCGTATTATTTCCCGGACCAGTTCACCGTTCACACACATCAACTCGCAACACACAAAAAAGGAGACACTCCATGATGAATCTGTTCAGAGTATGCATGCTGTTTGTTCCCATCGCAATTGTCTGCGGAGCCGGAGCTGCCGGCGCCGCACAGGATATCGTCATCCTCAAGGTAGCCCATTTCCAGCCATCCAGTTCAAATTTCCATCTGAAAGTTCTCATGCCATGGTGCGACAAGATCGGCAAAGAGTCCGGCGGCAGGCTCAAATGTCAGATTTATCCCTCCATGCAGCTGGGCGGCACTCCGGCACAGCTCTTCGACCAGGCCCGTGACGGCGTGGCTGACATCGTATCGACGGTTCCAACCTATCAGTCCGGTCGTTTCACCAAGACCGAGGTTTTTGAACTGCCATTCATGACAAAGAGTGCGGAAAGAGGAAGTCCGGCCCTGTGGGATTACATCCAGAAGAATTCGCTCGACGAGTTTAAAGGGACCAAACTGCTCTTTGTCAATTTGCACGACGGCGCTCAGCTTCATTTCGGTAAAAAAACTGTTAAAACTCTCGAAGATCTGAAAGGGCTGAAGATCCGGTCTCCTAATCGCCTTGGCGTCAAGGCGCTGGCGGCACTCGGGGCGATACCGGTGCAAATGCCAGCCCCGGCGGTAACTGAAGCAGTTTCCAAAAATGTTATCGATGGAGCTACCCTGCCATGGGAGGCCATGACGTCATTCAAGATGCAGGAGGTCTGTAAGACTCATACCGAGACCGGCCCGAATCATGCCAAAATTTCCAATGCCTTCTTCGTCTTTGCGATGAACCCGGCCAAATACAACAGCCTGCCTCCGGAGTTGAAAAAGGTCATCGACCAGAACAGCGGCCGTGAAGTATCTGCCTGGGTAGGGAAGGTATGGGACAGTAATACGGCGCCGGCACATAAGATTGCAGTGGACCGCGGCAGCACGATAACTGTTTTGAGTGAGGCCGAATTCAAACGTTGGGTAAAAGCTACCGCGCAAGTCGACGATGAATGGATCAAAGAGGTTGATGCGAAGGGGGGCAACGGCAAGGCGCTCCTGGAAGATGCCAAGGCGCTGCTGAAAAAATATAACGATTAATCGTCCGGGGGTGCGGCATGGCAAAACCGAAAAGAATACTTGTCATCAATCTCGGTTCAACGTCGACGAAAGTTGCCGTGTATGAATCTGAAAACATGATTTTTACCGAATCGGTCAATCACCCTGCCGACGAGCTAAGAGAGTACAAAACCATTATTGATCAGTATGAACTGCGGAAGAATACCATTCTCGGGGTTCTGTCCGCTCACAACCTCTCTTTGGATGGTTTCGACTCGGTGGCCAGCCGGGGGGGAAATACGAAGCCGATACCGGGTGGAATCTACGAGATTTGTCCCGCCTTGATTGACGACATGAAGAGCGGAAAATTCGGCCAGCATCCCAATATGTGCGGCGGCATCATTGCCTATAACCTGGGCAAAGAACGAAATATACCTGCTCTTACGGTTGATCCACCGACGGTGGATGAGATGTGTATCTCCGCCCATTATTCAGGCATCCCGCAGATACGAAGACAGAGCAGCTTTCACGCCTTGAACTCAAAGGCAATCGCCAGGAAAATAGCGGCCAGCCTGGGCAGGGAGTACGATGAAATCAACCTGATCACCGCCCATCTGGGCGGTGGTATCTCAGTGGGGGCGCACCGCAAGGGGAAGGTAATTGACGTGAATAATTCCCTGGACGGCGATGGTCCCTTCTCTCCGGAGCGCGCCGGAGGGCTGCCGGCCGGAGACCTGGTCCGGCTCTGCTTCAGCGGGGAGTACTCGCGGGAGCAGGTCCTGAAGCTCCTGCAGGGTGGCGGCGGATTAGTGGCCTATCTGGGAACAACCAGCGGTCTTGAAATAGAAAAGATGATCACTGATGGTGATGCTGGCGCTGCCGGGATATTCGAGGCAATGTGCTACCAGATAGCCAAGGAGATCGGCGCCTGTGCAGCGGTGCTTGCCGGGCGGGTGGATGCAATTGCCCTGACCGGCAGCCTGGCTTACTCCCAACGGCTCGTAGACAGCCTGAGGGAAAAGGTCTCGTTTATTGCCCAGGTGCTGGTGGATCCGGGCGAAAATGAAATGGAGGCGCTGGCGGCCGGCGCCATGCGCTATCTGAATGGCGAGGAACAGCTCTCGGTTTACTGACTCTGATACGCAGTATCGTAATAAATCGGGCACCGGGGCTTGCCAAGGCTCCGGTGCCTCTGCTTTATTCAGTCAAATCTGCCCTCTTTTTCATTTCGAAGGCATAGTGGAGTACTTCGCGCTTGACATGATCCAGGTGATCACCGATCGCCCGGGTGATTCCCGCCACGTCACGGGCCTTGAGTCGCTCCAGAATACGGCGATGGTCCTCTATAACGCTCAAAACCATGTCCGGTTCATAAATACTCTCCATACGGTAGCGCAGCATGTGTTTGCGCAAGGTCTGACAGACCTCCACCAGCCTCCGGCTCCCGCTGGCCCGCACCAGGATATCGTGAAAATCTGCGTCCCGCTCGATAAATCGTTTCGGGAACCCGCCTCTCACATCGGCTTCCGCCTGGTCCAGATTAAGCTGCAGCCTGCCTAGCTCATCCGCTGAGATCCTGTCCATTGCCCAGCAGGCCGCCAGGGTCTCATTGACCTTGCGGATCTCGCAGATATCCTCCACTTCTTCCCAGACAATTTCTTTAACCTGGTAGCCGACCCGAGGGATCGCTTCAAGAAACCCTTCCATCTCCAAAACATGCAGAGCCTCCCTGATCGGCGTGCGGGAAACACCCAGCTGCGTGGAGAGCTTGTTTTCCATGATCCGTTCCGACGGGGCAATTTTCCCGTTCAGAATCAGCTCACTGATGCGTTTGTAGACCTGCTCACGAATCGAGAGAGGCTGTGCAATCGTTGCTCCCAAATCTTCTTCTATCATTGCATCTCCTGACCGCTGGACCGCTGTTCAACGTATCTCGGGTGAATTCCCGATCTTAAGCGTGCGGATTGTATCCCAATCTGAAAGAAGCCGTCAATGGTATTGGCTGAATCCAGCTCCGCTCACACGGGCAGGCAGTCCAAAAAAATAATATGGACTTTTAAATTTCTGTTGACAGCACCTACTGATTACTGATAAATCTGGGGTACGGTATACAGTACCCCAGATTGATTGGTTCGTAAAGAGAACTATTGAGGAGGACAAATGCTTGAAATTAAGATCAGTGGCCGAGGTGGACAAGGAGTAGTTGTTGCAGCCAGTACACTTGGATTGTCGTTTTTCAATGCAGGGATGTTTCCTCAATGTTACTCGGTTTATGGGGGGGAACGTAGGGGAGCTCCAGTAGTCGGTTTTTTGAGGGTAGACACACAAAAAGTACTACTCAAGTGCGAAATAAGGCGGCCTAATTCACTTATCTATATGGATGAAAGTCTGTTTGATGCTCGCGAAGTTCGATCAATATTAAAAGACGGAGATACGGTTCTTATCAATACCACCCGGCCATTGGAAAAATTGGGCGAATTGCGTGGGTTGAAGGTTGGTTTGATCGATGCTGCAAGGGTAAGTGAGAGCGCGGGGCTTGGGAAAATAATCAACACCACTGTTTTGGGTGCCTATTGCCGCCTAGTCGGGCAGCCGGATTTGAAGTGTCTTCTTGATGCCCTGACTGAAGCGATAACGGTAAAGAGTCAGGCAAACCGAGACTCTGCGCAATGGGCCTACGAATCAGTAAAAATTACGGAGGTCGCGTAGTATGAGTTACCATAAATTTTTAGACCCGGAACTTATTATACCGATCTCAAGGTCGTCAACTACGGCATTTAGGACCGGTTCTTGGTCACGCATTCGTCCGGTTTTTGAGGAAAAATTTTCGCCCTGTAGCGTAGCCTGTCCAACGGCAAACAATATCGCTTCAGCAATGTTTAAAATTTCTCAAGGAGATTTTGATGGAGCGTTGGCAGCATTCTTGGAAGAAAGCCCACTTCCAGGGGTGTGTGGGCGGGTATGCAACCACAATTGCCAGAGTAAGTGTAACCGTAATGATCACGATAGCTCCGTAAGAATTCGTACAATAGAGCGTTCAGCTTCAGATCATGGGACCGCAAAACCAGTGCAGTTGACCGATGCCGGTAAAAAGTTGCCTGTGGCTGTAATCGGTTCCGGACCTGCTGGACTCGCAGCAGCATATCATCTGGCCCGCATGGGACATCCTGTATCACTACTAGAAGCAAGTGAGCGTCTCGGCGGTCTGCTGGCCATGGGAATTCCAGGTTACCGCTTGCCAAAGAAAGTATTAAACCACGACATTGAACGGATTCTGACACTTGATATAAAACCTATCACAAATCATACCGTGGATCATGAAGGATTGGAAAAGCTTTTAGATTCCCACAAAGCGGTACTGCTCGCTACAGGAACCTGGGCTCCTACAACAATGGGTATACCTGGTGAAGATCTTAAAGGGATCATTCCAGGACTTGATTTTCTGTTGGATAGTTCGATTCAAGCGCAAGTCAAAGGGCGGAATGTCATTGTAATTGGAGGTGGGAACACCGCTATCGATGCTTCCCGAGTGGCAATGCGCAATGGTGCTGCAACGGTTTCTATATTGTACCGCCCAGACCTGGATGCACTTCCGGATTCTGATGACGAAGTCTGTGAAGCAGAAGAAGAGGGAATACTGCGGATCCCGTCACACCCGATGGAATTCATTGGCGAAAAAGGCGAGATCTGTTCAATTCGGTGCAGAGAGATTGTGCAAGCTGAATACAGTAATAACTGCATTTCATCGAGTAAGCCAAATATAGAATTTAAAGAGTTATTCCCCTGTGACGTGGTGATAACAGCCATTGGGCAAACCCTTGTGGCTTCATCTCTCCACAGCAGCCTGCAACAAGAGTATGGGCGTATTGTCGCTGATCGACAGGGGCGAACTGCCAGGAAAGGGTTGTATGTAGCAGGAGATGCAGGACCGTTTCAAGCAACCGTGGTAGATGCAATGGCTTCTGGAAAGCGTGCGGCCGTATCTATCCATCTTGAGCTCACCGGGTCAATGGACGAGACAAGTACTGCATTATTAGATTCAGGAAGAACATTCTCTATAATGGATATGTTTAAAACTGGGCCAAAGCGAAACTCGGACGCTTCTGCAAAAATCAACAGGTACTCTTATCTCACTGCATCCGAGACAACGCCCCAATGCTCACCGACAATTGCAGCCGACGAAAGAGTGTGTGGGTTCCAAGAAGTCGTTGGAGGTCTTGAAAGTAAAGAAGCCACAGCAGAAGCTGGACGATGTTTCTATTGTGGATCATGTATTGGTTGTGATCTTTGTGCTACCTTTTGTCCTGATGTGTCCATGTGCCAGGAAAGCGGAAAAACGGCCTATGAAGCTGACCCCGAGCATTGTAAAGGTTGTGGCGCCTGTGCGGCTGCATGCGTACGAGGTGTCCTGGAAATGGGAGAAGAACAATGAAAAAATTTATCACGGGAAACCACGCAGTTGCTGAAGCAGTCAGGCTTTGCCGACCGGATGTCGTGGCAGCTTATCCGATTACACCACAGACACCAATCTATGAGCAGCTTGCGGATTGGGACTCGGCAGGCGAACTGGGTGGAACAATGGTGAAAGTGGAATCAGAGCATTCAGCGATGGCCACATGCCTATCTGCCTCACTTACCGGAGTGCGCACGTTTACAGCAACTTCATCTCAAGGTTTGGCACTCATGCATGAGATGCTTCATTTTGCTGCCGGATCACGCACAGCAGTTGTAATGGCAGTGGTGAATCGATCACTTGCAGCCCCCTGGGCTTTCTGGAGTGACCAGACTGATTCATTGTCACAGCGCGATACCGGTTGGCTGCAATTATACTGTGAGGACAACCAGGAAGCACTGGACACTACCATTCAGGCTTTTAAGATCGCTGAAGAGCTCATGTTGCCGGTCATGGTTATGTTGGAAGCAAACTTTATTTCCCATTTTATGGAGCCAACTGAAGTGCCGGAACCAGATCAGGTTGACGAATGGCTGCTGCCAGTCAACATACCAAGGCGTTTTGATCTCTCGAACCCTGGATTTATGAACGGTGTTGTCAGTGCGAAACAATACAGAGATTTTCGTCGATTAGCTTCTGATGCGATGGAGCATGCTTTGACAGTAGTTGAGCGGGTTGACAAGGAATATGAGAGTACTTTCGGTCGGAGTTATGGTCTTGTTGAGACAGTAGATTGCGCAGATGCTGAACTTGTTCTTGTTACCACCGCAACCATTACCTCAACCGCTCGGGTGGCGCTCGCAAGCCTCCGATCAAAAGGGATAAAGGTGGGGCTGTGTAAATTGCGATTGTTCAGACCGTTCCCAGTTAAAGCATTGCGAGATGTTTTGGACAATGCACCTCGGGTAGCAGTGATCGAACGAAACATATCTATTGGTAGAGAAGGAATCTTCTGCTCAGAAATAAAGTCGGCCCTCATCAATTCACCTGGACGGCCAAAAATCCAGGGATACCTGGCTGGCATTGGCGGTACAGATGTTAATACACAGTTGATTGAATGGGTAGTTCAGGACGCTATAACCAGAGAAGTTTTCGTGGACCAGCCAATTTGGGTTGACGACGCAGTGTTAGAAGGGGAGGCACAATGAATAACAATAATACAATCGATGTGCTTGACGCCGGACATGCTGCTTGCCCTGGCTGTGGATATGCAATAGGCATGAAGACGGTGCTGAAGGCTCTGGGATCGAAAGCTGTGGTCGTCGTAGTCCCTTCATGTGCAGCAATTATAGCGGGACCATTTCCTAACACCTCTCTTGGAGTCCCGAGTTTCCATTCCGCGTTCGAGATTGCTGCACCAACCGCAGCCGGAATTTCTGCTGCTCTTAAGCGTCAAGGAATATCAGACGTTACTGTATTGGCTTTTGCTGGCGATGGTGGAACCTTCGATATCGGGCTTCAGGCTCTTTCCGGAGCTGCGGATAGGAACGAGGATTTTATCTATGTCTGCCTGGACAATGAAGCCTATATGAACACGGGTGTCCAGGTATCCTCATCGACGCCGATGTACAGTTGGACCGGTACCAGCCCCAACGGGAATACAAAAAATAAAAAGCAAATCATGGAAATTATGGCAGCGCACCGGATTCCCTACGCAGCCACGGCCTCAATAGCATTTCCCGAAGATCTTATGGCAAAGGTAGAAAAAGCCAAAACAATGCGCGGTACACGCTTTATACACTTGCTGGCTCCTTGCAATACCGGCTGGAAGATTGCACCGGATGAGGCCCCACTTGTTTCAAGATTGAGCGTAGAAAGCAATATTTTCCCTTTATATGAAATCTTTGATGGTCTGCGATACGAAATAAACTATCAGCCAAAAAGATTACCTGTAGAGAACTATCTGGCTGTACAGGGCCGTTTTAGCCATATATTGCCAGATCAGATCAAAGCCGTTCAAACGGAAACAGATCGAGCTTGGGCCGAACTTTGCGCCAGAGAAGCAAGGACCAGACAATTGTATGGAGATACTCCTGTTGCTATTGACTGCGAATCCGGAACTAAGGAAATATGACAATGATCATTTCAGCACTGAATTTGAAAGGGCTTCTTCTAAGTATCCTGCGGCAAAGCGGGAGCGATGAATATGAATCAGAGCTGGTTGCTGACCATTTAGTCCGGGCAAACTTGAGTGGTCACGATAGCCACGGTGCTGGGATGCTTCCCACCTACATAAAAAACCTGAAGGCCGGGCTGCTTATACCTGGAAACTCTGTCAGCCTGGTCAGTGACAACGGGTCAATACTGGTATTTGACGGTCAACGAGGCTATGGACAGCGAGTTGCAACTGAAGCAATGAACGCTGCCATAGAACGCTGCCGCAGCACAGGTCTGACGATAGCGGCGCTCCGCAACGCTCATCATATTGGAAGAGTTGGTAGCTACGGTGAACAGTGTGCAGCAGCAGGTCTAGTGTCGCTGCACTTTGTCAACGTTATCGACCATGCGCCTCTTGTCGCCCCCTTTGGAAGTAGAGAAGCCCGTCTTGCCACCAATCCTCTCTGCATGGCTCTCCCTGCTACCGCTGAGACGACTGCGGCAATATTGGACATGGCTACCAGCAAAGTTGCGCTCGGCAAAGCACGGGTTGCCATGAACAGAGGTGAGCAACTTGCCCCGGGGCTCTTACTTGATCCACAAGGGGAACCAACAACCGAACCGGGTGTCATGTTCCAGGAATCACGTGGCGCATTACTTCCTGTGGGGGAGCATAAAGGGTACGGTCTGGCCTTTTTTTGCGAGTTGTTAGCCGGCGTACTTACTGGTGGTGGAACAATCCAGCCAGAAAGGCCCAGGTTGGGTGGCATCATAAATAATATGCTTACTTTCCTGGTCGACCCTCAACGGCTTGTCGAGCACAACTGGATGGAAACAGAAATCAATGCTGTCGTTCGATATATGAAAGAATCCAAGCCGGTGGGGATAGATGTTATGGTCGCAGGTGACCCAGAGCGCAAGAAAAGAGCGGAACGCAAAGAACAGGGTATTACTGTAGAAGATACAACCTGGGAAGAACTCATGAAAGCCGGTAGTGATGTGGGACTCAGTCGTCAGGAGTTGGAAGGATTTGCTAAAGCATAAACAGTGAGTTGGCAGAACACAAACGTCATCATTTAGAAAGTGAGGCAATGAAAACTATGCTGACAAAAGAAATTCTTAAATTGCTTACGGATGTTGTTGGTGAGGAGCGCTGCAAAACATCGGATGAAGATCTCATTACGTACTCATATGATGCATACCTTCAAGAATTTATGCCGGATGCAGTCCTCTTTCCCAAAACAACCGACGAAGTCTCACGGATTATGACGATAGCCTCCACCCACGGCATATCCGTCACTCCCCGAGGTTCCGGGACGTGCATGACGGCAGGTTCTCTGGCCAAAAAGGGTGGCATCGTACTCTGCTTCTCAATGATGAACAGGATCCTTGAGATCAACACCGCCAACCGCTATGCCGTGCTGGAGCCGGGAGTCGTTGTTGCCGATGTTCAAAAAGCGGTGGATGGCCTGGGCCTTTTCTATCCCCCCGATCCGGGCAGTGTCGCCGTCGCCACCATTGCCGGCACTGTCATGACAAACGCCGGTGGCATGCGTGGCATCAAATATGGAGTTACGCGTGATTACCTGTTGGGACTGGAGGTAGTACTACCTTCAGGTGAAGTTATGAATACAGGAACAGTAACCCGTAAAGATGTGGCTGGTTATGATCTTACCCGATTGATGTGTGGATCTGAAGGGACATTGGCATTGGTGACCAAAGTATTTGTGCGCTTGCTTCCGAAACCTAAAACAAAGCGCACCCTTGAGGCAATCTACGATCACATAGAAGATGCCGGAACCACTGTCGCTAAAATATTTGAAGCCGGGATAATCCCAGCGACGCTGGAGCTTATGGAAAAGACGGTAATAAAGGCTGTTGAGGATTTTGCCCATATGGGACTTCCACTTGATGCAGAGGCAATTTTGCTCATTGATGTGGATGGCGACCAGGAAAATGTGGAGCGTCAGTCAGCTCAAGTGGCCGAATTTTGCAAAAAATATGGGGCAAGGGAAGTTCATCTATCAGGCTCAGAAAAAGAAAATGAGCAGCTCTGGGCAGCCAGGCGTTCAGTAGCAGGGGCCATGGGAAGAGTGCGCCCTACATGTATTGTTGAGGACAGTACCGTGCCTGTAAGTTTTCTAACTGAAGCAATCAAGAAAATATTAGAAGTTGGAAAGCGCCATAACGTATTAACGGCTGTTTTGGCACATGCTGGTGATGGCAATTTTCATCCATTTTTCCTTTGTGATCAGCGTGATGAAGAAGAAATGAAGCGGGTTGAGATGGCCAAACATGAACTTGTAGACTTTGTTCTTTCAGTGGGAGGAACCGTTTCTGGTGAGCACGGGATTGGAATTTACAAAGCCAAATACCTGCCTAAACAGCTGGGATCAGTCAGTTTGAATTTGATGAGGTCAGTGAAAAACTCCTTTGACCCCAAAGGGATTTTGAATCCGGGGAGCTTCTTGGAGCATGCCATATGATAGCCGAAGATCTGCTGGAAGAAGTTCACAAATGCAACAAATGTGGTGCTTGCTTGAGCTCATGTCAGGTTTTCAAACAACTCAACTACGAGAGCGGCTCCCCACGGGGTAAGGTACAGTTGATTAAGAAAATACTGGCCGGCAAATTGGAGCCCTCGGAAAATTTCAACAAGATACTGTTCACCTGTTTATTGTGTGAAAGTTGTACGGTGACTTGTCCAAGTGGTCTCAAAATAGATCGTCTAATGAAGGCTATGAGGTCGGAACTGGTAAAAAAGTATGGGCAAAATTGGCAAAAACAGGGCGCATTCAAATTGCTGGCAAACAATAAATTACTGTCATTATCCATGTTTTTTGGACGAACATTAGAAAAACCTTTGCGTTCTTTTATGGCCAAGGATGCAACAGTGGGAACTCTAAAAATTTCCCAATTACCATCATTGAATAAAATCCCTCTACGGGATCAATTTCCGGAAGTCATCAGGTCTAATAACGGTTCAAATGGTAGAGTCCTTTATTTCACAGGGTGTGCGACAAACTACATGTACGAAAATGTCGGTCAGGCAGTCATAAAAATACTGAATCGACTAGGAGTTGAAGTCTCTATTCCAAAGGACCAGATGTGCTGCAGTTTGCCGATATTTCTCTCAGGAGCCCGAGATCAGGCGATCAAAAATATTAAAAATAATATTGTAATGTTCAAACGCGAGGATGTTGACGCAATTATTGTCGATTGTGCCACGTGCGGCGCTGCCTTGAAAAATGACTATGTCCATATCCTGGAGGAGATGGGAGAGGATGCAGGACCAGCTCGTTCCATGGCAGCCAGTGTCAAGGATATTTCTGAATATCTGCAGGGCTTCGATCTAAAAGAAATCTTCAAACCAATCAATGTACGGGTGACCTACCACGACCCTTGCCATCTACTACGAAGTCAGGGAGTTAAGAATGAACCCCGGGAACTATTGAAGCAAATTCCTGGACTGGACTTCGTGGAGATGGTTGGAGCAGATACCTGTTGTGGTGGAGGCGGAAGTTTTCAGCTTCAGCATCCGAACATCTCATCAGAAATAACATCCAGAAAGATTACCTCAATCATGAATACCGAGGCGAGTATTGTTGCATCGGGGTGTAGCGGGTGTCGCTTGCAGATCAGCGGCAATTTGAAAGTCGAGACTGTACAGGTTGTTCATCCGGTGGAGCTTCTGGCCAAGGCTCTTAAATGATAGATTCCCGGAAGTTTCTGTATTGAATCAGATCTGAATACAACAAAAGGGAGCGAAGAGTATGAGATTAACAATAACCAGCCAGAAAAGGAGGAATACTATGAAATTAGTGAAAAGATCTCTTATGGTAATCGCAACAGCAGTAATAACTGGTCCGGGTTTTGCCAGTGCTGCAACTGAAGTGGTCACCCTCAAGGTTGCCCACTTTCTGCCGGCCAGTTCAACGTTTCACCAGAAAAATCTTATTCCGTGGTGTGACAAAATCGGCAAGGAGTCTGGCGGAAGACTCAAGTGCCAACTATATCCTTCCATGCAACTGGGCGGCACTCCGTCACAACTCTTTGATCAGGTCCGTGACGGGGTAGCCGACATTGTCTGGACTGTCCCGACCTATCAGGCCGGACGTTTTACCAAGTCCGAAGTGTTTGAACTACCGTTTATGGTAAATACTGCCGAAAAAGGCAGTCAAGCCACTTGGGATTACATTCAAAAAAACTCTCTGGATGAATTCAAAGGGGCCAAACTGATTTTTGCCCATGTCCATGACGGTGCGCAGATGCACTTCGGCAGCAAGTCGGTCAAGACCCTGGAAGATATCAAAGGCTTGAAGCTCCGTGCTCCAACCCGTATCGCCTCAAAAACCCTGGCTGCGCTTGGAGCGATTCCGGTACAGATGCCGGCCCCGGCAGTACCGGAGGCGCTCGCCAAAGGTGTCGTGGACGGCATCTGCATCCCATGGGAAGTAACTTCCTCCCTCAAACTGCAGGAGATCAGCAAGACTTCCACCGAGGTTCCACCGCATCACCCCAAAGTATCCAATACGATCTTTGTATTTGCAATGAATCAGGCCAAGTACAACAGTCTTCCGGCCGATCTGAAGAAGGTTATTGATCAGAACAGTGGCAGTGAAGTCTCCAAATGGGTAGGAAAAATCTGGGACGATGGAGCGCTTGTTTCTCGAAAGGTTGCAGTCGATCGCCACAACGTCATCAATGTATTGAGCGAAGCTGAATACAAACGCTGGGTAAAGGCCACAGACACCGTTGATGATGCTTGGATAAAAGAGGTCGATGCCAAGGGTGGCAATGGCAAGGCGCTGTATAATGACGCCAAGGCTTTCCTTAAGAAGTATAAGGATTAAATTCTTGAAATTGTAAATGGTGCAGTGGGTACAGAGTCTACTTACTTTGTACCCACGTATTTAAAGATGAGTTGTGAACAAAATTAGTAGTTTAATTGTTCAGGAGATAATTTTATGGACATCATCGAACGAGACGAAGTTCTGACTTACGACCCCTTTACCGTCTCGGACGCGTTTGGGCCGGTTGGAAGCTTCCTTTTGGTCGTGTCCAGAAAGCTGGC
>JAQTZV010000049.1 GCA_028687585.1 Desulfuromonadaceae bacterium | reverse complement strand
TGTAGAGACCTTCGGCGATACTGCCGTCACGACGGGTGGCCGGGCGCTTCTCGTACAGGACCATGCCGTCACAGAGGCTTTCGATGTCGCGGTCAATCAGGTTGTGGTCGATCAGGTGTGCCGGGGCAGTGCGGGAAATGATTTCGTCTGCTGTAGCCATGAAGTTTCTCCTTATGCTTTTCGATTGGTTGTATATAAACAGCTCTGGGCAAAATATGTGCTGAGGTAACAAAACAAGGAACCGCAAAATTAAACCAGATATTATTTATGCAAATAAGTACCTCAATACCGATTTATATGTCAAGGGAAATGTAAGAAATATATTTTACGATTTTTTGCTGGTGATTCGCAGGATGCTTGACGGTAGAATTCGTCGACCTGCACTGGCGACCGCCCTGGATAACAGAATCTTCAGTGCATTGCACATCCTGTCAGGAAACTTTACAAATGATTTTCCTTTCTCTTCAACCATAACATTCCATTAATAACTCATTAAATCTGGGCAGTTATAATCTGTGGTACACAGAAGTTAAGACGCTTCAAGAAGCTTCGGCCTGAAACTGTCGAGATACATTACAGCATTGTCATGCCTCTTTAATTACAACAAATAATTAAAGTTACACTAAATCAGGCAGATAAGAGCGCGCGACATGCGAAAGCCAAAAGCCACCAACAAACGTCGATCTAATAAATGTCGGATTCATTTACATTCTTGTTGTGTTCTGCGAATTCTTGGAGATATTTATAACAATATTAGTATATTAGAGATTGGTTCTTTTATTGCATAAATAAAACTGATTTATAATTCAAGAAATGAAGAAGCATAAATCTTAAAAAGGAGACAACTATGAAAAAGACATTTTTGGCAGGACTGGCAGTTGGATTGATGATGTTAGGATTGACTGGGCTGGCAAATGCAACGACAGTTATTTATGGAAGCACAGGTTACGCAACTGGCATCCTCGACCTATCATTTGAGGGAACATCATATAATCTTGATTTTCTAGCTGCACCCTACAGCACTGCATATGCTTCAAAGACTCCATTGTTTTTTGGAAACGAAACAGCGGCTGAAGCTTTTAGTGATGCTATCATGAATGCTCTAAATGCTGAAAGCGGTATTCCGCAACTTGAGGGCGCCAAAGAGCCAGAAGTTTTGTGGGTTCCATTTGCTCTCGGGACGTATACATCTGGAGCAGAATATTTTATGGCATCACAGGTTGGGCACAATAGTAGCACTGATCATTGGCAGAGATTCTTTCGTTTCGGGGGGGGGCTTGGTGATACCTATGTATATGACGGTTTCGCTCCGATGTTTGTTGATGCGACAGTTGCCCCTGTCCCAGAACCAGCCACCATGCTCCTTCTTGGCGGTGGTCTTGCGGGCTTGGCAATCTGGCGGCGTAAGCGCACGTAACACGCAACCATTTGACAGACAAAGGCCCGCGTGATCCTTTCACTGCGGGCCTTTGTCAATGTAAACCACGTAATGGTGATATCCCTATTTAAGAGGGAAGCATAGCGGGCGGGAAGCATAGGGGTCGCGTCTACACATTACACAAAAGGGAAGCATAGGGGTCGCGTCTACACATTACACAAAAGTGAACTGTAGACGCGACCCTGCAAAGCCATACGACCGTTAACCCAAAATGAAAGGAAAACATTTATGAAGCTGATATTTACATCACGAACAATCAGGATCTCTGCTCCTTTAACACGGATTGGATCGTATGCTGTCATGTTGCTATTTTCTGTTGCAATTCTGCCATTAGCATGTTTCGCCGATGCCGGAAGCAGCAACGCCGCAAACACGAGCGTCGCATCTTCCGCCACATACGCTGGGAGCTGCAACAACAGTGCAAGCGGATTTTGCAACGAGTTCACCGGATCATCCTACAAGGCCGAGCGGGTGAAGCGATCCTGCAAGGAGGGCAAGGGAGTGAAGTATCTTGTAGGCGCATGTCCCTCGGTGGGACGTATCGGCACGTGTGTTGTGTATAAAGGTAAAAACACAGAATCCATATATCGTTACTATAAAAACTTTCCGGGTTTCGGCATCAAGCCCGCAGGCGGGGTTGCCACGGCTGCCGAAATCCAATGCACCAAACTCAAGGGTGAGTGGATACCGAACTGAGAGGGGAAGCATAGGGGTCTGATTTTTTTGCCGTTGATTAACAGGGGGCTTGACCGTTGAATCCGTCGGCCTGCACAACTATTTACAACTGTAGTTCAGCAAACGGCATCTGGTGATGCAAGACGGATACGAACGCTCGGGGTGGTATGGTGGAGAGCTGGCACCTAGTATTCTTCTTCACATTGTTAATTGGAAATGCGTCAAACAGGCTCATATCACTCTTTTCGCCGCTGTTCCCGGTTTCCGCCCCATAAAGGGCTGTCCATGAACTGCCTTCGAATCCGCTCTTCAGGGTTCTGACTGTAGAACTCCTCTTCCGAAAACGAATAACAGTATGCCGCCAGATAGTCGGTCAAAACCGTGTAGGCGGCATTAATTAACTGAATCTGCTCGTTATTTTCATCTCCTCCGGCATCCGGATGATACCGTTTTACAAGTTCACGATGACGACCCTTGATCTGCTTCATAGTGGAACGATCGTAAAGCCCCAGTGTTTTGAGAGATTGTTGTAGTTCCTCGAAAGTCATGTTTTTTGGCTCCTGTTATTTACTCAGGAATTGGGATCTGCTTTTTTGAGGCAGCGGAAAATACACCCGGTGCAGAGTAGTGTCAACGCAATTTACAAATAAAAAAAAGTAATGCGGTCGGGGCGATACATTCTACGAAATGAACGCAGAAATATGAATTGGGCGGATCGAAGGGAACGTATCGACTTTATTGCTTAAGATGCGTTTATTTACTGCTGTAAGTGTCACTAAACAATAAAGCAGCTATGTCCCTCCAAGACGCTCCCAATACAAGCAAGCTGAACAGTGCGCGGTATGGGACGCGCGCCAGAACCATAGGCACTTATCGTACGTGCCGTAACGTCACGTTCACGACTCGCAGCAGAAAGAGAGAGGCCGTTTCGGATTCGCCAAACAGTGAAGTGATCGGCAGGAGTTTCCGAGCGCTAATCCAGCATATCAGCAAAGAGCGTGTCAGCGCCGATTTGAATATCAAGCTGCGGCCACTCAGCTTCCCAACCGTATTCGCCCAGGACAGCTCCAGAGAATGCAAGTGGGTCACGAAGGGGGAGCGAATCCGGGTAAGGAAAAAATTAAATCCTTCATATTTACACTGCTGCTGGAACCATCAACGGAACTGACGTTGAGGCAATAATCTGCGGAAGGGGTTACAGCAGTCAATCTTGGGCGGGTTATCCGTGTAGCATATGCCATTGTTGTATCAACTCCTCTCTGTTGTCAGCAATGTCTATCGTCCACACCTGTTTCGGTATTAATCTCCGCCATATGCCGCCAGCACACCAAGTTATATAACAATGTTTCGCAAACATCCACCCCCAGCCGACCATTAATATCGCGTAATTACTGAAGTAATATTCAAAATAAATTAATGGAATAATTATTGCACAAAATAGTGTGGAATATTTTGTTTTATTGTTCACTAGCTATGACACTATTGCCAAATACGAGGATGCTTCGGGAGGGGACATGAAAATCACCAGCAACAGAGCCCTAATAATTCGCGGATTATTTTTGTCCATTCTTTCAGTCGTCAGCATCACCGGGTTGAGCACTTTTGTCGAAGCTGCTACCTGCTTGACATGTCATGCTCCGCCCGGCTCAACAACTGACATCCGCCCGGCTGAATCCACCTACCGCAACATTACTACAGGTAGTTTTAAAGGGAGTCACGCCAAGCATATTCCTTTACCAACAATGTTAGCAAATGATTGTGCGCCATGTCATGGCCCCGGGGTCGCAAGTTACACGGCAAGTCACCGCAATGGTTTTATCAATGTTACTTCTGCTGTTAGCGTCGGCTATTCCAAAGGCACTTCTTTTGCCCAGTCCGGGAACCCTGTTCTTGGGACATGTAGTGCCGCGTTGTGCCATGATAATGGCAAGGGAGTGCTCGTGACAACCCCCGTTTGGGGTGTTTCAGAACCCGCCTGCACCGTGTGCCACGCGCCGGTTCCTGGCGACAGCCATCCAAAACATATCACCGACACACAATACAAAAAAGCACTCTGCGCAGATTGTCACTCTGGCTATGTCCAAGGTTCAACCGTCGCAGCCAATCACCTCAATAATACTATTGAAGTAAACACTGGTGGGTATCTCTCTCCCAAGGCAAAAGGGAGCACCTTTGCTTCCTGCAACACCAGCTATTGTCACAGTTCCGGACAGGCAGCAAACGGCGGAGCAGGGCAGCCGGCATACGCAGCCGTTACCTGGGGCAGCAGCGTCGTCTGTGGAAGTTGTCACGCAACAACAGCGCCGAACTTTGCCAGCGGCAGCCACTCCAAGCACCTTGCGTCTGACACCAACTGCGGCAATTGTCATACTGACGCAGCCGCAACAAGCTATAATGCAACAACTCACGTAGACGGCCAGATAAATGTTTCTGCCGGACTTGCATACCCGGCTGCCGGCACACCGGGGAACGGCTACGGCAGTTGTACAACAGCGTGTCACTCAGCGACAACAGCGGTCGGAATAACGCCAACTTGGGGCACAGCAGGCGATTGTGCTACCTGTCACGCTTCAGTTCCGCCAACCGGAACTCATGCCGCTCACTCCTATGATAATGACTCTGCTAACGGAACAATTTTTTTCCGCCGGTACTCACCGAATATTTTTGTTTGCAAGGATTGTCATGATGGCGCTGTAAAAAATTTAAATGCGGGTTCCAGTCATCTTAACAACACAATTGACGTGTCAAACGGCTATCCTGCAGCAGTTGCCAAACATGCGTCAGGTTCCGGCTATTCAAGCTGTGCTACATCCTATTGCCACAGTTCCGGTCAGTCAGTAACAAATGGAAACGACGCAACACCGGTATATGCGGCTATCCCGCCAGTGTGGGGAGGTACGAGAATGTACTGTGGTTATTGTCATACCGCCTATGAACTCTCCTCTGGCAGTCATGCCAAGCATAACCTGGCAAACCCGAATGCCTGTTTCGACTGTCACACGGGTGCTATGTCCGCCTTGTATAGAGAACCAACACACATAAATGGCTTGATCGATGTAACATCAGAGCTGAAATACGAATTGTCCCCAGGCGTTTCTGCTTCCGGAACACCCGGCAACGGTTATGGAACGTGTTCAACCGCCTCTTGTCATGATTCTGGAAAAGGAATACCTGTCATCACTCCGGTCTGGGGTACGGCTGTGCCGGTCTGTAGTGCGTGCCATGAGACTTCTCCGGCAACAGAGAGCCATGCACAGCATCTTGCCAATACGGGACGAAGCATTAACGTAACACCCAATGCGTTTTCCTGTGGTGATTGTCACGCCGGTGTAACCCAAGGGGCGTCAGCGAATGCAACTGATCATCTGGACGGAAACATCGACGTTTACAAGGCAACGCCGGGTGATCTCGGCTACACTGCCAATAAAGCCAAAGGTTCGGCACCCGGGACCTGTGCAACCTCCTACTGCCACAGTTCCGGTCAGGGTGCGACAGCGAATGATCCGACACCCGTATACACTTCACAACCTCCAACATGGGGGGTGCCAATCAGCAGCAATTGCAACCTCACCTGCCATGCCACATCGGCTATTTCGACAGGTAGCCACAGCAAGCATTTTGCTCAAAGCAATGACTGCAACAATTGTCATAATTTGGCTACACCGGCCAGTTATAAAGCAGCATCTCACATTAATGGTGTGATCGACGTAGGTACCGGTTCATATACAGCGGGTGGGGCGCCAGGCAACGGCTACGGCACCTGCTCAACAGCCTCCTGCCACGCTGATCCGTATAGCGCAGGAACGGTGACAACGCCGCGCTGGGGCGACAGTGCCGCAAGCTGCAGTGCTTGTCATAACGGTGGCGGTGCATTCACCGGAATAGGGACAGCACCTGCTACCGGAACACACAACGCACATATGACACTGGCAGGTTCTTCATGCGGCCAGTGCCATACAGGCACAGTCGCTGGTGTAAACGGTGGAACTGCCCACATAAATGGCACCATTGACGTAACCGGAGGCTACCCGGTAACTGCCAAACATACTGCCGGCGCCTATACCGGGAGCTGCTCAACGACACTCTGTCACGGGTCATCTTCTCCTGTCTGGGGAACAACTACTCCTAACGATCTTTGCACAAAATGTCACGGCACTGGGACGATAACCGCCATTACCGTCGCCAACCGCCACCTGGTTGCTCCGTCAGATTCCGGAGCATCTGATGTCGGTAAAGTCAGTGCGAATATAAAAATCGGTGCACACCAAACGCACCTGCAATACTTTAATGGTTTGTCTTCACAAGGGAGTGAAGACGACCGTTGTAACAACTGCCACGGCTCATTGCCGACCTCAGGCTTACATGCTAACGGCACATCAACCCCGGCATTCCAGGGGCTTGCCACAACATCTGCCGGAGGAACGATGCTCCCCTCTTTCACTGCTGGAAACTGCTCCAATACATATTGCCATAATCCTGCTGGAACGGGAGGCACTCTGACAAATTCCGGTTCCAATACATCGCCCTCATGGACTGACGCCGCATACATTGATAATGGCGGCAAGACTCAGACAAACTGCGGTAAATGTCACATGGTTCCTGGTGATGCAGGGTTTACCAAACAATCAGCACATGGCTCCATGGCTACCAATAACCTGCCTGAAAATAACTGCGTTGGCTGTCATGGCCATAACGGTGACAGCACAGGCTCTGTTGGCCAAAGTCATATGGATGGGGTGTTTTACGTCAGTACTGACTGTAATTCATGTCACGGTTACCCACCAATGACCCAGGCTCAGTTGGATGCGCGAGCCGGCAGTGATTTTATCGATGGACGAGTTGAAGTCGCAGGCGGTGGAGGTCATCACTCCACACATCTTCTGCCTTTAATCGTTAAAACAGACGGATTCGCTCCTTGTCTCCCCTGCCATCCGTCAACCGCTCATATGCAGGGAGGCGCCACGGTTGTGCGAGCTAATGTACAGGTTAATGCCGTAGATGACACCGGCTATCGTTTTGATGAGAGCAGATCAAAGCGGTATAATATGGCAACCCTTTCCTGTTCAAACGTTAGCTGTCACTACAAGCCCACTCCTGCCTGGTGAATTTTGAATATCTAAAGGGACGGTGTAAAGCGCAATAGCTCTGTGGAGGTGTACGGTAGTCTTAGTGAGGAAAACGACATAACTGAGAAATATTATCGAGACACTCTGTTTCCAGAAATGAAGGCAGGGTGTCTCGCATTTTCATTACCCCCCTGCCTTCTTCATCCGCATACGGTCCAAAAATCTGTAGATCAGCACTCCGATAATTGCCCCGACAAGATTCGCGGCCATATCATTGAAATCAAAACTGCGTCCGTTATGCATGGTACGCTGTAAAATTTCCATGAGAGCTCCGTACATAAAAACAGCTCCAAGCAGAGCACACATGAACCAGAGCTGGTGACGGCCTTCAAGACAAATCCAGCACGCCAGGAATGAAAGTCCCAGATACATGCAGATGTGCACCAGTTTGTCGGCGCCGGGGAATTGGGGAATATCCGGAATATTACGGGAAGGCATCAGTGACAAGAATGCAACTATAGTAAGATATGCCGCGCCAACGGCTTTTCTCACCCACAGCTTGCACGAAAACAAACATAAAAACATCAGTAAAAAACCTTTTTTACAGGGGAAGGAATTTAATCATAACGTGCATGTACAGGCGGGGAAAATTACACTCAGAGCTGGGTAGTGTCAATGCAATTGTCTTTATTCGGGGAGGAACAGCATGGGGATTCCTGCGGCAATATCAGCTTAAGTGCGCATGAGATACCCGGCATGGTCAGTGACCATACCGGGAGCGCCTCTCTCAAGAGCCGCCCGGAGTTCTGGCGGTATGGCAGTTTTCTGCATGGTTTCGGCATCGATAAGGACATTAACGGTTTCGGCTCTGGTGATGATCTGTTCCTGGCCGGCAACGCGAAATTCGATTGCGAGGGTGAATGACGATGTGCCGAGATGCGTGACCGACACCGTCAATTCCAGAATCTGGTCAAAACGGGCGGGCGACTTCCATTCGATCGTCTGTTTCACGAGATGATATTCAATAAAGCCGAAGTCGGGGCAACTGGCGCGAAGAAATTCGGTGGATGCTATATCAGCATAGTCAGCATAGCGGGCGTTAAAGACCACTCTCTGAGCATCGCATTCCGAGTAACGCACCCGCAGGTAATACCTGAATTGTGCCGCCATATCGCTTCCCTTCATGTACTACCCCTTCGGCCCCGGTTCGAGAGTATCAGGAAATGACA
The DNA here is from genome assembly GCA_028687585.1 of Desulfuromonadaceae bacterium. Lineage (GTDB taxonomy): Bacteria > Desulfobacterota > Desulfuromonadia > Geobacterales > Pseudopelobacteraceae > JACRCG01. The sequence continues at coordinate 13,027 of JAQTZV010000049.1, read as the reverse complement.
GCGATTTTATTAATACGAACGCTGCCTGCAGAGCCGACGTTGGGCAGAGCGGGAAACACTCCTTGCACTCCCAGCACTCCTTGGCGGCTATCTCGGGAATAAAGCAGATCTCTTTCCGCGGCCCTCTGTCGATAAACCCGACGGCATTCTTCTTCTTGATTTCGGCGCAGTACCTGACACAAAGGCCGCAATGAATGCAGAATGACGCATCTTTCTCAAAACGCTCCCTGTCTGCGCCATACTCCTCAGCCAGAGCCAGCAGTTGCTCAGAATCAGGAGCATGCGCCATCATCATCTCCACCAGTGATTTCCGGATCCGTTCCAGTTTTTTGGTTCTGGTTCGTACCACCAGATCCGCTTCTACCGGGTAGAGGCACGCGGCAACGACGCTGGTCCTGCCGCGGGCATCCACTTCCACCGAACAGATCCGGCAGCCGCCATGCGCCTCCAGCTTTTCATGGTGGCAGAGTGTTGGAATGGAGATCCCGATGCTCTGGGCGGCCTCCAGAATGGTCGCACCCGATCGTGCGGTTACTTCTTTACCATCTATCTGTAATTTCAGTTCACTCATGATTTTGCACTCTTTCTGACTATCGTTCGTGATTCTTGAGGAACAGGAGCGGGAACAGGCTCGCCGGAAATCTTACGCACCGCACCAAAACGGGCAGGACAGGCTTCAAGACAGGATCCGCACTTCGTGCATTTGTCTTGGATAACGACATGAATCAGATTTTTGCCCCCGTCAATCGCTTCGGCCGGACATTTCCTGGCGCAACTCGTACAGGCCTGACACTTGTCCGGGTCGATATAATACGCGATCAGCTCCTTGCAGGATAACGCCGGGCACTTCCCTTCATTGATATGCGCCTCATACTCGTCCCGGAAGTGACGTATTGTGCTCAATACCGGATTAGGCGCCCCTTTGCCCAAAGCGCAGAGAGCGGCAGAACTGGCAACCTCCGCCAGCTCTTCCAGAAGCTCTATATCACCTTTTCTTCCCTTCCCCTTGGTTATTCTGGTCAGGATAGTGAGCATCTGCTTCACGCCTTCGCGGCAGGGGACACATTTGCCGCACGATTCATCAGCAAGGAAACCAAGAAAGTAGCGGGCAAAATCAACCATGCAGGTCTCTTCATCCAGAACGATCATGCCGCCGGATCCCATCATAGAGCCGGCCCTGGTCAGCTGATCAAAGTCAACTTCCATATCGAGGAGACTCTCCGGCATGCAGCCGCCTGCCGGGCCGCCTGTCTGCACCGCCTTGTACTTCTTGCCTCCAGGGATGCCGCCGCCAATCTTATAGACAATATCCCGCAGGGTCACGCCCATCGGCACCTCTACGAGACCGGTGTTGTTCACCTTGCCGACCAGCGAGAATATCTTGGTGCCTTTGCTCCCCTCGGTACCGATTGAGGTAAAAGCGGCAGCACCTTTATTGATAACGAGGGGTATGTTGGCCCATGTCTCCACGTTATTAATATTGGTCGGTTTACCCCATAACCCCCTGACAGCCGGATATGGCGGCCGTGATTTCGGCTCACCTACTTTGCCCTCCAGAGACATGATGAGCGCTGTTTCCTCGCCGCACACGAATGCTCCGGCACCCTTATGCACCTTGATGTCGAAATCGAACCCGGAGCCGAGAATATTTTTCCCCAGAAGGCCAAATTCCTCAGCCGTCTTGATGGCGGCCATCAGATTCTCAACCGCCAGCGGATATTCCTGGCGGACATAAACATACCCTTCATGAGCCCCAATGGCGTAGGCGCCGATAAGCAGCCCTTCAAGTACGCAATAGGGGTTCCCTTCCATGAGGGACCGGTCCATGTACGCCCCCGGATCCCCCTCATCGCAGTTGACGATGACATACTTTGTGTCGCCCTTGGAATTTCGGGCAGCTTCCCACTTGATCCCGGCCGGGAAACCGCCGCCGCCGCGCCCCCGCAGGCTTGCTGCCTTGACCTCATCAATAACCTGCTCCGGACTCATCCCGGTGAACACTTTCGTCAACGCCTGATAGCCGCCAACGGCGAGATAATCTTCAAGGCTTTTCGGGTCTATCCTGGTATTGAGGCCAAGAACAAGCCGCAGCTGATTCTTGTAGAAAGGAATATCCTCTTCTTTGGCCGCCTTTTCACCCGTGGTCGGGTCAACATAGACCAAGCGCTCGACAATCTTCTTTGCCATCAGGGTTTGCGTGACGATCTCCGGGATGTCCTCAGGCTGTACCTTCAGGTAACAGACCCCTTCAGGGTAAATGACAATTATCGGACCCTGCTCACAAAAACCGTGACAACCGGTTTTTCTGAAGTGTACCGAATCTGTTAAACCCTGTTTTTCCATTTCCAGATCAAGTGCCGCCGCAACTTTCTTGCAGTGAGTCGCCTGACAGGCTGAACCGGAACAGAGCGTGATACAGGGCTTTTCGGGGTCCCTTTTTGACAGTATATCCTGCCGTAACGCTTCGAGTTCGGCAGTGGAGTTTATCCGTGGCATATATGCGTCCTTACTCGTAGTTTTTAAATGTTTCTGCAACTTGGGCCGGAGTAATATTGCCATGATATTCGCCGTCAACGACCATAACCGGTCCTAACGCACAGCAGCCGATGCAGTTCACCGTTTCAAGGCTGTACTTTAAGTCGACGTCCGTTTCTCCGGGGCCGATGCCGATCTGCTCCGTTACGGAGTCAAGGACACGCTGCGCGCCACGAACATGACAGGCGGTGCCCATACAGACGTGAACTTCATGACGTCCCCGGGGAACCAGGCTGAATGATTTATAGAACGTGGTAATGTGCTGTATCTGGCTCATCGGCACAGCAAGTTTCTCACTGACCCGCTCAAGCGCTTCCTTGGGAAGCCAATGATTCTCGCTCTGGATATCAAGCAATATCTGAATGAGCGAACTCGCTTCGCAGTGGTGTTTATCAATAATCTGGTCGATCGTTATGGTATCCATAGCCCCTTCTTCTGTCAGTTAGTGCTAGTATCAATCTGCCCCCCTTATCCCCCCTTACCTAAAGGGAGATTCAGAGGGGTTAATGTCTAGGCAACAGCGTATCGCTTCATCTCTTCATCGTATCTGACCAAACCCTGCCGAGCCGAGCTGTTCAGATATCGTGAGACTTCTGCCGGCTTTATATGCAGAGAGTCTGATATCTCCCTGGTCGAAAGAGGATTTTGCTCAAGGAGTGTCGTAATCTGGCTTATTGCCAATTTCTCACCAACCAGCTCACGAATCAAACTGTTCACCTCTTCGCTGTCGTAGAAATTATCATACTCCTCTTCCGTTTTAAAGCGCACCCGCAACCGCTCCCGTTCAACCAGTTTGAGATAGGGGAGTATTTTTGAAACCGCCTGAAACTTGAGCTTCAAGGTCTCCTTATCCAATCCTTCACCAACGCCGATCGGGCCGAAACCCTTCAATTGCCTGCCAAAGTCATTCATAACCTCGGCATAGCGCATCCCTTCAGAGCCGGAAATCCATTCAAGCCGCAGCCGTCCCGGGTTGATTCCGATCAGCTCAAGCACTTTTCTGGTCAGATGCCGCATACTCAAGGCATCGTAATTCCCTTCCGTAACGTAATGACACTCACCAAGCCAGCAACCACCGATAAATACACCGTCTGCGCCACCCGCAAGCGCCCGGAGGACAAATGCCATATCGACTCTGCCAGAGCACATTACTCTAATAATCTTCGTTTCAGTTGTATATTGTAGTCTGGAAACTCCAGCCAAGTCCGCCGCAGCGTATGCTCACCACGTGCAGAGAAAGCCGACTACTCTTGGTTTGAACTCAAGCTCTGTACTCATTCCTGCCTCCTTCCTAAACCGGGACAATTCCGGCAAGAGTCTATATCCGCATCAGGATTTGACGCGTCAATCTGGGAGAATATCTCCTCATCGGTATAATGCATCAGGCGGATCGCCTGGGTCGGGCACTTGGCGTTGCAGAGACCGTCACCCTTGCAGAGGATCGGGTTGACCGTAGCCTTTTTCCCTTTCGGCGTATCGTGGAACTCGATGGCGCCGTAGGTACAGGCGGTGATGCAAGCCCCGCACGATACGCAATCATTTTCATTAACTTCGCAGACGGCTCCTGAGGCGGTAACTGAATCTCCCGTGAGAAGATTTATGGCCCGACCCGCAGCGCCGTAGGCCTGGCTGATCGTCTCCGAAAGATGTTTCGGATAATGGGCAAGGCCGCAAAGAAAAATTCCGTCTGCTGCAAAATCAACCGGCCGCAGTTTTACATGGGCCTCCTGAAAGAAACCGTCCGGACTCATGGCGACCTTGAAGTGTTTTGCCATCTCCTGGCTTGATGCCGAGGGGATGACTGCAGCCGCCAGGGCGACCTGCTCCGCCTCCAGTTCCAGCATTTTGCCAAGCACCGGATCGGGCACCGTGATCTTCAGACCCGGCTTCCCGCTCTCCAGAGTTGCTGTTTCTACAACCGGTTTGCCGTCCGGCTCATAGCGGATGAACTTGATGTTATTATCTGCCGCCTCGCGGTAGTAATCCTCCTTGAGGCCGTAGGTCCGCATATCGCGGAAGATGATGGTGATATCGATCTGGGGGTTGATTTCCTTCAGTTTGAGAGCATTCTTTATGGATTGGCTGCAGCAGACGCGACTGCAGTAGTTCCGGTCTTTCTGACGACACCCGACACACTGAATCATAACCATGCTCTCGGCGCCTGTCACCGCCTCGTCGCCATTGATGATCTTCTCTTCCAGCTCCAGGAGGGTGGAGACCCGGTCGCTCTCACCGTAAAGGTACTCGGTCGGCTTGTGCTCATCGGCGCCAGTGGCGAGGATAGCGACGCCGTGCAGGATCTCCTTGATCCGCCCTTCACTTTGGACGCGGGTGACGAAATTCCCAACGTACCCGGAAACATCAAGAATAGTGGCGTCAAGTGACACGTGGATACGCGGATGACGGTAGACTTTGCGCACAAGATCATTCAGGTATGGCTGCACGTCGACACCATCAAGGGTGTAATGAAGCCGCCGGGCATTACCGCCGAGATCACTGGCTTTTTCCAACAGATATGTTTCGTAGCCGACTTCGGCCATGTTGAGGGCGCTGGTCATACCACCCACGCCGCCACCTACCACCAGGGCAATCTTGGTCATCGGCAACTGGAACTCCTGCAGCGGCTCCAGATGGGCAGCTCGTGCCACCGACATGCGGATGATGTCCTTGGCCTTCTCGGTAGCCCCCTCTTTGTCCTTGGAGTGGACCCAGGAACAGTGTTCACGGATATTCGCAAATTCAAAGAAGTACTGATTGAGTCCGGCCTCCCGGCAGGTATCGCGGAAAAGAGGTTCGTGCGTTCGTGGTGTGCACGCCGCCAACACCACCCGGTTCAGGTTGTGCTCAACGATGGCATCCGCGATTAGCTGGGCGTTTTCTGTGGAGCAGGCGAAGAGGTTCTCCTGCGAGTAGACGACGTTGGGCAGGGTACCGGCGTAGTCCGCGACTGAGGGGGTATCAACCACCCGGCCGATGTTGGCGCCGCAGAGACAGGTAACCACCCCGATCCTGATCTCCTCTTCCGACACGTCCTTCTCCGGTGGATAGACGCGTTCCTGCGACAGATCACCGCGGCGGTAGGAGAGAATATTGCTGCAGAGAGCATCGGCGCCGCCTGCGCCGGCCACCGATTCGGGAATATCGAGAGGTCCCTGGAAGGCGCCGATGATGAAGACCCCCGGCCTGGTGGTCTCAATCGGGTTGAGCGGATTGACCTTGCAAAAGCCGTGGGAGTTGAGTTCGATTCCGAAGGTATCGGCGATTTGCTGGAAACCGGCGGGAGGCTCAAGCCCGACGGAGAGAACCACCATGTCGAACTGCTCTTCCTTGACCCCATCATCAAGGGTGGAGTAGCGGATGGAGACATTCCTGGTTTCCGGGTCTTCCGAGCCGATCGAGACATAGCTCCGGATGAAGCGAACGTCGGGGAGGTTTTCCGCGCGCTGGTAGAACCGCTCGAAATCCTTGCCGAATGCTCTGATGTCGTTGTGGAAGATCGTTGCCTGCATCCCGGCGTCATGGTCCTTGGTCAGGATCACCTGCTTCTGGGTGTAGGCGCAGCAGACCGCAGAGCAGTAACTGTTACCCCCCGGAATGACCTGGCGGGAACCGACGCACTGGATCCAGGCGATGCTGTGCGGATGCACCTTGTCGGAGGGGCGACGGATTGTCCCCTCGTAGGGACCGGTGGAACAAAGGATCCGCTCGTAGTCGAGGCTGGTAACGACGTTCTCGAATATACCGTAGCCGAAATCGTTCCGTAACTTGGGGTTGAATGTGTCAAAACCGGGAGAGAGAACGATGGCCCCCACCTCCAGATCGACGATCTCCTCTTCCTGGTGGAGATCGATAGCCCCCGGCTTGCAGACCCCTTCGCAGATTGCACACGAGCCGTCCTTGAGGTAGAGACATGCTTCCGGGTCAATGTACGGTATCAGCGGCAGTGCCTGGGAAAAATAGATATGAACGGCCTTGTTGGTGGAGAGGTTCTGGTTGTACTGGTCGGACACCTTGACCGGGCAGTATTCAGCACAGATATTACAACCGGTGCATTTGCTCTCGATGACGTAGCGGGGCTTCCTGATCAGAGATACCTTGAAATTTCCCGGTTTCCCCTTCACCGTATCCACTTCCGTGTAGGTGAGGATAGTTATGTTCGGATGCCTGCTGCACTCATTAAACTTGGGGGACTCGATGCACATGGAGCAGTCATTGGAGGGAAAGGTCTTGTCAAGTTGTGACATCTTGCCGCCGATAGCCGGCGACTTGTCGATCAGATAGACCTTGAATCCCGAATTGGCAAGATCAAGTGAAGCCTGAATACCGCTGATCCCGCCACCGACCACCAGAACATCTACGAGGTTTTTCTGTGCAATTATATTTTCCACGGTTGCGTCCTTTTCGGTAACTCTTCGGTTCCCTACATCGATTCCTGGATGATTTCAGTGATGTCCTTTACTTCAAGGACAGTTCCTTCCGGAAGCGTCAGTCTGCTGTCCTCAAAATTGGTGATGCAGTAGGGGCATGATGTCGCCAGTACTTCGGCCCCGACCGCCACGGCCTGGTTGACCCGCAGGTCGGAAAACCGTTCCTGTTTGGGCGTTTCCACCCAAATTCTTCCGCCGCCGCCACCGCAACAGAGGCTGTTTTCCCGGTTATCCGGCATCTCCATCAGATCCAGCCCGGAAACGGAATTCAGTATCTGGCGCGGTTCGTCAAAGATGCCGTTATGGCGTCCGGCGTAACACGGGTCATGATAGGTGACTTTTTTTGCGTATTCTTTGGTCAGCTTGAGCCGGCCAGTGGTGATCAGTTCATTGAGGTACTGGGAGATATGCACCACCTCGAAATGCACCATAAATTCCGGGTATTCGTTCTTGAAGGTATGGTAGCTGTGCGGTGATGAGACCAGGATTTTTTTCACTCCGGCATCCACGAATGCCTTGATGTTGTCCTTGGCAAGCTTGTGGAACAGTTCCTCGTTGCCGGTCTTGCGGATGCTCTCGCCGCAGCAGCTCTCCTTTGAACCGAGAATCCCGAATGTGACCCCTGCCTTGTTCAGAATGGCGGCCGTAGCAGCGGCAACCTGCTTTAATCTCGGGGCATAGCTCAGGTAACAGCAGGAGAAGTACAACACCTCCATCCCCGCTTTAAACGGCTTGACAGACAGCCCTTCAGCCCAATCCCCCCGTTTGCTCCGCTCGTCGTTGAAGGGGTTCCCCTCACCCAAAAGACCAACACTGACTGTGCGGATCGGCGCAATCGGGCCGGGGAAAATGTCGTTATCGGTCGCAATCTTGCGCAAGGCCACACCGGATTCTATCTGTTTGACGCCCCGGGGGCACTGCTGGGGGCATCTGCCGCAGGTTGAGCAGCGCCAGATATCCTCACTCTCGATATCGGTCAGACCGAACGTGGCTTCGCGAATCAGCTTGCGCATGCTGAACTGCCTGACCCTGTTCCACGGACAGACCGTATCGCATAATCCGCACTGATAGCAGAATTTGAAGGCTTCTCCGCCCTGTTCTTTGATGAGGTCGCTTATTTCTTTGAAGGGGGCAACAGTTTCCATTTATTATCCCTTCTTTGACAATCTGGCAATAGTATCCATTACCTTCTGCATGCCGTGTCTGTTAACCAACGCTTCCAGACCGATTTCCATTTCACCGATCTTCGGTTCTTCTTCCCGCTCCTCTTCCCGTTCTTCATATGTCAAAGCCTTTGACAGGCACCACTTGACACACATCGGCTCATCCTCCCCATCACACATATCACACTTCAGAGGAAGGCCGGAATCAGGCTCAGTAAAAAGGGTTCTGGACGGACATGAAGCCCTGCAGGTGTCACACTCGCTATACTCTCTGCCGTCAAGCACATACTTGTTTCTGCCGGCACATTCGGCGGGAGTGTATTCCCCGGCGTACACCGGCAAATAGATATCTTTTAGCGGATCGCGAATAACCCTGACCCGGGAACGCTCAGGATTATTGCTGCTATATTTCGGGGTGGCGTGAAAGGAGGAGCAGATAAGCTCACATGCACGGCAACCATTGCATTTATCAACATCGATCTTGATTACCTTAACCTTCTTCTTAGCCTTACTCATAGCTCAAGATCCCTCTCTTTTCTAAATCTTCGCTGACGTAACCCATACCGAGTTCAAGTAGCGTCTCTTTCGTGGGAATACCCTGATTATTCCACCCCTTGAATTTGTAATACGCGTCCAGGAGCTGCTCTTCGAGTTCGGGGAACCGCTTCCGCCAATGGTCTTCAGGCGGCTTCTCGTCGGCCCGCGTGAGGCCCCTTCTGATATTGAAGGCCCGTACCAGGTTCCTGATCCTGCGGTAGATCTTCTTCAGCCCCTCCTCGTCCATTTCCATACCGGTGGCGGCCGAGATGATGAGCGGGTAGTTATGGATATGGTACGGCGGCTTGAGGGGGAACGACGACATGCCTGCGCACATTCCCACGGCGTCGTCAATGTAGTGCATCATCTCCTGCCAGTCAACAACGTCCACCGACATGTCGACCGTCGGGTAGTAGGGGTTCGAATTCTCGCCGCGCATCTCCCAGTCAAGCACATACTTCTTGAATTTTTCGTCCGGGACATGGACCCAGTCTTTGACGAACTCCTCCCGCTCCTCCATGGTCGCAAAGGGGGCCTGAGGGAACTGTCCCTCGATCTGGGTGATATTGCACTTCTCGCCGGTGCAGTACATGAGGTAGTAGATCGGGTTGAGCATGCCGAGTTTAAGCGGCAGTTGCTCATGCTTCTTGATGTTGTTGTGGGCGTACGCATCAGCACCGTTACCAATTTTCAGAGCTGCCCAGTGGGTACCATCGGCCAGAATGTCGCCGATTCCTTCGCGGCGCACGATTCGGTCGAGGATCCAGTAGAATTTCCCTTCGTTATCATCCGGGCAGCCTTCGAAATGCTCTTCACCGAGTATGCCGGCTTCGCGCAGTTCAAAGGCGAACGCCATAATCTGCGGGGTGGAGAAACCGTCAACCCCGTACTCTGTGGCACGTTGGGCAATCCTGAAACCGAACTCCAAGTCGTCCACGAAGGCTGCCATGTTGTACGTAAGTTTTGTAAAACACTTCATCATGTAGGTAGACATCCCCGGCAGGGAGATGATAGCCCCACACTTCATCGGGCAGTTATAGCAGCTGATCAGGCGGGTGCGGGCGTTCTCCTGAACAACCTTCCACTTCTCCTCAACCTCCTTGGTCCAGAAATCCTTGCGACGCTCCCGGGAATTACCCCAGGAGAAGTTCTCGGTGTGCCACTTCTCATCGGTATGCAGCATCTCCTGGGGCGAACCGAGACCGGCCAGAATCGGCATGACATTCGGCACCGGCTTGTCTTCACGATCCTTGACGTACTGGAGCACCTCGTGGCATAACTGAAGAAGTTCCAGTGGGCGGGCAACATTGACATCTTTCTTGCCGCGCACCGCGACAGCCTTGATCCCCTTGTCACCCATGACGGCACCGATACCGAGCCGACTGGCACTGGAGCGCCCCTGTTCGATGGAGGCGGTGAAGACGCGGTTTTCACCGGCCAGACCGATGGCGCACACCTGCACGTTCGGATCCTGCAGCTCTTTTTTGATCAGCTCCTGGGTCTCAACAGCCCCTTTCCCTTTCAGATGCGAGGCGTCGCGCAGCTCCACCTTGTCACCGTTGATCCAGACATAGATCAGTTCGGGGGATTTGCCACGGAAGATCACCTTGTCGTAGCCGGCATATTTCAGCTCCGGCGCCCAGAAACCGCCCATCATGGAATAGGCCATAAGGTTGGTCTGCGGAGAAATGGTGGAAATGACGGTGCGGTTACAGCTGGGAAGCGGCGTGCCGGTAAGGAGCCCCGTGCCGAAAATCAGCAGATTTTCGGGAGAGAACGGCTCAACCTCGGGCGGAACACGCTCGTACAATATTTTGGCGTTTGTGCCCAGTCCTCCCAGATACTGTTTGGCCAGATTCGGATCGCCGGCAACCCTCTCGATATTGCCTCGGGTCAAGTCAATCTCTAAATTAAATCCTGCTTCAGCGTTTGCCATCTATATTCTCCTTTACTTGAACGGTGAATGCGGGTTGAGTCAGCATATCTTCTTTGTGAGAATCAGGCGCTGTGAAGGCTTGAAACCGCGCTTGGACAGGAAGATTCTCAGGTCGGAATTCTCATGTTCCACTTTTGTCCGGACCAGCTCGACCTGAAGAGATGAAAGTTTCAAAACCAGTTGTGAGAGGAGCTCATGCCCGACACCTGATCCGGCAAAATCAGAATGAACACCGATAGTATCTATAACGGCCGCATGCCCCACCTGGCCGAATTCACCGTAGTCGACACGCGCCATAATATAGCCGGCAATGATCCCTTCTTTTTCCGCTACCATGGAAACACGAACATCAGAATCATCGAGCATTTCTCTGAACTTTGACGCAAAATATGCCGACCGGTCGAGGCCGGTGAGCTTTGTATCTATTTTATTGATAGCCGCAATATCCGTCCCTTTAAGCGGACGCACGATTATGCCTGGCGCCGCCCCGGCAATATCACCGCTTAGCGGCGAAGTGTCACGCTCTATGATCTGGCCGGTGGCCATGGAGAATCCCGTTGCGGCAAAAAACCTGATCATGGCATACCGCGACCAGAGTGTCTGAGTCAGGATAATGTCGATATTCCTGTTTTTCATCCGCCGCTCAATACCGGACAGGACCATTTTACCGATACCCCGTTCCTGATATGCAGGAGCAACACCAACGGTATCAAGTACGGCCATAGCGCTTTTTGAACCAAATTCCCCTTCCAGCACCCGGGCAAACCCGTAACCGGCAAGTTTCTTGTTGTCAGTGACAGCACAGGTGATAAAATTTTCCGGTATTGCAGATGCCGCTGCGAGCCGTTTTTCGAGGAAAAACATTCTCGGGCTGCCCGCCAGGCTGCTCTCAATTTCAGCGACCTGGACTATGTCTTCCGGATAGAGTGAGCGAAGCATAAGGTCTGGCATCTCTGATTTCCTTTTCCGTTTCTGGTTCGATTTCTGTTCTTCGTCAACAAACAACTACAGAAGATCAAATACCATTATTATGTAAATAGGTACCATAATACCGATTTATGTGTCAAGAAGAAATTGCGAGTTTTTTTTTCATGAATTATTGTCATAAACCACAAAGCCTTTTTCGTGAAAAGCACTACCCGGCAGCTTGCTGCCGGGTAGTGCACAGGTTCCTGGCCTGCGAACAGCAGCGGATGCTGCTGAAAGACGATTAATCGTTGTACTTTTTCAACATGGCCTTGGCATCTTCCAGAAGTGCTTTGCCGTTACCCCCCTTGGCATTGACCTCCTTGATCCAGTCATCATCAACGTTTGCGGTCGCTTTCACCCAACGCTTGTATTCAGCATCAGTCAACACATTAAAGGTGTTGTGGCGATCAACTGCTATCTTGCGGGCCGGGGCCGTAAAACTGTCAAATGTTTTTCCGGCCCACTTGGACGCTTCGAGTCCACTGTTATTATCGATGACCTTCTTCAGCTCAGGCGGCAGGCTGTTGTACTTATTCAGATTCATAGCCAGAACAAAGATTGAATTGGCATGCTTGGCTTGGTTTGGGGCTGTCTCGGTGTGGGTTTTGCATATTTCCTGCAGTTTGAAGGCAGAGGTGACCTCCCAGGGAATCGAAGCACCATCAACCACCGATTTGGAAATCGCCTCCGGCACCGCAGGTGCCGGCATCTGTACCGGAACCGCACCCAGTGCCGCCAGGGTTTTTGAGCCTATACGGCTCGGTGCACGCACCTTCAGGCCTTTGAGCTCTTCCAGATTTTTGACCGACTTGCTGCCGAAGTGCAGCTGGTTGCCGTCATGCAGATGGGTAAAGAGCAGCTTAGTACCTTTAAATTCGTCCATTGCGTTTTTATGAACATAGTCCCACATGGCCTGGCTCCCCTTCTCCGAACTTTTGACCAGGAAAGGCAGCTCAAAGACTTCCGACTTGGTGAAACGTCCTGCCTGGTAGGTCGGCAGTGACCAGACAATATCGGCTACCCCGTCACGCACCTGGTCGAAGAGCTGTGCCGGGGAGCCGCCCAGCTGCATGGATGGGTAAATCTGGCACTTGAGATTGCCGCCGGATTCCTTGCTGATCTTTTCGCACCAGGGCAGCAGCACAAATTTATGAAAATTTGAGCTGGTTGGCAGAAAATGTGCGACCTTGAGAGTCACCGGTGCCGCTCCGGCAACGCCGGCACTTAAGAGAATGAGTGCAGAGACAAAAAGCATATGGACCTTGAATTGTTTCATGTGCAGAACCTCCTTCGTGGGTTAAATGGTTGTCAATTAAACGTGTGGACCAGATAGAGTGACACGATCGGGAAAAACATCAGGATGACGATGCGGACCAGGTCGGAGGCCAGAAACGGCATGACCCCTTTGAACGTTTCGGTCAGCGGCACATCCTTGGCCAGTCGGTTGATGATGAAGACGT
>JAQTZV010000059.1 GCA_028687585.1 Desulfuromonadaceae bacterium | reverse complement strand
GCACCAGCATGGATGCACCATGACAGCACGCCTCCCTAGGATACCCGTGGGGGAACACGGGGTCTGGTCAGAATCTCACGGGATTCAGCCAGACAGTCATCAACGCGACATCGTGTCGCGACAACGGCATGGGGGCGCACCAGTGGCGCGAGATTTTCGCGCCGACTGTGTGCCGCCGCCTGGTTGGAAACTTGTTTGATTTTACTGTACGATTTGATACTGACTTACGAGAGGGTAGTTTTCTGGATAGAGAATACTGTTTACATCCAGATCAATATCCAGTTCAGGCCAGTAAAGGTGGTTTTCTGAAGGCATTTCGACATGCAAGATTTTCCTTATTGATGCTTCCTGAAACCATGGAAAATGCTCAAATGCCAGAAACATTTCTTGATCATCAATCAGCATCCAGATTCCATTGCACGAAATGTTAGTAACTTCAGCTGGGAAAATGTTGTTGCCACGCTGTGCGGATTTCATTTTGGTGCTCCTTTATGAGACTGTCAGCTTCGTTAAGTTCCCTCATTGAAAGACCGTGATTCTGTGCGATTTGTATTTCTGGCTCTATCCAGAATTTTGCTTCTCCGTTGCTCGACTGCACATAGAATATGCATTCTCGGCTCTTCTCTGGAAAAGAAGTAGAATCGAAAACCGGCCTCGCGGAAAACTGTTGGACTCATTATGAAATATCCTCTCTCCTCAATAAATCTGCCATGATTTTAACGACCTCAGATATCAATGGTCAATTCAATTGTTCACGCGCAGAAATAATATGGTGAATGTCCCTAATTATCATCCTAATTATCATCAACTGCCTGGTTGGGACTTCGCATTTTTAGCCGTTGGTTTATCTGGTTTTGTCAAATGCGTAGGTCTGACCCTCAACGGTTCTCCCTCTTCTGCCGGTTGAAAATATCAACTCTCAATCAAATTCGCCGGTTGACTTTATACGTCATTGCCGTATAATCGGTTCATGGTCACTTTTGTCGAATCGCCACTGTTTACGAAACAGGTACATGATTATCTGACAGATACCGAGTACGGAGTCTTTCAGGAATATCTTGCCGCCAATTCCGATATGGGCGACGTGGTGCGTGGTTCCGGCGGGGTTCGCAAGATTCGCTGGAGCCGTCGGGGAACCGGCAAGAGCGGCGGTGTCAGGGTTCTCTATTTTGCCCGAACAGAGGCCGGGCAAATTTGGTTACTTCTGATTTATGCCAAGAGTGCAGTTGACAGTATTCCCGGTCACATTCTCAAAGCCCTTAAAGAGGAGATGGAACATGCCACTCGATGAAAAAGAATTGCTCGAACGTGATGCAAAGCGCAACATCGGCGAAGAACTGCTCCAGGCAGTGCGGGACCTCAAGGCTGGCAGGGTCGGGCGAGTGTCTACCGTAGAAGTTTCTCCTCTGGCTGCGTCCCGTCTCAGGATAGGTCTCTCTCAGAGCGAGTTTGCCAAGTTGCTCGGTGTGTCGCTCCGCACCCTCCAGGAGTGGGAGCAGGGGCGTCGTGCGCCGTCGGGAGCAGCAAAGTCACTCATCACTATTGCCATAAAAAAACCGGATGTTTTGAAAGAGCTACTCGCGGCTTAATGCTCATTCTTCAGTCGTTTTCTGATGGGTGAAACGTTGATTCCGGACGGCATTGCCGGTCCGACCGCTTGCTCATACAAGCTATTCAATACCACTGGAGGCTTCCACTTCAACTCTTACTTATGCATTCAAACAGGCTGTTTATTGCCTCATGGCTTATATCTCAATAATCAGCCTGTCCCCTTATTGGCCCCCCGGCTCTTTTGGTGGCACACAGATACGATTAAACATGATTATTATCCTTTATTGACCTAACGGGCATGAAGTTGACCCGCCGTCTTTGTTTTTGGCGGGTCTAACTTTCTGGTTGGAAATTAGCCTTTTCGCCTCCGCGCTTCTGCACGACGTTTAATACCGCAAACGGGACACCACTTATTCAATCTTAGGTTGCCCAAGTTAATAGCCCATTGATGGCCGCAAGTACCGCATTCAACTTTAATGGGAGTTTTCACAAATGTATAGGCTTGTCCTGGTAATACCTTTCCATTCTTCTCATGGACAAGCTTTGCAAATTCCTTAAAGGCTGTTGAGTGTTTAAGGTATGCGGGTTGAAGCTCATTATTCGTGACCGGCTCTTTTCTTGAGATATCGATGTTGAGCCTGCGGCATTCAGTTCTGATGAAGTCTTCCATATTTCCTGTCTCGGTATATGGGACTTCTATTAGAGTCACACCTTCGTTTCCGCACCGTTCTCGCTTAAGCTGATCACGATCTTTTTGGGAATCCAAATCGGTAGTATGGTTTTTGCGCAAGAGAACTGATCTGAAATGCTGATGTCCTTGATATTCAAATGCGATGCCCAGTTTTTCTGAATAGCCGTCCAACTCTAGTCTAGAATTGGTATCAGTTTTCAACCACTTCGGGCGTTTTTTCTTAAATTCGGTACCAAACAGAACCTCGAAGTACTGCCGACACAGACGTTCACTTGCCCCAGACTGGCAGACAGGACACCAAGAGCCATTCTTTTTAATCATATTCGATGGCGTGGCGAACCACTTATGTCCCTCGGGGCAACGCCAAAGATGGTTCTTGCGGCCGCCTACATATTGTTTTGAGAGAAATGCCCCGCCCTTGCTGGAAGCAAAAACCTGTAATTCCTCAATCGTGAACGGTGCCTTTCCTGCACATTTCTCACACCAAGACCCGCTATTTTTAACGCTGTCAGATTTGCTCCACCATTTGTGTCCTTCTGCACACTGCCAATGATGCTTGTTCTCTGCGCCCAAGTATTCGGTGGAGAGCAGGCGTCCACCTCTAGATTCGGCTATCTTCTGCAATTCCATGAACCGTTCAGATTTTTCATTTTCCGTCAGTGAACGCATAATATATGAACAGATTTTGCACCAACTTTTTGAAAGCCTTACATGCACTGGTCTGGATAAAAATCGGTGCCCTTTAGCACACTCGAACTCCATTTTTTCTCTTCCGCTCCTATATTCTTTGCTTACCACCCGTCCGCCATGCTGCTTAGCAATAGCCTCAAGTTCTTGGTATATTTCAGCCTTTGTGAGGAATCCAGAGCATTTTGTGCACCATTGTCCCCTCTTGATATGTTCGAGGTCCATTTCAAATTCATGACCTTCTTTGCATCGTATTAGCATCTTAGTCCCGGAATCAACATATGTATCCGAAAGGACAATGCCGCCTTTGGGTTCCACAATCATCCGGACGTCTTCTATAGACAGTTTCTTGGGCATAGCTCTCAGATCGTGTTTAAGGGGCGTTTATTATCAGGTCAGGCCATAGTCTTTTTCATATTTCGGGGCTGTGGGTGTGCGGTATTGACCGCACCACCCGATGGTTAGCCCTTTTTCAAGCTTCAGCGTGATGTAGACGCTCTTGAACCAATACCTCAATATTCGCAACTAGCGGCTCAATTTGCGTTCTCGTTGTTTAAAAACTAGGGACACTCCCCGGTTTTCTTTTTAGGACGTCCAGGTTTCTTTGGTTTGAGTACCTGATTTAACCTGAATTCCAACATGTCAACGAAGGACTCCGATCCAAAAGGCCGTCCGGAGTTAGTGGCCTTGCGGATGGCGCTATCCGTTTCTTCATCTTCAAAGACCACAAATTCCCGATACGTTTTGCGTTCCTGCGGTGAAAGCCAGGAATCTGCCGCCAGCAGTGGGTCATGTGCGCCTGACACATGGGCTTTTGCGCTGGACCACCGATATCCTTCAACATTCGTAGCAAGTCCTGCCTTAATAGGGTTACGCTCGATGTAGCGTGCGACTGCCCAAAGATATTGCTCATTTTCGACTACACAAGAAAAAAACCGATTTTGCCAGATCCGACCTGACTGATTTAGCTTTCGATTGAGATACTGGGTATACATCTGGTTTGCAAGGCCGATACCGCGCGACAAGGAGTTTTCCGTCTCGGGCACGGCGAGCAGATGAATATGGTTGTTCATCAGGCAATAGGCCCAGATCTGTACATGATGCTTCTGAGTGTAACCTGCCAGCAACTTCAAATATGTCTGTCGGTCCTCATCATCAAAGAATACCGTAGCGCGGTTGTTGCCACGTTGCGTGATGTGATGCGGGTAGCCGGGCGCTATGATGCGGGCTATTCTTGGCATGGGTAAGATAGTACCGTCCGATTTTCACATTAGCAACAGAAATATGGGGAGTGTCCCTAGTTTCCCCTAGTTTCCCACAGAAATATGGGGAGTGTCCCTAGTTTCCCACGGCCGGCATTTCCTGCACACAAGGGGAAACCGCCGGCTGCGGCGCTGCTTTCGGCGGTGATGTCAAACTCATCGCCACCCTGTCGGGTTCTTCGACCTTCGGCGGCTGGTCAGGGGACTGTACCGGCATGGAGCCGGAATGCACCGTGACCATGAGCACCTCCCGGGACGTGACGGCCACGTTCAACCCGGCGGTTACGGCAACTGCGGAAATCGGCACGACCGGCTATGCGACAGTGAAGGATGCATATGATGCCGCAACAACGGGCGCGCTGATAAAGCTGCTGGCCGGGGCCGGAGCCCTCAATGCGTCAAGTAACAAGTCGGTCAGGCTGACCGGTGCCATGACCGGTCCCCTGGAGATCAGAAGCGGTAAGATAACGGCCGAAGAATTGACGGTCAAGTAACCGTAGCGCTCCTGACAACGGCCATGGCTTTGACCTGCCGGTCTTTTCGGGCAGGTCGTAAGCCTTTTTGAATAGTCACTTTTCGATTGGTTACGCTTCAGAATTATTGAAAAGCAACATAGCAAGCAGCGTTATATATGACTGAGATCGTGGCCTAACTCCCCGGTATTTATATAAAAACGACTTAAAATATCAGTCTTGTAATTCTATTGTCACCTGTTATTGAATAGCACTTTATT
>JAQTZV010000048.1 GCA_028687585.1 Desulfuromonadaceae bacterium | reverse complement strand
GATAGTGTCAAAAGTTTCATGAAAGACCGGGATGTTAAAATGAAACACACCCGAAAGTGATTATTTCTTTTCAAGAGAAGCCTTCCCGTGCCTGTCCACACAGTGGCTTCTTGGTTTTGTGTTTGCTTGATAGGAATTCTGGACAAGCCACTCTGTGGCCAGACACGGGAGATTGTCGGCAAGGCTGAAACAAACACCAAGTTGTTCTTTGAAAACGGGAATTCAGGCAGCTAGCGAGAGGATTTTGGTCCACCTGGCCTGAATGGTTGGTAGTTTTTTCAATTCCAGCATCGGGATCGGTGGCTGATACTGGAGCGACATGTGAGGTCTGAGAAAATTGTAGTGAGTGACAAACAGGGTAGTTAAAGACACTGCCCCGTTTGTGCAGTTGAATCCTGCTGCTGGCCGTACGTGATACTTGTAGGTTCTGTTGAGGCGTTCAATGAGTTGTTTGTATGATCTATACTCTTCCGACTCGGCATCAAGGTTTTGTAGCCCGATCACCTTTTTGTGTTGAATCGTTGCTGAATCATCTACTTGAGCGTTGATGAAATGAATGCCGGCCGGATACGAAGGATTTCCGTCTGTAACGAGGGTAATTTTCTGATCGTCAGAAGCCGTCCTGATGGCTTCGTTCATAGCGATAACGGCAGGTTGTGTGCCTCTGTTGTCGGCTATATGATACGCAGTAATCTTCAGATTCTTGGCTGAGATAAAGAACCAGACGTACTGATGCTTGCCCAAGATTTTGATGTAGGTCTCATCACCGGCAGAGATATCATCAATGTGTCCTTTGTGCTTGAGATTGAACCGATGACAGTACCAGGCGGCACCGGCAGCGTAGTTGAGAACGGTTTGATGGGAAACTTTGATACAAAAGACATCGCGCAGGATTTGCGCTGTTTTTCTGGCCGGAACGGCAAACGAAACATAGAAGGTCAGAATCAACCCGAGGACATTCTCACTGTTATGGATCTTTGCCAATTCGACCGGCGGTTTGTCCGGTGAAGAGAGTTCCAATTCTTCTGGCTTGTAGTGATATTCCCGGTACTGATAGTTAATTTTGAACTGAGAACTTTTCTTTTTCATCAGTTCTCGCTCGGCTTTATTGAGTTTGGCAAGTGCTTGGACACGATGAGGGCAGTTATCGTTTGAACACTTGTGGATGGTCACTTCCTTTTGTGACTTCCAACGGAAGAGCGCCAAACCGCAGTAGGGACAGAAGAGTTTTGACTTTTTGCTGGATCTGAAACGTTGATGCATCTGAAAGAGATGAGAGCACACCTTGCAGAGAATCTGGGTTCGTTTCTTTCCGTCGTTGAAGTAGAGGTAGGTGTGTGGCGCACCACAGCAGGGGCAGACAGTATGCACCGGAACCGGTGATGAACCAGCCCGAAGCTTGACCGGGGCAAGAGGCTTTCCGTGAAGGGCTTCGTACTCAATCAGAAGTTGCTGGTAGTCTTTCTGACGGAGGTCTTTTTTTTAAACTTCGGCGACTCGGTCAGCGGTGGTTCGGGATCGACAACGAAGTTTCTGTAGTTCGGATGCTTCTCTTTGAAATCGTCCTTCGGCTTGACTTCAGGATTACGATTTTCAAGGACATCTGACAACCCGACGACAATCTGTTCAATCTCGGTCTTTGTGAACTTAGAACAAATCCAAATAACGAACCGGGCAGTTTTGGATAGGTATGACATGAGTTGGCACCCCCATAACGAGTATTCTTAACCAGAATCATGGGGGGAGGCAAGACTTAGATTGGTAATACATTGAAAATAAAGCTTAAAATCAAGAAATCACGTCAAGAAGTTTGACACAACGAACTAACGCTTGAGGAGGAAATATGAAAACAAAAAGACATGCATTGGTGCTGTTCACCAAATATCCGGAACCGGGTGTAACCAAGACCCGACTTATGGAGGAAAATGGCGGGGCACTTACTCCTGTAGAGGCTTCGGACCTATATCGTGCCATGGTACTTGATACGGCAGCGGTTGGGTTGCATGCACTGGCTAAGTGCCGGAGGGACGCAGCCGGTGGAGAGTTTGATATGTATATATCCTCATCACCCGAAAGTGAAATACCCAGGATCACGGCAATGTTCGACAATGAGTTTCCTGATGATGGAATACAGTACATCTGCGACCGGGGGAAAAATTTCGATGAGCATTTCAACGACAGCTATCGGCAGTTGTTCGGACTGGGATACGATTCGGTCATCTGTATTGGTGGAGACCTTCCCTGCATCACACCTGATCTTGTTACCCGTTCTTTCGAATGGCTCAGACAACATGATGAGACATCAAGTACAGGTGCAATGGTTCTGGCTCCGTGCCAGGCTGCCGGCGTATCTCTGGTCGGAGTCACGAGGACGGCGGGCGTTGATTTTACCGGAGTTTTTTACAATACCGAGGGGTACTCCGCCCTTGATGCCCTGATTCATGTCTCTAAAGGGAAAAACATTCCCACAGCACTGTTTGAAGCACTGTTCGACGTGGATTACATGGAAGACCTGGGGCATATCATCGCCGTCATCAATGCAACGGAATTCACGAGTCGGTTCCAGCCTGAAATTATAGTACCGGTAAGAACACTGAACTTAATTCGTAAATTGGGGCTGGGAACATCCACTCCTCCAAATACGTCCCACGATCCGAGGACCAAAATCGATGGTTAGAATAGATTTTGATAAAGACAAGTGTGTCGGCTGTGATCTCTGTGTGCAGCTGTGTCCAAAAGAAGTCTTGGTTTCAGGAGATTACGCCGCTAAAGAGGTTCCGCAGGTTACTAATGCGGAAGAGTGCTGCGCGTGTATGACCTGCGCCGGCAAATGCCCGCAGGGGGCGATTCTGGTCAGTCAGAATGCGCCACTCAAACGGTATATCGATGATGAAAACCTCACACCATTTGAACCGTTGGCTGACGATGCTGTCAGGACTTATGCGGGCTATGCCGAAACGCTGGAGAATATCTTGAAATTGAGGTCCAAGCCGGTTGCAATCTCTTTGATCCGCAAGGGAGAGCCGCTTCCCCATATCCCTCTGCCCAGCGTGCGGCTACGCTACTGTCAGGCGCTCATCATGGCCCGCCGTGGGCTGAGTACCTTGATGCCGGCATCCTCCCATTCCTGTCCCGATGGCGCTTCAATATTGGGTCTGGGTAAAGTTCCGCGCAAGCTGGCGACGGGTGAAATATATGTCCAGTTGGGCAAGCTGGCTACCAGGGAAGCCGCAGAAAAGATGGTGCGTGAACGGCCGGCGCTGCCAGAGGAGTCCATGTGTGCCACACTGCTGACGCCTCTGGATAAAGCGGTTATGAAGCCCGATGTCATCGCGGTCATGGCGCCGCCGGAAACTATGATGTGGCTCTGTATGGCATCAACCTATTACACCGGCCAGCGGTCAACGTTTCAAATGAGCTCTTATAACGCCCAATGCGTGGAGACAACACTTTTTCCGTACACGACCGGTGAGATGAACACATCGCTCGGCTGCTATGGCTGCAGGGCCATTTCGGATCTTGGAGAGGATATGATGTTCATCGGGATTCCTCTGGAAAAGATGCCAACGCTGATCGAGGGGCTCAACTATCTTGGGAAAAAAGCCATCAAGGACTGTCGTGCCAAGGTTTATCTGCCGCCGTTGATTTAATCAGGCCGAAACAGAAGGATCGTCAAGCTCTATACTAACAGACAGCAGGTACTTTCGAGCCATGAAGCTAGCGAAAATACTCATCGATAAGGATTTGGCTGTTCGATCAAAGGTTTGGCTGGAACTTAACGGCAGACCGTTTTTTGGTGAAGGCCGTTACAACATTCTCAAATCCATTGATCGCCATGGCTCGATTACAAGGGCTGCAGAAGAAACAGGGGTGTCGTACCGGAAGATCAGGGGGGCGATTTACCTGATGGAAAAAATTATCGGCATGAATCTGGTGATCAGATCACGAGGAGGAGCTGTCGGCGGCGGGGCAGTTATTACTGAAACAGCGCGCGAGTTGATGAGTCTGTTCGAGAAACAGGAAAAAGGAATGCGAAAGTCGGTTGACGAGCTTTACCGGCAAACGTTTGAGCAGCATAAGCCACTTTACGAATTAACAGATAACGAGGCAACGAAACCATGATCAATATAGCAGAAGCACAGTCTCTGATTTTACAGCAAACGTCTATAATTGAAACAGAAGAAGTCCCGTTACTGCAGGCATTGGGCAGGATTATCATCTCAGATATTCATTCCCCGTGGGACTTGCCTTCCGCCGATAATTCAGCCATGGACGGTTACGCATTTTCCCATGAGTCGTTACATGGAAACTATCTGAAGGTGACGGATTTTCTCCCGGCCGGAATGGAGCGTATCGTTCCGGTTGTTCCCGGAGAAGCTGTAAAAATAATGACCGGTGCTCACGTGCCTCCCGGATGCGATACTGTTGTGCCGATTGAAGATGTTGAAGAGGTAAAGGATGGTATTAGACTGAAAGGAGAGGTCAGGCCGGGCTTGCACATAAGAAAGAAGGGGGAGAATACCAGTAAAGGCGATCTGGTCATCGCTTCGGGCACTATTCTCGGGCCTCAGGAGATCGGCATGCTTGTGACCATGGGCAGGTTGCATCTACCGGTATATCGCATCCCCAGTGTTGCGGTGATTGCCACGGGAGACGAACTGGTTGAAGCAGGCGCCACCCCAGTCGCTACGGCAAAGATCAACAGCAATAGCTACAGTATAGCCGCCCAGATCATCGAGGCGGGGGCCAGGCCTGTGATGCTTGGTATTGCCAAGGACAACCGGGAATCGACTCGCGAGAAAATATTTGATGGACTTAATGCGGATGTGGTCATTATCTCGGGCGGTGTGTCGGCTGGGGATAGAGACTACGTCAAAGAGGTGATTCAGGAACTGGGCGGGGAGATCCTATTCTGGAAGGTCAACATGAAGCCGGGGAAACCCTTCGCGTTCGCTATATTGAACGGCAAAATGATTTTTGCTCTTCCGGGTAATCCGGTCTCCACCATGATTGCATTTGAGCTGTTTGTTCGACCGGCGCTGCTGAAAATGATGAGTCATGTGCGCATCTTCAGGCCGGTTGTCAAAGCTACCATTACGGATCACGTCCGTAACAAGGGGGATCGTCCCCATCTCGTATTTTCCAAAGTCACTTTGAATGATGGCATGTACGTTGTCGAAACCACCGGTGATCAAAACTCTTCAAACCTTGGCATCATGTTGCAGGCAAATGGAATTATTGAAGTTGCTCCGGGGGAAACGATTAATCCGGGAACAGAGATAAACGTGAATCTATTAAACAGAGAATTTGAGATGAGGCCAGTATGACAAACATAGATACCTATGGAAGAAAAATAAATTATCTGCGGTTGTCGGTAACCGACCTCTGTAATCTTCGCTGCAGCTATTGCATGCCGGCACAAGGCGTGAAGAAGCATGCACACAAGGATATTCTGAGCTATGAGCAATTTCACCGGATCGCTGAGGCTTCTGTAGCCATTGGAGTTGAGAAGATCCGGATTACTGGAGGAGAGCCGTTAGTCCGAAATGGGATCATTGGATTTCTGGCTGGCTTGAAACAAATCCCCGGCTTAAAGAAACTCGTATTGACCACAAACGGTGTGTTTCTTGGAGAAATGGCCGGGGAATTAAGGAGTGCAGGGGTTGAAAGCGTCAACATCAGTCTTGATTCCTTGCGCCCGGAGGTGTTTTTCCGAATTACCCGGGGAGGTGACCTGAACAGGGTATTTGCAGGAATAGCAGCTGCCGAACAGACAGGATTTAAGCATCTGAAGATTAACATGGTAGTAATGCGCGGGGTCAACGACGATGAAGTTCTAGATTTTGCGGCTCTGACCATCAACAAGCCATTCAATGTACGCTTTATCGAGTATATGCCGACGTTGAAAGAAAAAAACTGGCAATCGCTGATGGTTCCCGGGGACGAATTGATTTCAAGGCTTTCTGAACAGTATCAATTGACCAAGGTCACTTATGAAGCCCTTGATGGTCCTGCTGTCAATTATCAGATACAGGGTGCTGTCGGGAAAATTGGTTTTATTACTCCTATTTCCAGTCACTTTTGTCAAGACTGTAACCGGATTCGGGTAACTTCCTCCGGAACTGTCAAGAGCTGTCTCTTTGATGATGGGAAAATGAGTTTGAAGCCGTATCTTGAAAATGGCGATGACGCAAGCCTGCAAGAAGCGCTTCTCAAAGTTGCAAAAATGAAACCTCATAGACATGCGTTGATGTCGGGTGAAGCCGATAATCATCTGTTTAATATGTCCCAGATCGGCGGGTAGTGCTGAAGTTGTCAATGCCGAGAGATGTAATGTCGGGATTTGTTCTCACTGGTTTTGGTAACTAAGTAGTCGTTTATAACGGTTTAAAGGAGAATGCCAATGGCAAGCAGCGTAATAGCAGTCAGCGTAAGTAAAAATAAAGGTGAGCGTAAAACCCCGGTAGATCATGTCAATGTCCTGCAAAACCACGGCATAGAAGGAGACGGACATGCAGGAGATTGGCATCGCCAGATTAGTCTCCTTGCGCAGGAAAGCATAGAAAAAATGCAGCGTTTAGGACTATCAGTTACGGCTGGCGATTTTGCGGAAAACATTACAACTTCCGGAGTAGATCTCCCCAGTTTGCCAATCGGTACTCGATTAAAAGTTGGAGAAACTCTCATGGAGGTTACTCAGATAGGCAAGGAGTGCCATACACGGTGCGCAATTTATTATCAGGCAGGAGATTGTGTTATGCCCAAAGAAGGTATCTTCACAAAAGTTTTGCAGGGTGGCGCAATTAAGCCGGGTGATGCGATTAAAATTATAGAAATTTTGAACTAGTAATTTTTTTTATATTTCTGTGTCTCTGGGAAAGGAAAATTGATATGGAAAGGTCTGGTTTACGCTTTACATTTCATGAGATTGCCGGTTCCGTGGCGGATTTAGGCGTCATGGTTCCACTTGTAATTCTCCTTATAGTGAAGAACGGCATGAACCCAACTGCGGTTCTGCTGCTGGTAGGGCTATTATATATCACGAGCGGTCTGGTATTCCGGGTGCCGGTTTCAGTCCAACCATTGAAGGCTGTTTCAATTATAGCTATTGCTAGCGGGCTCTCGCCAAGCGTAATTGCTGCTGCCGGCATTTTAATGGGGGGAATTCTTCTTATGCTCTGCATTACCGGCATGTCAAATTTTCTTTCCAGAGTATTTACTCGCCCGATAGTCAGGGGAATTCAGCTTGGTGTCGGGGTGCTTCTTGTGACTAACGGTATCAAGATGATTCTCGACCCGCAATTCTTGCGGGGAGGTGAAGTAGCGGTCCTCCATGTGGTTGGTGCAGATATTCCAGTCGGGCTTCTTTTTGGGATTGCAGGCGGCGCTTTTCTTGCTATCTTTTCTGCCAGTCGCAGAATCCCCGCAGCGCTTGTCCTTCTCGTATTTGGCGTAATCTCAGGTTTCTTTTTCGGTTCTTTAAACGCACTCCAAAACCTTGCGTTTGCACCAACTACAATCTCGGTTTCTTTTCCTACGGCACACGATTTCACCGCAGCCCTTTTTCTCCTCGTCCTGCCCCAAATCCCTTTGACCTTCGGCAACTCCATAGTTGCCACTGTCGATACCGCCCAAACGTACTTCGGGCCATGCGCAGTCAGGGTGACGCCGGGCAGGCTTTCCCTTTCCCTTGGCATTACCAATATTATCGCGGGTCTGATTGGTGCGGCACCTCTCTGCCACGGTGCCGGCGGCATGACCGCCCATTACCGCTTTGGGGCACGCAGCGGGGCAATGGGAGTGATCATCGGCTCCTGCTTTGTTCTTGTCGGGGTTTTGTTCGGAAAATCGGCTACCGAGCTTTTTGTGCTGCTTCCTCCTTCGATTCTTGGAACAATGCTTGTTTTCATCGGAATTGAACATGGAATGTTGATGCAGGATGTCATTGACTCGCGGCAAGAACTATTTGTTACTCTCGCTATCGGAACGATTGCCGGAGCTACTGGTAATATCTTTGCTGCAACCGTTGTCGGCTTCATTCTCATTCTATTGGCCAGACTCAATTGTGTCAGAGAAGTACCAGCTGAGTCATTCACTCAATAGCACTGCATTACAATCGTCATTGGGGAGAAAATGTTTATGCCTGCAATCTCAATTGAATATCCGACTTATTGCCCTGACGAAGACCTTTTTTACCACATAACACTTTTGTTGGTGCTGTCGTGTCGATACTGATACGTAATAGTAGTGGTGCAACATATTTTTAAATATTGCAGGAGACGTGATGCCGTTTAATCATTTTGATGAAGCAGGACGTGCGATCATGGTCGATGTAAGTGGCAAACAGCCAACCATGCGAACAGCTGTAGCCTCTGCAAAAGTAATTATGCAGAGGAATACTCTTGAAAAAATATTGACCGGAAATACGGCGAAGGGTGATGTACTGGGAGTTGCAAGGCTAGCAGGGATTATGGCCGCAAAGAAGACACCTGAACTTATCCCGTTGTCCCACCCATTGGCAATCCATGCAGTCTCTGTCAACTTTAGCACGGATCTGGAAAGCGGAATGATAGTTGTTGAAAGTACTGTTAAAGCGTTCGAGCGAACAGGTGTCGAAATGGAAGCGATGGTGTCTGCATCCGTTGCCGCACTTGCTATTTACGATATGTGCAAGGGGACAGATAAGGGCATTGTTATTGGTGAAGTCGTCCTTCTTTATAAGGAAGGCGGTAAAAGTGGTGCGTACAGGAGAGAAGGATACTAATGAAGATCTTCGGAAATCTGCATGCCAATGGTAGATAGCGACGTGACAGGAGTCATCCTGGTTGGCGGTAAAAGCCGCCGTATGGGCAGGGACAAGGCTTTTCTTGAAATTGACGGCAAGACCATGTTCGATAAGATATTTAGTGTGTTTAGTGAAAATTTTTCCCGTATTTTGCTTATCGGAGATCGTGAGGAGCGGTTTGCAAATTACCACGTGCCGACCTACGCTGATCTTTTTCCGGGAAGCTCGCTTGGTGGCCTTTACACGGGACTTTTCTATGCGGAAACTAATTATATCTTCGTTTCCTCCTGTGATCTTCCATATCCGAGCAGTAAGGTTATCAGCCATATATGTCCCCTTGTCGGCGATAGTGATGCAGTCGTTCCGAAACTCGCGCACGGTTATGAACCACTCTTTGCCGCTTATGCAAAAAGCTGTCTTGTCCCTATAAAGAGTATGTTGGAGGTTGGAAATTACTGCGTCTACGACCTATACCCACTGATAACCGTCAAGGATGTCGGTGAAGAAGATTTAAAATCCGTTGTTGAATCGCCCTATTCATTTATAAATCTGAATACGCCTGCGGAATACGATGCGGAAAAAGGAAAATATTATGAATAAAACAGTGATATCGATTGTCGCGAAGAGCGGTACTGGTAAGACGACACTCCTCGAAAAACTTATTGCTGAATTGAAGCGTCGTGGGCATCGAGTCGGTGTCATAAAGCATGATGCACATCGATTCGATATTGATCATGAAGGAAAGGATTCCTGGCGTCTCACTCAGGCAGGTGCTGATACCATGATGATCAGTTCGGAAGCCAAGTTAGCAATGGTCAAATTGAATAATGTCTCTGGAGAGCCGTCTGTGTATGAGTTGCTGGGCGAATATTTCAACGATGTAGATATTGTTCTGACGGAAGGATTCAAAAAGAATTCCCTGCCAAAGATTGAAGTCCATAGAAAAGAGCGAAGTGCAACGCTCCTCTGCCGGGGTGAACTATACGATGAAACTCTAATAGCCGTGGCTTCAAACGAAAATTTAGATTTAGATGTACCGCTTTATGACATAAATGACGGAGTCGGTATCTGTGATTTCATCGAAACAAAATACGGATCCTTGCATCGTTGATGTAGTTCTTTGGCCAAGTATTTATAAAGGTTTGTCATGCGAGATCTTTTCGAAATATCAGAAATAAACGGAATGAAACTCAATAATCGTTTTGTTCGTTCAGCTACCTGGACAGGTTTGGGCCACAGTAACGGAACATGTTCACAGAGACTTGTCGATTTGCTGGTTGAACTCGCTCGTGGTGGTGTTGGGTTAATTATCACGGGTCATGCGTACGTACAGAAAAATGGTAAGGCCGGACCCCAACAACTAGCTATTGATAGAGATTCCGTTATTCCCGGGCTGAAGCTGCTTACAGATGCGATACACGAACATGATGGGAAAATTATTATACAACTGTCTCACTCCGGAATTTATGGAGACCCTAAACTTTCGGGGCATGTGCCAAGTTCCGTATCAAATAAGGGTACGTTTGTATCTTATCCTGTGAAAGTGTTGACTCCTGGAGAAATCGAAAGAGTTGTTGCTTCATTTGTAATTGCTGCAGAAAGATCAATGAAAGCCGGATTTGACGGAATACAGCTCCACGCGGCTCACGGTTATCTGCTGAATCAGTTTCTATCCAGAGCGTACAATAACAGAATTGATGGGTATGGAGGCGATGTTGTCTTCAGAGCTTTTCCTCTCGTGGAGATAGTCCGGCGTACAAGAAAAGTTGTTGGCCCGTTGTATCCAATCCTGTTGAAATTGAACTCTCGAGATTATCTTGAGAATGGCCTCGAATTGGATGAATCCCTCGAAATAGCAAAGATATTGGAAAATGCCGGGGTGGATGCAATTGAAATAAGTGGCGGTACGCGCGAATCTGGTCATTTAAAATCTGCAAGAACCGGCATTATTGATGAAAAAGATGAAGCATACTTTGAGGAAGATGCGCGTGCCTTTAGAAAACATCTGGGGATACCGGTTATTCTTGTGGGTGGAATCAGGAGTTATGAAACTGCTCAACGTCTTTTGAGTAGCGGAGCAACTGACTATATTTCAATGAGTCGACCATTTATCTGTCAGCCTAATTTAATTAATAAGTGGCGTAGTGGTGAAGTGAAAAGGTCTACCTGTCTGTCAGATAACGAATGTTTGGGTTTGGGGTTACATGACAATGGCATAAGGTGTCGATGGTCATCCAGAGTAACGTTTTAGTCTGTACGGTAATTATTGGTAAATGAGAAATAAAGGATCGACTATGAATAAGATTTTCCTCTGCACTACCTTCAAGCTTTGTGACAACAATGGTTATTTAACGACTCAACTTTCCAATTTTTTTATGGAAAACAACTTCCATATTGTACGCCTGCCGGAGGAGTCGGATTGTATTGTCATTACGACCTGTGGGTTTGATCAGGGGCGTGAGGATGAGTCAATATCAATAGTTGATCAGTACATTCAAAAGTACTCCGGAGAAAAGAAGATTGTAGTCTGTGGCTGTCTGCCAAAGATTAATCCTGACCTGTTCGACCTGAGTAAAGTGACGCTCATTGGTAGCAAAGAGCTGGAGAAGTTTGATGAGCTGTTTGATGCTGAGATAAAAGTGAATACAATATCAGGCGGCTCGCTGGATGATAATTTTATCAACAGTGAGTATGGTTTTGTCGACTCATACTACATTCAGATCTGCCAGGGGTGCACAAACAATTGCAGCTACTGCGCCATCAAAAAAACCAAAGGATATGTGGAAAGCAAAACCATTGCGGAAGTCATTAACGAGGTGGAGCGTGGACTGCAACTCGGTTTCAGGCGTTTTATGCTGCTGGGAGATGATTGTGGCAGTTATGGCGCCGATATCAACGTCGATCTGGCGCAGCTGTTTTCTGAGCTGAATAAATACGAAATACGGCTGCTGGTTAATTACATCGAGCCGGGAAAATTCCTTGGTCTGTATCCGAACATAGAGCCGTCGGTATTCGACAAAATCGATTTTATGAACATTCCTGTGCAGGCGGCGTCCGACCGTATTATTTCTCTCATGAATCGGCGGTATGACTCTGTAAGAGTGATGGCGGTTGCGAAAGAAATAAAAGAAAACCATCCGCATCTGTATATTGAAACACATGTTATTTTCGGTTTTCCCGGGGAAACCAGAGAAGAGTTTGCCGAGACATTCAAGCTTGCAGGAACTTTCGATGCGGTAATTTATTTTTACTATACCGATCGTAAGGGAGTTAAGTCAGCGCTGCTTCCCGGCAAGGTGCCGGAGGATGAGGTAAAGCATCGGATCGATATGATAGTCGCCCATCCGCGCTTTACCTGGAAACAGAGTGACGCCATACCGCCGCTGGTTTTATTGGGATATGGGCCTGAAACCACCGAAATATTCAAGACAATGCAGGCAGGTGCGGCAGTACAAGGGCACATGGTCGGCTGACTACAGGACAGATATATGTGTTATCGAAGCTCCACAAAAAAAAATATCTGTATACGGACGTCACCTGAGAAATATATCAAGGATAATTACATATCCAAAGAAAGAGAAACAGAACTGATCCGGGCGTACGGCGTCAGCAGAGAAACCGCAACCATTGTTCCGATCATTAAGAACAATCTGCGCTATATCAATCTCGTTGCGGAAAAATACGTGAAGCTGGCAGGCAACTACATTGTCTACAAGGATCTCGTTGGAGCAGGTGTGCTGGGACTGATTAGTGCCCTGAACTCGTATGACACCAGTGTCGGTGGTGACTTTCAGACACATGCTGATGTGTATGTGCGCAGCGCAATCATCAAGGAGTTGAACCTGTTCAATGCCTCCCGGATACCGCGCAATGTGTGGCAGATGTTGTCGAACATCACCTTTGTGAGAACCTGCACCAACTGCAAACGAAGATGCATGTATTAAACGGTTGAAGGAGGAAACAACAATGTGCTGTCGACCGGTAGTCGTAACAAAACCCCAAGTGTGTCACAACTGTGAAAACAAGATACCGGCATCGTGCGGGGTAAAACCGATCATATGTCCTTTCTGTAATGTTCATCTGAAGTATGAAGACAAAGAGTGCACCGATTGCGCCCAGGACACTCATCAAAAATAGTAAGCCATTCATTTGAGACGGAGGAGAAAAAAATGAGTAAAAGTTTCGATTATGATCTGATTGTACTAGGCGCAGGTCCTGGAGGATATGTTGCTGCCATCAGAGCGACGCAACTTGGAATGAAGGTCGCCGTGGTCGAGCGTGACAAGCCGGGCGGAGTCTGCCTCAATGTCGGATGTATCCCATCCAAAGCTCTTATCGACCAGGCGCGCATCTTTCATGAAGCCGACATGCTGACAGCCATGGGCGTCAGCGTCGATAAATCGGGACTCAACTACAAAAAGGTTTTCCTGAAATCCCGTTCTGCGGCTAACCAGCTGTCAAAAGGCGTACAGTTCCTGATGAAAAAAAACAAGATCGATTATATCGAGGGGAGTGCATCATTTACGACAGCACACACCATTGCCATCAATGGCCAGAGTGCCATTACCGGGAAGAATGTGCTGATAGCAACCGGTTCACGCCCTGCGGAAATTCGCGGTTTTGAATTCGATGAAAAGCAGGTCATTTCATCGACCGGTGCCCTCATGCTGGAATCGTTGCCAAAGCGCATTGTCATTCTTGGGGCGGGTGCGATTGGAGTCGAATTTTCTTATATCTTCAGCGCCTTCGGTGTTGAAGTGACATTGGTCGAGATGTTGTCTCGCATCCTTCCACAGGAGGATCCTGAAGCATCTGAGCTGGTTGCCAAATCGTTTATAAAGCAGGGCGTGAAAATCAAAACGTCGACGAAAGCACTTTCGTGCGATAAAAGCAAAGAGGCGCTGAAAATAACCCTGGAGGGACCGGACGGGACTCGGGAGACCCTGGTGGCCGACAAGCTACTGGTGGCGGTCGGCAGAACACCAAATTCCGAGGGACTGGGACTTGAAAAAATTGGCGTGCAGCTTGAAAAGGATGGTGTAAAGGTTGGCGACTATTACGAAACGGCAGTGCCGGGTGTGTATGCCATCGGCGATCTGATCAAATCTCCGCTGCTTGCCCATGTTGCTTCGAAGGAAGGGGAGGTTGCGGTTGAGCATATGGCAGGCCATGCGACGATAACAAAAATTGACCCGGATAGTATCCCCTTTGCTACCTATTGCGAACCTCAGGTTGCCAGTTTCGGCAGGAACGAGCCGATGCTGAAGAGTACCGGCACGGCGTATGAGAAGGCCGTATTTCCCTATCGTGGCATCGGTAAGGCTGTTGCAGTCGAGAAAGCCGATGGCTTTGTAAAAATTCTTTTTGACCCCGCAACGAAGGAAATTCTCGGATGCAGCATCACCGGTTCGGAAGCCACGGAACTCATTCATGAAATTCTGTTGGCAAAAAAAGCCGAACTCACTCTGGAAGACATTGCGACCATGATCCATGCTCATCCAAGCCTTTCCGAGGGCGTCATGGAAGCGGCTCG
This sequence comes from Desulfuromonadaceae bacterium, assembly GCA_028687585.1. Lineage (GTDB taxonomy): Bacteria > Desulfobacterota > Desulfuromonadia > Geobacterales > Pseudopelobacteraceae > JACRCG01. The sequence continues at coordinate 7,203 of JAQTZV010000048.1, read as the reverse complement.
CGCTGCTGAAGGTTGGGCAATTCATATGTGACGCTTCGCCCCGGGTACTGACAACTACACTATATGGAGATGAGAATCACATGGCAGAAACGGCTACTATTAAGGGACAACTCAGGGAAAATTCTGAAAAAACAGGTGTCAGTTGCAGTATCGACCTGTTTCCACTGTATCAGCGCCAAGCTTTTGCCCGCATTGATGATGAGATCCATGATAAGTTTTTTGGCTGCGGCTCTCCGATCCCGCCGGCTGTTGATGGATGTACGATATTAAATCTCGGCTGTGGTACCGGACGAGACGTGTACCTCGCTTCGCAACTGGTTGGCCCGGAGGGATATGTTATCGGAATCGATATGTCAGAAGAACAATTTGAGGAGTATCTCACCTCGCAGTTGGCCGATCCGGACAGTTTTGCCATCAGCATTGACAAAACTGTAGAGCAGCTTGTTGTAGCGCGAAAAAATATTGATTCCCATATGGCACGTTTCGGTTACAGCACGACAAATGTTGATTTTCGTCAAGGGTACATTGAGGATCTTGCTGCCTGTGGAATAGCAGATAATTCAGTGGATCTGGTCATTTCCAACTGCGGACTTAATCTTTCCCCCGATAAGGAACGCGTCTTTGCTGAAGTTCTTCGAGTGTTGAAGCCGGGTGGCGAGTTTTATTTTGCTGATGTTTTCAGTGGCAGGCGGATTTCGCCGGAGTTGCGTGACGATCCGGAGTTTTATGGCGAATGTTTGGGGGGCGCGCTCTACCTCGAAGACTTCAAACGGATGCTGTGCCGCGTCGGTTGCCTCGACTACAGGGTGGTGTCCAAGACAGTGCTTGAGTTGGAGAATCCCGAATCTGCAGTCAAGGCGAAAGATATTGATTTCTATTCCATGACTATTCGAATTTTCAAACTGGCAAATCTTGAGGATACTCATGAAAATTACGGCCAGACCGCAGAGTATCTCGGTACGATACCGGAAATGCCGGAACGGTTTATTCTTGACGACCAGCATCTGTTTATTACCGGCGAACATGTGCCGGTTTGCGGCAATTGTGCCGACATGCTCAGCAAAACCCGCTTTGCGCCCCATTTCCGCATTTGCGGAGACCGTTCCGTCCATCTAGGGACGTTTGGCGTACCAACGACTGTGACGCATTCTCCCTGAAATACGCAGGACAGCCCATATCCAAAAGGATTGACATGAGAGAGACATTAACTATTCAAGAGCAGGTCAAAGAATATTACGGCCGAATACTTTCTTCCAAGGATGACCTCAAGACCAGCGCCTGCTGCAGTATTGAAGATCTACCAGTTCAACACCGTCAGGTTCTTGCTCTCATTGATGATGAAATTCTTGATAAATTCTACGGCTGCGGGTCGCCCATACCGCTGGCCATAGACGGGTGTACAGTCCTTGACCTGGGATGTGGCAGTGGCCGTGATGTGTACGTTGCATCGCGTCTGGTCGGCTCTGAAGGTTTTGTCATTGGTGTCGATATGACCGATGAACAGTTGGAGGTGGCACGGAGGCATGTCGATTCACAGATGGCTCGCTTTGGCTACGAAAAGTCTAATGTAGATTTCAGACGGGGATATATTGAGGATCTTGCCGCTTGCGGCATTGCGGATAACTCTATTGATGTGGTCATTTCCAACTGTGTTATCAACCTTTCCCCTGACAAGGAGAGGGTCTTCGCGGAAATTTTCCGCGTATTGAAGCCGGGCGGGGAGCTTTACTTTTCCGATGTATTCAGTGGCAGGCGGATACCGTGTGAGTTGCGCAACGATCCGGTGCTGTATGGAGAGTGTCTGGGAGGCGCACTGTACATCGAAGATTTCAGGAGAATGCTGGACAGGCTTGGGTGTCCTGATTATCGAGTGATTTCCCAAAAACAGATCTCGCTGGACAACCCTGAAATTGAAGCCAGGGCCGGAATGATCGACTTTTATTCAATTACTATTCGTGTCTTCAAGCTGGGCAGTCTTGAGGATATTTGCGAAGATTATGGTCAGGCTGCAGTGTATCTGGGAACAATCCCGCATATGCCGCACCGTTTCCCGCTTGACGATCATCATCTCTTCGTCGCCGGTAAGCCGATGCTGGTTTGTGGCAACAGCGCTGCCATGGTTGGTGATACACGTTTTGCCCGTCATTTTAAAATTATCGGTGACCGCTCAACCCATTTCGGACCGTTTGACTGTGCGCCGGCCTCGGCAAAGGAAGCTGTCGGCGATACGTGCAGCGGCGGGGCTTGTTGTTGAATAACAGGGAGAATGTATGAGCAGGTATCATGATTTTACGGGAGAATTCATCGGCACCTTTCTGCTGGTGTTTTTCGGTTGCAGCTCGGTGGCGGTAGCCGTCCTGTTCTCAGCTCACTCCGGCCTGTTCCAGATTGCCATGATCTGGGGCCTTGCGGTAACGATTGCAATCTATGCTACGCGGCACTTATCCTGCGCCCACCTGAACCCCGCTATCAGTATCGCCATGGTATTTGCCAAAAGAATGTCCTTGCGGAAACTGCCTGCCTATCTGGGCGGCCAGTTTATCGGCGCTTTTGTTGCTGCCGCAATCCTCTACCTGTTGTTTTCCGATTCCATTGCCCAGTTTGAGAGCATCAATCACATTCTGCGCGGCTCTCCCCAATCGGTCAAGACCGCCCAGATGTTTGGAGAATTCTATCCCAATCCGGGAGCCGGCCTTGCCGCAGTAGTCAGCCCGCTGACTGCCTTTCTTGCCGAAGCTATCGGCACGTTTGTGCTGGCGTTTCTTGTTTTCTCGCTCACCGAAGGGTGCAACCTCGGTCGCCCTGATGACGCCCTGGCACCGCTTTTTATTGGTTTGACGGTTACGATTCTTATTTCAGTCATTGCACCATTGACGCAAGCGGGTTTTAATCCCGCACGCGACCTGTCACCACGACTGTTTTCCATGCTAGTCGGCTGGAAAAAAGCCGCTTTGCCTGATAACAGTCTCGGCTTCCTGAGCATCTACGTTATTGGCCCAATCGTCGGTGCGTGCCTTGCCGCCGGAGTCTTTACCTATATTATTGAACCAATGATGAAGGGAAAAGGGAAGCACAAAGATGCTTGTTGCTGATGATAATTTCATATGGCGTAGCCTCAAGCCCCACAATCAGTGGAACCAGCGTGAAGAGGTACGTTTATAAATGAAAGTTCTTCTTGTGAGAGTGCCGATAGAATCGTGCGAAGTCATGAAGTATCAGACATTCTCCTATTTTGCTGAACCTACAGGTCTTCATTATATTGCCGAAGCACTCTCTCAAGAAGCAATTGACGTCATGATTCATGACATGTTTTTGGATGCAGATCCGGACACGCTTATGGAGGTCATCGCTGAGTATCGTCCCGTGATTGTCGGTTTCGGCAGCCTGATCCTTGGCTACGATAATGTCGGCATGCTTGCTGGAGTTATAAAGCAGAAGTATCCGGAAATAAAGGTAGTCGTGGGGGGGCCGTGTACCTTCATGCCGTCACAGGTAATGATGCAGCATGAGCTGGCGATTGATTACATTATTAAGGGTGAGGGAGAAGAGGCATTCACACGTCTTGTAAAATCCTGCTTAAGCGGTTTACCGGATAAACTGCCCACGATAGAGGGGCTTGCGTACCGGGTTAATGGGCAGGTAGTTGAAAATCTGAAACTTCATTATATCGATCCTGCAACCTTGCATTTTCCGATCGAACGGTTCAAGGACTACAACGATGCCATGAATGGGTCGATCATGACACTGATGATGGGAGACCCTCCCATCGCATTTATCGAGGCTTCACGTGGGTGTAAGTTTAGGTGCAGTTTCTGCGGAGTTCATGAACCATTCAGAACCAGACCGCCGGAGATAGTTGTTGACGAACTGGCCCAACTTAACAGCAGGTACGGTGTCAAAAAGTTCGTCTTTGCCGATTATTCCTTCACAGCCGACAGCGCCCATGCCGAGACCCTCTGTAATCTTATTCTTGATAGAGGACTGAAAATTGAATGGGCTTGTGATACACGGGTCGATTGTGTTTCCCTGCCGTTGCTGAAACTGATGAAAAAAGCCGGATGTCGGGTCATATTTTATGGGATTGAATCATTCTTTCAGGAAACGCTTGATACTTTCAACAAAGGAACAAATGTCACGTTCATTAAAGATGCAATCAAGAATACCCGGAAAGCGGGGATCCAGAGTCTGGCCTATATGATGCTCGGCGCTCCGGGCGAAACACGGGAGATGATTATGAAAAATTCCTGGACTCTGAATGTTCTGGGTGTCGATTATGCGCTCTGTGGTATCACCAGACTTTTCAGCGGAACACGACTGTTTGATCAGGCGGTTAATAATGGCATCATTGACCGGGATTATGGAGAAAAGTGCTGTCTGAGTGGAGATATTGACCGTATGCCAGTGTATGATGACACCCTTACCTATTGGGAAATGAAGGAGCTGGAGATGGAGGTGGTGCGTAGATTCTACTTCCGGGCCGGATATGTCATACGACGCATTCTTTCGGTCAGGAATTTTTCGGAATTGCAAAGAGTAGTGAAATATCTTCTGCAGTTCACTATCAAGAAGACGGCGCGAGCCTGTTAATCAGCTCGGGAGGTGGAAAAAATGTGCATGTCGCGGATATCTCTGTCAGGAATATATGACGCCCGGGCCACGGATGAGGTCGGCTCTTCTGTATGCATCGTGTCGCTGTGGAAGTCCGGAGCAGCTCCGTCGTTCCGGCACACCGTTCATGAAATGTTGGGCCACATTCTGTTCCTGATAGACCGGATCATATCAAAACTGTTGGTGCAAAAGGATAGATAATGGAAACGTACTATGATCCGGCTGATTTGAATAAATTTTCCGAAATAGGTAAGGAAGCTCCCGAGCTGGCACAAAAATTCTTCGACTATTACGGAGCGGTTTTTGCCGAGGGTGAGCTGACGGAGCGCGAAAAAGCGCTGATCGCACTGGCTGTCGCTCATACGGTTCAGTGCCCGTATTGTATTGATGCCTATACCCGCGCTTGCCTTGAAAAAGGGTCGAACCTTACCGAGATGATGGAAGCGCTTCATGTTGTCACTGCTATCCGAGGAGGAGCTTCGCTCGTTCATGGTGTGCAGATGCGTAAAATTGCAGAAAAACTGTCACTATGACGGATGAAAGAAAAAGGAAGGTTGAAAATGGCTGAGATGTCTGCATTAATTAAAAACCGGTTAACAGAAATTGAAAGTTTTACGAACACGTTGGAAAGATACGGATTATCCCTGCAACGCGATCTGACTGCAACCTTGCAGGTAAATGTTGGACGCCTTTGCGATCTTTCTTGCTGTCACTGTCATCAAGAGGCAGGACCTGGCTGTAGTGAGGTGATGGATCTGCAGACTATGGACGCAATAATTTCTTATGCAAGACGCTCCCCGTTCAAGGTTATCGATATCACGGGCGGTGCGCCTGAATTGGTACCACAGATTGACTATCTCGTTGAAAACCTGGCTCAATTGGCACCACGGTTGTTGTTTCGTACTAATTTGACTGCCATGCTGGGCCGCAGTGAATGGTTGCCGAAACTACTCAAAAAACACCAAGTGGCAATAGTCGCCTCCCTTCCCTCACTTAATCCCCGTCAGTTCGTATCCCAAAGAGGAGAGGGGGCTTTGGAGAAGAGTTTCACCATGCTGAAACAACTCAACGAGATCGGTTATGGACTGGAAGGAAGCGGGTTGACTCTTGATTTATTGTCCAATCCCTCAGGGGCTTTTTTGCCAGCTAATCAGATGCAAATGCGGATGAAATTCCGTCAGGATCTGCTGCGCAAGCAAGGAATCGTTTTCAATGATCTTTCGATGCTGGCCAACGTGCCTTTGGGACGTTTTCGAGAGTGGCTTGAGGGTTCAGGCAATCTGAAGGGATATATGGAGAGGCTTACCGCCTCATTTAATCCGGCTGTCATTCCTGGACTCATGTGCCGATCTCAAGTCGCTGTGTCTTGGGATGGTTACATTTACGACTGCGATTTCAATCTTGCCACCGGCCTATGGTACGGCGAAGAACTACGCCATGTTTCTTCGATGAGTGGTGCTCCCGAGCCGGGGAGTTCAATTGCCACCGGTGTGCACTGCTATGCCTGCACCGCCGGGGCCGGTTCATCCTGTGGGGGAGCGATAGCCGCTTGAATCTGAAATCAGACAAAGAGATAGTCTCAACGTGTACACTGCCGTATTCCAACAACCGATGATTACTGGTGCGCTGTAACCGATATGAAAGAGAGTTGACAATGTCAATAAGTGATAAGCGGGAAGTGATAGTTCGTGCAGCTCTAAAACTTATTGTGGAAAATGGTTTTCATGGTGCCCCAATGTCAATGATCGCTCAACGTGCAAATGTCGGCACCGGAACCATCTATCGCTATTTCGATAACAAGGACGTTCTCATTACCGACCTCTATAAGGATATGGAGGAAAAAATTTATCTCACCCTCTTGGAGGGGTACGACCCAGAGAGGCTGATTTGGGAGCGATTTTCTCACATTGGAACCGTGCTGCTGCGGTTCTTTATCGATAATCCTATTAATTTTAGATATATAGAACAATTCTACAACTCCCCATACGGCGTGGCGATTCGCAGAGAACATATCATGGGGAAAAAGGGCGAGCACAAAATAGACCGTATGCTATTTGAGGATGGGGTCTCACAACAGGTGATAAAGGATCTTCCGCTAACCATACTATTCAATTTAGGTTTCGGTTCTATCCTGGCAGTGGCTCGGGATCATATTCTCGGTTTCATCACGCTTGATGATGCGCTGGTTACTCGGGCTGTCGAAGCTTGCTGGGATGCAATCAAGAGATAAATCTTTGGGGCCTGTTCATAAGTGTTCCCGATGAAAATATAACCATCAAGTACACTAGTTCAATTAACTGACATTGTTACTTATGCCTATATTTACTGATCATATTCTTACCCATTCTAGCTCCATTGTCTGTCCCGAACGGCATAGCAGGAATGAGCTGCATTCACACAGAAAATGCTATGCCCCCTCCGGGGGGTGGTTTTCAAAGCAGCACGATGGCGCGAATTTACTCTTTTTTGAGTAACTATTCAGCACTCTGTTCTTTCACATTCATAAAGTCGGGGAATTTCCCCTGAAACAGCAAGCGCAGCCCTTCGGATGCAGTAACGCCTTGTTTCATGCAGGTTGACAGATAACTCCGGATT